>CAWUID010000001.1:0-161969 GCA_963922315.1 uncultured Gammaproteobacteria bacterium
GAGGGGTGGGGGTGGATTCACTCTTCATAGGGTACGAGATTATTAGACCACTACACCATCGTTTCTGACAGTATAGTGGTTAACTATTGTCGTATTGCCTGAGCTGGCAGTGGGAAATGACAACGCGGTGACTTTCACTGGTATGCTGTCAGGATCAGGTCATCGGGCACCGGGTTGAGATCAGGATGGTGCTTTCAACCGTAATACCTGAAATGTAGTTGTAACCTGGTGACATATGCTCTGACTCGCAAAGTTATTTGCGAGTCAGAGTGCTGCTAGCCCAAGTGGGTTCTGAGTTGGTCGATAAGCTGATGAATAAGTGTGGCTTGGGTGGCTTTAATGCCCTGGTCTTTGGTTTGGGTAACGGTCAGGTGAGGATAGCCACATGGGTTGATCCGGGTGAACGGGCACAGATCCATATCGACGTTCAACGCCAGACCGTGGTAGGTATAGCCGCGTCGCACGCGCAGGCCGAGTGCGGCGATTTTGGCGCCCTCAACATACACACCGGGCGCATTGGGGTCTGCGGTGGCGGTGACACCATATTGTGCCAGTAGCTGGATCAGGCTGTGTTCCATCGCGCTGACCAGGGCGCGTACACCGAGCCCGGTTTCTCGCAGTGACAGCAGCAGGTAGATCACGATCTGGCCCGGGCCGTGATAAGTGATCTGGCCACCACGATCGGTCTGGATGACGGGAATGCCGCCGGGTTCGAGCAGATGTTCGGCTTTGCCGGCCTGGCCTTGGGTATAGACTGGTGGGTGTTCAACCACCCACAGTTCGGAGGGAGTGTCTGGTGTGCGTTGGTTGGTAAAGTCTTGCATCGCCCGCCAGGTCGCCAGATAGGGGCGCTGTCCGAGGTGGCGTTCGATGAGGGTCACAGGCGCATCAGAACAGCTGAATCTGCCGTCAGATCTTGGTAGATCGCATCCAATTGAGTATGGCTGTGTGCCTGGATCGTGACGCTGACGGACAGGTAACGTTGGCTGCGGCTGGGCTTGCAGGTGATCTGTTCCGGCGCAACCGGACCGGTATGGGGTTCCAGCAGACGCATGATATGCGCCGGGAAGGTATCGTCATTGCGTCCCATCGCTTTGATGGTGTAGTCGCAGGGAAATTGGAAACCAGCTTCTTTCATCGCTTTGATGGTGTAGTCGCAGGGAAATTGGAAACCAGCTTCTTTCATCTGTTGTCAGGCTGGGTTTTTGCCGCTTGATACAAGGTATTGATCTGTTGCCAGACTGGCCCAGGGGTGCCGTCGCCGACAGGTTGCTGGTCGAGACGTGTCACTGGGGCGATCTCGCGTGTCGAGCTGGTCAGCCAGATTTCGTCAGCCTGTGGCAGTACGTCGATGTGGATGTCGCGTCGGGCACAGGGTATGCCCGCTTCAGCCGCCAGGCGCAGGATCAGGTTGCGGGTGACGCCTGGCAGGAGGAGTGGATTATCCGGCGAGGTGGTCAGGACGCCATCCAGTATCGCGATCAGATTGCTGGAGGTGCCTTCGCGCGCAACGCCATCTCGTACCAGGATCGCATCATCTGCGCCTTGTTCGTGGGCAGTTGCCAGTGCGAGCACATTCGGCAGCAGGTTGGTGGTTTTCAGGTCGCAGTGATGCCAGCGGACATCCGGCTGTGTGATTGTATGCAGGCCATGGGTCTGGATATGTGGATCTGGTGTGTGCAATATTTTGCTGAATGCAAAAAAGTTTGGTTGTGGCTGCGCCGGTAGTTTATGTGCCCGTTCTGGATAGGCACCACGTGTTACTTGCAAATAGATTGACTGCGCCGGAGCCGGGTTATCTGCACTCAGGGTGCTGATCACTTGTAACCAATCATCCTGGCTGAGTGGGTTAGTGATATGAATCGCTCGCAGACCCTGTTGCAGGCGTGCCAGGTGGGCTCTGGCTTGAAATGGTTGTCCGTGATATACCGGAATCACTTCGTAGATGCTGTCACCGAATAACAGCCCACGGTCAGTAAGCGGCAGGTGTGCGTCGGCTTGATCCAGATAGTTGCCATTCAGGTAAGCTAATGGCATAAGTTACTCCAGTAGTTGCAGGGTTCGGTCTATCGCTTGACGCCACAGGTTGCCTGCGGGTAGATCCTGCAGAGCGATCAGTGGGATAGTTTTCAGGGTTTGTTCTGCAAGTGTGAGGGTCAAGGTACCCAGGAACTGGCCTTTTTGGATTGGGGCGTGTAGCGGAGCGCCCATCGTGATCTGAGATTGCAGTTGGTCATATTGTCCGCGTGGAATAGTGACACTGACTGTATGTGCCGGACCAACTGGTATCTGTTCAGTGGTGCCGTACCAGGCGCGAGATTGGTGAACGGTTTGTTCTGCGGTGTATACCTGATGGGTGCGATAAAACCGATAGCCGTGGTTGAGCAGTGCCTGACTTTCTTTCAGGCGTTGTGCTTTGCTATCTGCGTCGAGGATGACGGAGATCAGACGCATGCCGTCTCGTTCAGCCGCAGCGATCAGACAATACCCGGCGGCCTGAGTATGCCCGGTTTTTACGCCATCAACGCTGGCATCGCGCCATAACAGGGTGTTGCGGTTGCGTTGACTGATGTTGTTGTAAGTGTAGGTTTTTTCAGCATATAGCGCATATTGTTCCGGGTAGTGTTGAATGGTGGCATCAGTGATACGGGCCAGATCGCGGGCAGTGCTGTAATGATTGTCGTCCGGTAGCCCGGTTGCATTCATAAAGTGTGTATTCTGCAAGCCGAGCTGTTGTGCCTGGTTATTCATCATGCGGGCAAAATTTGCTTCATCTCCGGCGATGTGTTCGGCTAGGGCGACGGCAGCATCGTTGCCGGACTGTACCACCAGGCCGCGCAACAAATCCTGCACACTAACCTGGCTGTTCACTTCGATGAACATGCGTGAGCCGGGCGTACGCCAGGCCTTTTTGCTGACGTGCACCAGATCATCCGGTTTAAGACTACCCTGCTGTATGGATTGAAAAACCAGGTAAGCCGTCATGATTTTGGTCAGGCTGGCTGGAGGGAGACGTTGATCTGGATTGTGGCTGATAAGTATCTGGCCGCTCTGCGGTGCCAGCAGCAGGTAGCTACCGGCCTTCAGTTTGGGGGGCAGAGGCAGCGGATTTGCTGGTGCGGCTGTGCTGAGCAGGATAGTGATCAGCAACAACCAACTAGTCAACATAGCACTGTAGCGGGCGTGGGCGTTATCGCGGCGGGTCAGCATAATGAGTTGGTGTAACAGTGTATTGGATATGTGAGGAAGTGCTTGTTATGCAATAACAGACACGGGTGTGCCTTCATCTACCTGATCGAACAGCGTGATGATGTCTCGGTTGCGCATCCGGATGCAGCCGTGTGATTTGGGTATGCCCATTGGCTCTGTGTCGGGTGTGCCGTGAATATAGATATAACGCGCCAATGTGTCTTGCGTACCGCCCTGATTGTGTCCTGGCTCACAACCGGCCAGCCACAGGATGCGGGTGAGGATCCAGTCGCGTTCGGGATGGCGTGCCGCCAGGGCAGCTGAGTAGCGTTCAGCTTGTCTGATGCGTCCGGTAAACACGGTGTTCACCGGGCAGCCGGCACCGATTTTGCGGTGTATTACATGGCGGCCAGTTGGGGTGCAGCCGGATTCGGCCTGTTGTCCGGCGCCATGACGTGCAGTGGACACCGGAAACTGGTATCGTACCTGATGTTTTTGTTGCAGAATCAGGCGTTGTACAGACAAGCTGATGATCAGTTGTCTGTCGGGATCAGAAGTTTGCATCGTATCAGGTTGTGACTGTTTCGGTAGAGGATATTGTGACGTGAGTATTCGGTTGTGGGGGTTGGTCTGTCTGGGGGTTATCGGTTCGGTACAAGCGGCGGTGCCGGTGAGTACGGCAGTCCTGGGCGAGTTGGTGACGCCGCAGGTGTTTAGTGCACCAGCGCAGGTGAAGCCGCTGAACCGACCACAGGTGGCCGCTGAGGTCAGTGGTCAGATCCTGCGCCTGCTGGTACAGGTTGGCGAGGTGGTGGCCGCAGATGCGGTTCTGGTCGAGCTGGATTGCCGGACGCATCAGGCCCAGGTGCAGGCTGCCGGAGCGGCGTTGCAGCGAGCGCAGGCGCAGTTGCGTTTTGCACGGTCGCAGTTACAGCGGGCGCAGAATCTGCGGCGTAAGGGCAGTGTCAGCAACGAGGTTCTGGAACAGCGGCGGCTGGCGGTGAATACCGCCAGTGCCGATGTGCAGGCGCAACAGGTGCAGCAGGATCTGGCTCAATTGTCGGTGCAGCATTGTCAGATCAGGGCACCGTTCGCAGCGCTGGTCAGCCAGCGGTTGGGCAGTGTCGGTGGCTATGCGACGCCGGGTACGCCGTTGCTGGAACTGGTGCAGCTCGACCAGCGCGAAGTGCGGGCTGAGTTACGCCCGAGTGCGGTCGCAGCCCTGCGCGCCGGACAGGCGATGCGGTTTCGTTATCAGGAGCAGGACTATCCGGTGCAGTTGCGAACCTTGTTGCCGCTGGTGGATGAGCGTACCCGTACCCGCGAGGCGCGGCTGCTGTTCAGTACGGCGGAACGAGTTGCGGATATCGGAGCGGCTGGTCGCCTTATCTGGCACAGTACTCAGCCGGTACTGGCGGCGCATTATCTGGTGCGGCGTGACGGACAGCTGGGTATTTTTGTCGCTCAGCAGGGTCAGGCGCGTTTTATCGCACTGGCACAGGCACAGGAGGGTCAGCCGGTCGTGGTGGATTTGCCGCCTGAGACGGTATTGATTGTGGCAGGCCGACAGCGGTTACAGGATGGTGACACGATTCAGGTGACCCCATGAGTGCTTTTCTGCAGGTCTTATATCGTAATCATGTCCTGGCAAATCTGACATTTATTCTGGTACTGGTGATCGGTTTGTTATCGTATCACCAGTTGCCGCGTCAGCAGGATCCGACGATCAATTTTAACTGGATTGTGATCACTACGGTATTGCCGGGCGCGAGTGCGCTGGATGTCGAAAAACAAGTGACTGATCCGCTGGAAGATGCGATTGAGCAGATTGCGGATATCAAGTTCATCACCTCAAATTCGCGCACCAGCGTGTCCAGTATCCTGGTGCGTTTTCAGGATATTGATCAACGTACTTTTGACAAACGAATCTCGGATCTGCGGCGCGGTATTCAGAATCGTGAAGATGAATTGCCGGAGGCAGCCACTGATCCGCAGATTCTGGAGATTACCAGTGCGAATGCGTTTCCGGCGGCGACAGTCGCGATTGTCGGGCAGGCGCTGGATGAAGATCTGCGGCGCCAGGCAAAGAACATCAAAGAAGAAATTGAGCGCCTGAAGGGGGTGGATCGGGTAGATCCGATCGGCCTGCCGGAGCCGGAATTGCAGGTGTTATTTGCGCCGGAAGAACTGGAAAGACTGCGCCTGACACCCGGGCAGATTGCAGATACGGTGCGGGCTTTTTTTCAGGATATCGCCGCGGGTGATGTACGCCTCGGCGAGCAGGACTGGCTGGTACGGCTGGTCGGCTCGAATGCGGAACCGGCCTATCTGGCCTCGCGCCCGATTGTGGGTGCAGACAGTGAGATCACCCTGGGCCAGGTGGCGCAGGTGCAGCGCGGGCGTAGTGAACCGAGTCAGTTGACGCAATATCAGGGCCGCCCGGCAGTGCTGCTCGGTATCATGAAAAAGGCGAATGCGAACACACTGGATCTGGTCGAACGGATTAACGCCTATCTGGCGGCACGCGGGCCGCTGTCGGCCAGCACAGGTATTGAGCTGGTACTGATTGATGATCAGACACTGATTACCCGCAATGCGATTGATCTGATGCAGACCAATGCCCTGATCGGGTTGTTACTAGTATTGCTGGTTGCCTGGTTGTTTCTCGGCACCCGCATTGCGTTGCTGACCGCGATCGGGATTCCGTTTATTCTGGCCGGCACCTTCTGGATTCTGTCGCTGACCGGCGAGACGCTGAATGTGATGGTGTTGCTCGGCGTGGTGATTGTGCTGGGGATGCTGGTGGACGATGCCGTAGTGGTGGTTGAGGCGATTTATTACCGGCTGCAACGTGGCATGGATGCGCTCAGTGCCAGCCTGGCAGCGTTGCGTGAAGTCGCCGCACCAGTGACTGCTGCCGTACTTACCACCATGGCGGCATTCGGCCCGCTGATCATCCTGCCCGGCATCCTGGGTGATTTTATGCGGGTTGTGCCATTGGTGGTGGTGACCGGTCTGGCGATCTCGCTGATCGAGTCCTTCTGGATGTTGCCAGCGCATGTGATTGGCGCAAAGGTCAACTTTCGCCAGCCTTCCCGGGTGCAGCAATTACGCGAGCGGCTTACCCGGGCGATTCAGATTCGGTATGTGCGTCTACTGATCAAAGTATTGCGCCACAAGATTTTAACCCTGACCCTGGTTTTTGCGGTGTTTGTCACGGCGATTGCAGGTTTTGCCAACGGTTGGGTACAGGTCAATTTTTTTGCGGCGGATACGATCCGGCTATTTTATGTAAACGTTGAAATGCCGCCGGAAACGCCGCTGGAGAATACCCTGGCGAAGGTTGAGCAGATCGAAGCTGTGGTGCAGCGCAGTCTGCGACCGGGTGAAGCGCGAGCCGTTGTCAGCTATGCCGGGAACATGTTTACCGAAACAGCCCCGCGTCTGGGCGACCATGTAGGTCAGATCATGGTCGGCTTGAATCCGAAAACTCCGGAACTGCGGACTGTGCAGGCGATGACGGAAGATATGCGTCAGGCAGTGGAATCCGTGCCCGGGCCATTGCGGGTCTCCTTCCTGCGGTTGGCTGGAGGGCCACCAACTGCGAAGCCGATCAGCATTAAAGTCCGGGGTGATGAATATGCTGAAATCCGTGCCGCAGCGGATCGGTTACAAGCGATATTGCGCACGATGCCGGACATTATCGACGTAGAGGATGATGCCAGCAAAGGGCGCAGTGAGCTGGTGTTGCGGCTGGATGCAGAAGCAATCCATCAGGCCGGGCTGAACCCGCTGGAGATCAATCGCACATTACAGCTGCTGGTTGACGGGCTGATCGTCAGCGAAATGCGGCATGATGGCGAAAAGCTGGAAGTGCGGGTGCGTGGCGACCAGCCACCGTTGCAGGATATTGCCGGGTTGCTGGATTATCAGATCCCTCTGCCACAAGGAGGCAGTGTTGCGTTACACACGTTGGTGGAAGCCACCCGCGAGCCGGGGCTGGGTAACATTCGTCATCATAACTTCCGCCGTGCGATTACAGTGGAAGCCGACCTGGCAGAAGGCGGCCTGGATACCCGCACTGCGAACGCACAGATCATGACAGCCTGGCAAGCGGAGCAAGCAGATTATCCGGATATTAATCTCGACTTCAGTGGAGAGCTGGACGATATCGAAGAAAGCCTGGACAGCATGCTGATTCTGTTCATCGCCGGGTTGGGCGTGATGTATGCGATTCTGGGCACCCAGTTCCGCAGCTATTTTCAGCCACTGATTATTCTGTCGACCGTGATGATGGCATTTACCGGCGTTACCTACGGCTTGCTGGTTTCGCAGAATCCACTCAGCTTGTATACCCTGTACGGCGTCGTGGCCCTGGCCGGGATCGCCGTGAATGCAGCGATTGTGCTGATCTCTGCCGGCAATGCGCGCCTGCGCAGCGGCATGAGCCTGATACATGCCACCTTATATGCCGCACGGCGGCGGGTGATCCCGATTCTGATCACCTCCCTGACCACGATCGCCGGACTGTTCTCGCTTGCCACCGGATTGGGTGGCAAATCGCTGATCTGGGGCCCGGTGGCAACCGCTATCACCTGGGGGCTGGCGTTTTCAACTGTGCTTACCCTGATCGTGATACCAGTGCTGTATCACTTATTCATGCGTCGTAGCCACCTGCTAAGGCCGCACAGGTGAAACCGGTTCGGTGTCAGGATATTCCTCGACCTGAATACCGGCAATCTGATGCGTGTTTTCCATGGATGTATTCGGTGGCGCTAATGTCAGCGTATTTTCTGCAGGCACCTCAGCGATCAGGGCTTCATTTTGTTCTGATGACACTAGCCAGGCGGGTTGTGTGCGGGCAGGTACGGGAATCGGGGTGAGTGTTGCAGAAGCCGCAAAAGCAGCTGGATAGGGGCGTTCTTGTGTTCGTCTGCGCCATATGATGAGGCTGAACAACAGCACCAGACAGCAGGTAATGCCACTTATCCAGAATATCCAGGGCAGCAACAAAGGTTGATCGGTGGGTGATGAATTGGCTTGTGCCGGAACAGGCATGGAGAGAGACGGGGCCGGGTTGGGTACAGGGGGAACGGGTAATGGAGCAGGGTCTGGTTGAGACTCCTGCAACTGTACAGCTGCTTCAGCCGGGCTGATGCGGCGGATATCAGCCAGAGGAGGAATCCGCAAGACAGTATCAGCCAGTAGCTGATGGATGTCACCATCGACAAAGGCGTGTGGGTTTGCCTGTTGCAGTGCGACCGCCATCTGCGCTGTACTGACATCCGGCGGGCATAGTCTGGTGGCGATCCGCCAGAGCGTTTCGTTAGCTTGCACCGGGCCGTAGCGTTGCTCAGCATCAGGTGCGGCTATGACACTTTGTGCGGACAGCAGCAGCCAGATACAGCAGGCGACACAGTGAATGGTTTTGTAAACCCTGGTATCAATGGCTGCCAAAAAAGATAGCTTCGACTTGCTGAAATTCACATAGTATTCTCAGACAGAATGGTCAGTATATTAATACTAAAGTACAACCTGAGAACAGTGATTATGCAGAAATCCACTACTACTCCCTATTCGACTTCGCCGGTGAATCTGTTTATCGGGTTACCACCAAGTGCGAAGATTATGGCGTTGTTCCTCAGTACACGCATAACTTACAGGTCGGCGATAAGTTTGCAGTGCATGCCCCTACGGACATTTCTACTCTGGACGAGTCTGTGGAAAGCCATATGTATGTATCTTTACGGTCCTCCGCCATTTATGAAGTCGGTGTGTCAGGCTTCACACATCATTGGGTTTGCTGAAGATGCCATACATTACGAAGTATCTGGCCCGAATGCATCATTGCAGGCGCTTGTTGCGGTCAGATGAGGTTAAATAGCCCTTTGACCACCAGCTCCTGAATACCATCAGCCAGACGTTGTGCACTCGCCTTCGCCTGGACACTCAGCTTGATTTTTTCCAGTTCAGATAGTACTTCCATTTTGCTGACCAGTTTTTTGTAGCCTTGTGCAGACAAGTCACCTTCTTCCAGCATGCTGGTCCAGCGTTCCAGGTTTTCTGCCTGCAGGCGCACGAAGTCAGAATTGTCCTGCTTCGCAGTACTGACCAGTTGTTTCAGCTCAGTTTTGGCGAGCAGTTTGCCATTATCTTGCAGGCCATCAATGAATTGATTGAATGCACTCATGATTCAGGATCCTTAATCCGGGTTTTTGCTGTTTTCGGTGGCGATGACGATATCAAATGCCTGACCCAGCGTGCTGGCGGCCTCCTGAAAGTAGCTTTTGCCAAACGCACCTGGGCCATTTTCCTGATAATCGGTTACATCCTGCCGGAACAGTTGCATAATCCGGTCAAACTGTTTTACCGTACCATGGTTCTTTTCACCTTTACCAACTTCATACTCATAAGCGGCCTGCAGATTCAACGTGGTAGTATCGATGGCAGGTTGCGTGTCACTGACTGCCGCCTGGTCGAAGCGGTTGAGTAGCAACGTGGTTTCTGCCTTCAGGCGCGTCAGGTTGACATAGGTGGTGTGGTCGTAGCGAGTGACGGAAAGGCTCAGGCAACCTTGCAGGCAGATTAGCAGGCAGATCAGGCTGATGCGTGAGGTAATGCGTGTCGTAACAACAGGTCGGGTCGGGTACATTGGCTGCTCCGGCGTCATGACAGGAAAAATTACGAGGGATTATGCCAGAGATTATGACTTTTCAGGAACTCATCTTTACGTTGCAGCGTTACTGGGCTGAGCAAGGGTGTGTGGTAGTGCAGCCGTATGACCAGCCGATGGGAGCTGGTACCTTTCACAGTGCGACTTTTTTGCGTGCTATTGGCCCGGAGCCCTGGCGCAGTGCCTATGTGCAACCATCGCGTCGTCCGACGGACGGGCGTTATGGCAAAAACCCGAACCGGTTGCAACATTATTATCAGTTTCAGGTGTTGCTGAAGCCATCGCCGCCGGACATTCAGCAACTGTATCTGGACTCACTGACTCTGCTCGGGATTGACAACCTGACGCAGGATATCCGGTTTGTCGAAGATAACTGGGAGTCGCCGACACTGGGAGCCTGGGGGTTGGGCTGGGAAGTCTGGCTGAACGGGATGGAAGTGACTCAGTTCACCTATTTTCAGCAGGTCGGCGGTCTGGCCTGTCGGCCGGTCAGTGGCGAGATTACGTATGGTTTAGAACGCATCGCGATGTATCTGCAGGGCGTAGACTCGGTGTATGACCTGATCTGGGCGCGTACTGAACAGGGTGTGATCACCTATGGAGATGTGTTCCGGCAGAATGAAATTGAACAGTCGACATACAATTTTGAACTGGCGGACGTGACTGTGCTGCAACAACAGTTTGCGCAATGTGAAGTTGCGGCGCAGCAATTGGTGGCAGCAGACCTGCCGTTACCGGCGTATGAACAGGTATTGCAGGCCTCGCATGCGTTTAATCTGCTGGATGCGCGCCGTGCCGTGTCGGTAACTGAGCGGCAACGTTACATTCTGCGGGTACGCACCCTGGCGCGTGCGGTGGCTCAGGCGTATTACGCCGCGCGTGAGCGCCTGCAATTTCCGTTACTGGCTGCGACCGGAGCTAGCCATGACTGAACAAGCTGACCTGTTATTTGAGCTGGGGACGGAAGAACTACCCCCGCTAGCCTTACCTCGGTTGTCTGCTGCACTGGTTGCACAGTTCGCAGCAGAGCTGCAGGCGGCAGAGATTGCGCATGGTGAGCTGGTGCCGTATGCGACACCTCGGCGGCTCGCGGTGCTGATACGTGACGTCGCTCGACGGCAGCCAGAACGACGTCAGCACAGGCGTGGCCCGGCCTGGCAGGCTGCCTATGATACGGCGGGCAATCCGACCCGGGCGGCGCTGGGGTTTGCTCAATCCTGTGGTGTGGCAGTAGATCAGCTGGATGTACTGGAGACCTCGAAAGGGCGCTGGTTACAATATGAACAGGTGCAGCCGGGTCAGGCGACGACTGACCTGTTGCCAGCCATGGTAGCGCAGGCCCTGCGTCGCCTGCCGATTCCGAAGCGCATGCGCTGGGGCGAGAGTGAAGACAGTTTTGTGCGCCCGGTCCACTGGCTGGTATTGTTGCTTGGCCAGGATGTGGTCGCCTGTACCTTGTTCGGGATAGATGCCGGACGCGAGACGCGCGGCCATCGGTTTCATCATCCGCAACTGATCCGGTTATCCGCACCGGCAGATTATGCCTCTGTGCTGGAAAATCAGGGCCGGGTGGTGGCTGACCTTGCCACGCGGCGGGCACGTATTCAGGCGCAAGTGGCCGCAGCAGCGGCTGAACTGGGCCTGGTCGCCGGATCTGATGAAGGCTTACTGGATGAAATCACTGCCCTGAACGAGTGGCCAGTAGCGATCATGGGTCGTTTTGCGGCGGAGTATCTGGCATTGCCGGATGAAGCCCTGATCACCAGCATGCAGCAGCACCAGAAGTTTGTGCCGGTATTTGATGCGCAGGGCGCGCTGCAACCCTATTTTATTGCGGTGGCAAATATTGACAGTCGCGATCCTGAACAGGTACGGGCCGGGTATGAGAGAGTGATGCGGCCACGCCTGGCCGATGCACAATTTTTCTGGCAACAGGATGGCACGCAGCGGCTGGCAGATCACCAGACGGCATTACAGCAGGTGGTGTTTCAGGAACAACTGGGTACCCTGGCGGATAAGACTGAACGGGTGGCACATCTGGCGAGCCGGATTACCACAGTGATCGGCGGCGATGTTGCCCTGACGGAACGGGCAGCGCACCTGAGCCGGTGCGATCTGATGTTACAGATGGTGCAGGAATTTCCCAGCCTGCAAGGGGTGATGGGTCGTTACCAGGCGTTGCGGGATGGTGAGTCGGCGGAACTGGCGCAGGCGTTGACCGAATTTTATCTGCCACGTTTCGCCGGCGACGTGCTGCCACAAAGCCAGGCAGGTGTGGCGATTGCACTGGCAGATCGCCTGGATACGTTGGTTGGTATCTTTGGTATTGGTCAGGCACCGACTGGGGATAGGGATCCATTTGCATTGCGGCGTGCCGCGCTGGGTGTGCTGCGCATCTTGCGTGAGCAGGCACTGCCGGTGTCGTTAACCGAGCTGATTCAAGCTGCTCAGGCACAGTTAGCAGAACGTCTGACTGAATCCGGGGTAACTGATCAGGTCGAAACATTTATGTTGCAGCGGCTATATGGGTTATATCAGGAGGCTGGCATCAGCAAGTCGATTACGCAGGCAGTGGCTGCGGTACAGCCTGCGACGCTGGTTGATTTTGAGCAGCGGGTGCAGGCGATCCGGGTTTTTGCTCATGCTCCGGAGGCGGCAGCGCTGGCGGCGGTACATAAACGGATTACCCAGGTGCTGAAAAAGGCGGGTGTACAGGCAGCGGCTGCGATTGATACCGACCGGCTCATTGAACCGGCAGAGCACCAACTCTCTGCACAATTGCAGCACACAGCACAGGCTCTGCAGCCCCTGGCAGGTGATTATGCAGCGATGTTGTCGGTGCTGGCGCAGCTACATGTGCCAGTGGATCGCTTCTTTGCAGAAGTGATGGTCATGGTAGAGGAACCCGCCTTGCGCCAGAACCGGCTGGCTTTATTGCACCAGGCGGCACAATTATTTTTGCAGGTGGCGGATTTATCGGTATTGTCCACCTTAGTCAGGGAGACATGATGTCAGAATCATCGAATGTAGATGCGGGTGAGATCGAAAAATTTGCGCAGCTAGCCAGTCGCTGGTGGGATCCGACCAGTGAATTCAAGCCGTTGCATCAGATCAATCCGTTGCGCCTCGGTTTTATTCAGGAACAGGTAGCCCTGGCAGGGCAGCAGGTGCTGGATGTGGGCTGTGGCGGTGGGTTGCTGTGCGAACCGATAGCAGCGGCGGGTGCGCAGGTGACCGGCATTGATATGGCAGAAGCGTCGCTTGGTGTGGCGCGACTGCATTTATTAGAAAGTGGTTTGGCGGTGAATTATCAGCAGACCACCGCTGAGCAACTGGCGGCGACACAACCTGAGTCTTTTGATGTCGTCACCTGCCTGGAGATGCTGGAACATGTGCCGGATCCGGTTGCCGTGGTGCAGGCCTGTCACGATCTGGTGCGACCGGGTGGTCTGGTGTTTTTCTCTACCCTGAACCGCAACCTGAAATCGTATCTGTTTGCGATTATCGGCGCGGAATATGTGCTTGGCCTGCTGCCGAAAGGCACGCATGATTACCAGCAATTTATTCGCCCATCTGAACTGGCCCGCTGGAGCCGGACAGCCGGTTTACAACTGGTACAGCAGACTGGCCTGACTTATAACCCGTTTACCCGCCGCTATCGCCTGAACGCACAGGATCTGGATGTGAATTACCTGGTAGTGATGCAGCGTCAAGCCGCGTGATGGTGTCTGCAGAGGTAAGGTGCGCGCAGCGAACATCGTTCGCTCAGTGCAGTGCGGCGACGGTTTGTGGTGTTAAATCAAACAGTTCAGCGATCTGCTGATCGTCAAGCTGTCCGATCAGTTGTGTCGCAAAGTGTAGCCTGTTTGCATAATCTCTGGCCTGTGCTGCTGTGCGCTCAAGCTCCCGACCCTGTTCCAGCCCTTGTTCCAGCCCTCTTTGAGTCGCTATCTGAAAAGACGGCAGTTGTTCGATATTAAAGTCAGTCAGCATTTGTTCGGTCTCCTTCACGGTGTTTTGCAGGTCACGGTTTTCTGACAGCAGTTCCAGCATGTGCAGGTAACGTCGGAAGGTCGCATCCTGCTGATGCGTCAGTTGATACAGTCGTTGGATAATGTAACTGACGATATTCTGCGCGGAACGCCCCTTAAAATCACATAAGATCGCAAGTACCAGAGCGTCCGGGGTATCCTCACTCAGGAGTAGCGCACAGTCAATTGCGCGCATATCAATCAGTTCGTAGTGGTAGTTGAATTCCGGCAGACCGGCGGGCATGCTCAGTGTTTTTTTTCCGGTATAAATCAGATACTGCCGCAGTGGTTCCTGTGGCCAGCGTAACCGGATGTCGGTGTAGTAGCGCAGCATTCGCAGCGGCATCTGCGCATGGTTGTTGTTCTGGATTTCCAGATGCAGCAGTTCCGGTGCCGCATCTGCACCGGATTGTACACGTACCACCATATCAGCGCGCCGGTCTTCAACCCGGTGCTGTTCGGTATTCAGCCATTCAATGCTGCCCGGAATCACCGGTATTTTCAGCAGGCGTGTCACCAGGCAGGTGGCTAATTCTTCAATCAGGCTTTTGGTGACGATGTCTTTCTGCATGAGAATTGCCGGGTCGCCGTTTATGGTGTGAGTTGTTCGTGGAGTTGTAACCAGTCGTCATCCAGTGCACCCCGGTCGTGTTGCAGTTGCGTCTGACGCTGGGTCAGTTCCGGTAGTCTGGCTTTATCGTTTGTCGTGTACAGAGTCGGGTCTGCTAATTCTGTGATGAGGGTATGTAATTCCGCATCCAGTTGTTCCATGCGACGTTCGACTTGCTGGATCTTGCGCTGGATAGCGGCTTGTGCCTTGCGGGTGGCAGCGGCTTGCTGGCGTTGTTGTTTAGCAGGCGGGTGGGTTGTCTGGCGGGTGGTCGGGCTGGCAGGTGAGGTGTGTGGTTCGTATTCGTCGAGGGTGCCGCGAAATTCGCTGACCCGCCCCTGCGCAACCAGCCAGTATTGGTCGACGCTGTGGCGCAGTAGGTGGCGGTCGTGCGAGACGACGACCAAGGCGCCGGTGAAGGTCTGCAGGGCCAGGGTCAGGGCACTGCGCATTTCCAGGTCCAGGTGGTTGGTCGGTTCGTCCAGCAGCAGCAGGTTCGGTTGTTGCCAAACGATCAGGGCGAGCGCCAGCCGCGCCTTTTCGCCGCCGGAAAAGGGTGCAATCGGGACCAGGGCCTGGTCACCGCGAAAGTCGAATCCGCCCAGGAACTGGCGGATTTGTGCGTCGGTCGCGGTTGGTTTGGCGCGTTGCAGGTGCACCAGTGCGCTCGCGTCTGTATCCAGTGCTTCCAGTTGGTGTTGCGCAAAATAGCCGATGCGGCAATGTTCGCCGTGTATCACTTCTCCGGCTTGCGGTGTCAGAGCGCCGGTCAGGCCCTGGATCAGGGTGGATTTGCCGGCGCCATTCACGCCGAGCAGGCCGATCCGGTCGCCCGGCAGCAGGCTCAGGTGGACCTGGCGCAATACCGGTTGGTCGGCATAGCCGAGTTGTAAATCTTGTGCGCTGAGCAGCGGTTGTGACAGGGGTTCGGGAGGCAGGAATTGTAAGCTGAACGGGCTGTCGGTCTGCACCTGAGCGATTTGTTCCAGGTTCGCCAGTTGTTTCAGGCGGCTCTGCGCCTGTTTTGCTTTGCTGGCTTTGGCGCGGAAGCGGTCGATAAAGCCCTGAATCTGGCGGATTTGTTGTTGCTGTTGCGCATAGCGTGCCTGCTGGGTGGCGATCTGTGCCGCCCGCTGGCGCTCGAAGTCGGTGTAGTGGCCGCTGTACAGGTGTAGTTGTTGCCCGGTCAGGTGCAATATGCCGTCGGCGACCTGGTCGATGAAGTCGCGATCGTGTGAGATGCAGATCAGGGTGCCGGGGTAGTGTTGCAGGCGGCGTTCCAGCCAGGCGATGGTGTCCAGATCCAGGTGGTTGGTCGGTTCGTCCAGCAGCAGCAGGTCGGAGGGCCGCATCAGTGCCCGGGCCAGGTTCAGCCGGATGCGCCAGCCGCCGGAAAATTCACTGACGGGCCGGTGCTGGTCGCTCGCGGCGAAGCCGAGGCCGTGCAGCAGTTCGGCAGCCTGCGGTTCGGCATGGTAGCCGCCTTGTGCTTCCAGTTCGGCATACAGTTCGCCCAGTTGCATCGTTTCGTTCGCTGCTTCGGCTGCCGCGATCCGGGCCTGTATCTCACGCAGGGCAGTGTGTCCGTCCAGCACGAAGTCGAGTGCGGTGCGGTCGCTGTGCGAAATTTCTTGTGCCATGTGCGCAATGCGGCAGCTGGCGGGCAGGGTCAGTTCGCCGTTTTCGGGGCTGATCTGTCCCAGCAGGAGGGCAAACAGGCTGGATTTGCCACTGCCGTTGCGCCCGACCAGGGCGATTTTGCGGCGTGGCTGCAGGGTGACGGTCGCGGTGTCGAGCAGGCGTTGTACGCCACGTTGCAATGTGAGCTGGTGGAGCCGGATCATGTGCGGTGTGGTCTGATGCGCGTTACAGCAGGACGCGCTCGACGCCGCCCTGTTGTGCTTTTTGCAGGAATTGTGCCTGCCAGCCTTCGCCCAGCAGGTGTTTTGCCATTTCCACTACGATGTAGTCGGTCTTCAGGCCGGTCGCGTCGCCATACCGGGTCAGTCCCTGCTGGCAGGCTGGACAACTGGTCAGGAGTTTGACCTGGCCTTCGGCAGCACGGGTCTGGCCGGTCAGATCGCGAATGCCTTGTTCCAGTTCGGCTTGTTTCCTGTAGCGCAACTGGTTGGCGATGTCCGGACGGGAGGTGCCGAGGGTGCCAGCTTCGCCACAACACCGATCCGACAGGGCGACGTCTTTGCCCATCAGGGTGCTGGCGACCTGGATCGGGTTCTGTTGTTTCATCGGGCTGTGGCACGGGTCGTGGTACAGGTATTGCACGCCGTCCACCCCATCCAGGCTGAGGCCTTGTTCGACCAGGTATTCGTGGATGTCGAGTAACCGGCAGCCGGGGAAGATCTGCTCAAATTCGTATTTCAGCAGCTGGTCCATGCAGGTGCCGCAGGATACAACTACCGTCTGGATGTTCAGGTAGTTCAGGGTGTTCGCAACCCGGTGGAACAGCACCCGGTTTTCGGTGGTGATCTGTTGTCCCTTCGCGGCCTGCCCGGCACTGGTCTGTGGGTAGCCGCAACACAGGTAGCCGGGTGGCAGCACGGTGCTGGCGCCGGTCTGGTACAGCATTGCGATGGTTGCCAGGCCGATGTCTGAAAACAGGCGTTCTGAGCCACAACCCGGAAAGTAGAATACGGCGTCGTGTTGTTCTGCGGTGCGTTCCGGATCGCGGATAATCGGGATGTAGTCCGCTTTTTCCAGGCCCAGTGCGGCCCGGTACGATTGTTTCGGCAGTTCGACCCGGATCGGGCGCCGGATCATGTCTACTGCGACGGTGCTGATCTGGATCTTGCCGTTGGTTGCGGCGGGTGGCTGGTCTGCCGGCAGCAGGCCGCTGCGCCGCGCCAGGTCGTGCATCAGGCTGAGGCCTTTGAAGCCCCAGTCGATCATCCCTTTGCGCAGCCATTTGATCGTGGTCGGGTGGGTGGTGTTCAGAAACTGCATCGCCGCCCAGGTACCCAGGTTGCGCTTTTTTTTGCCGGTGTCGTGCAGGATTTTGCGCATCCGGATCGTGACTTCGCCAAAGTCGATGTTCACCGGGCAGGGTGCTTCGCATTTGTGGCACACGGTGCAGTGGTCGGCTATGTCGTTCATTTCGTCGAAATGTTGCAGGGCCACGCCGCGCCGGGTCTGTTCCTCGTATAAAAACGCTTCGATCACCAGGCCGGTGCCGAGGATTTTGTTACGTGGTGAGTACAGCAGGTTTGCACGTGGCACATGGGTCATGCATTTCGGTTTGCATTTGCCACAGCGCAGGCAATGTTTGATGTCGTCGTTCAGCGCACCCAGTTCGCTTTGTTCGAGCAGGATCGCTTCTTGTTTGACCAGTTGTAAGGAGGGTGTATAGGCCCGTTCCAGCCCGGAGTCGGGCATCAGTTTGCCCCGGTTGAAATGTTGTTCCGGATCGACTTGTTGTTTGTAGACGACGAAGTCTTGTAGCTTGTCTTCGGTCAGGTATTTGATTTTGGTCAGCCCGATGCCGTGCTCGCCGGAGATCACGCCATCCAGAGATTGCGCCAGTTGCATCACTTGCGCCACGATCTGGTCGGCCTGCTGTAACATCTGGTAGTTGTGCGAATGTACCGGGATGTTGGTATGGACGTTGCCATCACCTGCGTGCATGTGCAGGGCGACAAACAGTCGTTCGTTTTTGTTGGCCAGATGCGCAGCACGCAGTTGTTCACGCAAGGCCTTCAGTTCTTCGCCCTGTAAGATGTCGCGTAACGGCGCTCTCAGCTCCTGACGATACGAAACCCGAATGTCGCGGCGTAGCAGCATCGTCAGGCAAGTGTCACCCGGCTGTTGTTGTTTTGCTTCTTTGGGTAGCAGGATCGCCGGATCAACCGGAGCTTCCAGTTGGTCTAGCAGGGTTTGCCAGCGTTGTCCTACCCGGTTGACTGTGTCCCGCGCCAGCGCGAGTTTGTTGCGTAGTATGTTGCCGTCGTGTTCTTCCGGCAGTGGATACTCAGTGAGCAGGGTCTGGTAGGCGCGGATGGTCTGGAGTTTGTTGCGGATCGATTGTTCGATGTTGATCTGTTCAATGCCGCGACTGTAGTCGGCCAGCCGATCCAGTGGGATGACGACATCTTCGTTGATTTTGAATGCGTTGGTATGTGCTGAGATGGCCGCTGTGCGTGAGCGGTCGGCCCAGAATTTTTTACGGGCTGCCGGGCTGATCGCTACAAAGCCTTCTGCCTGACGAGCCTGTGCCATGCGGATCACCCGGCTGGCGGTGTCGGCGACTTGTTGTTCGTCATCTGAGACCAGGTCTGCGATTAAGACCATTTTCGGTGTCGCGCGCCGGGCGGCCTTGGTGCTGTAACCGACTGCTTTCACATATCGTTCGTCCAGGTGTTCCAGTCCGGCAATCTGTACGCCGTCGGTGGCCTGGATTTCTGTAGTGATTTCGACGATCGCCGGTACTGCTTCTGCCAGATCCTGGCCGAAAAATTCCAGGCAGACGGTGCGGGTATGGGTTGGCATCCGGTGCAGGATAAAGCGCGCTGAGGTGATCAGGCCGTCACACCCTTCTTTCTGCACGCCGGGCAGGCCGCATAAGAATTTGTCCGTGACGTCTTTGCCCAGGCCGATTTTGCGGAATGCCTGGCCGGGCATGGTCAGGGTTTCTGCCGCGCCCTGCGGTGTGGTGCCATCTGGTGCATAGCGTTGCAGACGGAAGCTGACTTCTGCCTGGTCATGTATCCGGCCCAGGTTGTGGTTCAGCCGGGTCACTTCCAGCCAGTCGGCCTGCGGTGTGACCATGCGCCAACTGGCCAGGTTATCCAAGGTGGTGCCCCACAAGACGGCCTTTTTGCCGCCGGCATTCATCGCGATGTTGCCACCGATGGTGGAGGCATCCTGTGAGGTGGGATCTACGGCGAAGACCTGACCATACTGCGCGGCCAGATCGGAAACCCGCCGCGTGACTACCCCAGCTCCGGTGCGTACCGTGGCGACCGGCTTATCCAAGCCGGGTAATGTGATTGTTTCTATCGACGACAGGTCTTCCAGCTTTTCGGTGTTGATCACCGCACAGTGTGCGTCCAGTGGTACGGCTGAGCCGGTGTAGCCAGTGCCGCCGCCGCGCGGGATCAAGGTCAGTCCACAATCAATGCAGGCCTTCACAATCGCAGCAATCTCGGCTTCGGTATCCGGTGTGATCACCACGAACGGCATTTCGACCCGCCAGTCGGTCGCGTCGGTCGCGTGCGAGACGCGGGCTAGGCCACTGAAGTCGATGTTATCTTTCCGGGTCAGTGGCTTCAGTGCGCGTTGTACTTTCTGACGTAACGCCAGGGTGGCACTGAACCGGTTGCTGAACTGGTCTACGGCATGCTGTGTGGCGTTCAGCAGGCGTTCTGCCCCCGTATTCTGATTGATTCGCTTCGCGAACTGGTTCAGGCGATGGTTGAGCGCGACGATCAGTGCTTTACGCCGGTCCGGGTTATGGATCAGATCGTCCTGCAGGTAGGGATTACGCTCCACGGCCCACAGATCACCGAGGACCTCAAACAGCATCTGCGCCGAACGCCCGGTGCGACGTGAACCGCGCAATGATTCAATCAGTTGCCAGTTCGGTTCACCGAGATAACGGATCACGATTTCGCGATCACTCAAAGAGGTGTAGTTGTAAGGAATTTCGCGGAGACGTGGCATCGTGGTTTACTGACCCGGTTGTGAGTTCAGGATCTGTGATAAGTGTCGGGCACTCAGGATTTGTTCAGACCAGTGTTGTAATGTGTCGGCATCTGCCTGCGCAACTTGTTCGTGTACGGTTGCATTCACTTCTGCGCCGAATTTCAGTTTCAGTTGTGTCAGTAAGACTCTGGCGGCACCGCGCTGGATGCCTGCTGATACACCTTCCTGACGGCCTTCCTGACGGCCTTCCTGACGACCTTCCTGCCAGCCTTCCTGGCGGGCCTGAGCTAATCTTCCCATCATGATGTGTTCCTCCTCAGGGTAGTCACGTTGATATTGCTGTTGTTCCTGTGCAGACAGGTTGCCGTAAATATCAATAAAATCAATATATTTCGCTTGTTTGTCCGGTCGTTGTTCCAGATGCAGCAGGCGGCGCATGGATTGGGCGTATACGGCGACCTTGTCCTGCGCATCATAGCGCATGTTCAGCAGATTTAAGCAGGCGACAATATTGTCGCTGTCCTGATACGTGGTATAGGACAGGCGCGGCAGATGACACGCAACATAGCGAAAGCCGAGGTAAGGTTCTTCGCCACTGCCTAAATGCAGATATTGGGCACATTTACCCGCATGCAGAAAAATGACCACCGGGACAACCTGGTCGGTCTGGTACAGCTCGGCCAGATCCAGACAATAATGTGCCAGCCGGTAGATGGAAAAGCGACGCGGTTCTGTGTCTTCTTCGACCACAAATAATAAGGTCGCCCGTTCACCATCCGGCCATTCGATCTGTAACGGACAGTCCAGCTCACGAAAACGATCACCTAACCGGTGTTTCAGCTGCTCCTGGCGCAGCGGCGTGATTTTAAAGTTGCCACTCAGTTTTTGTGCTTCTGCCGGAGCAAAAAAGCGCAATGCCTCCAGTGGATAGTCCAGCAGCATATTCTTGAAATTCTGATCATGCGACATCGGATCTTTTCCTCGGCGTCAGTGTGCGACGGTGCTGCACACTCAGGATTTGGCATACACCGCCAGATACAGCCCTTTGAAGAATAACTTCATTCGTGGTGAGTTGGTGATCAGGGTCAGAATCACGTCGCCACTGCCGATCACATTTTGCGTTTTGTAGGTGATGTTCTGCATCCGGGTCTGAGTCGGTTTGTCGGCTTCATGCACAAAACTAATGCTGGCGACACACCGTGCTTCATCTGCAGTTGTACGGTGATCAGCACGTGGCATATTCATGAAGACCCGCACATCTACCCGTTCACCATCCTCCACGCCGGTTACACCCAGGCCAAACAGGCACAGCATGGCGCGTGAAATCCGGTCGCGATCCAACCGTTCATCCGGCGCGGCGGACGCAGTAAATACCGACACCGGGTTGTCTGCCGCAACCGCTCCGTAACGCAAATCAAACAGATTTTCGGTTTGTTCACCGCGTTGGCTGATCTGCATCTGCGTGGCCCGATCAGTACCCACCTGTGTCCCCAATGTCCACATCAGTTTTGTCAGGGCGGCTTCCGGCGTCATGTCCAGGCCGGATAACACCCCACATTCCAGAATGCCACAGCTTGCCGCATATAAGCCCATCTCGACGGTGCCCTGAAGACATTGTGAGATATTCACAATCAGACGCCCACCGGAAATTGCTTCAGGCTGTATATCACCGGCCATATTGATCAGTGCATCGCCTTGTACGGATTGTGCTATGACATGCAGCAAGTCGATATCGCCTGGTGCGTTACCGGAGCCGTAGGTATGTAACACAATGCCTTCGACGGACTGGTCTAAAAATAACTGACGTATCGGGTGGGTAGTAATGCCGGGAAACAGACTAACACTGCAGACCTGAGAGGCCAGGTCTGCCTTAATACAAAGTTGTTTGCCTTCAGGGCGAGGTAACAAATCATTAGTGTTAATCTTGATTTGAGCGCCTATGGTACCCAGTGGCGGGAAATTGGGTGAGTCGAACCCCGCTTGATCTGAAGTACTGATTTTGGTGGCACGGCAGCCACGTAAGATCTTATCGGCAAATACGATCACCACTTCCGGGATCAGGGGTAAATCTGTTACTTGATA
Organism: uncultured Gammaproteobacteria bacterium; assembly: GCA_963922315.1. Taxonomy (GTDB): domain Bacteria; phylum Pseudomonadota; class Gammaproteobacteria; order Chromatiales; family Chromatiaceae; genus JAHDBG01. The sequence continues at coordinate 22,241 of CAWUID010000001.1, forward strand.
CCCGGCAACCTTGATTGCATGGGTGAGGTTGGCGATCGCGTCGGTATTCGGAGCACTAATCGGTTGTTGTGATCCGGTGAACACGACAGGCTTTTCCAGATTCTCGAATATAAAGCTTAAGGCTGAACTGGTATAAGCCATCGTATCTGTGCCATGCAGCACAACAAAGCCATCATAATCGGTATAGGCCGCCTGAATTTTTTGTGCGATCTGTGTCCAGTATGCTGGTGAGATGTCAGAAGAGTCAACCGGTTCAATACTGTCGAAATCCAGCTGAATCATATTGCCGCCATCCAGTTTCAGAAAATCCGGCTTTTGTGGTTCAGTTGCTGCAATGCCTGGTATATGACGCAATAAGTCAGAGAATGGCTTGGGTGCTAAGGAGCTGTATGGATCATGCGGGTTGTCAGGAGCCATACCAATGGTTCCCCCTGTATACAAAATATAAATCCGCGTTGCCATCATGATAGGTCGTTGATAAGAGATCACTCAGGAGTCAGTGATGATTGCATTTTTACATGGCTATCTGCTGGATGGCTCCGGCAGTAATCTATGGACCCGGTCGATGATAGAGTTGCTCTGTCGGCAGGGTGAAACAGTACACCTGGTCTGTCAGGAAGGACAACCTGAGTGCTATCCGTTCATCAACGAAATGTTGGTGTATCACCCGGATGATCGCCGGGAAACGGTATGGCAGCGCAGTACACCGTCAGTATATCCGGGCACCTGTATTCTGCATAAGCCGTTACTGGGCGGGCGGTTACCGGTGTATGTGGTGGATCGTTATGCTGAATTTGCTGATGTACGCCCGATGGTGGCGTGGTGTGATGAGGAGATTGAAGCCTATATGCATCAGCATCAGCGGGTGTTAAGCGATATTCTGCAGACTTATCCGGTACGGATGATTGATGCGAATCATGCGGTATTAATGTCGGTGGTGGCGCAACGGGTGGCCTAGTCATGTGCGGTTCCGTATGTGATCACACCGCATGGTAGTGCGATTGAATATGCGGTGAAGCGGGATCAGCGCTTTTATCGTTATGCTGAACAGGCCTTCCGGGGCGCACAACGGATTTATGCGCTGAGCACGGAGATGGTGGACAGGATCAGCACGCTGTTTACTGACCTGCCTGGTCTGGCATCCAAAATCTGTTTGCTCAACACCGGGGTGGATACGCGCCTGTTTGCTCCGGTACCGCCAGTTCAGGGTGTAGCGAGTCTGCGTCGGTTTTATCCTGACCTGAAGTCACAGCACATAGTTTCTGACAGGTTGCAGGTTGTATCTCAGTTGGTAGATCGAGTGCAGGATGGTGCTGGTTATATGGCAGTGACGCCTCGTTTTGCTGATAGTTGGCAGGTGTATGATTGTGATTTGCCTGAAACGGCGGCCTGGGTTGAGCAAACCGGATACGGTCAGCACAAGGTACCGGATGTTGAGAATTTCCGCACATTGACAGAAATTGACGTAACACAGGCAAAGATGCTGGTTTTTGTCGGTCGGCTGATTGTGAATAAGGGACTGTTTACCCTGATTGCCGCATTGCCCGGCATTTTGTCACAAAACCCGGATGCCCGATTGGTGATTGTTGGACACGGGCCGCAGCGCGCGGTATTGGAGGCGCTGGTCTTTGCTCTCAGTACAGGTGATGCCGGATTGTTTTGCCGGTTGTTGCAGTTGGGCCGGTGTATTGAGCTACACGAAGTGGCTGCATTCGCGCCGGTTGAGATGTATTTTGCGCAGCTTAAAGCGCAGGGTGAGTGGGAAGATTATTTTTTGCTGGCACAACAACATGTCCGGGTTGAGCGGGTGATTTTTGCCGGCTATCTGCCGCATGCCGCATTGTGTCACGTGTTGCCAGTATGTGATGTTGCGATTTTTCCTTCGGTGCTGGCAGAAGCAGCACCACTGGTGTTTCTGGAAGCGATTGCAGCGGGTTGTTTTCCGCTCGGTACCGATTTTGCTGGGATGGCGGCTTGTATTCAGGCTGCGGCAACGGCATTGCCTGCGGAAATTAGCGACATCATGCGGCTGCGGTCAGACCTGGCGCATACCTTGTCTGACATTGTGCGACAGACTACGCTGGCGTTGCAGACGAATGGTGCTTATCAGCAGTCATTGCGTGACTGGGTTGTTGCGGATCATGACTGGGATCAGGTTTGTCAACGTCTGCGGCAGGATTTGGCTCGTCTCGCAGATTGCTCAGTAAGTGAATAATTTTGCAGCAATTGTAGCAGATTGCTACAATTGCCCAGCCTTGGTCAAGTTTGGCCAAGGCTCATTTCAGGAGCAATATTATGGCAACCGCTAGTATTCGTATTGATCATGATTTGTTTGATAAAGCGGCCATCATGGCGAATGCGTTTAATCGTACGACGCCGAAACAGGTTGAGCATTGGGCGAAAATCGGGGAGATTATGGAAGATAACCCCGATTTACCCTATGCGTTTGTCCGGCAGGCGATGATTGCGAAGGCTGAGCAGGCAGCTGGTAAGCTGGAAGCTTACACCTTTGGCTGAAATCACCCGGATTCTGCAGACACCGACTTTCAGAAAAGCGTTGAAAAAATTGCACAAAAACCAGAAAACGGCTCTGGATGCTGCGGTAAAAGCCTTGGTGCAGAATCCTTATCTGGGTGAGCAGAAGAAAGGTGATCTGGCTTTCCTGCGAGTATACAAATTCAAAATGATGAAGCAGTTAACCTTGTTAAGTTATCGCTATGAGGAAGATACCGTGACGTTGGAGCTGATGGCGCTGGGCGCACATGAAAATTTTTATCGTGATGTGAAGCACATCTTCTGAATCGTTTTTCGTGTGGTCTACAGGCTGAGCTGCTGCCAGGTTTTTTCGATACGGCGTACCGAGATCGGGTAGGGTGTGCCCAGTTGCTGGGCGAACAGGGAGACACGCAATTCTTCCAGTTGCCAGCGTATCTGTGCCAAGCGTGTGTCGTCGGGTTGTTGGATGATGCGTTGTTGCCAGCGTTTTTGAATGGCCGCCATCGCCTGTATCTGTTGCTGGTCACGGGCCTGGCCGCCGGTGCGTAGCCGAGTCAGGCGCTGGTGGATTGCCTGTAGGTAGCGCGGATAGTGCAGGAGCTGTGCGACCGGGGTCTGTTGCACAAAGCCCGCATAAAGCAGTCGGTGTAGCTGTGCTTGCACATCGGTGACGGTGGCTCGCTGGCTTGCCTGTGTATGCTGGCTCAGCGCCTGGTGTATTTGTTCGTACTGTGCCAGGCTATCGCGTACGACGGTATGCAGTTGTTGATAGGCCGAATACAGGTTTGTCTTGCCTTGTTCGTAGCAGGCGTTGAATTGTTTTGCATCCCGAATCAGAGTCGGGTCTTGTTCTGTGAGAAAAGTCCGTGTGATTGCTTGCCGGATCAATTGTTCCGTTAGTGGTAGGGATTCGGCTGGCGTGTCGGTGGTAGTCGAGAGCTGGCTATAGCGCCAGCTGGTTTGGGTGTCCGGCGCGTCCCGCCGCAGGTCGCGTATCCGGCGTGATTGGCGCAGCATGAGCAGTCGGGTCAGGCCTTGCTGGTGTAGTTCAGCGGCCTGTTCTCTGGATGTCAGGCAACGTACTGCGACACTGTCGCCTTCGTCTGCCAGAGCTGGATAGGCTCGAAGTTGGAGTCCGTCCTGCTGAGTGGTGATGTGTTCTGGCAGGCGACCGCAAGTCCAGTCGCGCAATCCGCGTTGTTGTAGTGATGTTGGACTATGTAGGGTGATTGCGCTGGCTGCCTGGCCATAGCGGCGCTGCAGGTCGGTCAGATCGCGTGATACAGCTAGTTCGCGTGCGCCGTCCATCACGCAGATGCGCAGACGCAGATATGGTTCCAGTGCATGGGGTTGCCAGACGTCTTCCGGAATGTGCAATTGGCGCACTTGTCGCAGTGCGGCGGCGAAGGTCTGGTGTAGCGGCCTGTCTTCCGGCTGCATCTGTGCCAGGCTGTCACGCACGGTATCTGCCAGAGGAACGCATTCGCGGCGCAGGGGTTTGGGCAGGGTCTTCAGCAGGGCGGTCAGCTTGGCATGGATCAGGCCAGGGATCAGCCAGTCGATCTGGCCCTGGCTGAGTTGTGGCAGCAGGCTGAGCGGAATTTGTACACTGATTCCATCTTGCGGCTCGCCGGGTGTAAACGCATACCGGAGTGGCAGCGGTGTGTCATTCAGCAGCAGGTATTCGGGATAGTCGGCAGCGTCCGGGCCAGGTGCTGTGGTGCGGAGGTCGTCGGGTGCAAAGTGCAGAGCAGTGGCCTGGCCAGGCTGGCGCAGCCAGTGTTCCAGTTGGCGGGTATCGGCGATGTCTGGTGGAATGCGGGCGTCGTACCAGTCGTAGCGTTGGCTGTCATCGATCAGCAGATCGCAGCGTCGTATTTTGGCTTCTTGTGCCCGAATGGCGCCGATCTGTGTCTGGTTATGTTCCCAGAAAGATGCCTGCCAGCAGGCATCGCCCATCACCAGGGCGTGCTGGATAAAGATCTCGCGGGCATGTGCCGGGTTGAGTGGTGCATAGGGTTTGCGCCGCTGGGTGGCGATCGGCAGGCCATACAAATGCAGAGTTTCGTAGGTGATCACGCGTTCGCTTGGTGCATGCCATTCTGGTTCTGCATAAGTTTTTTGTAACAGATGGTGCGCTTGCGCTTCCAGCCAGGCGGGTTTGATGCGTGCTACCAGACGGGCATATACGCGCTGGGTTTCGATCAGTTCGACCGCCATGATCCAGCGGGACGCGGTTTTGTGTGCACCTGGCGTCAGGTGGAAGCGCTGCTGGCGTGCACCCTGGTAGACTCGGTTCTGGCCCTGTTCGCGCAGGCCGATCTGGCTGAGTAACCCGCTCAGTATCGCCTGATGAATCTGATCTTCGCTGGCGGGGGTCGTGTTTGGTCGATAGCGCATCGCTTGCATTTGTTGTTGCAGTTGCTGATGCAATGCGTGCCATTCGCGAACCCGGTGTGGTGCCAGTTGTTGTGTCTGGCACCAGGTGTGGAATGCGCGGCGGCTGTGTTGTTGGCGAGCTTGTTGTTGGGTGTGCCAGAGGTTCAGCAGGGTGATGAAGTCGGAGTGCGGATGGCACCAATCGGCTGGTGGAGTACCGCGTACTGGTTCGCGCGGATCCGGGATCGCGAGGGCCGCAGCAATGATCAGGATTTCGCGCAGGCAGTGATAACGTGGTGCTGCCAGCAGCATGCGTCCGATACGTGGATCAACCGGGATGCGGGCCAATTTGCGGCCTGACCGGGTGATCTGGTGTTGCGTCGTCACAGCACCGAGTTCGTGCAGAACACGGTAGCCATCACGAATTGCCCGTTGATCGGGTGGTTGGACAAACGGGAAGCTGGCGATATCGCCCAGGCGCAGGGCCTGCATGCGCAGGATGATGGCGGCCAGGTTGGTGCGCAGGATCTCTGGCTCGGTGTAGGCTGGGCGGCTGGCAAAGTCTGCTTCGCTGTATAACCGGATACACACGCCGGGCGCGACCCGCCCGCAGCGTCCGCTGCGTTGTGCCGCGCTGGCTTGCGAGATCGGTTCTATCGGCAGGCGTTGTAGTTTGCTACGCGGGCTGTAGCGGCTGATCCGGGCCAGTCCGGTATCAATCACATAGCGGATACCTGGTACGGTGAGTGACGTTTCGGCAACGTTGGTGGCCAGTACCAGACGGCGGCGTTTGTGGTTGGGAGCAAAGATGCGAGCCTGATCGGTTGCACGTTGGCGGGCATACAGCGGCAGGATGTCCAGTTCTGATCCGTATGGTTTGCGCAGGCTGTCTGTGGCTTCGCGGATGTCTCGTTCTCCGGCAAAAAAAGCCAGTATGTCACCGTCCAGTGGGAGTAGTTCGGCGACTGCGCCTTGCAGGGTGATCATTGGATCACGGGCATCGGGTTCTGGTGGGTGGTAGCGGATATCGACCGGATAGGTACGCCCGGCCAGCCGGATAATCGGTGCCTGTCCGAAATGTTCGGCAAACCGTTCTGGTTCCAGCGTGGCTGAGGTGATGATCAGTTTCAGGTCAGGTCGCTGCGGCAATAATTGGTGCAGGTAGCCGAGCAGGAAGTCGATGTTCAGGCTGCGTTCGTGCGCTTCGTCGATGATCAGGGTGCTGTATTCCCGCAGCAGCGGGTCCCGCTGAATTTCGGCCAGCAGGATGCCGTCGGTCATCAGTTTGATAACGGTTTTTTTCGAGACCTGGTCATTAAATCGTACTTTATAACCAACATGTGTGCCGACAGATTCGTGTAGCTCTGCGGCGATACGTTCGGCGAGTCGTTGCGCGGCAATGCGACGCGGCTGGGTGTGACCGATGCGGCCATTTTGTGTCAGGTCGGTGGCCAGACAGATCTTGGGCAGTTGGGTCGATTTGCCGCAGCCGGTTTCGCCGCACACGATCAGTACCTGATGGTCGCGAATAGCGGTCTGGATAGCGTCCAGATGTGCAGTGATCGGCAGGTCTGCCGGAAAGGTGATCGGTGGGTGAATGGGGGAGGTGGCACCTGTCTGGTGCATGGTCAGGCTTGAATCCAGTCGGTCACTGTCAGAGTAGTAATTTGGCGGAATGCCTGGTCACGGGTGACCAGGGTGGCTTTTGCAGCGAGTGCCTGGGCGGCGATGAGTAAGTCCAGCGGGGCAAGTGTTTTACCCTGAGTAGTGAGTTCAGCGCGGATATCGCCATATATCCGCGCTGTATCGCGTTCCCAGGGTAGCACGGTCATCCGGCGCAGGAATTCATGCACCAGGCGATGTAATTTTCTGGCGTCAGGTCGCTTCGCCAACCCGAACAATAATTCGGCTTCAGTGATGACAGAGATGTACAGGCTGGACGCCGGGGCTGCCACCAGGTTGGCAAGCACCATCGGTTCCTGTTTGATGCAGTAGCCGACAATATTGGTGTCCAGCAGGTAACGAGTCATTCGTGCCAGCCGGCAAACGGGTCGCGCTCCTGGGTGACGGGCCGTTCGGGTGCCAGAAAGTCACCCGGAATGTCGGTATTTTGCGCTGCAGCAAAAAAGCTATCCCAGTCCTGTGGTTTTTCTGACAGGATCACTTCCTGCGTGTCCGGGTTGCGGCGGATATACACTTCCGGGCTGGTAAAGCGAAAGGCGAGGGGTAAACGCACGGCCTGGCTGTTGCCGTTGCTGAATAATCTGGCAGTTTGTGGCATCAGGGGTGACTCCTTGAATAGGGGGTATATATTTGAATATATACTACTGAGTGCTTAGTAGATCGTAAAGAGTTTTTTTGCAGATGAGGTTAAAAAACCGTCTGTGGCTGAAATTGCAGCACGAGCACCGGGTAGCTTCTCAGTTTGAGCGCTTAGCCATCACCTGTCAGGCTGTATTCAGCTTGGTCGGCCACTATAATCGGGTTTAATTGTGAGCGATCCCTAAGGTATACCAGGCGCTGGGGGTGTCTTGTTGTAACAGGCTGAGTTTTGTCTGAATATCCGGATTTGCAATCTGGAATGCATCGTATGCCAGGGCCGGGTCATTATTTTTTTCGCTGAGATGCGCGATCACCAGATGTTGTAGCTGTGTGGTGTCCAGTGTGCTGAGTAAGTCTGCTGCTTGTTGGTTGTTGAGGTGCCCATAGTCGCCACCAACCCGTGTTTGGAGTTTGGGGGGGTAGGGGCCGTTGGCAAGTTTTTGCGGATCGTGATTCGCTTCCAGCAGCAGGGCGTCCAGTCGGGTGTATTGTGCTTTGATATGAGGAGTGATGTGCCCGAGATCGGTGAGCAGACCGAGGCGTTTGTCAGCGCAGGTGAAGATGAATTGTACGGTTTCGCGCGCATCATGTGGCACGATGACGGGTGTTATAGTGATGTCACCGATGTTGAAGGCGGGCAGGTGTGGATTGATCAGGTGGCAATCCGGCAGTTGGCCGAAGTCTGTTTGCGCAGTGCCTGCGCTCATCCAGACTGGAGTCTGGTAGCGGCGTGCGACCGGGCCAACGCCGCGTTGATGATCGCCATGCTCGTGGGTGACGAGTATCGCATCCAGCCGGGTCAGGTCGATACCTAATCCAGCACTGCGTCGTTCCAGTTCGCGGGCCGCAAAGCCACAATCAATCAACAGTAAGGTATTATCAGATTGTACTAGTGTTGCATTGCCGCGACTGCCGCTGCCGAGTGAGGCAAAGCGCAACATCAGTGCTGTACCTGAAAGTACCCCGCGAGCTGACGTAACAGTTGCATACTGCGATCATTATCCGGAATTTGGCTCTGATGATCGCGCACCTGGATGATTGACCCTGTCCGGGTCGGTTGCAGTATGATCTGATAAACCTCAGCAGCTGTGTTTGTTGCGTCAGTGTCACCTATCGAGAAGGTCAGGTCAGGTGTCAGCATAAAAGCTTTTTCGGGCATGGGATACTGTATAACAAACCGGCCTGCATTCTGATCTTGTTGCTGTATCTGGAATATTGGCTGACGTAAGGCATGAGCTAAGATGGGCCAGGCTTTTGCTGCGGAATCAGTGATTGCCAGTTCACCGTTGAGAGGGTCGTTTTCAGGCTCCTGAGTTTGAGAGGACTGAATGGCAGGGGAGACCTTGAGGTAGGCCGCTATCTGGTTCAGCAGTGCATATTCCCGTTGAGGATCAGATGCCAGAGGAATCCACTCTGTTCTATCAATATCACCATCGATGTCATAGTGAATCTTCTGCTGCGTGCCATAATGTGTAACTGATATGGCAGTTTGTTGATCGTTGATGGGCACCAGCCGCATGAGGAACTGGCTGCGTTGATCAGCTGCATACAGGCTACCCAATATTGAACGAAACGTTTCAGTGATAATGTCGTCAGCAGTGTCGCCGGGTTCTGCTGTCCATGCAGTGCGCAGTATGCCTAGCTGTTCATTTTTCTCTGCAATGTCGACGTTTTGTGTTTGCCAGAAGCTGAGTAGTTGTGTCCAGGCTTGTTCTGGTGTGACAGATAGCAGCAGATGTGGTGTGTTGAGGTGAGGTGATGTTAAAGCAGTTGCTGATGCCTGGGCTTTAACAGGCTCGGTAGATGTGGCGTGTGGTTGATGAGTTGAAGCAGAGTGCTGTGGATTGGTGATGGTTGTGCCAGGCTGACCTGTTGGCAGATCTGGTATCGCTAACCGGGGTGCAAGAGGTGCAGCAGTCAGGTCTGGTGGAATCACCAGATTGCGCGTGGCTTGTTGTTCTCCGGCATAATCTATGGCATTTTCCGGGCCGACACTGCTGCATCCTGTGCCCAGGCTGAGGAGAATGGCGGAGAGGGCGATGTGCCGGTTTTGCATACGAAGTTCTGCCAGATAGAGGATGATATATGCTGATTGCAGGTCTCTGAATCACCCATAAAAAAACCCCAACAGCCCGGTGACAGGCTGCTGGGGCTTTTTTATGGTGATAATTCATCTGCAAAAATATGGTGCCGAGGAGAGGACTTGAACCTCCACGACCTTACGGTCACCAGTACCTGAAACTGGCGCGTCTACCAATTCCGCCACCTCGGCAATTAAGACTACTAATTTACTCAGGCTGGTACTCAGTGTCAATCACTAAGTTTATGCTGGGTGCGATTCAAACTGATGTGGTAATCTGCTACCGTAGGCTTTTCACAAGCGTTACTCCGATCTGCTCTCCGAGGGACGCCGGAATACCCGTCCGTGGGGGCTCGGCTGCGGCCGTCAATGGCCGCAGACGCCCTCGGAGAGCAGATCGGGATAACGCCCCGTTTTAGTACAGTGATGCAACCACCTTCGTAGCCATGTTCAAACCGGGCAGCCTTTGCACACATTCGCTGCAAAACCTACGACACCGGTTGTCGCAACCTGTAGTACCGTGATAAAAATCCTGTGTGCCAGAAACGAATCGACCAAGAGACTGTTCGCTGAACTCTGTTTGCCTATCAGACCGGATAGAGTGGCAGCCAATCCGGCAGTGCTGTGACTGTGGCTTCGCTGCGCACAGAACGACAGGTATTCGCTGGCGTTTTGGGTGAACGCCTGGCCACCGATGCGCTGTCGGGCATGAGCAGCTCTGGCAAGGTTTGTTGTACCACAGTGCCGCCATTGGTGGGAATGACCGCGAAGGTGGTTGTGCCACCTTACTCTCAGAGCGTTTCCCGACCGGGGTTCTCCGAGGGCGTCTGCGGCCATGGACGGCCGCAGCCGAGCCCCCAGGACGGGTATTCTGGCGTACCTCGGAGAGCCCCGGTCAGGAAACGCTGAGCCTGACGTTGACAACATTCGATCTCATGTAGCCCAACCTATTACTCCACATCAGTTTGAATCACACCCGTTTATGCTGCGGGAGTTGTATCGGTAGTTTGTTCAGTGTACAGTCAGAATTACGTGTCTGTATTATGGTTCTGAGTCTCTTCGGGCCTTTTTATTTTTGGGAGTGTTACGATGAAACATCGATGGGCAGCGGGACTGGCTGCATTAGTGCTGGCGTTGCCAGCGTATGCATTTGAGTTTGTAACTATTGGCACCGGTGGAGTCACTGGGGTTTACTATCCGACAGGTGGTGCGATTTGCCGGTTGGTGAATAAAGATCGTAAATCGCATGGTGTCCGGTGTTCAGTTGAAAGCACTGGTGGGTCTGTTTACAACCTGAACGCGATCCGGGCCGGTGAGCTGGATATGGGAGTGGTGCAGTCAGACTGGCAACACCATGCTTATCATGGGACTGATCGCTTTGAAGGTAAAGGCAATAAAGATCTGCGGGCAGTGTTTTCAGTTCATCCGGAGCCGTTTACGGTATTAGCCCGACGCGACGCCGGTATCCGCGAATTTAAGGATTTGAAGGGTAAACGCGTCAATATTGGTAATCCAGGTTCTGGCCAGCGTGGCAATATGGATATGTTGATGCGACTATATGGTTGGGACAAAGATGATTTTAAGCAGGTGACTGAACTGAAGTCAGCTGAGCAGGCTCAGGCTTTATGCGATAACAAGGTGGATGCGATTGTATTCACGGTCGGGCATCCGAATGGTTCTATCAAGGAAGCTACCACGGCATGCGGTGCCGTCCTGGTGTCTGTGACTGGCCCGGTGATTGATAAGCTGGTAGATGAGAATGATTATTATCGGGTTGCGACGATTCCGGGTGGCATGTATCAGGGCAATCCGCAGGATGTGCTGACCTTCGGGGTGGGTGCGACCTTCGTCAGTTCAACAGATACATCTGCTGATACAATCTACACCGTTGTTAAAGCTGTGTTTGAAAATATAGGTCAGTTCCGTCGTTTTCACCCAGCCTTTGCGCACTTGAAAGAAGCGCAAATGGCATCTGACGGACTGTCAGCGCCGTTACATGATGGTGCACTGCGCTATTACAAAGAAGCCGGACTACGCTGAATCAGAGATATTATTTCGGCTTTGACTAACCCGTTTGCTATCGGTGGCAAACGGGTTTTTTTATGGGTGCTTGCTGGGGGGGCGTTCTCAATGAGCTGAGTGGAAATGATGTCGAGTCATTTTTTGTGCTGACAAGGCGCAATGAGGAGTCATAGTCATTCTATTGCGACGAGTTGCAACACCGTCAGCGCAGAAAAGGGCCAGAATCAAACCATGAAGTTGATTGAGAACGCCCCCTATGCAAAAGGAGCAGCTTTTAAGGCGGCTTGTGTGCGGTTGGTAACTCCCAGATAATCAAAAATTCTGATCAGGTGGTTTTTAACGGTACCTTCTGCTAAATAGGTGGCGCGACTGATTTCTTTGTTGGACATGCCGTGCGCAACATAATGCAGGATCTGGCGTTGTTGGGCATTCAGCGGTTGGATTTTCCTGGGTTTAGGCCGGGTCAGATGTTGTTGTGCCCGTTGTCTCAGAGTCTGGTGAATCTGCTGATCCAGTTCGGGCCAGTTTAGTTGGTTAATAGTGGTAACGTACTCTATACCAGCGGCATAGGCATTGCTGTGCAGATCATCCGTTGCGGTGATCGCCACTAAAATTGCTTGTGGTAGCCAACGCCGGAGTGGTTTCAGCAGATGGCATTCACTCATATCCTTCAGCGTGATGATGCCCCAGGCATAAGGTTGCGTGGCTTGAATCAGCTGACGTACCGCTTCTGGTTCTCGTGTGGTGTTACGAACCGGGTTACTGCTATTATGCAGATGCTTCATCCATAATGTTGGTAGCAGTTGGTGGTCGTCAATAATCAGGACTTGTTGTATTGAAGGTTGTTGCATGTTTTAAGCCTCGTGCATTCCATATTGCGAGGTTTTGTCATCCTGTTTTCTCAGGATGAAGCCCAGGCTTAAATTCAAACATAGTTGATAACTATATGCAACAATTTCGCGCTACAAAAAGTATCTGGTCTTTCTTTTATTATTTGTGATTAAAAAGATGCTGGTAAGAGTATCAGTTGGGGATATGGCGCGCCCAAGAGGATTCGAACCTCTGACCTTTGGCTTCGGAGGCCAACACTCTATCCAGCTGAGCTATGGGCGCGTATCGGGAGGGAAAATGTGGAGGGGTTAACGAAGCCTGACTCCCGCACGGACGTGCAGGAGTCAGAAGGATGTTCCTCAGGAGATGGTGATGACCTCCGGTCCCATCAGGCTGTTCGGGATGAACGTGGATAGCCAGGGGATATAGGTGATCATAACCAGGAAGATCAACAGTATGCCCAGCCATGGCGTGGCAGCACGGACGACTGATAGTACGGACATTTTGGCAACACCAGATGTTACGAACAGGTTCAGTCCGACTGGTGGTGTTATCATACCAATTTCCATGTTGACCACCATGATAATGCCCAGATGGATCGGGTCAATGCCAAGCTGGATAGCGATCGGGAAAACCAGAGGTGCCACAATCACAATCAGACCGGACGGCTCCATGAACTGGCCACCAATCAGCAGAATCAGGTTGACGATCACCAGGAACATGACTGACCCGAAACCGGCAGCGAGCATTGCTGAAGCAATTTCCTGCGGAATCTGTTCTTCCGTTAAAACATGCTTTAATATCAACGCGTTAGCGATGATAAACAATAACATAATGGTCAGTTTGCCACCTTCCAATAGTGATTGGCGGTGATCCGGATGAAATATAGCCGGGATCAGGTAGCGGAAGAACAATAACCAGTTACGAATGAAGGCAAACAGGCGGTTTTCACCATCGCGGCGTAACGGCTGGTCTTTCAGTGGACCCATGTCGCGGTAGATGAAATTTGCGATCAGGAATGCATACACGGAAGCAACTGCTGCTGCTTCGGTCGGTGTGAAGACACCACCATAGATGCCGCCAAGTATGATCACGATCAGGAACAGTCCCCAACCGGCATCTATCGCAGCATCGCGGATTTCACCAAATCCGGCCCAGGGTTGGGCTGGCAGGTTTTTAATCCGTGCGGCAATATAAATACCAATCATCAGCATCAGCCCGGCGAGTAAACCGGGGATCACGCCAGCCAGAAACATCCGTCCTACAGAGACATCGGTTGCTGCTGCATACACCACCATAACAATAGATGGCGGAATCAGGATACCCAGGGTACCAGCATTACAGATGACTCCGGCAGCGAATTCCTTGGTATAGCCGACCTTCAGCATGCCACTGATCACAATGGTTCCGATGGCAACGACGGTCGCTGGAGAAGAACCGGAAAGCGCAGCAAACAGCATGCAGGCGAATACCCCGGCGATGGCTAGTCCGCCTCGTACATGGCCAACAGTGGCAATAGCGAAGCGAATAATACGTTTCGCTACACCACCGGTCGACATATAGGATGAAGCCAGGATAAAAAATGGAATCGCCAGCAGGGTATAGTGACCTTCAAACGCTTCAAATAAGGTCTGGGCAACAGAAGCGAGTGAACTGTCGGAGTGGTACAACAGGAATGTGATGCTGGACAAACCTAACGCGATGGCGATAGGTACCCCAATCAGCAGCAGGGCAATAACCGCAATAAATAAGAGTAAGACTTCCATTATTTGGATTCCTCCATCGCCTCAATTTCGTGGCTTGCGATCAGCATACGTTGTTCGCCGCGCCAGATGCGCACAGCGGCTTGTAAGTAACGAATAAGCAACAATGCCATACCAAACGGTAAGATCACATAGGGGATAAAGCGTGGTATTTTTTCGTAGATTGGTTCACCATCTTCGACATAGCCCAGCAAACTTTGTATCCAGACGGGGAAAGGGATATCCTCAGCTTCCAGAAAGCTTAGTTTAAAAGCAAATTTACTCCAGTAATCCCAACCGCCGTACAGTAATAACACGGTGAAAGCGAGACAGGCGGTGACAGCTATCAAGGCACAAATACGTTGTGCCGGGGGTGACAGGTAGTTCAGGACAGCATCAACACCCAGGTTTGCGGAAATCTTTACGGCATGGCTGATCCCGAATAAGACTAGCCAGGCAAATAAATAGGTGGTGGTTTCCAGAGCCCAGAGCAGGTTGCTCTGGAAGACATATCGGGCGACGACATTGGCGAAAGTCACCAAGGCCATCAGGCCAAGCAGGGCCGCAATACCGACCTCTTCTATTTCGTTGACCCAGTAACCGAGCCGGCTTTTTTCGGCATCACGCATGGATGGTCTCCATTGTTTGCAGGGCAAGGTGAATCATATATTTTGTCATCCGGCACACGAAAGGCCCGGTGGATTTTCCATCGGGCCTTTCGCGATGTAAGCGACTGCTGATAAGGAAGATTTATCCTGCGTTCGCTTCCTGTGCTGCAGCAATCAGAGCTTTACCGACGTTCTTTTCAAACTTTTTCCAGACCGGCTTCAGTGCGTTCACCCAGGCAGCCCGTTGTGCTGCATTCAGGGTACGTACTGGCTTACCAGCATCAATAATTTTCTGCCGGTTCGTCTGATTGATGGAGGTTGAAACGCCGTTACGTTCAGCGGTAACTTCGTTGATGATCTGTTTCAGCTGTGCCCGAACATCTTCTGGCAGGCTGTCCCAGAACTCAGTTGAAGTCACGACCAGATAGTCCAGTACGCCATGGTTGGTTTCAGTGATACCATCTTGTACTTCAAAGAACTTTTTCGTGTAAATGTTAGACCAGGTGTTTTCCTGCCCGTCCACAACACCAGTCTGCAATGAGCTGTATACTTCCGAAAACGCCATTTTTTGTGGGTTGGCTTCCAGTTGCTCGAATTGTGCCTTCAGCACGTCTGAGCTCTGAATCCGGAATTTCAGTCCTTTTGCATCTTCCGGCAGAATCAATGGAATGTTTGCTGACATTTGTTTCATGCCATTGTGCCAGAAGGCCAGTCCTTGCAGTCCTCTGCTGCGCATAGCATTTTTCAGATGATCGCCAGCAGCTGAGTTCTGGAAGCGATCTACTGCAGCGATGTCAGTGAACATGAAAGGCAGGTCGAAGATGCGGAATTGTTTTGTATACTTCTCAAATTTGGACAAGGAAGGTGCTGCCATTTGCACATCCCCCAGCAGCATGGCTTCAAGCACTTTTTTATCGTTATACAATTGCTTGTTCGGGAAGACTTGTATGCAGACTTTGCCATTCATATCGGCATTGACGCGTTCGGCCAGGCGCGCAGCAGCTTCACCTTTCGGATGACCTTTGGCTGCAGTCACATGGCTGAACTTGATAACAATTTCGCCTGGATCGCAGGCATCGGCAGCCCAGGCTGCGCTACCAGCGAGTGCCAGTGAAAGACTGGCGGCCAGAGTTGTGAGTCGTTTCATGATAAATATCCCTGTTTTAAGTTGTCATCAGGTATTGAGAAGTCATTCAGCGTGGGTGCATTATACCCTCGCTAAAACATACAGCAAGGAAAGTGCCAGTTTCTGCATTTATGCATTATCGGCAGGATAAATGTATGTAATTTCACTGCCAGGTTTGGTTTGAAAGCACCTTTGATGGATGGATTCCGGTCGCCAAATGGCGGATTTCCGCCTGATGCAGATCTGATGGGAGGCGGAAAACCATCCATTCGGCCTATTGGTACAGATAGCCTGGGTTTCCTATGCCGATCTGGTCGTCATATTGCCGTACCGCATTCAAGCCTTGTTGTCTGGCTTTTGCGGCAAGTTGATGAGCTTGCGCGTAATTTCCGTTCGAAGCTGCTTTTTCAGCAGCCCGGAGCAGTTTTTTTGTGTCGCGCCAGGTATTCTTGCGTTGCAGTGCCTGCTGATAGGCTTGTCTGGCTTCAGCCAGCGTCGTGGCATATTGTGCTTTCGGTGTTATCTCGGTTGGCGCAGCAGAGCTGGCCAGCAAAGCGCAGCACCAGCCGAACAGAGCGGCAGCTAGTAAAGAATGTTTCATAAATGACCTCAGTGAACTTCAGGTGAGTTGGCAGATGTTATTTCATCCGTTGTTGTCTGACCCGGTCGGTTTGCCGGGATAAAGGTACCGGGTTGGCAGTATCGGTTGTGTTCTGATAATTCTGAATCATAACAGGCAATGCCTGCTTCCCGATAATATCGTTCAGCGCCATCATGCAGTGGTGCGGACAGTGAATCCTGCACTATTTCTACCGGTTGCAGGTGGGCAAGGGCTGGCTGCAGTGATTTGAATTCGTCCAGATTGTCGAATACGCTTTTTACCAGTTCATAGATCACGTCATCTGAAGTGCTGGTTGAGCTGACGACTGTTGCGCCGACACCGAATGTGGCAACTTCATCCGGGTTTCCCGGATAAAGTGCGCCAGGTATACGAGCTCTGCGGTAATAATAATGTTTTGCCAGCAGTGCATCTATTGCCGGATGTTCTGCCGGTATCAGTCTGATAGCGCAGGTTTCAGCAATCTGGTTGACGAAACTGCTCGGGTGCCCGACGGTGACGATAATGGCATCCAGTTTGTCATCACATAAAGCATCTACCTGCTCGGTGGAAGGCAGCTCAGAAACCAGTTCAAAATCAGATAATTGCCAGTCCAGAAACTTCAGCAGAATATCAATGGTGCCACGTTGGCCGGATCCGGGCGAGCCGATGTTTATCCGGTGTGTTCTGATATCTGTCAGTGTTTGTATATTGCTGTCAGCACGGGCGATGAGGGTAAAGGTTTCAGCATACAAAGAAAACAGGGAACGCAGACGAGTATCTTCACCTTCCCTGGCAAAGCGGTTAGTGCCCTGATAGGCATAATGTTGCCAGTCAGATTGGGTCAGGCCCACGTTCAGTGTCGTGTTGCGGATTGCTTGCAGATTATAAACAGAACCGCTGGTGTTTTTGACGATACAGCGAATACCATGCCGGGTGCGTTGTTTGTTCAGCATGCGACAGATGGCACCACCAGACGGATGATATACCCCATTGATACCAGCAGTGCCGATGCTGATCGTCTGTGGAATCGCCAGCAGTGGTGCGCTGAAACAAGCAAGCCATAACAATATGACCCAGCATCCATATTGCTGTCGGTTGTCAGTCATCTGGGTCTGATAGAATAGAGATTTCAATGTTCTTCTTTAAACAGTGTACAAGGTTCCGGCCAATGTCGGGAACAGCAGGGTATGATGAAATCAGAGATTACACAGTTATTACAACTGGCACTGCGTCGTTTAACTGATCAGGGCGTGTTACCGGCACGGGCAATTGTATCGCCGCAAGTGACTCCGTCGCGGCAACCTGAACAGGGTGATTTTGCCAGTAATGTCGCTCTGGTACATGCCAGAGCAGCTGACATGTCACCACGGGCCCTGGCAGAAAAGTTAGTTGCAGCTTGTCAGCAGCCGGACTGGCTGACCGCCATTGAAATTGCGGGTCCGGGTTTCATCAATTTTCGCCTGGCGGCACAACAACATACTGTTGTCATCCGTGACATACTGGATGCTGGTGCACAATTTGGTTGTACCCAACAGGGTGGCGGCGAGCGTGTGCATCTTGAATTTGTGTCGGCGAATCCGACCGGGCCGCTGCACATCGGGCATGGACGGGGGGCTGCTTATGGCTCGGTGGTGGAGCGTCTGTTAAATGCGGTCGGTTATGTGGTGCACACAGAATATTATGTGAATGATGCCGGTCGGCAAATGGATATTCTGGCAGTGTCTGTCTGGCTGCGTTATCTGCAACAACTGGGTGAGTCGGTACCGTTTCCGGCAAATGGCTACCAGGGCGACTATGTGCAGGATATTGCGACTGAATTACGCCAGGTCCGGGCAGAACAATACCGGCAGCCGGTCGCCAGTGTGCTGGCTGATCTGCCGCCAGATCAGGCTGATGGTGGTGATAAAGAGCTTTATATTGATGCACTGATTGCGCGGGCAAAGCATTTGCTGGGTACGATTGACTACCAGGCAGTGTTTGCAATTGGTCGAAATCGTATTCTAGAAGATATTCGTGACGATCTGGCAAATTTTTGCGTGATTTATGATCAGTGGTACCCGGAACAGCGTTTATTTGATCAGGGCAAAGTGCAGCAGGCCCTGGAACAACTGGAGAGCACAGAATATTGCTATCGGGAAGCGGGTGTCTGTTGGTTTCGCAGCAGTGCGCTGGGCGACGAAAAAGACCGGGTGCTGGTGCGTGAGAATGGTCAGCCAACCTATTTTGCGTCTGATGTGGCCTATCATCTGGATCGGCTGGCGCAGGGCTATACCCGTCTGATCAACATCTGGGGCGCGGATCATCATGGTTATGTGCCGCGTGTGAAAGCCGCCATCCAGGCTGCTGATCAGTCAGCAGAGTTTTTGACTGTCTTATTGGTGCAGTTTGCCAGCCTGTATGAAGAGGGCGAAAAACAAGCGATGTCAACCCGATCTGGTGAATTTATCACCCTGCGTCGTTTGTATGAGGACGTTGGGGTGGATGCGGCGCGCTTCTTTTACCTGATGCGTCGCAGTGACCAGCACCTGGCATTTGATCTGACCCTGGCGCGTTCCCAGTCAAATGACAACCCGGTCTATTATGTGCAATACGCCCATGCGCGGATTTGCGCTGTATTACGACAGGCAGCAGAAAAAGACATCGTTGTGACTACCGCGACAGTACCACTGGCTGTACTGACTGACTCACATGAGATCAGCCTGTTGAAGTGTCTGGCGCATTATCCGGAGATGGTGGCACATGCTGCACGAGATCTGGCACCACACCAGGTTACCCAGTATCTGCGTGATTTAGCGCGCGAGCTACATGCTTATTACAATGCCTGTCCTGTGCTGGCGGTTGCTGCAGAATTACGCACCGCACGTTTGCAATTGCTCCTGGGAACCCGTCAGGTGTTACGCAATGGACTGGATTTGCTAGGAGTCAGCGCACCAGAACGTATGTAGGGTAGCTGATGTTGCCCGGGCTGGACTGGTTAGGTGTCGGATGCTGCCAGGTGTGCGGCGTCGTTTCATCGCGGGTAGTTTGTACTGCCTGCGATATGGCACTGCCACGCAACCAGCATGCCTGTTGGCAATGTGCAGTGCCGCTGGCGCACACGGCTGATGCTGTACTCTGTGGTGAGTGTCTGAGCAAACCACCACCGTTCAGTGCGACCTGCGCGCCCTTTATCTATCAGGCTCCCATCCGCGACTGGATCAGTCAGTTCAAATATCAGCGTGCTTTACACTGGGGGCGTTGGCTGGGCACTGCGCTGGGACAAACGGTGCAGGCACAGACAGCAGAATTGATCATCCCAGTCCCGTTGCACGCTACGCGGCTGTGCCAGCGTGGATTTAATCAGGCTGCCGAACTGGCGCACTGGGCCAGTCGACAGGTGCAGATACCATGGCGCACCGACATACTGCAACGGATACACCAGGGTATGGAACAACAAAGGTTGTCGCGGCGCGAGCGGCAGCGCAATATGCACCGTCAGTTTCGTGTTGTAAAGCCGATTACAGCACAATGTGTTGCGTTACTGGATGATGTGGTGACGACTGGTGCGACTGTACGGGCAGCAGCACACGCTCTGCGTCAGGCAGGTGTTCCGCGTGTCGTTGTCTGGGCAGTAGCGCGTACACCGAAGCCTGATACTGCTTTTATACAACACCGGGAATGATTTAATGAATCAGTATAAAACAGACCGACCGACGACTTATTGGCGTTACGTGTTGATGATGGTACTCGGGATCTACAGCGTGGCTGTACCTGCACTGCAGATCGCTATTACCCAGGGTAATGTCGCTGCATTTCCCATTGCTATTGTGCCGTTTGGTAATGAAACCGGAATGCAGAAGCTGCCGTTGTCTGTGGCACAAGTAATTACTGCGGATCTTAAACGTAGTGGTTTGTTTAACCCACTGCCGCTGGCAGAACTGCCGGCACGCCCCAGTCGAGCTGCACAGATACAGTGGCCGATGTGGCGTGCGGCCGAGGCAGAACATCTGCTGATTGGTCGGATCCGCGTGCATGCGACAACAGGCTATCAGCTGGATTTCCACCTGTTCGATGTGACACGTGGCCAGCAGATGCTGGCCTATCGGGTCATAGCAGAAGCAGACGGATTGCGTACAGCGGCGCATCAGATTGCAGATCGGGTCTATCGGGCCCTGACCGGGAAACCAGGTGCCTTCAATACACGTATCGCGTATGTCACATCTACCCGCACCGCGGCTGGACAGGAACGGAATCAACTGAAAGTGGCAGATGCAGATGGCTACAACGCACAAACGATCGTCACCTCGCGTGAGCCACTGATGTCACCGGCCTGGTCGCCGGATGGGCAACAACTGGCGTATGTTGCATTTCAGCGTGGTCGCTCCATGATCTGGGTGCAGAATATCGCGACCAGTGAGCGACGCAAAATTGCTGCATACCCAGGCATCAACGGCGCCCCTGCCTGGTCGCCGGATGGCAAAAAAATAGCGCTGACCCTGTCGAAGGGTGGTAATCCGGATATTCATATTCTGACGCTGGCGACGGGAGAACTACGCTCTCTGACCCACCACCCCGGCATTGATACAGAGCCTGCCTGGTCGCCGGATGGACAACATATTGTATTTACCTCAAATCGTGGTGGCTCACCTCAGCTATATCGGATACCGGTGAACGATGGTCAGGCGCGGCGGCTGACCTTTGAAGGTGACTATAATGCACGAGCTGCCTATGCGCCGGACGGGCGTCATATCGCTCTGGTCACTCGTGTGGCGGGCCGTTACCGGATCGGTTTGCTGGATATGCGACGCGGTGAACTGCGTTTGTTGAGCAAAGGCGCGCTGGACGAATCACCCGTGTTTGCACCAAACGGTAGCCTGGTACTGTATGCCAGCCGTGAAGGTGAACGTGATGTGTTAGCCACCGTCTCAGTCGATAGCAGTTTTCAGCAGCGAATCAGTCTGGAAGCTGCGGCAGTGCGTGAACCAGCCTGGTCGCCCCACTAACTCAAATAGAGAAATCACTGATCTGGATTGATATGCAAATACAACATGATTTAAATTTGATTTCGTCTGCTTCAGTTCTGGGGGAAAACCAGATGCTTGCTGACTGAGGCTGGGTTCTGCTATGACTGCGTACCTGATTCGTCGTATTTTGTATGCGCTGCCGATTGTGATCGGTGTGAATCTGTTTACCTTCGCGTTGTTTTTTGTGGTGAATACACCGGAAGATATGGCGCGGATGCATCTGGGTCAGAAGCGAGTAACAGAAGCTGCGGTGCAAGCCTGGAAGATGGAACGTGGTTATGATCAGCCGTTATTCTGGAATACGACGGCTGCGGGCTGGCAGGCGCTGACTGAGACGCTGTTTTTTACCAAGTCACTGAAGTTGTTTGCGTTTGACTTTGGCCAGTCGGACAGCGGGCGCGACATTGGCTATGACATCAGTCAGCGGATGTGGCCCAGTCTGGCGCTGGCGATACCGATTCTGCTGATCGGCTTGTTGGTAAATATCACCTTTGCGTTGTTACTGGCGTTGTTTCGTGGCACAACATTGGATACATCCGGCGTCGTGGTTTGTGTGGGCCTGCTGTCAATTTCGGGGTTGTTTTACATCATTGGGGGGCAGGTGCTGATCGGCAAATTGCTCAAACTGGCACCGATTTCTGGCTATGACACGGGTATGCAGGCCTGGAAGTTTCTGATGTTGCCGGTGGTAGTGGGTGTGCTGGGAGCGGTCGGTTCTGGTACCCGTTGGTACCGAAGCCTGTTTCTGGAAGAAATCGGTAAAGATTTTGTGCGTACGGCGCGGGCAAAAGGGTTGAGTGAGCTCGCAATCCTGTTCCGGCATGTGTTGCGTAATGCACTGATCCCGATTCTGACCGGGGTTGTAGTGATTCTGCCGACCCTGTTTATGGGCAGTTTGTTGCTGGAGTCATTTTTTGGTATCCCGGGTCTGGGCAGTTACACCATTGATGCGATTCAGCGCCAGGATTTTGCGATTGTGCGAGCCATGGTCTTTCTGGGGACCGTGTTGTATATTCTGGGGTTGATTCTGACTGACCTGTCTTATACTGTGGCTGACCCTCGGGTGAGGCTGAACTGATGCCATTTCAGCCAGTGATCTTAGCAACAGATGCGCTGATTTATGTGCTGGTGTTGGTGATTGCCGGATTTGTCGTGTATGCCAGGCGTCAGCCGCATCTGTTGGCACCCTGGCAGCAGGTTTCGCGTCGTCCGGTGGCGATGGGTGCCTGGATGATCATTGTGTTGTATCTGATTATCGGGCTCAGCGATACGCTACACTTCCGGTTGGCTGACGGGCAGGATGGGGCTGGTCAGACACGCTATGCAACCCAGGTAGTCAGTCTGCTGGATGTGATGACCAGGTCTTTGCAAGAGCGGCGCGAAAAGACTTATTCAGCACCATTTGCGACCCATCTGTACAGCAAAGAAACAATCGATCTGCCGGATGGTAGCCAGCAGCGTTCGTATCCGCCTCTGCGGCATGGTGGTCAGCACCTGGCGAATCCGTCAGACCGGATGTGGGATATTGCCTGGCGTGGTTCGCTTGGTGCAGCGGCTGGGTCTGGTGTGTTTGTGCTGTTGCTGCTGATGCGCTGTCGTGGTCGGAGAGTGGTACTGCGTGAGCTATGGCAAGACCCGAAGCAGAGTGCAAGTCGCAGTGCCTGGGGGGTATTGGCCGGGTTATGTCTGCTGATCGGAGCAGTGATCAGTCTGAGCACGGTGTATCATGTGCTGGGTACCGATAAGGTGGGTGAAGATGTGTTGTACCAGGCGCTGAAGAGTGTGCGTACTGGTCTGGTCATCGGTACACTGACCACTCTGGTGATGTTGCCTGCTGCTTTGTTACTCGGTGCGATGGCGGGTTATTTTCGCGGTTGGGTGGACGACCTGATTCAGTATCTGTACACCACTCTGAGCTCGGTACCAGGCGTTTTGCTGATTGCAGCAGCGATCCTGATGATGCAGGTGTATATGAGCAATCATCCGGCAGAATTTACCAGCCTGACCGAACGATCAGATTTCCGCCTGTTATTTTTATGCCTGATACTGGGGTTGACCAGCTGGACATCATTGTGCCGATTGTTGCGCGGTGAGGCACTGAAACTGCGCCAGATGGACTACGTACAGGCAGCGCAGGCACTAGGAGTCGGGCACTTTACGATTCTGTGGCGGCATATTGTGCCGAACGTGATGCATATTGTACTGATCGTGATCGTGCTGGATTTCAGTGGTCTCGTGCTGGCCGAAGCAGTGTTGTCTTATATCAACATCGGGGTAGACCCGAACACCTACAGCTGGGGCAACATGATCAATAGTGCGCGCCTGGAGCTGGCGCGCGAGCCAGTCGTCTGGTGGTCGCTGACGGCAGCCTTCGGTTTTATGTTTGTACTCGTGCTGGCGGCGAATTTGCTGGCAGACGCCGTGCGGGACGCCTTTGATCCCCGCTGAAATAATCTGGTTTAACCCAACCAACTCAATACATTTTATGCCGTAAAACTCAGGAGATTCTGTTCATGTCACAAGTTAGTATGCAAGAACACATCATGCTACCGGTTTCAGAGTACGGAGAATCAGGCATTTATACCAGTAATAAGACTCAGGGTATGCCGCATGATAATTCACTCAGTCTTTCCAGACAGGAAGTCGGTACGGCTGCTGGTTGTTTGCGAGGCATAGTCAGCGACCAATCTGTTAGTGATGAGCAATCACGGCAGAGTCATTTTGTATGATTGCCATTAAATAAGGTAACACAGGTCATTTGAAATGCTCTACCCGGAAATAGATCCGATTATTATGCAGTTGGGCCCGCTGGCAATTCGTTGGTATGGTCTGATGTATCTGCTGGGTTTCGCTGCTTTCTGGTGGTTGGGGCGTTGGCGGGCACGCCAGGCACATACGCCGCTGGTGGTTTCTCAGATTGAAGACCTGGTGTTTTATTGTGCGCTGGGTACAGTATTGGGCGGACGCATCGGGTATGCGTTGTTTTATGCGTCTGACCGGTTGCTGGCCGATCCGCTGCTTTTGTTGCGTATCTGGGAAGGCGGTATGTCGTTCCACGGCGGTCTGCTGGGTGTACTGGGTGCGCTGATTTTATTCAGTCGACGTTATCAGTTGCCCGTGTTGCAGGTTGCTGACTTTATTGCACCGATGGTGCCGGCAGGTTTGTTTTTCGGACGGATCGGGAATTTTATCAATGGAGAATTGTGGGGCGCACCGACGTCGGTGAGTTGGGGAATGCAGGTTGCTTGTGCTGACCGATATGATTTGTGTGTGAATAAGTTGCAATTGGCACCGGATGCCCTTTTGACACCACCGTTGCACCCTTCGCAATTGTACGAAGCAGCCCTGGAAGGTCTGGTATTGTTTGTATTGTTATGGTGGTATTCGGCGAAGCCGCGTACTGTCCCGGCGGTGAGCGGCTTATTTTTGCTGGGTTATGGCAGTTTTCGGTTTGTGGTGGAGTGGGTGCGTCTGCCGGATTCACATCTGGGCTATCTGGCGTTTGACTGGTTGACGATGGGTCAGGTGTTATCGTTGCCAATGATATTGGTCGGTGGGATCCTGCTGGGTATCGCTTACCGCCGGAAAGATACTTGAATGTACAAAGCTCAATCTGTTTGGCCCGAAAAACTATATAAGGGAAAATCATGGTAAATATTGAACAGCTTTGCCCGCAGTTCATCATAGATGAAACAGGCCAAAAAAAAAGTGTGGTATTACCAATAGCCGGGTTTCAGGAGCTGATAGAGGATTTAGAAGATCTGGCAATTATTGCAGAAAGAAGAGAAGAGCCTGTAACGAGCCACGCTGATTTCATCGAAGAATTGAAAAACAGTGCCATCCTATAACATTGAATGGAAAAGTTCTGCGAAAAAAGAACTGAGGCGATTGCCAAAGCAAGTGATCCATCAAATCATAAATTTTGTTGGAGAGTTGCCGGGTAATCCTTATCCTGCAGGTAGTCGAAAGATCATCGGTACGGAACATACCTATCGACAAAGAATAGGTGATTACAGAATTGTCTATTCAATAAAAAGCGGTTGTTTAGTCATAGAGATTGTGCGAGTGGGGCATAGAAAAAGTGTATACAAAAATATCAGGTAACAAGCGTTAATGCAGACTTATCTGGACTTGTTACGTCACATCCGGACACAAGGGGTGGCAAAAGAAGATCGTACCGGGGTTGGCACGCAGTCGGTATTCGGCTACCAGATGCGATTTGATCTGCAGGCCGGGTTTCCGCTGGTCACGACCAAAAAGATTCACCTGAAATCGGTGATTCACGAGCTGCTGTGGTTTTTGCGCGGCGAGACCAACCTGGCTTATCTGCGTCAGCAGGGTGTTCGGATCTGGAACGAATGGGCGGATGCTGAGGGTGAGCTTGGCCCGATCTACGGCCAGCAATGGCGCTCCTGGCCAACACCGGACGGGCGTCAGATTGATCAGATTCAGCAAGTGATCCGGCAATTGCAGACGAACCCGAACTCGCGCCGGATTCTGGTCTCAGCCTGGAATCCGGCAGACTTGCCAGATGAGACCATGTCGCCCCAGGCGAATGTGGCCGCCGGACGGATGGCACTCGCCCCCTGCCATGCGTTGTTTCAATTTTATGTCAGCGCCGGGCGTTTATCCTGCCAGTTGTATCAGCGTAGTGCAGATGTGTTTCTCGGTGTACCGTTTAACATCGCCAGCTATGCGCTGCTGACCCTGATGCTGGCTCAGGTATGCCAGTTACAGCCGGGTGAATTTATCCACACACTAGGTGATGCACACATCTATCGTAATCATCAAATGCAGATTACCGAACAACTCAGCCGGAAGCCGTATCCTCTGCC
The DNA here is from genome assembly GCA_963922315.1 of uncultured Gammaproteobacteria bacterium. Taxonomy (GTDB): domain Bacteria; phylum Pseudomonadota; class Gammaproteobacteria; order Chromatiales; family Chromatiaceae; genus JAHDBG01. The sequence continues at coordinate 48,286 of CAWUID010000001.1, forward strand.
GCATATCACGCTCAATCCTGCAGTGACCGACCTGTTTGCATTTACAGCTGACGATATCATGCTACATGACTATCATGCACATCCAGCTATTCCGGCGCCGATAGCGGTATGATCATTCCGAACCTGTCAGTCATTGCGGCAGTGGCGGATAACCGGGTGATCGGTGTGCAGAATCGACTGCCCTGGCACCTGCCTGCAGATCTGCGACGGTTTAAGCGCCTGACCATGGGCAAACCCATGTTGATGGGGCGTAACACCTGGGAATCGTTGCCTGGTCTGTTACCCGGACGTGAACATGTGGTGATTACGCGCAACCCGGCATATGCCGCAACCGGTGCCTGCATCCAGCTGGATCTGGCAGCAGCCATCACTGCTTATCAGCATGTGCCGGAGATCATGCTGATTGGCGGTGCAGAACTGTATGCTCAGGCGCTACCACAAGCAGCGCGGCTGTATCTCACTTATGTGCATTTATCGCCAGAGGGAGACCGGTGGTTTCCTGTATTTAATCCAGCAGAATGGGAAGAAACAGAGCATGCCCGCTGCGATGATATGCAGACGATTCCGCATACCTTCGTGACCTTACATCGCAAACATCAGTAAGAAAGATCAGACAATTATGCACGCATTGCATGGCGCAAAAAGTATTCCTGTGAATATCAAAACACCCGCAGAAATCGCGAAAATGCGGGTTGCAGGTCGCCTGGCGGCAGATGTGCTGAACATGATCAGTGAATATGTCGAGCCTGGTGTGACCACGGGTGAACTGGACGAACGTTGCCATCGGTACATCACCCAACACCAGCAAGCGATACCGGCACCTTTAAATTATCGAGGGTTCCCGAAATCCATCTGTACCTCAGTGAATCATCAGGTTTGCCACGGTATTCCGGGTGATCGGGTATTGCGCTCGGGAGACATCCTGAACATTGATGTCACGGTGATCAAAGACGGTTATCACGGTGATACCAGCAAAATGTTCCTGCTCGGCAAAACGAAGCCATTCTGCCACCGGCTGGTAGATGTGGCACAACAGGCATTGTGGCTGGGGATTCGCCAGGTGCGTCCCGGGCTGCGGCTAGGTGATCTGGGCCACTGTATCCAGCACTATGTTGAAAAAAACCGCTTCAGTGTCGTACGGGATTATTGTGGGCATGGCATCGGGCAATGTTTTCACGAAGACCCACAGGTACTGCACTATGGAAAACCGGGCACCGGGATAGCACTGAAACCTGGTATGACCTTTACCATTGAACCGATGGTAAATGCAGGTAAATATGCGGTGAAAGTCTTACCGGATCAGTGGACGGTGGTGACAAAGGATCGCAAGCTATCGGCACAGTGGGAGCACACAATTTTATGTACCGAAACTGGCTATGAAGTCCTGACCCTGCGGGATGAAGAAAAAGCCCTGGCGGAGCAGGCATGATGTCACACCATCCCTGGTTATTGCCGGACGGTATTGACGAAATCCTGCCGGACCAGGCCTGGCAACTGGAACAGTTGCGGCGTGAATTGCTGGATTTGTATGCTGGTTGGGGCTACCAGTTAGTGATGCCACCGCTGATTGAATATCGGGATGCGCTATTGACGCGCACAGATCAGGCACTGAGTTTACAGACGGCAACTCTGACCGATCAGGAGTCCGGACGACTATTAGGCGTTCGGGCTGATATTACGCCGCAAACAGCGCGGATTGATGCCCACCGCTTACAACGTGAAGCACCCACCCGACTGTGTTATGTGGGCAGTGTCTTTCAGGCCCGCTCCAGCCGCCTGGGAGGTACCCGCAATCCGTTACAGATAGGTGCTGAACTATACGGATATGCCGGCATTGCAGCAGACCGTGAAGTGTTACAACTGATGCTGGCAACTTTACAACAAGCCGGGATAGAACAGATTCACCTGGATTTAGGGCATGTCGGCATTTATCGTGCTCTAGCAGAACAAGCCAGGTTATCGGCTGAACAGACCGATGAACTGTTTCGCATTCTGCAACACAAGGCACCTGCTGATCTGATACGCTGGCTGGATACACATCAGGTAGCTGCGTCTTCTCGCGATATGCTGCTGGCTCTGGTGACACTCAATGGTGCTGCTGATGTTTTGGAACAGGCACGTGACTGTCTGCATGCCGCGCCAGCAGCAGTACACACCGCACTGGATGAACTGGCTGGCCTGGGTGAAGACCTGGAACTGCCAGTGCATTATGATCTGGCTGAGGCGCGCACCTATCATTATCAGACCGGTGTGATCTTCGCCGCATTTGTACCGCGGCAGGGCTATGAAATAGCGCGCGGCGGGCGTTGTGATCAGATTGGAGCTGCCTTTGGCCGGGCGCGTCCCGGCACCGGATTCAGTGCTGACCTGAAGACATTGCTATCTTCAGGTATCTCTCAGCCGACATCACCGGATACGATTCTGGCGCCAGTGTCAGCAGATCCGGAGCTGGCACAGCGGATGGCTGAATTGCGTGCTGCCGGGCAGGTAGTGATCCAGGCCTTACCAGACCAGACAGGCACACCCGCAGAACAAGGCATACAGCAAAAATTACATAAAACGGCTGAGGGATGGGTCTTGACGCATGCAGAGTGAGGCCCCACAGCATAAGCCCAGGTGGCATTATCGATTTGACAATTACCAACGTGCTTTCACCCTGCTGCGTGAAGCGATAGAGCAGCATCAGACACAAGGCGGGCTCACCCAGTTAGAGCAGGAAGGTGTGATTCAGCGTTTTGAATACACCATGGAACTGGCGTGGAAAGTGATGGCAGACTACCTGGAATATGAAAATGTGGTGTTTCCACAAAAAACACCACGCACAGTGATCCGTAAAGCATTTGAAAGTCACCTGATTCATGCCGGTGATACCTGGATGCGGGCACTGGATGCCAGAAATCAGATGTCTCATGTGTATGATTTCAAAACATTTGCAACAGTCATCAGCGATATTGAGCACCACTATCTGCAACCGATGGATGACTTGCATCTGCGATTGCTGCAGGAAATAGTTGAGTCACCTGCATGAATCATGGCTTAACATCCGAGCAGCTGCGACTGATACAGTCTGTATTAGCACCCTATGCCGACAGCATTGAGCAGGTTTCTTTGTTCGGCTCCAGAGCGATGGGCACCTACCGCCCGGACTCAGATATAGACCTTGTGTTGCATGGTGACATCCCGGAAGCGTCAATTAGTCGTTTGCACACTTTGTTTCAGGAAAGTGCATTGCCTGTCTCAGTGGATGTGAAGAGTTATGAACATACAACTTATCCGCCACTACGGCAGCATATGAATGAATGTATGCAACCCTTATTCAACAGGCGGCAATTGCAACGTTATTCATGATGTTTTGAATCTGGGTATTCCCCGCAGCTTGCTGCGGGGACAAAGCCATGGGGGTTTCCAAAGGGGGAGAGGCGTAGCTCTCGCCCCTTTGGTCGTGGGCGAGGTTTCATACCTCGCCCACGATTTGAAATTTGATTTTGTTTACATTTAAAGTTAACTTTATGTGCGCCAGAGCGAGTATTTCTCAATGCGGGTAATCATGTATGTCGGGTAATCTGGTTGTTATTGGTGCCCAATGGGGTGATGAAGGTAAGGGCAAAATTGTTGACTGGCTGACGGATCAATTTGCCGCAGTAGTGCGCTTTCAGGGCGGGCATAACGCCGGGCATACCCTGGTGATTCAGGGCAAGAAGACGGTGCTGCATCTGATCCCGTCGGGGATGCTACGGCCACAGGTGCGTTGCCTGATCGGCAATGGCGTGGTGTTGTCGCTGAGTGCACTGACAAAAGAACTGGAGACGCTGGAACGTGCTGGCATTGTCACTGCTGGTCGGCTGCAGGTGAGTGGCTCGTGTAATCTGATTCTGCCGTACCACATCGCACTGGATCAGGCACGTGAGCGGGCACTGGGGCGGCAGGCGATTGGTACCACCGGGCGGGGTATCGGGCCTTGTTACGAAGATAAGGCCGCTCGCCGGGGAATCCGGTTGTATGAGCTGCTGGATGCTGATCATTTCAGCCGCCGGGTACGGGAGGTGATGGCGTATCACAATGCGATTTTGCAACAGGTGTTTGCTGATGCAGAACCGCTTGACTGTCAGTCAGTGATTGATGAGGCCCTGGCGTACCGGGAACGGATGCAGCCGTTGATTGCAGATGTTCCGGCGGAGTTGCACAGCCTGTCTCAGGCGGGTCAGCGTATCCTATTTGAGGGCGCGCAGGGTGCTTTGCTGGACATTGACCACGGCACTTATCCTTATGTGACATCTTCCAATACCCTGGCGGGTGCCGCGGCCAGTGGCAGCGGGGTTGGTCCACGTGAATTACATTATGTGCTGGGTATTGTGAAGGCATATACCACCCGGGTGGGTGGTGGGCCTTTCCCGACTGAGCTGGATGGTGCAGCGGGTCAGCATCTGGGTGAGCGCGGCCATGAGTTCGGTGCAACGACCGGACGCAAGCGGCGTTGTGGCTGGCTGGATGTGGTGGCACTGAAACGCTCGCTGCAATTGAACAGCGTCAGTGGCCTGTGTATTACCAAGCTGGATGTGCTGGACGGCCTGAAAACACTGAAGTTATGTGTGGCCTACCGGTATCAGGGTGAGGTGCTGACAATGCCACCGACAGATGGCAGGCAGTTTGCAGCTTGCGAACCGGTGTATGAAGAACTACCGGGTTGGTCTGAGTGCACAGTAGGCATCACGTGTTATGACGATCTGCCGGCTGCTGCAAAGTTTTATCTGGCGCGGATTGCCGAGTTGTGTGGTACCCCTCTGGCGATGATTTCAACTGGCCCGGATCGGTCGGAGACAATGGTGTTGGATTCGCAGCTGACTCATCCGCAGGTGGCAGACGAATGAGTCAGCAAGCTGTGATTGCCGCTTCCGTGCTGGCGGCGGATTTCGCCCGGCTGGGCGAAGAATGTACTGCGGTACTTGCTGCTGGTGCTGACTGGATCCATTTTGATGTGATGGATAATCATTATGTACCGAATCTGACGGTCGGCCCGATGGTCTGTGCCGCGCTGCGCGCCTATGGCATTACGGCACCGATTGATGTGCACCTGATGGTACGACCAGTGGATCAACTGGTTCGTGACTTTGCGGATGCTGGTGCAACCTGCATTACGATTCACCCGGAAGCGACGGATCATCTGGATCGCAGCCTGCAACAGATTAAAGATCTGGGCTGCCAGGCCGGTCTGGCACTGAATCCGGCCACGCCGTTGCATCATCTGGATTATGTGCTGGATCAGCTGGATCTGATTCTGCTGATGGCGGTTAATCCCGGTTTTGGTGGACAGACCTTCATCCCCGGCACACTCACGAAGTTACAACAAGTGCGCCAGCGTATCGCTGATCGTCCGATCCGGCTGTCGGTTGATGGTGGGGTGAAGGTGGATAATATCCGTCAGATTGCTACTGCTGGCGCGGATACCTTCGTCGTAGGTTCGGGCATTTTTGCGCATGCCGGACCGGATGCTGTACAACCTTATCACCAGATTATTCAGCAGATGCAGACTGCCATCTGTCCGGCACCTTTATCATGAATCCAACCACTCAGATTGCGATTCGTGCAGCCCGTAAAGCGGGCAGCCTGGTGATGCGTTATTTCCAACGGGCGGATACTTTGCGTATTCAGCGTAAGTCGGAACATGAGCTGGTCTCCACGGTAGATCAGCAAGCGGAACAGGCGATCATTCAGGTGATACATGATGCCTATCCGCATCATGCGATTCTGGCGGAAGAAAGTGGTGTACAGGGCCAGGCAGATTATGAATGGATCATTGACCCGCTGGATGGCACCCACAATTATTTACATGGCCTGCCAAACTTTGCTGTTTCTATTGCATTACGTCATCGTGGACTGATTCAGACTGGTGTCATTTATGAGCCAGTCCGTAATGATCTGTATGTGGCGCATCGTGGTGGCGGCGCACTGTTGAATGATCGGCGGCTGCGTATCCGCCAGCAGATGGTAGCGGGTAACGTTCTGGTCAGTTCCAGCATAGGCGCTTGCGATGCCGACCAGCAGGCAGTTTATTTCAGTTTGCAGCGGGCCTTGATTGAGACTGGGGTTGGTTTACGCCAGAGTGGTTCATCGGCACTGGATCTTGCTTATGTCGCTGCTGGTTATCTGGATGGCACCTGGCAGCAAGCTATTCAGCCGTGGGATATTGCAGCAGGTATGCTGCTGGTACGTGAGGCAGGCGGTATTGTGACGTCGTTGCAGGGGGGAGATGACCCGTTAGCTAGTGGCAATTTGTTGGCAGGTCATCGTAAAATTCATGCGTCAATGCTGAAGCATGTGACACAACGTGATTAAATCTGAGAACTCCCCGCAGCTTGCTGCGGGGACAAAACTATGGGTGACTCCAAAAGGGGAGGTGCGTAGCTCTCACCCCTTTGGTCGTGGGCGAGGTTTCATGCCTCGCCCACGATTTAAAATTTGACTAATAACAACACAGTGCACTAGCCAAGCCACCTGTCCGCTGGTCAGTGCGGATGAGGTAAAGTTATGCAACAGACAATCTCTTTATTACGGTCTATTGCACCAACACTGGCGCAGGTGTTGGACAGCCCGTTTCATCCCCTGGCGACCAAATATATCCGGAATCATTTACCAGACGCCTTGGTTGATGCAAAAGCGGAAGATGAAGCACAAATCCAGGCATTGCTTAGTGAGCCAGCCGGCCTGCACGCGCTGAAGAACTTGGATCAGCAATTTGCGTCTGAAATTAAACGATTGGAGTTAAATGTCAGGTCTGTTGGCGATGATGAGCATGCCTCGTTAACGGTTAAACCACTGAAAGATAGTATACTGACTCCGCAGTTTCTGCTCAGTTTGCTCTTTGTCGGGGCTTATTTCTGCGTCGTTATCATGATGTTTGCTATCGAATCCAGTGATCAGGTGAACATGAGGAAAGGCGAAAATTCCTTCATGAACGAGCTGCAGATTCTGTTGGGTGCCTTAACTGCTGGAGTGGGGCAGGTGCTGAGTTTCTGGTTCGGGCGTGGTCAGGACAAAAAACCGGTTAAACCTGCCGATAGTGATTCATGAACCGGCATGTTTTGCTGCTGGTCGGGCCGATCATGCTCAGTGGCGCATTACTGAGCTTTGATCAGCACTCCGGCCTGGCTTATCAGCGGAGTGCAGTGCAGGCGGGTGAATACTGGCGCTTGTTCAGCGCGCACTGGGTGCACTTGAATGGCTGGCACTGGTTGTTCAATGTGGCAGCCTGGCCGCTGATCTGTTTGCTGGCAGGTACCAGCATAGCGACAAAGCACTGGCTATTTGCTTGTTTGTGGTGTTGTTTTGGGGTCAGTGCTGGTTTATGGGTATCAGATGTAGTCTGGTATGTAGGTTTATCAGGTGTTCTGCATGGTGTGCTGGTGGTAGCACTCAGTGCTTGCCGTGAGCGCTGGCTCGCAGGGCTGATCGGGCTTGGTGTGCTGGTCAAGCTGGTGTGGGAACAGATGGCAGGTGTGCAGACCAATGCCTGGATTGAGCATCCGGTGCTGGTGGATGCTCATCTGTATGGTGCTGGTAGCGGCTTGCTGTATCTGACGATGGTCTTTGGCTGGCGTCGTTATCTGATTCGCTGTCGGGGTAGCGTCTAGGCGCAGCCACCACCTTGTGAAGGGCAGCCACTGCAACCGGCACCGGCAATAGGTTGCAGGTTATTGAATAAAAATTGCGCATCACCAGCCTGGTCAGCGAAATCGATCTCGACCCCACGGATATGTTCCAGTGTGCCGGGATCAATCACCAGAGCAAAGTCATCATACTGGCACACAGTATCATCATCGCCGATCTGATCCGTGAAGGTCATGCCGAAGCTCATACCGCTGCAACCGCCTGGTGTGGCGAAGATCCGGATACCCTCTACTTCGTCACCGACTTCACCCTGTAAAGCAGCCATTTTATGCCGGGCTGCGGTTGTTAATGTCAGTTGTATATTGTCCATCAGCCTTTTATCCGGCTGCTGCGCACAATACCGCTCACTGTTGAATAATGTAGTTTGAAATAATCACCGACCTCTTTCAGCGTATAACCGCCACTCGCATAGGCTAAGACGATCGCTTCGTTACGATCTTTTGCCTGGCGCTCGTATTCACTGATCGGTTTCGCCGGTGGGCGTCGTTGTGCCAGTGGAATTTCATCCAGTGATTTGTCCTTGTCAATCATGGCCTGCATTCTGATGACAAACTGGTCATTGCCCAGATAGACCTGATGTCGCAGATGGTTCCAGACGGATGGTTGATCCAGGCCGGACTGCACAAAGGTGACATAACGTTTGGCTGCCTGTTGAGAATCTTCACCAAACTTTTGCAGTAACAGATCGGAAGCCAGCCAGGCTGGCTTACCGGTTTCTCCTGCGGTCGCCGGATAACTACTCCATACCCAGTCAGATGCAGTATCTGCTGCGCCAATCCGTACCGGATTCAGCACAATATGCCGTGCAACAGGTAAAAACAGGGGTTCTTTGTCCACCAGAATCGCTTTGTAACGTCCCTGAAACACATGCCCTGCCAGATTATTCGCCCGATTAAAGCGCTGGGTATATACCCCATTCAGTTGGCGCATCCCTTTTGCCAGATTCGGCTGCGGCGTTTCAAACAACAAGTGATAATGATCATCCAGCAGACAATAGGCGTAACATAGCCAGTTGAAATGGTTGCAGACTTCGTGCAGCACTTGCAAAAAATTTGCCCGATCCTGATCAGACTCAAAAATGGGATTACGCCCGTTACCCCTTGAGGTCACATGATACAAAGCACCGGGAAATTCCAATCTGAGTGGTCTTGCCATGGTGGTGAATCCTCCAGAAAACCTTTTGTTTAAAGACCTGCTACTGGGTGGCTATCATACAGCATGAGTATCTGCCTTATCCACTAACTCATAAATAGCACCACAATACGGGCAAGTCGTTCGGTTTGAGTGTTCAAATGTCAGGAAGACGCGTGGATGCATTGCCCAGACTTCAGCGTCTGGCGCCGGGCAGCTCAGAGGTAAATCCGCAGATGTCACCTGAATCACAGCGGCAGATTGTGTCATGTTGATGACTCCAGTCGGGTTAACCAGTGTTGATGTGCGGTACTGCGTCCGTGTACCACATCAAAATAACGTGTTTGTAATTGTTCTGTCACAGGCCCACGTCCACCGCTACCGATCATGCGTCCGTCCACTTCGCGTACCGGTGTGACCTCGGCAGCGGTACCGGTAAAAAATACCTCGTCTGCAATGTACACTTCGTCGCGTGTGATTCGCTTTTCAATCACCTGATAACCGGATTCCTGGGCTAGCTGCATCACAGTTCTGCGCGTAATGCCATCCAGCGCTGAGGTCAGATCTGGCGTGAAGATCACACCGTCACGCACAATAAAGATATTTTCACCCGAACCCTCCATCACAAAGCCATTCGCATCCAGCAGCAGGGCTTCGTCATAGCCGGTGTCCAGCGCCTCTTTCAGTGCCATCATCGAGTTCATGTAGTTACCATTGGCCTTTGCCCGGCACATTGTTGCATTCACATGATGCCGGGTAAAAGATGACACTCGTACCCGAATTCCCCGGGTCATGTTCTCTTCGCCCAGATAAGAACCCCATTCCCAGGCAGCTACAATCGCGTGTACCCGCAGATTATCCGCGCGTAACCCCATTCCTTCAGAACCATAAAAAAACATCGGGCGAAAATAGGCGGTCTGCAGACCATTTTCCTGCATCACGGCCTGATGTGCCGTATTGATCTCGGCCTGATTATAAGGTGCCTGCATGCCTAAAATATGCGCTGAATCAAACAGGCGCCGGGTATGCTCAGCCAGACGGAAAATGGCGGGGCCTTGTTTGGTCGCATAAGCCCGCACACCTTCAAATACGCCCATACCGTAATGTAATGTATGGGTCAGCACATGGGTATTTGCTGTCCGCCAGTCTACCAATTCACCGTCAAACCAGATCAGTCCGTCGCGCTCTGCCATCGACTGCATTACCAACATCTCCATTGATCAAAAGGGTGCTCTTCTAAAGAGCATCTCACAGACTACACATAATACTTTATACTATGGCGCTGGCAAACACTGCCTGCTGAACGCCGCTTTACCCGCGACCTGTGCAACGTCCCCGGACCTTCCTGTTTCCCAGAGAGATACGCATGGCAACATCAGAATCCATCACACTCCAGGTTGATGGTAAGACCCTCACCGCGCAGCCCGGTCAGATGCTGATCGAAGTGACCGATCAGGCCGGCGTGAATGTGCCACGCTTTTGTTATCACAAACATCTCTCTGTTGCCGCTAATTGTCGGATGTGCCTGGTAGAGGTGAAAGGTGCGCCTAAGCCGCTGCCTGCCTGCGCCACACCTTGTACGGATGGTATGGAAGTTGCCACGCAATCTGCACTGGCACGTGAAGCTCAGCAGGGCACTATGGAATTTCTGCTGATCAACCACCCGCTGGATTGCCCGATTTGTGATCAGGGGGGAGAGTGTGAACTGCAGGACGTAGCGATGGGCTATGGTGGCGATGTGTCACGCTATACCGAGCGCAAACGGGTGGTGCAGGATGAAGACATCGGCAGCCTGATTGCGACCGACATGACCCGCTGTATTCACTGTACCCGTTGTGTTCGTTTCGGCAGCGAAATTGCCGGATTGCGTGAACTGGGAGCGACCGGGCGTGGTGAACATACGCGCATCGGTACTTACATTGCACAGAGCGTCGGTTCTGAACTATCTGGCAACGTCATTGATCTGTGCCCGGTCGGTGCTTTGACCTCTAAACCTTACCGCTACACGGCACGATCCTGGGAATTAACCCAGGCTGAAACCATCGCGCCACATGATGGCGTTGGCAGCAGCTTGTATCTGCATCTGCGTCGCAATCAGATTATGCGGGTGGTGCCGAAAGAAAACCCGGATTGTCACCAGACCTGGATCTCAGATCGGGATCGGTTTGCTTATACTGGGATCAACCATCCGGACCGGCTGAAACAACCCTTAATCCGCGATAATGGCACATTGCGTGAAGCGAGTTGGCAGGAAGCGCTGCAACAGGCGGCGAATCTGATCCGGGCGACCCAGGCAGAGCGACTCGGATTTTTGGCCTCGCCCAATGCAACACTCGAAGAATTGTACCTGAGTCAACAACTGATGACCGGACTCGACAGCCGGAATATCGACCACCGGCTACGCCAGACTGATTTTCGCGACGATGCGGCAGAGCCAGCTCACCTTTGGCTGGGCTGCCGGATCGCAGATTTAGAGCAGAATGACGTTACCCTGCTGATCGGATCCTGGTTGCGCAAAGACCAGCCCTTGCTGAATCACCGCGTACACCAATCTGTACGGGCTGGCGGACAGGTAATCGCGGTCAATCCGGTTGACTATGATCACAACTATCCACTGGCACTGAACCTGGTGGTACCGCCTGCTGACATGGCCTGCGAACTGGCAGGGATTGCTCAGGCATTGGGAGCAAACACAGAAGGTCTGACTGCTACCATCACTCAGGAGCATCAGCAGGCTGCTGATCAGCTCAAGGCGGCCCAAAGAGGCAGCATCCTCCTCGGCACAGCGGCACAGATGCATCCGGATTATGCCTTACTGCGGCGACTGGCAGCACACATTGCTGAAGCTGCCGGGCTGACCTGGGGACAGGTCGGTTTTGGCAGCAACGACCTCGGAGCCCGGGTTGCCGGTGCCGTGCCAACTGCCGGACAAAATGCTGCGCAGATGCAGCAGGGCGGTTGCGATACCCTGATTCTGCTCGGACTGGAGCCGGAAGCAGATGTGGCAGACCCGCAACAAACGGCACAGGCACTGAATCAGGCTCAGGTCGTGGCACTCAGTGCGTATCGTAGTCCGTTGCTGGAGCAGACAGCCGATGTGATCCTGCCGATGGGTGTGTCTACCGAGACCTCCGGTACTTTCATTAACCTGCAGGGTGATGCGCAGAGCTTTGCTGGCGCCATACCACCGCCGGGCGAGGCCAGGCCTGGCTGGAAAGTGTTGCGGGTACTGGGCAATACGCTGGAACTGGCCGGTTTTGATTATCAGGACAGCATCAGCATTCGTGACGAAGCGCTGCAACATCAACCTTCAACGTTACCGAACAATCGCCTCGGTCAGGACAGAGACACGCTCCAGCCACAAACCAACGCTGATGGTTGGCAACGGATCGGCGGTGTCCCGATCTATGCGACGGATGCAACCGTGCGCCGGGCAGCGCCGCTGCAAGCGACTCCCGATGCCTGGGATGATACGGTGCGCCTGAATCCGCGTATGCTGACTGAACATCATCTCAGTTCGGGTGCCACCGTCCGTCTGACACAAGGTGAACACAGCACCATTCTCACTATCTGCAGCGATGATCGGGTACCGGACGGATGCGTCTGGTACCCGTCCGGACTGCCGCGCAGCGCACAGCTCGGTGCCAGCTTTGCCAGTGTCGGCCTGGAGTCTGTCTGATGGAATATCTGCAAACCTTCTGGGCAAGTCTGCCTGTCGTCGTACAGATCCTGCTGAAGATCGCCGCGATCATGCTGCCGCTGATGCTCACCGTGGCCTATTACACTTATGCAGAACGCAAAGTGATCGGGCACATGCAGGCGCGTATGGGGCCGAACCGGGTTGGTTTCTTCGGCTTTCGACTGCTTGGTCTGGGACAGCCGATCGCCGACGCGGTCAAGCTGATGTTCAAAGAAATTGTCATCCCCAGTGGCGCGAACAAGCTGCTGTTTCTGATGGCGCCTTTGTTGTCTATCGGCCCGGCATTGGCTGCCTGGGCCGTATTCCCCTTTGATGCGGGCCTGGTGCTCGCCGACATCAATGCTGGTTTGTTATACATCCTGGCACTGACCTCACTCGGCGTGTATGGCGTGATTATCGCCGGCTGGGCATCCAATTCCAAATACGCTCTGCTCGGTGCGATGCGCTCCGCTGCACAGATTGTGGCGTATGAGATCGCGATGGGCTTTGCGCTGGTTGGCGTGCTGGTCGCTGCCGGCAGCCTGAATCTGGGTGACATTGTTGCTGCACAACAGGGCAGCCTGATCAGTTGGTACTGGCTGCCGTTGTTACCCCTGTTCGTGATTTATTTCATCTCTGGCGTGGCAGAAACAAACCGGGCACCCTTTGACGTGGCGGAAGGTGAATCTGAGATTGTGGCCGGCTTTCATGTCGAATATTCCGGCATGACTTTTGCGGTCTTCTTCCTGGCCGAATATGCGAATATGATCCTGATATCGGCCCTGACTGCCCTGATGTTTCTCGGTGGTTGGTTGTCACCTTTTCAGGGTACGCCGTTGGAAAGCTGGTTTGCCTGGGTGCCCGGTATCTTCTGGTTTCTGGCAAAAACCGGCTTTTTCATGTTCTGCTTTTTGTGGTTTCGCGCCACCTTTCCGCGTTACCGTTATGATCAGATCATGCGCCTGGGCTGGAAAGTATTTATTCCGATCACAATAGTGTGGATTATTTTGGTCGCCTACCTGAAAGTGGCCTAAACAAGGAACGGTTCAGTGCATACCATCATCAACTATCTGCGTAGCCTGTTTTTATTTGAATTGTTGCGCGGGCTTGGCCTCACCGCCAGATATTTATGGCGGAAGCCTTTTACGCTGGAATACCCGGAAGAAAAAGCACCGGTCTCTCCGCGCTTTCGTGGCTTGCATGCACTGCGTCGCTATCCGAACGGAGAAGAACGCTGCATCGCCTGCAAATTATGTGAAGCAGTCTGCCCGGCATTAGCGATCACGATTGAAGCTGAACCGCGTGATGACGGCTCACGTCGTACCACCCGGTACGATATCGATCTGTTTAAATGTATCTATTGTGGTTTTTGTGAAGAATCCTGCCCGGTAGATTCCATCGTTGAAACCCGCATGTACGAATACCATTTTGAACAACGCGGCGAACAGATCATGACGAAACAAAAATTGCTCGAAATCGGCGATCAGTACGAACAACAGATCGCTGTCGACCGGCAAGCACAGGCTATGGTGCGCTGATCTATTGACTTACAGAGCGCTTTTTAAAAGCGCTCTAAATCCATGTGCGGACACTGAGCTAACAGCCTTTTCACTGGCCCGGATTCAACAATAACAAGATCAGGTGCTATTTCCATCAACGGTTGCAACACAAATTGCCGTTTAGTCAGTTCCGGATGTGGCACGATCAGACGTTCTGACCGGATCGTATGTTCACCAAATAGCAGCAGATCTAAATCCAGCGTACGCGGCCCCCAATGGCGGATGCGCCGACGATGATGGACTTGTTCCAGACCCTGTAACGCATCCAGTAGTGCCTCAGCGGGCAAGGTAGTCCGGATGCAGGCCACGGCATTGATATAGTCTGGTTGATCCGCCGGGCCAACCGGTGCAGAGCGGTATAAGCCAGACTGTGCCATCATCTCGACTTCCGGCAGTGCAGCCAGCTCGTTAAATGCAGTTTGTACCTGCTGTATCGGATCGTCCAGGTTACTGCCCAGCCCGATATAAGCGACTTCAGTTTGTTTCGACATGATTTTCTCAACTCTACAGATTCAAAATGGCTCGACGGATTAAAAGACCGGCGAGCTAAAGCACGTATCCAGGCTCGCATAGATAGAATGGAAATGGGGAATTTCGGGGATATTGCTCCCGTAGGTGAGGGCGTTAGTGAATTGCGTATCCCTTATGGGCCGGGTTACAGAGTTTATTGCTTACAAAGAGGCGCTGTTATCGTCATACTTTTGTCTGGCGGCAACAAAAATACTCAGGCTGCAGATATTGTACGAGCTAAAAAAATTGCAAAACAAATTGAGGATTAAATGATGTCTATACTAACTACTCGCTGGGATTCAGCGGAACATCTGAAAACAGAAAGTGATATGCAGTTATATCTTGAAGCTTGTCTGGAAGAGGCAGAAAATGACCCGGAATTTATTATTCATGCATTAAATGTCGTCGCTCGTGCAAAAAGCATGAATCAGACTGCTGAAAATACAAATCAGATTTATAAAAGTGATGAAAAAATGTTGTTTCTGGAAGATAAATCTGATTTTTCAACAGTCGTATCAGTAGCAAGAAAACTAGGGTTTAAATTTGCCATACGACCTGCAACCTGAAGTCTATACCAATAGCATAGAGCAAGTCGGTTTATGTGACATAGTGGGTCGGGTCAGCTATACCTGCTGTGGCAAACCCCTGCGCACGTAACACACACGAGTCACACCGGCCACACGCCAGTCCCTCAGTATCTGCCTGGTAACAAGATACAGTCAGACTATAATCTAATTGATAGACCAGTCCCTGTCGAATGATCTCTGCTTTAGTCAGGTGCAGCAGTGGGGCATGAACCTGCACTGGCTGTCCTTCTACCCCGGCTCGGGTCGCCAACTGCGCCAGTTGAGCAAATGCCTGAATAAAAGCGGGGCGACAATCGGGGTAACCGGAATAATCTACCGCATTCACACCAATTACCAGATGCCTGGCTGCCAGTACTTCAGCCCAGCCTAGTGCCATAGATAAAAAAATCGTATTGCGTGCTGGCACATAGGTGACCGGGATACCTGGTTTCTCCGCATAATCCGGCACCGCAATTGTGGTATCCGTCAATGCTGAGCCACCGATCACATCCAGAGCGAGTGGCATCACCTGATGTTCAACCACGCCAATCGCCTGCGCGACTCGCTGTGCTGCCTGCAATTCAGCCTGATGCCTTTGCTCGTAGGCAAAACTGAGCGCATAACACGCAAATCCTTCTGCCCGTGCCCAAGCCAAAGCAGTCGCTGAATCCAACCCGCCAGAAACCAAAACAACGGCTTTTTCAGGTTTGGGGTTTGGCATCAGGTTCTGTCTGTGTCTGTTCGGTCAGTTTATTTTGTGCCGACTCCGCTGCACGTGAATCCGGGTAATCCTGCACAATGCGTTGCCATACCTGACGTGCTGTCGGTAGGTCGTCCTGTGCCTGATAAATACGGGCAATCATATACCAGGCGTCCGGTACCTTAGTGCTGTCCGGATATTTTTCTACTACCTGAGTGAATGCAGCTAATGCCGCAGCATTATCCTGCAACACGAAGTGTGCTTCACCTTGCCAGTAATGCGCATTCACAACCAATGGGTGTTGCGGATAGTCTGCTAAAAACGCCTGAAATGCTGATACTGCCTGCGCATACTGACGTTGTTGCGGGCTCAGTAAGGCCCAGGCAGCGGCATATGCCTGCTCAGCTGATTCGGGTGCCGGGGCAGTAGTGGTCTCTGTCGACGGTTGCGACGACTGAGTGGGTAGTGGTGGTAGTGCGACTGGTGGTCGTGGTGCAGCAGGTTTGAGTGTGCTCAGTTGCTGCGTTAAGTCCTGGTAACGATCACGTTGTCTGCGTTCTGTCTGTGCCAGTTCGTGCTGCAATAATTCAATCTGACCACGTAATTGGTCATTGCTGCGTTGGAGCGCCTGTACCTGCAGAGTCAGTTCGGTGATTTTGCCCGCACGTCGCTCCAGTAATTGCAGCCGCTGCTCGGTATTCAGGGTAGCGGCTGTCACCCAAGGCAGCAGACTAAATCCGCATAGACCACAGATCAGATACGTGGCCGGTCTGCTCATCAGTGTCATGGCAGAACGCCGCTGATGGCTCCAACCATTTTAGTTAATAAAAAATCCAGTGCTTCTTCCGGTGTCAGCTTCAGGCGTTCTGCTGAGGCAATCAGACGATTTTCATGATTCAGGAAGTCTTCGGTAATCTCGACGACCTGCCGGTCACTGGAATCATTGCGTGAGCTGCCAGTGTTGCCTGTCAGGCTGTCTCCCTGCAGACCGCGTAGTTGCTGATTGTCACCAGTGGTGCGTGTAGTCTTCACGCTACCCTCAACCCGCTCACCCACCGTCAGATCCGTCACCAGGTCAATCCGTATCTGTTTGTTGCGGTTACGCAAAATATTGGTGACCACTTCACCCAGCACAGCCCCGCCAACACCTGCAGCACCCTTGTACTCATCATTGCTGGATACGCCATAGCCGATCAGGCCACCAATCGCTGCGCCAGCACCGCTGGAAAACTCGGCTGCCGCGTTTTCACCATAACCGCGCACATTCGCCCGCAACACATACTGTGCCTGATCTGGTTGACGAACCAATTGATAGCCTGCGTCTTCTATTTCATCGGCAACCCGTGACCGTAACCGGCTGACTGGAAAATCACTCCCGGAACTGTTGCGTACCCGCAAATATACTGTCATATCATCCGAAAAACGCACATCCGGTTGTGGGTTCAGCCATTCAACATTACCGCGCAGCTTAACACTGTCCGGATCAGTCAGTCCCACTGTGCCCTGATACACCGAATCTAATGTGCTGCAACCAGTGAGCCCTAAAATTGCCAGCAAACTGAGAATTTTTTTCATCCGTCGGATCCTCCGCCAATAAATCAGGTTTGTGAATAATATAGCTGAGCCCGGCGGTTTTCAGCCCAGGCAGCTTCGGTCTGTGCCCGGTTTAGCGGTACTTCTTCGCCGTAGCTGACCACATCTATCTGGGTCGGGCGTACGCCTTCTGCTTCAAAAAACTGCCGGATTGCCATCGCCCGGCGCTCACCCAGCGCGATGTTATATTCGCGCGAACCGCGTTCATCCGCATGCCCGGCGATCAGCACTCGCTGGCGTGGATGGGTATTCAGATAACGGGCATGGGCACGCAGCGTGGCAAAATCTTCCGTGCGCAGACTGCTGTCATCAAACGCAAAATGAAAAATGCGTTGTTTCAGCAGTGGATCCGGACTGTTCAGTGGTTGTGCCGGATCACCCAGCGGATCAAACACTGCGCTGGAAGTGCCTGCCGCTGGCTGTGTCACTGTCTCGTTTCCGCCTCCTTCGTTCATCACAGGCGCCGGACTCGTGTGCTCGCCATCCGGCGTCATGCTCGCGCACCCGACCATCGCCACACTCAAACCCACCCAGAGGCACCGCTTAATCATCATCACAAACATCCATCCTTTAAATGTAAACCAAATAACAATAGATTCAGAAACAGCCAGACCTGTTATAGCCCATACCAGGTTGGGAACAGTAGCATCGAAATCAGTACAGTGATCTGCAACGCAATATACGGCCAGACACCGCGATAAATGTCGACGGTGCGTACCTCCGGTGGTGCCACACCCTTCAGATAAAACAGGCTGAAGCCGAAGGGTGGGGTCAGGAATGAGGTTTGCAGATTCAGCGCAATCAGCAGGGCGAACCATACCATATTGAGCCCCATTGCTTCGGCTATTGGCGCCAGAATTGGTACCACGATGAATGAGATTTCGACAAAATCAATGAAGAAGCCGAGCAGCAGAATGATCAGCATTGCCAGTATCAGAAAGCCCCACTGTTCTCCCGGTAGCTGGAGCATAAATTCTTCGACCAGGATATCGCCGCCTGTGTAGGTGAACACCATTGAAAAGGCTGTTGCACCCAGCAGAATGGCAAATACCATCGCAGTGATTTTGACGGTTTCCAGTGCACTTTCACGTAACATCATCCAGTTGAAGCGACGATAGCTGAGTGCCAGCAGGATCGCACCGACCCCGCCCAACGCGGAAGATTCTGTCGGTGTCGCGATGCCGGCAAAAATCGAACCCAGCACTACGATGATCAATGCCAGCGGCGGGACAATTGCTTTTAGTGCTGCCCAATAGTCCAGAGAGGTATTCTGCTCCGTCTGTGGCAGGGCAGGTGCCTGATCGGGTCGCCACCAGGCCAGCAGCAAGACGTAGATCACATATAGACCTACCAGAACCAGTCCGGGGCCGAGTGCTGCCTGAAACAGATCGCCGACCGGCAATCCCAGCACATCCCCCAGAATAATCAGGATGATGGAGGGTGGAATAATCTGACCCAGTGTGCCTGCACCACAAATGGTGCCAGTTGCCAGGCCCTTGTCATAGCCTGCCTGTAACATCACTGGCAGTGAGATGACTCCCATTGCCACGACACTGGCACCGACCACACCGGTTGAGGCAGCCAGCAGGGCGCCGACCAGAATGGTGGCCACTGCCAGGCCGCCGCGCATCCGGCCAAATAATTGGCCGATAGCGGTCAGGAGTTGTTCTGCCAATGCGGTTTTTTGCAGTACCAGCCCCATAAAGATAAACAGCGGCACCGCCATCAGCACCGAGTTTTGCATGATGCTGTAGATGCGGAATGGCATAAACGCAAATAAACCCCAACCTTCTGCCAGCACACCGAAGATCAGTGCGACCCCGCCAAAGGTAAACGCGACCGGAAAGCCGAACAATAGCAGCACTAGTGCGACGACAAACATGATGAGACCGATCATGTGTCTGCTCCGCTGATGGGTGCATCCACAATCTGTTGCCAGGCACGTAGGACGACTCCCAGGCTGCTTAATAACACACAGGCAAATGCCAGGCTGATCATCCCTTTGATTAGCCAGCGTTGCGTCAGACCACCGGGGTCGCCACTGATTTCACCGATCTGATAGGCATCATAGGCAAAACCAATGCCATAAAACGTCACTACGCCACAAAACGGCCAGACAAAGATCAGGGTGCCAAGCAGGTTGATCCAGGCCTGGCGTCGCTGGCCCAGCCGTTCGTAGATCAGATCCACCCGCACATGCCCGTCTGTTTGTAACGTATAGGCGACGCCTAGCAGGAACACGGTGGCAAACAGATGCCATTCCAGCTCCTGCATCGCGATTGACACATCATTAAAAAGGTAACGCATCACGACATCGTAAAAGACATTGCTCAGCAACAACACCAGCAGGCTTGCAGCGAGATAGCCCAGACCCTGTGTGATCTGGCTGATGGTGTGTTCTGTGCTGATTAAGTATCGATTCATATTGTTGTTACGATAGAATAGTCCGGTTATATCGAAGACTCTGCTCCTGACAACCCCTGCTTCTGCAAACCTTATATTATGCAACATCACGTCAGACCCATGGCACTGATTGCGTCCGCACTGCTACTGGGTTATCTGCTGATATTATTTATGCGCGCCAGCCTGATATCAGACATGCTGCTGTTTGCTGTCAGTCTGTTCGCGCTGGTAAAGTCTGCGGATATCTTCACCCGGTTGGCAACCGACTTGGGTAATCGGTTGGGGATCAGTCGCCTGGCCACCGGTATTCTGATTATTGCGATCGGTACCTCGGCACCAGAATTGTTTGCCTCTGTTGGTGCCGCGCTGCAGGGCCAGCCGGAAATCGTGGTTGGCAATGTACTGGGCACCATTATCGCCAACAGTCTGCTGGGTATCGGGTGTGGTGCCATCGTCGCATCCACAGCGCTGAAAGTACACCATAGTGTGTTTGGTACTCAGATGTCTTTGTTTCTGGTTGCGATTTTACTGGCGTTGGGGAGCCTGTATGATGGCATCCTGGTCTGGTACGAAGGCCTGATTCTGCTGATAGTGCTCGGGTTTTATTTGCATCATGTGATGCGGCACTCGGGTGTCCCCGAACCTGACACACATGGCATACCAGATGAATCAGTTGAATCGGCAGATATGAGCCCGCCCGTCGCCTGGCTGATTCCGTTGTTGCTGATCAGTTTGGCGGCCCTGTTTCTGTCCGGGGATCTGGTGGTTACCGCTCTGATTCAGGGCGCCGCAACACTGGACATTTCCAGCACCAAACTCGCCACTTCAATTCTGGCAGTGGGTACTTCCATCCCCGAAATTGCGACGGCGATTGCGCTGGTCAGGCAACACAATGCAGATGGTTTATTCGGCGAGATTATCGGCTCAAACATTTTTGATGTCTTAGGCATTTTCGGTATCATCGCTTTGTTCACACCGTTGACACTGGCTGCCGATCTGTTGCTGTACCTGAGTGGTTCGGTTTTCCTGATGTTCATCATCACTATGATGATCATGAATGACCGGGAAATAAACCGGCTTGAGGGTGTGTCCCTGATCGCGCTCTTCAGCCTGTTCACTCTGCAGCTGGTTAATTTGTAGAGTGGAATCGAATCGTTATCCCGGTAAATCCTGGTGAGAAACGAAGTCGTCTTAACATGCTTTGTGAAGTGACCGTATTTTGTCAGCAGCCAGACCAGTCTCTTCCGAAAAATTGCTTCAGGCATGGGATCACTTCATTGCGCTAAATCTGAGTGGCAGGCTCATGCCCCTGACCAGGTAATTGACAGGGTATTTTTCTTTCCACTCTCAGAGAGCTTTGTTTTTACTGATCTTTTTAAGTGGCAGGTATGGCTGCATACTGTTTCCGAGGATAGCCAAATATAGACTGCTCCGCTATAATGCTGTCAAATACGCAACCATTTCGCGGAAATAGCCCCCTGTGTGCCTTCCCAAAAGGAAGTCAGCACCTCTTGTTTGGGGCAAGGTCAACACACCCCGTGGCCTTGATCTGAATCAATGCTTGGTTATTTCCAGTCCCTAGGGGGCGTTCTCAATGAGCTGAGTGGAAATGATGTCGAGTCATTTTTTGTGCTGACAAGGCGCAATGAGAAGTAATAGTCATTCTATTGCGACGAGTTGCAACACAGTCAGCGCAGAAAAGGACTGGAATCAAACCATGAAGTTGATTGAGAACGCCCCCTGGTAAAGACCGTTGTTTCAGTAAGTTACTGGCATCGGGTTTAAACATGTTTCAGTTGCCTGCCGTTTGGGTTTAAGTACAGACTCAAAGAACTAACCAGAGAAAACCTCTTTGCTTTTTCGGGTAGGCACGGATAAAGGCTTAACAGACAAGGCTTAACGTTATGAAAAACAGTATTACGCTCGGCCTGCTTGCAGGGGCAAGCTTAACAGCACACACAGCTCTCGCCACTTGTTCTGCTGAACTGGATATGGGTGGCAACAGTATTACGAATGTAACAATGACTGGTCTTGAAAAACAATCCCCGGTTGTTACGACCCAAGATGTCAAAGCTTTGTTGTCTTCAGGTAACAATGGATTTACAGTCAGTGCTGAAAGTACTGGGCCAGGATTATCCTGGTATGATGCTATAGCCTATTGTGAAAACCTGAAATCTGCAGAAAGAAGTGAACCCGATGGCCCTGTGTATACAGATTGGCGGGTTCCCAATACGTCTGAAATGCTTACTATCTGCGAAAATGATAACGTTTATATCAGGCTTCCCACTGATGAACCTGAGCTTGTACCACTGAATGACCAGGAAAATGATCTTGGTACGATGGTATTCATCCCTGACAAAATTGACGGAAAATACGACATATCCCGAGCTGAATTCTGCAAACATCCAAAAAGAAACGACAATGGTGAGCTGGGAACTGTATTTGGTGAGAACAGTTTCGGCTTGTTATTAAGAGATTTATATTACACTTACGACGGATTTGACTCAAAGTTCTTTCCTCAACCTCAGGGTAATCCGAGAGGAAATCTGACGACAAATTATGCTGTTGCGTCTTCGTTCAATCCGAGACGTTCACATGTCATTAAGTCACCAATTCCGGTCTCTCCGGAAATTGATACAGGGCACACCCTCCATGTCTTCTGTGTTCGATAACTAGTCTCAATCAAATGGCATAACGAAAATCCTCACTGTTCAGGCAGTGAGGATTTTTTTGTATATGGCATAGAATTCTTTCTGATCGTCAGCTTTTTACTTGTGATTATACGTAATCAGTTGCTGTATTCAGAAAATTCACCATATTTTTATGATATCCTTGCTGAAGCCGGGTTCTTTTCATAAGTCAGGGTTCACTTTGATTGAGCTCCTTATAACACTTGCTGTTATGAGTATGCTGACAACAGCGGGCGCATATTATTACCAGAACTATGTCCAGGCGACTTATTTGAATGTTGCTAAAATAAATGCACAAAGTCTGCGAATATTTTTAGCGGATCATTATTTGCAACACGGTACCTATCTGGCTACCAGCGAGCAGAATACTTACCACAAAGCAGACCTTAATGCCTATTTTGGTTGGCAGCCAGAAGGAGATAAAAACCAATATACCTATACCGTCACAACAACAGAACAAAGTTGGGATATTGTGATTACCCATACATCAGGGAATTGGCTGCGTTGTGAGCAGCGTATGCAGATTTGTTGTGGTCCGGATACACCAGAGGCTACTTCACTGGCTTGTCCTTAATTGTCCATGTCAACGCCTACACTACGACAAGTTGCTGATTATCTCATTCATCATAGTCTGCTAAATCAAGAAAACGAAGACCTGGTTATTAAATCGGCTGCCAAACATGGAATAGTTGCGACACTGGTTGATCAATATCGGGTTCCACCCATAACGCTGGCGCATTGCATAGCCCACATCTATGGTCTGCCTTTGCTTGATCTGGATGCTGCCACTACGGCTCGAATCAGCCTGATAGCCACCCCCGTGCTACAGCGGTATCAGATTACGCCATTATGGCAACGCGGTAATCAACTATTTGTCGGGATAGCGGATCCTGGTCACTTTACTCATCTGACTGATTTGCAGTCGCAAACCGGTTTATACATTCGTTTAGTTGTGGTCGAGCTGGATAAACTCCGGGATCGACTCAGTCCATTGAACACCGATGAAACGCCTGATGCTTTGCTGAATAAAGCGTTGTCACGTCTGACAGACGAATTGCCACCACATCCGCATCAGCAGACTGATAATACACAGGTAGATGCCGCACCGTTAGTACGTTATGTTAACCAGATATTAGCAGATGCAATACAGTCGGGTGCCTCCGATATTCATTTTGAGCCTTATGAAGATCATTACCGCATCCGTTTTCGTGCAGACGGCATACTACATGAAAAAGCATCGCCACCGGCAATACTCGCAGCCCGGCTGACGGCGCGCCTGAAAGTCATGGCCTGCCTGGATGTTACAGAGCGCCGACGACCACAGGACGGTCGGCTCAGAGTCTGCCGCCCGCCGCATCCGGCGGTCGACTTCAGAGTAAATACTTGTCCCACACTGCATGGTGAAAAAATCGTATTACGCGTTCTGAACACAGCAAACACCACTCTGCAGATATCCGGCCTCGGACTGGAAACAGACCAGCAGGCTTTATTATTAAATGCCTTACAGCGCCCGGATGGCATGATCCTGGCAACCGGCCCGACCGGCAGTGGCAAAACCATGTCACTGTATGCCATTTTGAATCAGCTTAATCAGCCGGAAGTTAACATTTCCACTGTTGAAGATCCGGTTGAAATTCAATTACCAGGTATCAATCAGGTCAATGTCAATCTGAAGGCAGGGCTGGATTTTGCAACCGCACTGCGCGCTTTCTTACGTCAGGATCCGGACATTCTGATGGTCGGTGAAATGCGCGATCTGGAAACTGCTGAAATTGGTATCAAGGCAGCTCAGACCGGGCATCTGGTATTGACCACTCTACACACGAATGATGTTGCACAAAGTTTATTACGCCTGACTTATCTGGGCATTCCGGCGTTTCATATTGCTGCCTCAGTCAACCTGATCATGGCCCAGCGCCTGGTGCGTTGTTTGTGCCCGACCTGCAAAAAAATTGAAGAATCAGATTCGATTGTGCTGCAAAATGCCGGTTTTACACCAGAAGAAATCACAAACGGGCTGTCAATCTATCAGGCAGTCGGCTGTGATTTATGTGCCGATGGCTACCGGGGCAGAACTGGCATTTTTGAAATTGTGCCAATCGGCGAAACACTGGGCCACCTCATGTTGGATGGTGCCAGCTCATCACAGATCCGCTACCAGATTTACCAGGAATCCCGGTCAGATTTACAGACCGCAGGTCTGAATAAAGTCAGGGCAGGTATCACCAGCCTGGCTGAAATCAGACGTGTTATTTCAACCTCATGACCAGGCGCTTTACCTGGCGTGGCAAAAATGCGCAGGGGCAGGAAATTACTGGTGAGCTTGAAGGTACCAGTATGGCGATGGTACAAGCGATCTTGCGCCGGCAAAACATTACACCACTTACCATCAAGCCAACCCGATATCGCTTGCGACTCACCAGACACCGCGTCACCAGTAAAGACATCACGATATTTGCACGTCAGCTCGCTGCCATGCTCAACGCTGGTGTACCCTTAGTCCAGTCATTACAGATGATTGCTGATAGCGGTGATAATCCGGCTATGCAGCATTTATTACTGAACATCAAGCAGGATCTGAGCAAGGGTACGACCCTGTTTTCTGCTCTGCGCCGATACCCGAAACAATTTGATGAGTTGTTTTGCCACCTGGTGCAGGCCGGGGAACAAGGAGGTGTTTTAGAAACGTTGCTGGACAAGCTTGCCACTCATCAGGAACAGATTGAGTCACTGAAGGCTAAAATCGGCAAAGCAATGTATTATCCACTGACTGTATTGATTGTTGCCCTCATGATCACTGGCTTGATCATGATATTTGTAGTGCCGCAGTTTCAGTCTTTATTCAGCAGCTTCGGCGCTGATTTGCCGGTGTTCACCCAATGGATTACCGCACTATCTGACTTTATCGGTCGTTACTGGTGGTTAATCGTGCTGACCCTGGCACTATTGAGCACACTGATCATCGCAATCTGGCACCGTTCTGCTACCTTGCGTGCAAGAATGGAAAAACTGTTGTTTGCGTTACCTGTTATCGGCAAAACCCGGCACAAGGCTGTACTAGCCAGGTTCAGTCGCACCACTGCGATTCTGTTTGCCGCAGGCATTCCACTCACTGACACACTGACAGCTGTGGCCGGAGCGACCGGTAACAGCCTGTACCATAAAGCGGTCCTCGACATACGTGACCAGGTTGCCACTGGTCAATCACTGCATCAGATTCTGCAGCAACATGCTCTTTTTCCACCACTGATCACGCAAATGGTGGCCATTGGGGAAGAAAGTGGCTCCCTGGACACCATGCTGAATAAGGCCGCAGACTTTTACGAAGAAGCTGTAGACCATACTATAAATAGCCTGAGTAACCTGCTGGAGCCAGTGATTATGGTTTTTCTGGGTGTAGTCATTGGTGGTCTGGTCATTGCACTCTACCTGCCGATTTTTCAGCTTGGATCGGTCATTTCCGGCTACTGATCCGGAAGAGTAGATTCGGACGCAAACAAATCAGCGACAGATTCGCGCGGACGAACGCAGAATACCTGATTACCATCCACCATCACCTCTGCCGGGCGTGGTCGGCTGTTATATTGTGATGCCATAGAAAAACCATAAGCACCCGCAGCACCCACCGCCAACAAGTTACCGGTCGAAATCGCCAGTGGCCGGTCCTTGCCCAGAAAATCACCTGTCTCACAAACCGGACCGACCACATCATACTGCGCAACAGCAGCATCTGAGTGTTGCATTACCGGCACAATCGGTTGCCATGCGTCGTACAGGGCAGGGCGCAACAAATCGTTCATCGCCGCATCCACAATCGCAAACTGTTTTTCTTCTCCTGATTTCAGATATTCCACCTGCGTCAATAGCACGCCCGCATTCGCTGCGATTGCTCGTCCGGGCTCCAGCATAATCTGCTGTGGTCGCTCACCCAGTCGATCCAGCAACGCCGCAACATATTCGGCCGGTAATGGTGGTCGCTCATCCTGATAACGTACACCTAGTCCACCGCCCAGATCCAGATGTTCCAGCACAATTCCCTCTGCCGCCAGTTGATCCACCAGTGCCAGCACCGGTACCAGTGCATCCAGAAAGGGGGTCAGTTCAGTCAATTGTGAGCCGATATGGCAATCAATTCCCACTACCCGGATATGCGGTAAAGCTGCTGCCTGACGGTACCAATCCAGTGCCTGGTCATGCTCGACTCCGAATTTGTTCTGCTTCAGGCCGGTGGAAATATACGGATGTGTCTTCGCATCCACGTCCGGATTCACCCGCAGCGACACTGGTGCGGTACGCTGCATTCTGGTGGCGACCTGGTTCAGCCGCTCCAGCTCTGCTGAAGATTCGACATTAAAGCAGCGAATTCCGTGTGTCAGTGCCTCTTCCAGTTCCCAGACCTGCTTACCCACCCCGGAAAACACCACCTTTGCCGGATCACCACCCGCTGCGATCACCCGCGCCAGCTCACCGCCTGACACGATATCGAACCCTGATCCCAGGCGGGCCAGTACATTCAGCACAGCCAGATTGGGGTTCGCCTTGACTGCAAAACAAACCAGGTGATCACGCCCGGCCAGTGCCTGGTCAAACGCCTGCCATTGTTGTGTCAGTGCCGTGCGGGAATATACGTAGCATGGGGTGCCAAACTGTGCCGCTATCTGCTGCAGCGAAACCTGTTCGGCATACAATTCACCTGCCTGATATTGAAAGTGTTCCATAGTCAATCTGGCCTCACCATTGACTCAGATGCCGGATCCGGCAGAGTCAGTGGACCTTTCTGTCCACAGGCAGCAAGGTTGACTCCTGCGAACAGCAAACTGAGTAACAACATAATATGTTTCATAAAAAACCGTTAAGCCGGATTATCCAGATCAATAAACTGATGCTGTAAGTCAAAGCGGCTGGCTAATTCTGCTCCCAGCGCCTGAACACCATACCGCTCGGTCGCGTGATGTCCGGCAGCAAAGTAGGTAATCCCCAGCTCCCGCGCCTGATGCTGCGTCTGTTCTGAGATTTCACCACTGAGATACGCATCGTAACCCGCAGCGGCGGCTTGTGTGATCATGCCCTGAGCCGCTCCGGTACACCAGGCAATCCGCTGAATCGGGCGTTCTGCATCAATCGCTATCGGCCTGCGTTGTAACCGCTGACAAATGAGCTCTGTCAGTTCCGTCGTACTCAACGGAGCTGACAGGGTTGCGCCCCATAACAAGGCATGGCCTGCGTCTGGTTGTCCATTCAGGCCCAATTGCACACCAAGGCGCGCATTATTGCCCAGGGTAGGGTGTGCATCCAGCGGCAAATGATACGCGATCAGGCTGAGATTATTCTGCATCAGTGCCCGGATGCGTCGTCCCTTCATGCCAGTCAGCGAGTCAGGCTCACCACGCCAGAAATAACCGTGATGTACCAGCAATACATCCGCCTGCTGCGCAACCGCTGCCTGAATCAAATCCAGGCTTGCTGTCACTCCGCTGACAATTTTGCGTACCTGGTCACAAGCCTCTACCTGCAACCCATTAGGACAATAATCATCCACATCTGCCGGGTGCAACTGTTGATCACACCAGGCAACAATTTCAGCCAGAGCAGGCATCTCAACCCCCGCCAATGGCATGCACAATTTCGATCTGGTCATCTTCCTGAAGCTGATGCGCAGCATAAGTGCTGCGTGGTACCAGGCTGCCGTTCACTTCAACCGCGAACCTGGCCTTGCCAAGCGCAAGGCTATCGATCAAGTCCTGCACACAGGCACCCGTAGTCAGGTGTTGCGTTGCGCCATTCAGACAAATCACCATATCGTCCATGTTACTTATCCTGTGCTGATTAAACCTGTGCAGATCTGTCTGCCACGATCAGGTGCATTTTACACCAGGAGATTTTTCTTGCGTATCTGAGGGTTTTTAGCTAACCTCGTCGGGCTTTATGCCTGAAATCCGGCCAGGCCTGTTTTTTCTGATATCGACAGGATTGATACCATGTCTAAAGTTTGCCAGGTAACCGGAAAACGACCTATGAGTGGCAACAATGTATCCCACTCGCATCGCAAGACCAAACGTCGTTTTCTGCCTAATCTGCACTATCATCGTTTCTGGGTTGAGAGCGAGCAACGTTTCATTCGTTTGCGTCTGTCCGCAGCTGCGATGCGCATCATTGATAAGAAAGGTATTGACGCTGTGCTGGCAGATATGCGTGCACGCGGCGATAAAATCTGATTATTACCTGAACAGGGGAGGGTTTTCCGATGGCAAAACCAGTTCGCGAAAAAATCCGTATGAACTCATCAGCCGATACCGGCCACTTTTACACGACGACCAAAAACAAGCGCAATATGGCCGGTAAGCTGGAAATGAAAAAGTATGATCCGGTAGTGCGCAAACACGTGATGTATAAAGAAGGTAAAATTAAATAGCAGGTTGTTCCGATGTTCACCGGTATTATCCAGGCAGTCGGCACACTACAGGCGCAACAACCTGTCGGTGGTGATCTGCGTCTGCAGATTAACACCGGCAAGCTGGATCATACCGACTTGTCGCCCGGTGACAGTATCGCGGTGCAGGGTGTTTGCCTGACTATCGTCGAACTGGACGACAACATCTTTTACGCTGATGTTTCAAACGAGACCCTGGCACACACCAACCTGGGCAAATTAACGTCTGGCAGCCCGGTCAATCTGGAGAAGTCACTCACTCTGCAGAGCTACCTGAGTGGTCACTGGGTATCCGGTCATGTGGACGGGCAGGGCGAGATTTTAAGTCGTACCGATGATGCCCGTTCAGTCCGCTTTATGGTTCGGGCACCTGAGACTCTGGCACACTACATCGCACCCAAGGGTTCCATCACACTGGATGGTGTCAGCCTGACAGTGAACCAGGTCACGGATGCTGATTTCGGCCTGAACATCGTGCCACAAACATTACGTGAAAC
Source organism: uncultured Gammaproteobacteria bacterium (assembly GCA_963922315.1). Lineage (GTDB taxonomy): Bacteria > Pseudomonadota > Gammaproteobacteria > Chromatiales > Chromatiaceae > JAHDBG01. The sequence goes on from CAWUID010000001.1 coordinate 77,709, forward strand.
CTGTTTCTCGTATTACCAGCCTGGCGACCCGGTCAACCTGGAAGTGGATATTCTGGCACGCTATCTGGAACGTTTGCTGACTGCCAGATCAGCGTCTTCCCCCGCCTGACGATTGCTCCTCCTACCCCAATGTCTGCCCTTACCTGGTTAACCCGTCATTATTCAGTCTGGTTGCTATGTAGCCTGTGCCTGTGTACCTGGCGTGTACAGGCAGCCTTGCCGGCACAGATTGGCACCCAGCCGCTCCCCAGCCTGGCACCGATGCTGGAACGAGTGACGCCTGCGGTCGTCAACATCTCCACGGATACCCGCACCCGGTTACGCAGTCACTCCCTGTTAAACGACCCGTTTTTTCGCTGGTTTTTTGAACAGCCGCGCCGTCAGCGCAAACGTCAGAGCCTGGGTTCTGGTGTGATTGTGGACGCAGCTAATGGCTATGTTCTCACCAATCAGCATGTGATTGATGATGCAGAAGAAATCAGAGTGACACTGAAAGATGGCCGTCACCTGACAGCAACCCTGCTGGGCTCCGACCCGGAAACGGATGTCGCCCTGTTACAGATTCCGGCAGAGCGGTTGCAGGCAATCAGCTTTGCTGATTCTAACCTACTGCGGGTGGGTGATTTTGTCGTTGCCATCGGTAGCCCGTTCGGATTGCAACAGACCGTCACATCCGGCATTGTCAGCGCGCTCGGACGTAGCGGTCTCGGTATTGAAGGCTATGAACATTTTATTCAGACGGATGCTTCCATTAACCCGGGTAATTCCGGTGGTCCACTGGTCAACCTGCATGGTGAACTGATCGGCATCAATACGGCGATACTGGCGCCAAATGGCGGAAATGTTGGCATTGGCTTTGCGATTCCATCGAATCGCGCTCGCGCAATTATGCGCCAGATTGTGGACTATGGTGGAGTCAGCCGGGGCATCTTCGGCATTAAAGTGCAGGATCTGAACGCTGATCTGGCGCAGGCGCTTGGCTTAAACCAGCGGGCAGGTGCCATGGTGAATGCGGTTGAAACGGACTCACCGGCAGAGGATGCTGGATTACAAGAAGGAGACGTGGTACTGCAAATCAACCGGCATACTGTACAAAATGCAGAAGACTTGCTGACGCAACTGGGGTTGGCACGGATTGGTGACAAAATCAGCCTGCAAGTCTACCGTAACGGACACAAACGTACTCTCACTGCCCAAATTGCAGACCCGTTTGCTAACTATACCCCCGGCGAACGTCTGACCCGGGCTTTTCAGGGCGCTGTGCTCAAAGCAGTCACAGACCAATCCCGTTTTGGCGAGAATGCAGGGATTCGGGTCGGCAAAGTCACCCGGGATAGCCGCGCCTGGCGCCTGGGTTTGCGCATGAATGATGTGATCTTTGAAGTCAATCGGCAACGTATCAAAACCTTGCCACAACTGCGTCAGTTCAGCAGCGTATGGCATCTGCGCCTGCGCCGTGATGAACAATTGCTCACCTTCAGTTCCCGTTAATATGCTGATTGCACCACCAGAAGACGCTCCCGGTACGACCAGTCTGCAGGATCATGTCATTCTGATCACTGGTGCCGGAGACGGTATCGGACGTGCCGTGGCGCTCGCCTGTGCCAGACAGGGTGCAATCGTGGTGCTGCTCGGTAAGACAGTTGCCAAACTGGAGGGCGTGTACGACCAGATCGTTGCTTCCGGCGCACCTGAGCCGGCGATCTACCCGATGCACCTGCAAGGCGCCAGTGTTAATGATTATGCACAACTGGCCAACACGCTGGATAATCACTTCGGTTGCCTGCACGGACTGGTGAACAATGCTGCCAGCCTGCCGTATCTGTCCCGCCTGAAAGACTACGAAGCGGATGATTGGCTACAGACGATACAAGTCAATCTGAACGCGCCATTTTTACTCACCCAGGCCTGCTTGCCGCTGCTGCAGGCAGCACCAGCTGCCAGCGTCATTTTTACCGGGGACAGCGCATTGGCAGAGCAACCTGCTTTTGGTGGCGCCTATGCGATCACCAAGCGCAGCACGCAGCATCTGATGACATTGTGGGCACATGAACTGGAACGTACCCGGATACGAGTCAACCTGATAGACCCGGGACCGACCCGAACCCGGCTACGCAAAACGATCTTTCCGGGTGAAGCCAGCACCAGGCAGGCAACACCGGAACAAGTGGCATCCAGTTACGTCTGGTTACTCGGATCACAAAGTCTGAGTGTGCACGGCCAGATGGTGCAACCACCCCAAAAACCTCACAGCCCCCACGCCGCCACAGCCGCCTGATCAGCAAACACCAGAAAATGCGGATTCAGTAAACTGTCTTTCTGGTTATAACGTAATGGTTGACCGGTCACATCTGTTACCTGTCCTCCTGCTGCTTCGACCACCGCCTGTGCTGCTGCGGTATCCCATTCACAAGTTGGCCCGAGTCGGGGATACACATCCGCAGCCCCCTCTGCCACCTGACATAATTTCAGCGAACTCCCCATGCTGACCAGTTGATACTCATTCATTTGATCCAGCATCTGCTGTAATCCGGCGCTAACATGGGAACGGCTGGCCACCACCCGTAATGGCTGCTCGCAGGGCAGGGCGGGGTAAATCTTTGTTCGTTCACCTGATCGCTGCTGTTTCCAGGCACCTATGCCCACCTCACCCGCGTAACATACCCCACTGGTTGGCACATACACCACGCCCAGCACAGGTCGACCCTGCTCAATCAGCGCGATATTCACGGTGAACTCACCATTACGCCGGATAAATTCTTTCGTACCATCCAACGGATCAACCAGCCAATAGCGAGACCAGGTCTTCCGCTGTGCATAAGGAACTTCAGCCGATTCTTCCGACAGAATTGGTACATCCGGCGTCAGCTCAGATAGTGCTGCGATAATCTGTTGGTGTGAAGCCAGATCAGCTGCGGTCAGGGGTGATTGATCAGCCTTCTGCTGCACAGCAAAATCGCGCTCGTAAATTGCCAGAATCGCACGCCCTGCTGTTTGTGCAATATTGACCACATCATTCAATAACGTTTGTTTATTCACACATCCAACCTGTAAAGACTCAGACATTGCCGTACCGTGTATTCCGGATCATCTGATAACCTTTAATCAACTCACCAATGCCACCATCCAGCGAAAACGCTGGCCTGAAACCAGTCGCTTCTATTTTCGCATTCGAAACAATGTAATTACGCTGATCCGGATCCTTGCCCACAGGCGCATCAATAAACGTAAACTCAGGCAACTGCTGCTGAATGCGTTCACACAACTCTTTTTTTGAGACATTCGCATCCGACAGACCGACATTATAAATCTGACCTTTCATCTGATCATAATGACTTAATGCGTGTTGAAAGGCCCGTGAGACGTCACGCACATGAATATAATTACGCTTAAACTGGCTCTCGAATAACACCACAAACCGGTCATACACCGCACGATACGTAAAATTGTTCACCAGCAAATCGATACGCATGCGGGGCGACATACCAAACACCGTTGCTAAACGAAAACTGATCGCATGACTATGCTCCATCAGTTCCTGTTCGGTCGCGACTTTATCAATCGCATATTGCGAAATGGGACGCAACGGTGACGTCTCATCGCAAAAATGATCGCCATCGCCCGTACCATACGCACTATTCGTGGTTGGCATCAACACCACCTGATCCTGTGACAACTTTTTCAGCATCAGAGTAATCGCTTCATGATTAGTCGTTCTGGCACCGACCGGATCCATACCGCATAACGGTGCACCGACCAGAGCGGCCAGAGGAATAATCACATCTGCCTTTTTCAGCAAACTGGTTTCAACCCGGACATCTCCCTTCACCACATGAAAATCAGGATGATAAGTACAATGATTCAGGCTGGCTTGGTGAAACATAAAATTGTCTAAGACCGTGACCTGATGTCCGGCAGCCAGCAAATCAGGCACCATAATTGAACCCAGATAACCAGCTCCGCCAGTAACAAGAATTTTCGCCATAATGATTTCGACTCCTGATGCGAATTGATCTTAAGGTAACAATGTCTGTGCGTGAAAATAATCTTCCGGCAGACCAATATCAATAAACTGACCTGAGCAGACCAGGCCAGACAGCCGTTTTTTGCAGGCCAACAACTGAGGCAATATCTCTGTTTCCAATGCAACCTGCGCACCTGGTGCATAGCCGGCATCTGTTATCACATCAGGTTTAACTAAATACACTCCGCCGTTTGCATACCGGGTCGCACCAGCCTCCGCATTTAAAGACACAACCTGTCCGTCTGCGGCAAGTTGCAGGCCGAGATAACGCTGCGTATCCTGAGTGCGAAACAGACAACAGGTCCAGTCAGACTGCTTTACTGCGTGAAAAGCAACCAACTGCGCCAGCGATACAGCAAAAAAGGTATCGCCATTTAACGCCAGCACCGGCTGCACAGATGACAACTGCTCCGTCGCCAGCAACAAACCACCGCCGGTACCGCAAGGCTCCGGTTCAATCGCATACCGAATATCCGCACCTGCATAAGAATCGCCGAAATAACCCATGATCACTTCATGTCGGTAACCTACCGATAAAACAAACTCCTGAATACCCTGTGCAATCCAGTAATCCATCTGACATGCTAGAAAAGGACGTCCCCGGATCGGCGCCATCGGCTTCGGCACCTCTGATACCACACTACGTAAACGCGTACCCAAACCACCTGCAAGAATAATAGCTGTCCGTACCATATTTTATTGATCAGGTATAAAACGATACACCCATTGACTGTCATCAGTACGTTGTAACTTCCTGTATTCAAAAATGAACAGCAAAAGACACAAACTCATAATAAAAACAGCTAGGAAAAAAGAGATATTATTAAAAAATGTCATAGGATGATGTTTCACAAACTCCAATTCAATCATATTCTCACCCGGCGCTAACTCGAGCGCCTTGATACCGATATTAGCACGCATCACTTGTGTTTCTTGTCCATTCACAATAGCTGACCATCGTGGGTCCCAGGCATCCGCATATGCTAATAGTGCAGGCTTGTTACCCGGAACCATAGCGCGGATCCTGACCTTATGTGCACTATGATACAAAATCTCAAAACTGGCATTTTCCGCCAATGGCTGATTTAATCGTAATAGTGCCGGTGTATGATGCAATAATATTTCTTCAGAAGGATCCACGATACGAGCAAATTCTTTGATTTCATCTGACGCAGCAATCCGAAATGACCGACCAAAATAAAATCGGGGAGACTCACACCCCATGCTTTTCATAAAACCACTGTCATTCTCCGGAAAAAATGATTCATCATTATGATGAGTCACAGTTCCACCACGAGCACGTACCGCAGATAGAATATAAGGATTCCAACGATCTGATCTAAAAGAGTTGATGCAATATCTGGCGTTTGCCCAGTCAAGTGCCACATCGTAAGCTGTGCCTGGATAAGATCGGATAAAGTCAGCAAAAGACTGGATTAACGTTAAAGGCTGACCTGTGCTTTCTGCGGGTTTATTTCTTGGGCCGGAAAAATCATATTTTTTAATTGAAGAAAATATAGCACTATTGTTTTCTTCCTGAGGTATATTTTTAATAACAAAAAATTGATAAACCGCCATATCAGATAAAAAAAACAGTACGATAAAACGAATATAATACTTAGCACTTAAATGGAAAAATCTGCGCAGACTGATAATCGCCAGAAAAAAAACAAGCTTGATGAACAGAATAAAAACAAAAAGCCGACTCTGGCTTAAAGGGGTGGTACTCTGAGAAACTTGCATATTTACAGAGCCATGCTTAAAAACACTGATCTCAAATGTAAACGAATGTGTTAAGACGAGATCACATGCAACCAGAAACAGCAAAATAAAAAAGAAACGTTGAAGCCACATAACAAACTGCGGCTTCGCTTTTTTTAACAACTCTTCGATCAAAAAACCACTGGCAATTAAAATAAAAAATGAAAAAAAACCAAACACAAGACCAATATGGCGATATCTGTTTATTCCGGGGAGATGATAATAAAGCGTTGAGAAGTAACCACCTATAGAAAAAGAAAATATCAGCAAGGCGACAATAGAAAAAATCCAGAAGCCGGGTGATTTTGACTTTATCAAACCATATAGCATTAGAAATAATGGTAATATGCCAACATAGTAAGTATTATCTGAGTTGAAAAAATGGCCAGAAATATAACCCTTCAGCATATAAAAAAAATTAAGATTTTGATATGTAAGAAAATCTTCTAATCCGACGCTGAAATCGGAATTACGTGCATGAGCAACAGATGTCATGCCATTAACAGACTGATAAACCAGATAAATCAGGAATGCCAGAAAACCTGCACCAATGGCAAGAAAAAGATAATCTGTTTTTTTGATGATAATATTTTTCGGGAAGGCTAATATGGCATAAATCAGAAAAACAGCGGAAAGCACATAAAACTGCAAAGGGATAAAATAGACAGTATGACCCCAGAAGTGCAGCAAGCCGACAGAAGACCCTGCAACAAGATATGCGATTTTTCCAGTTTTAAAAAAAGACACTACCAGATAAAGTAATATTGGTATCAGATAAAAAAGATAAAAATTAAAAAACACCTGATGATAAATCGACAGACTACCAATGGCAGACAGACACAAATACCATCTGGCTGTTGTAGATTGATACAAAACTGTCGAAAGAAAATAAACACCGACAATAAATATTACCCTATCCAGAAGCAAGGCAGATTTATAAAGCAACAAAACGTTTTGCACATCAAATAATATGCCGAATAAAATCACAAGATACTTGTTGATGTTCAGAAATGATATCTGATATAAAGCAGCAGGCAAGCCATATACTGAATCAGGTAGCCATCGTGGTATCTCTTTGTATTGATGCAGGTGACTGTAGACAAAATCAAAATACTGGAATACCAGCATTGTGTCGTGCCCAGGCAATACTGAATCACTAACTTCAAAAACAAATAAAAACATGATGACAGACAACAGCGCTATCAACATATATTTATTTATATAGTGAGAAAATGCAGGCACTGAAAAATTAAACATAATAAGAAACCTGCAACACTCAGGCAAGTGACTTTTTTAATAACAACATGCCATGTAAAGTCTGAATACCATGCCTCATATAAGATAAAGGTCTGGAAACCTTGCTGCGCCCGAAGAAACGGGCACGATGTCTTACCGGAATATCCCGGATACAATATCCGGCCTGTTCAACTCTTATATAGAGTTCTGAATTAACAAATTCCGGAATATGTTTTATTTCAGGCAACTGATCTTGTATAACAGAAAGCTTTATAAACTTAAATGCTGAATTAATATCACGGCCTTTTGATGAAAAAAGAAAGCGAAACAGGATATTAAAAAGTACTGAGCCCAACATTTGATAATAAGGGTGCTGGCGGCCAACCTTATAGCCATTCAACATATCGTATTCAGCATTTTGCATGATTTCAGCCATTTTCCAGAAATCATTTGCCAGATATTGTCCATCAGAATCGGTGAAAAATATCAAAGGATTTTTTGCCATGGCATATAATCGCTTAGTTGCTGCACCAAATCCATCCCGATCAGAATGATGAATAACAATATAAGGATAACGTGTTTTCAGGCTATGCAGAATAGGTGTTGTCTGATCATTTGAGGCATCATCAAATATCAGCTCGCTGCCTTCAGGTAAAAACAACATCACTTCCTGATGCCATTCTTCAACGACTCGTTCAATAATATCTTCTTCATTACAAACAGGCATTAACACAGAAACTGGTGTATCCAGCATGGCATGTTTGTCATCTGCTGTATAAGTCATCTCGGCTCACAATATAACAGGAATATGTTTTCTGCGATGGTGTTCATATGCCAGAAAAAGAGGTGTAAATGAATCAAGCATAGCATGCAAACCTTCATGCAAGGGTGTGCGTACCAGATCACCCAGAATACCACGCTCTTTTTGTATATTAAGATATTTTTCTCTGGCACCGGTATAGCGGTTGACATCATATTGGATGATATCCGGATCAACACCAATCATCTCACATAATATTTCTGAAAATGTTCGGATCGTATGCTGGGTGCCTGCACCTATATTGATAATATCATTCTCTGTTTTTTGTTCAATTAAAAACAAATCATTGATAAAATCGTCTATATAAGTTAACTCGCGTTTCTGATAACCGTCACCCCATAATACAATATCTTCGCCAAAATGTTTATGGCTCAGTATCTTTGCAGCCAGGTCATAAATAAAATGTCGTCGTTTTGCACCAACAGGATAATGCGGACCATAGACAGTGGACGGTACGACTGTAAGGAATTTAAGGTCATACTGCTGTGCCAGGCTTATCTGACCGATATGCAGCATACGTTTGGTCATACCATAGGCATATAAACCCGAGACAGGCTCCCCGACAAGATACAGGCCTTCGTGCAAATCAGTGCCTTCAGCATAGGCACCACTGGATCCAATGGAAATCAGTCTGGCTTGCGGTTGTTCTTGCGCCCACCAGCGTAATACAGTTGTATTGATTTGTTGATTAATAAGCCATTGCTCACCTGCATGATGTAATGAAAAATCACCACCCTGAATCCAGGCTGCACAGTGATAAATATGGGTATACTTTTTATCTGAAAAGGGTAATAAACTATCCGGACGACATAAATCAGCATCCCGGGAAGAAAGAGAAACCACCTCATCTCCACGCTGTTTTAACTTGTTTGTCAGGTGTGTGCCTAAAAAGCCTGAACCTCCGGTAACGAGTATCGCCATGATAAGTCTTGCTATAGAGGGGATCGATAGAGTCAGATCAGGTGTGGTGTGGGGAAGGGAATGATAAACTGGCCGCCCTGGTGACGAAAGTCAGAAAAGTTCTTTAATATTTCTTCTTTAAAATTCCAGGCCAGCATCAGATAAACGTCTGGTGCCGGTGTTGTATCCTGGTGCTGCACAGGTATTCTGGTACCCGGAATATAAGTTCCGACTTTTAATGGATTGACTTCAACCGCACAATCAATACGATCTGAGTCAAGGCCACAATAGTTAATAATCGTTGAACCTTTAACCGGAGCGCCGAGTGCCTGAACAGACTTTCCTGCTGCCTTCAGTTGATCAATAAGACATAACAAGGCTTCACGCACAGCTATCACTTTTTTCGGGAAGTTATGATAAATTGACATACTTTCCACACCAATACGCTTTTCCTCAGCTAACATCGCGGATAACTGGGGTGAAGGTGGTACTGATTCTTCTTCATGTGCCGCATAAGCAATACAACTACCACCATGGATAGAAGCGAGATGGACATCAACTAATTTCATGCGATGTGATGCCAGCAGACGGGCAAAAGAATGCAGGGTGTAATATAACAAGTGCTCATGGTAGATCTGATCAAATGTATTATTTTTAATGATGGTCGGAAGATAAACAAATTCTGCAACTAAGCGACCTTCTTCAGCCATCACCTTTTTGATACCAGCAAACACCGAATGCAATTCTTCCACATGAAATAATACATTCGCGCCATGTACAATACGGGCAGGGCCTTTTTTTGCTAGTAACTGGTCTGCTGTTTCAGAGTTAAAAAACATATTCCAGCAAGGGACTCCAGCCTTTTCTGAGCGCTCAGCCTGCAATTTGCCCGAGTCCACATTCAATACATCAACATGGTGCGATTGCATCAGCTCCAGAAAGGTACCATCATTCCCACCAATGTCTAATACATAATCGCCATGAGAAAATGAGGTTTGCCCGGCAATGTCGTCAGCAACAGCCTTAAAATGTGATCTGATAGAACGAGTGGTTCCAGTCAGATAGCCATGATCAACGAACATGGTTTCTTTAGGAACTGTGTGTCCGACCTGCATCATCCAGCAATCTTTACAGACCAGTAACTCAAGAGGATATGTCGGAACATCTGTCCCTGCAGAGGAAGGAATAAAATGATTACCCCAGGGTTGCAAACCAAGATCTAATACAAGTTCAAGATTATCTGAAGCACAATGTCTGCAAAAAGTCATGATATTTTATTTAATATAGCACAAAGTTTATCAATTTCATGATTTTGTAAATCCGGAAAATTGCCGATATAAAAACCATAAAAATGAATATGTTCTGTTTGCGGAAACTGATGATGAAAGTTTTCCGGAATGATGCCTCTCAGGTATGGCTGTCTTAACTGATTGCCACCACCCGCACTGCCACGACGAAATTCAATGCCTGCTGTTTTCATGGTGTGCATCAAACGTTGTGCTAACTCATCATCCGCTGTGTTAAGTACCAGGTTAAAAGCATAATTACTGGATCCCTCTAACTTAAAGTCAGTCCGATATTTTGTTGTATCTAATCGACTCAGAAAGCGCTGTAAGTTGTGTGTTCGGCGGATACATTGTGCATCTAATCGTTGCAACTGGCTGAGTCCTAATATGGCACCAAGTTCTGTGTTACGTACATTGTAAGCAGCGTAGGAAAAAATAAAATCCGGGTTCAGATCTGGGTTAGCTGACTGATAACCTGTCTTAACTTGTTCATCACTTAACTCCCGAACCATACCATGAGAACGTAACATGCGTGCCTGCTGATAGACCGTCTCATCATCTGTGCAAATCATGCCGCCTTCAATTGTCGTCATATGGTGGGCATAATAAAAAGAAAAATTTGATAACCAGCCAATACTACCCAGCTTACGATCTTTATGTGTCGCACCGTGTGATTCGCACACATCTTCAATCAGTGGAATCTGACGCTTTTCCAGTTCTTCGATCAATTCATCCGTTAAGGCATTAAATCCCTGCACATGAGTTAAAAAAACGGCACGGGTCTGATCAGTCACGTGGGCAATAATCTGCTGGTTGTCCATGCCCAAAGTCTGTGGGTTAATATCGACGAACACTGGGGTAAACCCATTCTGGAGAACTGCAGCAATATCAGATACCCAGGTTAGCGGCGGCACAATGACTTCACCACCCTGAGGATAACGAATCTTTAACAGCGCCAGCGACAGCAGATTAGCGGAAGAACCGGAGTTTACAAACACACTGTACTTAACCCCTAACCAGCGTGACCATTCCGCTTCAAATTGTCGCACCTTCGGACCATTTGTCAGAATGGGGTCATCCTGTTGCAGATGAGCAATCATCGCATCCAGATCTGCGCGCTCAATATTATTGCGCATCAAGGGTAATGTCATACTCTGTTTATTCATAAACCTGATTCAGCCATAAAGTTTTGTATTTTTGACAGTACAGCATCCGGGCCAATACCAACCTGTTCATGCAATTCTGTACGAGAACCCAGCTCAAAACGGTAACCACCGGTTACACCAATATTGCATAATGCCACTTTCATTCCCCGACATGCGACAAAATCAAATAACATCGCATCCATACCACCTCGTCCCTGAAACCCTTCTTCCAGCGTGACAATAGCAGCATAACGAGATAATTCAGCCTGCAACTGATCCGTGTCACAATGACTGATATCCATCAAATCAATCACCCCAACCAGAGCCCCTGACTGAGCTAATGTGTCAGCCACCTTAAATGCTGTGTGTAACATATAACCTGTGGCCACAAGTACTAATGAGTTAGCACGACGATGTACATGAAACCCGCAGGCTATATCTGGTAATGCCGACGTATAGATGGCTGGCAGTACCTGAGCATCCAACCGCAGATATTTAGGTCCTGACGCAGCCAGGCAGGTATCCAGTAAGGCAGCTGCTGCAATATGATCTGCCGGCGACAACACACGCATGTTCGGCATCGCACGCATCAGGGTGAGGTCTTCATAACATTGATGGGTTGGCCCGGATACCACATAGCTATAACCTGCTCCGACCCCGATAAGATTAACATTCATAGTGCGAACTTCAGACAGCAACCCGAGGCTCACACGGATTTGTTCATAGCACCGCATCGTGATGAAGGGGGCAATCGCATACGCAAACACGGTGTACCCTTCGAGCGCCAGACCTGCCGAGATATTGATCAGATTTTGTTCAGCAATACCGACATTAATAAAACGCCCCGGGAAATCAGCCCGAATCTTATCCAGTACCGGTGAGCCAAAATCTGCTGAGATAAAAAAGATTTTTTTATTTTCTCCCATGCTTTGCCAGATACGTTGCAACAAAGCATCGCGCATCGCCAGAGGCTTTATTTGTGTGCTCATACGGTCTGCTCCAGCAATTTATCAATTAAATCTGGTGCAGGATTCAGAATATGCGAGAGAGGCGCATTTTCCAGATGTGGCACACCACGTCCTTTCTTTGTATGTGCAATCAGTGCGGTAGGCTTATCCCGGGATAACTTTTGTTGTTGCAAAATAGCCTGCATAGCACACACGTCATGTCCGTCAACCGTCATGCAGTCCCAGCCAAAGGCACTCAACCGCGCGCCAAGTGGGTGATGCGACACAATATCATCGGTATAGCCCAACATACTGATCTGGTTATCATCCACAATCAGATGCAGGTTATTAAGTTGATGGTGACTGGCAAACATGATCGCCTCCCAGTTAGCTCCTTCATGCAACTCCCCATCACCAGCAACAACGAAGACCTGACGGTTGCTGCTTTTATATTTCAGTGCCAACGCCATGCCGGCAGCAACTCCCAGGCCATGGCCCAGAGACCCGTTAATCGTCTCATAGCCGGGAATCACCGGATCCGGAATACCCCCCAGAAACCCTCCTGTCTCACATACATGTTGCAGGGTCTCCAACGGGAAAAAGCCCAGATCAGCCAGAATCGGATACAGACTGATTGAACCATGCCCTTTACTGACGATACAACGATCACGCTGTTCTGATAACGGGTCTGACGGGTCAAAGTGCAGAATCCCGCTGTAATACAGCGCAACAAAAATTTCAACCGCAGATAATGAAGAAGCCAGCCGCGTTTCTGGTGCGCGTCGATGTATTGCCAGGGTTTCCCGCCACACCCACCGTGCCTTGGTTACCAGTTGCTCTGAATCCATGATCACGCTGACTCTCTTTTATAGTCCATTTGGTTGATATAACACCACACGGCTGCCAGCATCTTCAAAGTCAAATGAGACATGCACTAGATGACTCAAACGCTGACGAATCGCCGCCTGCTGCTCTGGTTTCGCAAATAACAATAAAAAGCCACCGCCACCGGCACCCAGAATTTTGCCACCAATCGCACCGGCATCTCTTGCCATCGCATACAACTGGTCAATCTGTTCATTGGATACCTGATCAGATAAACGCCGCTTATACTGCCAACTGGTATGCAACAGCTCACCAAATCCTTCTATTGGTTGAGTCGTATCCTGCAGCAAGGCAGTGGCTTCATCCACCATCGCTCGCATATGAATTAGCTCTTTTTTACGCTGACTGAAATTTTTAATCTTGGATTGTGCAATCTGGGAAGCAATCCGGGAAAAACCTGTAAAACACAACATTAAATGCGACTTCAATTCCGCCCGGCGCTGCTGAGGCAAAATAACCGGTGAAACAGTAAACTGATTCTCACCACGAAATATAATCTGATTAAAACCACCGTATGCTGCTGATATCTGGTCCTGCGAGCCAACATGTTCACCAATGACATTCTGTTCAATGTGAATCGCTTCCCGTGCCAGAACTTCCTGACTGATCATCTGGCCGTACAATGCCTTTATTGACTGTAACAAGCCGACCGTGAATGAAGAACTGGAACCCAGGCCAGAACGTGCCGGCAAATCTCCGTCGTGGTGTATTTCCAGTCCTTTACTTACTTGTAACCAGTGCAAGACGGCTTTTACAGACGGATGCTGAATTTCATCAATATGACGCACATTTTCAATGTTCGAATACACAATACGATGAGTATAATCAAAAAAAGGTGGTAAATGCCGACAGGTAATATAACAATACTTATCAATTGTCGTCGCTAATACTGCACCGCCATGTTGCCGGAACCAATCAGGATAATCCGTACCACCGCCAAAAAAAGAAATCCGGAACGGTGTTCTGGTAATAATCATGCTCCTAATCTCCAAGCAACTGACGCTGCAGACGAATCCGGGACATCGCTTCAATATTCTGACGCTCCTGTTGCCCGAACCGACGCTCGACTAGTTCCAGATAAGCCGGATGCGTAAAATAAGTCTGCCAGGCAGCGTCACGAAACCTGAGTACCTCAGCTGCGCTCAGATACTTTGTGGGTAATGGCTGGCTGTTATAAGATAAAAATGCATAACCTTCATAAGAATCAGGCAACTTCCAATCATGTTGCTTTGCCGTATGATACATTGGGCTGCCCGGCAAGGCCTGACAAGGGTACATATTCGCCATTTCCGTATTCAGCTCTAGCGCCAGGTCTAAAGTTTGCTGCATTGTCTCGAGATTATCGTCCGGAAAACCAAAGATATAATTACTGATGATATAAATATCTTCCTGCTGAATCGTCTGGCAGATATCGCGGATATTCACCTCTTTAAATGATCCTTTAGAAACCTCCTGCCTGACCAGTTGATTACCCGCTTCGACACCCAATGCCAGCCAGTTCACTCCAGCGCGCTTAAACAAGGCTAAAGCATCCTGTCTGACTGTATCAATACGGGAATAGGCCCACAGATTAAATTCAAAACCCGAGTCAATAATGTTCTGCAGAATCGGTTGATAATATTTCCGGTTTAAAAAAAACATTTCATCACTGATGCGTACTGTGCGTACTCCCATATCAGCCAGCTTTTTCAGTTCACGATTCACCCAATCAGGCGACCAGAAGCGCATACCACGAGAATGAGCAGCATGCACATGGTCTGCATTGTCTTCCCGATTAACGATGTTGATCATGCAGAAATCACAACCGAAGTTACACCCTAATGAAGTATAAATCGCTGCAAATGGTGTGCAGTTTGCATGATTGAAACCAGCATGCCAGAAGTGGGCACGATACAGATCTAACGGTTTTTCCTTGTACGGCAGTAAATCCCAGGCATAGCCTGGCAAGTCTTCATCCATACATGACTGAGGGACAATGGATTGCGGTGCATTCAGTGTCGGTACAGGAAAGCCAGCAGGACCAGACTTTTTATAGCCAATGCCTTTAATACAAGCCAGATCAGAAGCTAAATTACTTTGCAATAAGTGATGCAATGCATAGACGCCCTCATTCAGCAATACAATGTCTACACAGTCATATGACAGTACCTCCATAGGCAGGGCACTGGTGTGTGAACCAATGAAGCCGATCGTGATTTTTTCACCCTGATCTGCCTTTAACGCCCGAGCGAAAGTCAGTGCACCAGCCATGTTGGTTGTGCCTGAATTCGGGTTCTGGCCATACACAACAAACAATGCTAAACGTGGCTGCGCCTCTTTAACCCGATTGACTGACTGCATCAGTGTCAGATGTTCAGCACCACAATCCAGAATACCGACGCCAAAGCCTTGTTTACGACACGATTCAGCCAGTAGCAAAGCCCATGTGGGTGGCTCAATCGCAGCATAAATATCAGCCAGTCCCTGGTAAGCCTGTTTTGATGAATCTGGATTGATAAATAATACGTCCATGGGCATTATGCTCCGGTCATGTTCAGAGATGACCTGAATAATATCATTGTTGATGTATACATTTCCGAGCAATCATTTTGCCAATCGGTAATGCAGATGTTGCAGCAGGTGAGGGAGCATTACAAACATGTAACATCCGCTCAGTTTGCTTAAATAAAAAATCGTGCACAGCTTCACCGGAATGCATTACAGCTTGTGCCCGTATCCCGGCACGATAGGGTAACAAGTCATCAATGGATAAAGTCGGGCAATATTTCTGGCATACCTGCAGATATAGTGCTTTACTCAGTGAACGACCCAGTTCCTGAACTGTATGCCGACGATGCTGGTAAATTAACTTCCAGAAACCTGGAAAACGCATAAAATCCACGGTATCAAGCAAGGAAAAAGAACCTTTCGCATAACCTTCCCGGGAAAAACTCATGACCGCATTCGGACCGACTGTCACACTACCATCTATCATGCGTGTCAGATGAACACCTAAAAAAGGTAACGCCGGATCAGGTGCCGGGTAGATCAGATGACTAATCAATCTGTTTTTATGTTCAGGTAACTGAAAATATTCGCCGCGAAAAGGGATAATACGAAAATCTATGGATAAACCAGCCATCTCAGCCAGACGATCCGACTGTAAACCCGCGCAGGCGACCAGATACTTCGCATGAAATTTGTTTTCACCAGCAACAATTTCGACTTGTTCTGCCGTTTCTGAGATATGAGAAACAGATGAGTTGTAACAAACATCAGCACCCTGATCTGTGATCAGGCTGGCCAACCGCTGACAAATCAGAGAAAAATCCACAATGGATGTTTTTGAACTCAATAAAGCAGAGATGCCGGTAATTTTCGGCTCAAGCTGACCTAGTTGGGCTTTCCCGACTTTATCCAGCACCAGATCATTGGCTAGTGCCCGGGTATATAGCTGGTCAATCCGTTCTTCTTCCTGCTGATTGGTTGCCACAATCAGTTTTCCACACTCATGATAAGGAATATGATACTGCTGGCAGAACTGTTTGGTTTCTCTCAGGCCACTGCGACAAAGATTTGCCTTCAGGCTACCCGGGGCGTAATAAATACCAGCATGAATCACACCACTATTATGACCGGTCTGATGCTGCCCTGGCTTATTTTCTTTTTCCAGCAATAAAAGTTTCACACCTGGCTGCAAACGCATGATTTGCCAGGCAGTGGCAAAGCCAACAATACCACCACCAATAATACAATAATCGTAAACCATTGATTATCAGACCTGGCATGCATCAGAAAAAAAAGCAAAACAACTATTCCACAAAATCTTTACCAACGATGAGTTCCCATAAAGTTTTATGCAACGCTTTGTCACGACTTTTTTGTTCCTCAGATAAAATCGCTTCCTGAGGACATGGAATTTCTGACAACACATAATCTGTTCCGGTCAGATAACCCTCATTAAGTATAAAAGATTTTTTGCTCCATAGTGCGTCAGCCACTGTCACAGGGCCAGACTGCCAGCCTGAATATCGCCGGAAGTAGCCGGGACTGAACCAATGAATTTCGTGGTTAGCTACGCAGTCCTCACTCACTTTGAAATACATGTCTGGTTTTTGTTTGTTATCTTGTGCCCAGGATTCAACCGCTTCAAAAACAGCTATTTTACTTAATGAATAGTCGTAATGATAAGATTTTGCCACCTGGTAAGTGTGATAACCATTCAACATGACCAAAACACTTAACAATATTTTCCATGTCGCAGCATGGTTTTCACAGCAAGGAGATTTTACATGTTCTGTCTTTTTGATGAATAAAAAAGACATTGTGATGAGAAAAATCAGTTGCGGGATGTAGGCATAATGTGTATTGACAAAAATGTAAGGTATCCCGGCCCCATAAGTTCTGCCGGCAGATATGATAAATAAATAGGTATAAAGCAATAAAAAACCTGAAAAAACTAATAACCACTGAGAAACCTGATCTTTTGCAAAACAGGACCTATATTTTTTCAGCATTGGAAAAAACAAAAACAGCATGATTAAGATAGTGATCGCATTGACCACGACTAACCAGCCGGAAATACGAAACCCTGAAAATAATGTCCTGTGATAAGCTTCAAATTCATAAATAGCCGGAACCATCAAGCCACCAAGCCAGAATGGAATTTGCTGAATCGCATTCCAGTTGCCGAGAACAATCTTTTCAATCAGGCTTGTTTTAGATTGGCTGGGTGAAAAATTGGCCTGACCCTCAGCTGTGACATTGAAGCTATTGGTCACAACACTGACATCTCTGAGCAGGAAATCAGTAACACTGAGAATAGGATATAAGGCAGCAGAGCAAAAAAACAAAACTGGCCATACCAGGAAATGTTTTGACTGGTTTGATATATAATCTTTTTCAAAAAAGAACATATATAAAAAAACAGTCACTAACATCAGATTAAATATTACACCCAGCTCGTACATGAATTGTGCCAGCATAGCTGAAAATAATGCCAACACACCATATATGCTATTTCTTCTGGTAAAAAATTTAATCAAAAACAAGACAGAAAGCGTGGTCAGTAAACAAAATGTTGAGTATCCGGAGATATGATGCCACAGCACAAGCTCAGCGGCGACAAATGAGCATCCGAATAAAGCAGAAATCAATAGCGGATAAGTCGTGTGTTGCAGTCTTCCCTGCATAAAAACAGCATATAAAGCTAATACAGTAGCGATATGTAACACCAGGCTGGCGAACTGCCATAAGAAAAAATTATGGCCAAATAAATACAGAAATGTGCCGAGTTGCAGATAAAGGGCCGGTCGAAATAACAAGCTGTTAACCGATGTGTCTTCATACACAGATCGATTAAAAGAAATGGAGTTAGCGATAATATCAAAGAAGCCGGTGTACTGGCTCATCGCATGCAGATAGAGTTCCTGATCATATCTTGGTACATTGCCCCACAACATGTGCCAGAATGTAATAATGACAATAGCGATTAAAATCAGACATTGTACTGCTGGTTTTTTTGATAAGAAAAAGATATTTTTTCTATACATTATTAAAATTAAATTTTATGAGGTCAGGATAATAAATAAACTCTGAAAAAACGATATTATCTATTTTTCCCAGAACCATAATTCACGAAAAAATTGAAAATAGTAAGCACAGCCCCACTGAATAATTTTGAGTTTTCTTTCGCCGCCGATACGTGGTGGTTCATCGCCTGGGATTTCTGTTATTTTTAATTTTGCCTTCGCTGCCCGCACAGAAAGCAGTGGTTCCCAGCTGATCTTAGTAAAAAATAACTTTTCAGCCAGCGCATAGCTTGTTTCCTGATGTAAGTCTAATTCTTTTGCCAATGCTGTACGATATGCACGATAAATGACCATAGCATCTGTGTAATGTCCGCCATGTAACAGATTTACTGTACAGGTAAACAGCCAGTTGCCAAAGCCAGTAATCATATCATCATCTTCGCTCTTTGCATCGCCAAGATAACGAGATGCAATCACCATATCATAACCATTTTCCATCTTATCAATTAAGTCAGGTATAAGGCTTGGAATAGAGTTGCCGTCCGGACTGAATGTAATTACAGTATCACCCCGAATCAATGGCCAGACTTCTGTATAGGCATGTCGAAATCCTTTCTTTTTCTGCACATAGACTTCGTAATCATGCTGTTCTGCCCATTCAACTG
Organism: uncultured Gammaproteobacteria bacterium; assembly: GCA_963922315.1. Taxonomy (GTDB): domain Bacteria; phylum Pseudomonadota; class Gammaproteobacteria; order Chromatiales; family Chromatiaceae; genus JAHDBG01. Next base: position 96,888 of record CAWUID010000001.1, read on the forward strand.
TACCATCTGTTGAACCACCATCAACAACGATGATCTGATCGACCCAGGACCGGTCAACTTGCGGCATAACAACTTTCATACCTTCTATTTCGTTCAATGTCATCACTAATAATGTTGTTTTCATTTTGTCTCCTGGCTTGACCGATAATAGTTAGCAATAAATTTGATCAATATCAGACTGGTAACAGCACCAGACAGTATCAAAATGCTATAGAGCATCTCACTGGCATTGGCTTGCTGCATACTGAACGTTTGTAATGTGTCGCCGACGTAGGCTATCGCAATAGAGGGTGGTAATAAAAACGCAAAGGTCGTCAGTAAAAAACCACGACTGGACAATGATGTCAGACCTAACAAGTAATTAAGTGGGCCTGAAGGTATCACTGGATTAATTCGGGCAAGGGCAACAAATTTCCAGCCATGTTGTGCAAATTCTGTTTGTATTTTAGTCACCCACTGGCTGGAGAATCTACCAGTTAATGGCTGGCCAAGCAACCAGCGCGCTATAGCAAACGCGCACCAACCTCCCAGTGTGGCACCAATCGCAGTATAAAGCCCTCCGAGCAAGCCACCCCAGAAAAACCCCGCAGCTAGATTTAACGGTAATGCGGGTAACAAAGCGATAACAGAGACCAGATAGATCAACAAAAACAAAAAGACGGAACTAATTGGGTACTGATATATAAATCGATGAATAAAGTCTGGCTTTAGTAATTCATATTGCGGACTGGCCCAGATTAAACTCACAAAAAGCATGAGTATCAGCATGATAAGTAATCGCTTAGGTCCAATATATTTTCTGAAGCCAGCTTTGTTTTTCAGACTGGTTATCATCAAGTTCATTCTATGATGTTTGTGTTATCGTGCGTAACAAAACAAAACACCCCGGCAAAAAATTGCAGGGGTGTGTTGTTTCAGGCAGCTCAAGAGTGAATGATATCAAGTGCGCACTTTCTGAAGGCAGCTTATACCTGCAGTAGTAAACGTGCCGGATCTTCCAGTGCTTCTTTGACACTGACCAGAAAACGCACTGCATCACTGCCGTCGATAATCCGGTGATCATATGACAGGGCGAGATACATCATTGGTCGTATCACGATCTCACCATCCACAACCATCGGGCGCTCGACGATGTTGTGCATGCCGAGTATGCCACTTTGTGGTGGATTCAAAATCGGTGTGGACAGCATGGAGCCATAGACTCCACCATTTGAGATGGTGAAGGTGCCACCGGTCAATTCATCGAAGCTGAGGCTACCGGCCTTTGCTTTTTGACCAAACTGGCGGATCGTTTGCTCCAGCCCAGCCATGCTGAGTTGGTCTGCATCCCGTACAATCGGCACGACCAGGCCTCTGGGTGAGCCAACAGCAATGCCGATATCATGATAGTTGTGATACAGGATATCCTGTCCATCGACGGAGGCATTCAGCACCGGAAATTTCTGCAATGCTGCGACCACTGCCTTCACAAAAAACGGCATAAAGCCCAGACGGACATCATGCGTCTTTTCAAACAAGTCTTTGTACTGTTTGCGTAACGCAGTGACGGCCTGCAAGTCGACTTCATTAAAAGTCGTGAGAATGGCGGCATTCTGTTGCGCTTCCAGCAAACGTTCTGCGACACGTGCGCGTAACCGGCTCATCGGTACGCGTTTTTCGTCCCGCGCATCGCTGATGGTTGTCGTCTCCTCAACTGACACAGAGGGTGTGGCTGGCACAGCAGCTTCTGTTGCGGGAGCAGCCTGTTCCGCCAGATAGCGTTGTACATCACTCTTTTGTAAGCGCCCTCCCTTACCGGTTGCTGGTATCTGGCTTGGATCAAGGTCGTGTTCCTTGACCAGGCGCCGTACTGCCGGTGTAAGCACGATATCGTCTTTATCCGCAGAGGCTGCATGATGTTGCTCAGGCGCAGCAGCCACCTGACCAGGCTCAATGGTGGCCAGTACCGCATCTGCCTGCACCACTGCGCCTGTGTCAGCCAGTATCGGGCCAAGCACTCCGGCAGCGGGTGCAGGAACTTCCAGAACCACTTTATCTGTTTCTAAATCCAGCAGCAGCTCATCCTGTTGTACCGGATCGCCTGGTGATTTATGCCAGGTCGCGATAGTGGCATCATTTACAGATTCAGGTAACGCGGGGACGCGAACTTGGATGGACATGGTTAACCTCGGCGGTTCATCGTAGTGTCAATGTGGCCAGTCAGGGCCTGATCAATCAGTTTGTTCTGTTCTTCCTTATGCACCTGCACATAGCCAGTCGCTGGTGCTGCTGCTGAAGGACGCCCGACATACTGAACGGGAATGCCTGCCTCGTGCAAAGATCGGAAGCGGTGCTTAATCTGATCCCAGGCACCTTGGTTTTGCGGTTCTTCCTGGCACCAGTAACAGGTCTTCACCTGTGGATATTCTGCAATCACCGTATCAAAATCATCATGCGGGAACGGATACAGCTGTTCGATGCGGATAATCGCAACATCCTGCATCTCGCGGTTACGACGTGCTTCCAGCAGGTCGTAATAAACTTTGCCGGTACATAAAACGACCCGTTCAATCCGGGACTTATCCAGGGGATCAATGTCGTCTATCACGGTTGCAAAACGTTGCTGGGTCAACGCAGTCAGCGGAGAAGTTGCCAGCGGATGGCGTAACAGGCTCTTGGGAGTGAATACGATCAGCGGGCGCAGATAGCGGCGTAACATCTGGCGCAACAACAAGTGGAAGATTTGCGCGGGTGTGGTTGGCACACAGACCTGAATGTTGTATTCCGCACACAATTGCATATAGCGTTCCAGGCGCGCTGAAGAGTGTTCCGGGCCCTGACCTTCATAACCATGTGGCAGAAACAAAACCAGTCCGCAATACAGGCCCCATTTGGCACCAGCAGAGGTGATGAACTGATCAATTACCACCTGGGCACCATTCGCAAAATCACCAAACTGCGCTTCCCAGATGGTCAGGCAGCCTGGTTCTGCCGAAGCATACCCATATTCAAATGCGAGCACGGCTTCTTCGGATAATACTGAATCAATGACGGTAAAGTCCGGCTGATCCGGCTTCAAGTGTTGCAATGGAATATAGCTGGTACCATCGGACTGATTACGCCACATCGCATGACGGTGGAAAAAGGTACCGCGTCGACTGTCCTGCCCTGACAGGCGCACTGCATAACCCTGATCCAGCAGATACGCATAGGCCAGGTTTTCAGCAAAGCCCCAGTCAACCAGCTTGTTGCCCTGTGCCATCTCGTGCCGGTCTGACAACAAGCGTGACAGACGTGGGTGGATTGTAAAGTTATCCGGCAATGCAAAGGCACGCATCGCTAAATCGGTTAAGTGATCCTGCTGGATCGGTACTTCAATCGCCCGATCCCAGGGCACCCCACGAAACTGACGCCAGTCAACTTCGATCCGACGGCTTCCCGGTTGCGTCACCGCGCGTCCGACACACTTACCCTGTTCAAACGCGGCACGTAGATCATTGACCATCGTCTGTGCTTCATCCGCTGCGATCACGCCCGCAGTGACTAATTGTTCTGCATACAGAGTCCGGACCGAAGGGCGGCCTCGTACTTTGCGATACATCGCCGGCTGTGTTACTGCGGGTTCATCCGCCTCGTTATGTCCGTGGCGACGATAACAGACCAGATCAATCACCACATCTTTGTGGAATTGAGCACGATAATCCAGCGCCAGGCGAGTGACGAATATGACTGCGTCCGGATCGTCCCCGTTCACGTGGAAAATCGGCGCCTGTACGATTTTTGCGATATCTGTGCAATAAAAAGTCGAACGACTGTCTTTCGGGTTGCTGGTGGTAAAGCCGATCTGATTATTCACCACAACATGTATGGCGCCACCGACCGCATAACCCCGGGCCTGCGACATATTGAAGGTCTCCATATTGACCCCCTGTCCGGCAAATGCAGCGTCACCATGAATAATGACCGGGATGATCTGATCATCATACTGATCCTGATACCGCTGCTGTCGGGCACGCACTGATCCCATAATGACCGGCGAAATAATCTCCAGATGTGACGGATTAAAGCCAAGGGTGACGTGAATGCTGCCTTCTGACGTGGCAATATCGTTAGAAAAGCCTTTGTGGTATTTCACGTCCCCGGTTGACAGAATATGGGTGGAATCCAGTTCTGCCCGCTGGCCGGAAAATTCCTCGAAGATTGCTGCTGGCGCTTTACCCAGAATGTTTGCCAGCACATTCAACCGGCCACGGTGCGCCATGCCGATCACCACTTCCCGCACACCCTTACCGGCAGCTCGCTGAATCAGCTCATCCAGCAGCGGAATCAGGCTTTCCCCACCCTCCAGAGAAAACCGCTTCTGCCCGACAAACCGGTTGTGCATAAATTTTTCGATACCTTCTGCTGCGCTGAGCATATGCAACAACCAATGTTGTTCTGTTGTGCTCAGCTCCGTCTGCAACAGCGGCTTTTCCAGGCGTTCCTGCAACCAGCGTTTCTCTTCTGTGCTGTTGATATACATATACTCAGCACCTACCGGGCCGGTATATACCGTCTGCAGGATGCGGACAATCTCATGCAGCGGGAGCTGATCTGCGGCGCACAAAGAACCTGTATCAAACAAGGTCTGTTGTTGCGATTCCAGATCATAGTGCGCAAGCTGCAACTCAGTCAGTGGCACTGTCTCATGCAACTGTAACGGATCAAAATGTGCGTTCTGATGCCCACGTGTGCGGTAGGCGGTAATCAGGCGAAATACATTGGCCTGATGTGCCATCGCCGCATGATTCGCTACCGCCTGTCTGGCACGGGGCGACTGTGCCTGATGGGCTAAATCCTGCCGGATTGCACGATGTGATACAGACTCAGTGCCTTCTGATAACGGCGGTAAGGCAGTAAACCGCTCTCGCCAGTCAGTGGGAACTGAGGCTGGATCCTGCAGAAAGGATTCGTATAAATCTTCAATAAAGGGGGCATTAGCGCCGGAATAGGCAGAGACAGCGCGCTGAGAAAGCACAGAATCAGACATGAGACAACATAGGTAAGAAGGCTGAAGAACTGAGAGCAGGAATATCCATGAATAACTGACAGGCATTCTGCCGTCTGCCAACAGATAGTGCAACCAACATTGCGGTGCTCACAGCGAAAAAAAGCACCACAAAATACGCAATGAGACCAGGCCCGACACAGATGTAATGATCGGCTTGATCGATGGTTGCTATGTGTGCTTGTCGTGTCATAAAACGTTTGCAGAAATAGCAACTGCTTGTTGGACGGCCTTGCAGGGTTTGCACGGGGTGTGATTCAAACTGATGTGGATTAATAAGCTGAGCTAGATGAAATCCAATGTTGTCAATGTCAGGCTCGGCGTTTCCCGACCAGGTTCTCCGAGGGACGCCAGAATACCCGTCCATGGGAGAGCAGATCGGGAGAACGCTTGCGAAAAGCCTGCGGTAGCAGATCACCACATCAGTTTGAATCGCACCCGTTTGCACGTTAATTCTTGTGCTCATTCGTTAAAATGTATACCATCGTTTGAGTATGCCAGTCAGCATCGTCCCATCTACACTCCTTGTCTCTGCTTTCCCTTATGTTGTTTCTCCGGCTGATTTTTTGTCTGATATTGAGTCTGCCAGCGCAGGCAGAAACTACCTTAACCGGTCCGCTGATACAGGGCGGGCTGGTGATTGGTACCACAACACCTGGCGCCAGTGTATGGCAGGATGATCAACCAGTACTCGTCAGTCGTGACGGCACCTTTCTGATTGGCTTCGACCGTGACATGCCTGCAACCTCACAGCTGAAGATCCGTCAGCCTGACGGCCAGACAGAATACCGCATACTGCCCATAGAACAACGCCAATATGCAATTCAGCGCATTCAACTGCCAGATCATAAAGTCGCGCCGATGACGCCACAAGCCGTCAGACACGTCCGGCGCGATAGCCGTTTGCTGAAACAGGCACGTCGCCGCAATGATGATCGGCAGGATTTCAGCGCAGGTTTCGTCTGGCCGGCCACTGGTCGGATCAGTGGCGTATACGGCAGTCAGCGGATTCTGAATGGTCAGAAAAAACGTCCTCATTATGGCGTAGACGTGGCGCGTCCGACAGGTACCCTGGTAGTGGCACCAGCCGCCGGTATCATCACTGTGGCAGAACCGGATATGTTTTATTCAGGTGGCACTTTGGTCATCGACCATGGACACCAGCTCACATCGGCATTATTACATCTGAGTGAACTCTCCGTCCGGGTGGGTGAACAGGTGCAGCAGGGTCAGCTGGTAGGCCGGATCGGTGCCACCGGGCGGGCAACCGGGCCACACCTGGACTGGCGTATGAAACTTCGTCAGCACCAGGTTGATCCGCAATTATTGGTGCCGCCTATGCCAGGAACCACACCATGAAACAGCTTTTCAGCCGTTGTCTGCTGATTGGCAGCAGCTTGTTTCCTCTCAGCACGCTAGCGGCTGATAACCTCTGGATCGTATACCAGCAAGCCAGACAGGCCGACCCGCAATTGCAGGTTGCTGCTGCGAATCAGGCTGCTCGTTACGAGGCTCGACCCCGTGCGCTGGCAGCATTGCGTCCAACAATAACGCTTAACGGACAACTGGGTTATCAGCGACAGCACCTGGCAGGCAATGCGGCAGATCGCTATGCCAGCAATAACATATCGCTCAACCTGACGCAGCCAATTTATCATCGCGCTGCCTGGTTAGCCCTGAGCCAGGTAGACAAAGAGCTGGTGCAGGCAGACATTCAATACCAAGTCGCTGAGCAGAACCTGATGATGCGGCTGGTGCGGGCCTACTTCGGGGTGCTGGGTGCGCAGGACGATCTGCGTTTTGCACAAAGCGAAAAAACAGCAATTGCCCGACAGTTGGAACAGGCCAGACAACGTTTTGAAGTCGGATTGGTCGCGATGACGGATGTGCACGAAGTCCAGGCCCGGTCTGATCAGGCGAGTGCTGCCCTGTTATCTGCCGAAAATGCACTGGATAATGCACACGAAGTACTGCGCGAAATGACCCGGACACCGCCTCCGGCACTGGCGCGCCTGCAAACTGATATCACGCTGCAGGCACCAACAACTGATCAGGGCTGGGTTGCTCAGGCACGTACCCATAATCTCACGCTGCGATCCGCTGAACTGGTAGCGATGATTGCTCAGGACAGCGTCGGGATACAGCAATCAGCCCATTATCCGACGCTTGCCCTGACTGCCAGCCTCAGCCGGTCAGACACACGATCCAGAACTGGTATGGACAATACAAATCGTCATATCGGCCTGCAACTGAGCGTGCCCATCTACCAGGGTGGTAGCGTGCAGGCCCAGGTGCGGCAGGCCCGGTTTGCCGCTCAGGCAGCCCAGGCAGAACTTACCCGGCAACAACATGCCGTGGAGCGGCAAGTCAGTACCGCTTATCGCGGCATTCAAACCAGTATCGGGCGGGTACAGGCACTTCAGGCGGCGCAGGTGTCAGCGCAAAGTGCACTGGATGCCACCCGGGCCGGGTTTGATGCAGGTACCCGCACATTGGTGGATGTGCTGAACAGCCAGCGCGATCTGTACCGTGCCCGGCGTGATTATGCCCAGGCACGTTATCAGTATGTTCTGAGTACCTTATCCCTGTATCAGGCGGTGGGCACACTGGATGATACCCATCTGCAACAAATCAATCACTGGCTGGAGCCGTCTTAGGAACTTATCGTGCAACTGAACCAACCAGCTCGTGTGTTATCCGGCATGCGTCCGACCGGGCGTCTGCATCTGGGCCACTATCATGGTGTGCTTAAAAACTGGATCGACCTGCAACACGAACATCAGTGCTTTTTTTTCGTTGCTGACTGGCATGCGCTGACCACCCAGTATGATGCCCCGGAACAGATTCCCCAGCATACCCGCGATATGTTGATTGACTGGCTGGCAGCCGGCATCAACCCGCATGAAGCCACTATGTTTGTCCAGTCGCAGGTGCCGGAGCACGCAGAACTACACCTGCTGTTATCCATGATCACGCCACTCGGCTGGCTGGAGCGGGTGCCTTCCTATAAAGATCAACAACAAAAGCTACACGAAAAAGACCTGACAACCTATGGGTTTCTGGGCTATCCTTTGTTGCAATCAGCGGACATCCTGCTGTATCGAGCGAGTTTCGTACCCGTTGGTGAAGACCAGGTTGCCCATGTAGAACTAACCCGGGAAGTCGCACGCCGGTTCAACCACATCTATGGCCGGGACGATGATTTTGTCAGCAAGGCAGAACAGGCGATCCGCAAGCTCGGCAGAAAAAATGCCGGGTTGTACCGTCATTACCGCAAAGCCTACCAGGAACAGGGTGATACAGAAGCGTTGTCTACTGCGCAGGCCTTGCTGAATCATCAGCAACATCTGAGCTTGACAGAACGTGAACGATTGCTTGGTTATCTGGAAGGCGGTGGCAAACTGATTTTGCCGGAACCACAGCCGTTGCTGACCCGGGCACCGAAAATGCCAGGTCTGGACGGACAGAAAATGTCTAAGTCGTATGCGAATACGATCTCACTGGATGCAACTCCGGACACGGTCAGCCAGAAGATTCGCACCATGCCGACTGACCCGGCGCGGGTGCGCCGCCACGATCCGGGAGATCCGCAACAATGTCCGGTCTGGCCCTTCCATGAAATTTATTCTGATGCTGCCACCTGTGATTGGGTGCAACAAGGTTGTCGCAGCGCCGGCATCGGTTGTGTTGAGTGCAAACAACCCATAATTGATGCGATGGTGCAGGAACTAGCACCGATACAAGCCCGTGCGGCAGAATATACCGCGCAACCTGAATTGATACAGAACATCCTGCATGACGGTTGCCAGCGTGCACGTGAAGTAGCCCATGAAACCATGGCGGATGTCCGCCATGCGATGGCGCTCAGTTGAATCAGCCGGTGGGCAACAAACATTTTATATCCGATGTTCACCTGACAGATGAACGGCCAGAGAGCCTGGCTTTGTGGCAGCACTATATCCGCACCGGGCCACAAACTGGCGATCAACTGTATATATTGGGTGATTTGTTTGATGCCTGGATTGGCGACGATGATGATGCACCGCTCGCCATGCAGGTACGTACCAGCCTGCAACAACTGACACAACGTGGCGTCACTCTGTATTTGCAGCACGGCAACCGTGACTTTATGCTGGGTCAGCGTTTTGCCCGTCAGGTGGGTGCCATGCTGTTGCCGGAAGTGTATCGCCTGACCGTCGCAGGCCAGCTGACCATATTGCTGCATGGCGACCAGTTATGTACTGATGACCACCGTTATCAGGCTGCGCGGCGACGTTTGCGTAGTCGCTGGTTTCAATGGTTATTGCGATGGCGTTCACTGGACGCCCGGCGACGGATTGCTGCGGCCTACCGCGCCCGCAGTCGCGACAACCCGACACCGCTCAGCCAGATGGATGCAACACCAGAGGCAGTGCTTGATCACCTGCAGCGTTACCATGCAACACAGATGATCCATGGTCATACCCACCGTCCGGCAGTCCATCAGCATACCCTACCGGACGGGCAGATTGCGCAGCGGTATGTGCTGGATGAATGGCATCCCACCCATGCCAGCGTCTGGACAGATGATGGCAACAGCCTGCGCCGCCAGAATATCGGTAATCCGTCCTGAATTTTATCAAATTGGAAGATGTGGCCCCAGATAGCCGATATAGAGCTTACGTGTTGCAGCATCAGGATAAAAGTGCAGGCGAACGTTCGGAGCCAGCTTGGCATGTTCAGAAAAGCATACCTTTTCACCTGCAGGCAGCCAGAACTCGCGGGCTGCTCGTTTTTTTGCATCCTGCAAAGTGGATGCTGACTCACCACTGACCTCGCACGACACCCCATAATCTGCAAGTCGTGCCGATTGATACACCAGTTGCTGGTCTGCCTGCCATGCATCAGCAAAACGATCCAATGCCTCTAAGGCGTGGCGAACTTTACGCCAGATATCCGGGCGGTAATTTCCCCGACGCAACTGCTTGCCGACAGGTTCGGATAAAAACACCAGGTGTGGAAATACATTCTTTCTATGCTCCCACAATTCCAACCCGCTTGTTATACCCTGCCGCTTCAGATCAGTTAATCCTGATGCGTGATGCGCTAAACTTTCACGTCCACACACATTGGGTAATTGTTGTTGATCATGCACCAGCCCGCCTTCTGTTAAGGTCGTGACCCAAACCTCAATCTCAGCCTGATTCCAGGGTAATTTGCTGGGTAAACTTAACAGATAAGTCCGATGCACGATCGCTGCCTGCAACGCAGCCAGATTCGCTTGTTGTCCAGGCAATCCCACCTCATATTCCAACCCCACCCCATCCAACATTAACGGAGACTGAGTCGTCAGACTCAGAAACGCCTGTCGGCTTTCTCTATCTGATCGGCCATCTTTTGCCAACCAGTCACGCCAGTAATAACCCGGTGCCAATTTAATATTATGCCATGAAAGATCCAGGGAGCCATCCAGTAAAATCAGTTGAAATGCATAACGTCGGCAACACAGAAAGGCGGTACGTATAAAATCCGGAAGATCAGCCCGTGCTTGTTCGCGTGTTGGATAGGGTAGGGCATGATGATTAAAAACCAGCGGCCGGTTCATCACAACAATTGCTCAAGCTGATGATCCCATTCATCAAAAAAGCCTGCTGGCCAGTGATCAATCCGGCCTGTCTGATCAATTTCAGGTGATAATACTTCGCTGGCATGCTGGTTTGTTTCCATTGCGCGTTGCAAAAAGAATACACTGACCTGATCAGATAAGATCATATCCTGCTTCACGGCGACCCGGATACCATTTAAAAAATGATCAGAATGAGATTCTATGATCAGTTGCACACCATTCGCCGCTGCCAGGGAACATAGTTTGCCTAATAAAGACTGGCCTGCCGGATGTAAATGTGATTCAGGATTTTCGATGATCAGTAAGTCACCTGGCTTTGCAGATAAAACCTGTGTGACGACTGGCAGAATATAGCTCAGGCCGAAACCAACATTCTGGGGTTTAAAAAAATCTGTTCGGTCGTTACCCTGAATGAACGCATATTCCAGAACAGCAGTATTAAATTCAGTATGTACCGTCGCCCGGATGTTCAGACCAGGAGAGAGTTCTGCCATCCAGGCTTCCAGATTCGCTGATAAACTGTGGTTTATCGCATTTGTGTGTTGTAAACCAGGAATGCTGAGCGGTTTGACCCCATGCACAGCAATATAATGAACGGTATACTCACCCTGAATACCGAGAGTATTTAAGTTTTTCACATGATGGCTGGATAAGCGATGATGATGCCGTGGGCCAAGTCGCTCCGCACTTAAATAACTGAAGCCATCACAAAACAAACTCAGTTCTGACAGGTCGCCCGATAGATTATAGGTTTCTATTGGCAGGAGGTTCGTATCAGCCTGATAAGTAAACACAAACTGGTCAGCAGATGGTCTGGATTGCCATCGGAGTACAAAACTGATCGTGTCATCCTGGCTGTCAGCATGAAAAATATCTTTGCCTAACCCCAGCTCAGCATAATCGTCGTTTAACATCAGCCCTTGCTGAATTAGCGTATGTCGTTCATATGACTGGCGTAATAATAACAAGGCCTGAATGACGGAAGATTTTCCCATGCCATTCAGACCGGAGAATACATTCAGATGTGCTAGTGGGAACCCGGCATCAGCTAGCGTCTTGAAATTTTTAATATGCAGGTATTCAAGCATGAGTGAAGCCTTTAATCAGAGCATCAACTTTTGCATGGCGAGTATTAACCCGGTCTTTGTTTTGTGTGGAATGACTGATGGATTCATAAAAATCAGGCTCTTGTATTAACTGATTTACAGCCTTTTTAAAATCGGCTTTATGGCGTAATAATGTATTGAAATCAGGCTGCTCTAATTTGGCGAGTGATACCATCCAGACTTCAAATAAACTTCTGTTTTTATAACGTACCCCTGTTTTTTCGGTTTTTTTCTGAAAAGCTGTTTCGCCCAGTAACTGATCGCAACGTGAAATTGCCTGATCAAAAATCAATTTAAATTGATCACGTTTTTGGTGGTCAGATCGTTTAAAATTCTCCATTGCATAATCTAAAAATTTAGAAAATTTCTCATTAAAATAATCCAGATGATAACAGGCCCAGAATCTGAGCACTAACTCCTGATCCAACATCCGTTTTGATAAATCTCCTATTAATTTCAGCATCAGAGGATGCTCTGCAATTTCTTTCAATAAATCACGGTCTTGCTGTTTTGCCATAGCATTCCGGATTTCCTGATTATTCAGCGTCAGACCACCGGTATTAATGCGTTTAAACACACTATATTTTACTTCGTCTGGTGTTCTTGGTTTAATCAGATAAACTGTGGCTTGGCACTCTCTGATTCGCCGTTTGTGGGTAAAACTCAGATCATCATATTTTTTACCCTTCAGATTCGTCATGAATTCAAGACCGCTTAAACCAAGATCTTTATCAATTGCAAAGCTGCGAATTGCCGACAAGCGTTGTAAACCGTCCACAATCAGCCAGTTGTCGTCATCAGACGCATCAAAATAAAAAGCCGGTAATGGAAAACGAATCAATATGGATTCAATCAGTCGGCTTTTTTTCTGATTGTCCCACAGATCGGAACGCCGCTGAAATGCGGTATGCATATCAATACCACCGTGCGCAACACGTTCAATCAGGTTATCTAATGATTTCGCTTCGACTCCAATGTCAATATCTTTCGGATCAAACGGATCTTGCATATCCTGAGCAGCGTCGTCTTCAACCCCATCTTCTGTATCTAACTCAATATCCATCCTGCATCATTCCATAGTGTATCTGACAATCATTTAATCCGGTGCTGGTATGCCAACGCCCGGATTCAGAATACCATCCGGATCGAACTGTTCCTTGATCAGCCGCATCAGGGTCAGTGCATGCTGATCCAGTTCCCGCCCGACATACGGACGTTTTGCTCGTCCTACCCCATGCTCTCCTGACAAAGTCCCACCCAGACGCAATACCAGTTCAAACACTGCTAGTAGACATGGCTCACTGGCGGCTGCCTGTGCCGGATTGTCCGGATCGAATAACAGATTGACATGGATATTGCCGTTCCCGGCGTGGCCGAAGTTTACAATCGTGATGCCATGCTCAGCCGAGAGTTGTTGCAGCCCGTCAATCAGAGTCGGCAGGCGTGAGACAGGTACCGCGACATCTTCATTGATCTTTTTCGGCGCGACATGACGTAATGATGGCGACAATGCTTTGCGTGCACGCCACAAGTGTTGTTTTTCCGCATCAGATTCAGCCAGTAGTACCTGAATACAGCCTGCGTTCTCAGCGATCCGCTGTACCTGCTGTGCCGCCTGGGTGATCGCATCCGCAGTACCGTCTACCTCAATCAGCAACAGGGCTGCGGCCTCTTCCGGTAAGGCCAGATCGGCATAATCCCGCACCATACCGATTGCCTGGCCATCCATAAATTCCAGCACGCAGGGCGTGACTGGTTGTGCCATCAGGGCGGAAACGGCTTGTGCCGCTGCTGCGACACTGCGATATACGGCCTGCAGTGTCCGTTTGGTTTCCGGCAACGGGGTCAGTCGCAGGGTTGCCTCGGTCGTGATTGCCAGGGTGCCTTCTGATCCGATCAGTAGCCGGGTCAGATCGTAACCGACCACGCCCTTACTGGTATGCACCCCGGTACGCAATAATTCACCGCGACCGCTGACGGCACGCAGACCGAGGGTATTTTCACGCGGTGTGCCGTATTTGATTGCACGGGGCCCGGCGGAATTGTGTGCCAGATTACCACCGACGGTGCAGATTGAGGCACTGCCCGGATCGGGTGCCCAGAAAAAGCCATACTGCGCTGCCTGTTGTTGTAATTCCTGATTAGTAAAGCCGGGTGAAACGACCGCCAGACGATTATCCGGATCAATCTGTAGCGTGTGCCGGAAACGCTCGGTCGATAATATGATGCCACCCTGTTCCGGTACGGTCGCGCCTGTCGTGCCGGTGCCTGCACCACGCGGGATCAGCGGAATCTGATGGGTGCGACACAACTGTACCAGTGCGATAATCTGTTCCGCATTCTGCGCAAAACAAACCGCTGTCGGCTGTGCCTGACGGCGACTGTTGTCGTAGCCGTAGACCAGGCAGTCACTCGCGTCCAGAAGCAGGTCGGTCGCGGCAAAAATATGTTGCAGGCTGCGCCTGACTTTACGGGGCATAACGTTCAAACAATCTCACCACGCGTTTCACGCCACTGACAAACCGGACGGTCTCAGTCACCTTCGCCATTTCTTCCGCTGTCAGCAAACCCATCAGGTAGACAGTTCCGAGAGAAGAAGTGACCAGTACCCTGGTTGGGTCAAACCCGGTAATGTCCACGTCCAGCAGTGCCAGTTTTACCTTGCTGGTCAGATAGGCAGCACTGGCTGCATCACCCCAGGTAGCCTCTGCAGCGACCTGCACTTCGTTCAATACCTGCCGCACCTGCGAAATCGCTTGCACCTGCTGCACAAATTGGCTGATTGCCTGCCGATCCGCTGCCTGTCCGGTCAGCAGAACCCGCTGGTTATACACATCAATGCTGATGTTGCTGCGCTTTTTGCCACTGCTATCTGACTGACTCAGACTCAATGCTTTCAGCAGAATGGTTTTATCATCTACCAGTGTGCCGGCAGAACGCCGGTCATGCAGCACACCCACCCCGGTAGCGACACCACCGATAATCAGCGGTGTGCACGCATTCAGTAACCAGGTGACAGCCAACAGATACCATAGACGATGTAACCGACGGACTGACATTACGGCGCCTCAACAGGTTGTGCATGCAACAGGTCTACAGCAGTCGTAACTCCCTGTACGCCAGCTGTAACACCATCAATCGTCTTTGAAACAGCGGTAGTCGCTGTGCCCACTGCGAGCGATGCACCGGCAATGGCACCGGTTAGCAATAATGAAGCACAACCACTCAGATTCAGGCTGACCAGCAGCACCAGCAATACGTTAATTTTCATCATCAATTACTCACCTTGTTTCTGACCAAATGCAGCAAAACCTGCCCAGACAGCCTGATCGCCCAGTTCGTCTTCAATCCGCATCAGCCGGTTATATTTCGCCACCCGATCTGAACGTGATAAAGAGCCATTCTTGATCTGACCGGTGGCAGTAGCAACTGCCAGATCGGCCAGAGTCGTGTCTTCTGTCTCGCCGGAACGGTGCGAAATCACTGCCCGGTAGTTGGCGGCATGTGCCATCCTGATCGCTGCCAGTGTTTCGCTTAAAGTACCGATCTGGTTAAATTTGATCAGAATCGCATTGGCGATCTGTTGCTCAATGCCACGTTGCAGAATGTCTGTGTTGGTGACAAACAGGTCGTCCCCGACCAGCTGAATCCGGCTACCCAGCCGTTCAGTCAGCAATTGCCAACCGGCCCAGTCACTCTCATCCTGACCATCCTCGATTGAAATGATCGGATATTGTTCCACCCAGTTTGCCAGGTAATCCACAAACCCGGCTGAATCAAATCGTTTCCCTTCCGAAGCCAACACATACTCGCCATTCTGATAAAACTCAGAACTGGCGACATCCAGCCCTAAAAACATGTCTTTGCCAATCGTAAACCCGGCTTGCTCGCAGGCCGCCAGGATCACTTCAATCGCTTCCACATTAGAACGCAGGTTCGGGGCAAAGCCACCTTCATCACCCACGGTTGTTGCCAGACCACGCTGGTTCAGCACAGACTTCAGCGCGTGAAAGACCTCGGCTCCCTGACGTACGGCCTCACGTAATGAGCCTGCCAGCACGGGCAGAATCATAAATTCCTGCAAATCGACGCTATTATCGGCATGTTCGCCTCCGTTGATGATATTCATCATCGGTACCGGCATCTGATAAGGCCCGGCACCCAGAGACTGATACAGTGAGATATTCTGTTCCGCTGCTGCGGCATGGGCTGCTGCCAGAGAAACAGCCAGGGTTGCATTTGCGCCGAGTTTCGCCTTATTCTGCGTGCCATCCAGAGCAATCAGCGCCTGATCCAGTGCTGCCTGGTCAGTCACCGCCATACCCTGCACCGCAGTTGCGATGGTGGTATTGATGTTCACAACGGCTTGTAAGACGCCTTTACCCAGATAGCGGTGTTTATCCTGATCACGTAATTCCAGTGCTTCACGTGAGCCGGTTGATGCACCAGACGGCACGGCGGCCCGGCCCAACGCCCCGGTGGTGGTGATCACATCCGCTTCTACAGTAGGATTTCCGCGCGAATCTAGAATTTCACGGGCACGAATCTGTTGAATAACTGACATAAAATCTTCATTCCTTTAATAAACAAAACAGCAACACTACCAGTTCATCAGACTGCTGGCCCGACATCCACAAACTGTCCGCTGGTTCATCAATATGATTTATCTGACTTGATCCTGTGTGTCGGCCAGACCTTGGTGGCATCTTCCGGTGATTGTTGCACACTGAAGTCCAGATAATACAGCCCGGACTGTTCGGGTGCGATTCAAACTGATGTGGTGATCTGCTACCGCAGGCTTTTCGCAAGCGTTCTCCCGATCTGCTCTCCGAGGGACGCCAGAATACCCGTCCATGGGAGCTCGGCTGCGGCCATCCATGGCCGCAGACGCCCTCGGAGAGCAGATCGGGACAACGCCCCGCTTTAGTACCGTGGTGCAATCATCTCTGTAGCCATTTTCAAACCAGGCAGCCTTTGCACACATTTGCGGCAAAACCTGCGACACCGGTTGTCGGGACCATGCGGTACCGTGACAAGAAGCCTGTATGCCGGAAATGAATTGACCGGGAGACTGTTCGCTGAACGTCGTTTGCCTGTCAGATTGGAAGACTGGCAGCCAATCTGGCAGATGTTGTGACTGCAGCTTCTCTACGTACAGAACGACAGGCATTCGCTGGCGTTTCGGGTGAACACCTGGCCACCGATGCGCTGCCGGCGCATGGCAGTCCTGGCAAGGTTTGTTGTACCACAGTGCCACTCTGGTGGGAATGATCGCGAAGCTGGTTATACCACCTTACTCTCAGAGCGTTTCCTGACCGGGGCTTTCCGAGGGCGTCTGCGGCCATGGACGGCCGCAGCCGAGCCCTCAGGACGGGTATTCTGGCGTACCTCGGAGAGCCCCGGTCGGGAAACGCCGAACCTGACGTTAACAACAAACATTGGATCCCATCCAACCCAACTTATTACTCCACATCAGTTTGAGTCACACCCGGACTGTTCAGTATAGTGGACAAACGGGAAACGCACAGCCTCGCCAGGCAATAACAAAGCGTGGCTGATAGCAGGTGCACCAACACGATCTTGTAACAACACCTTGCAGTAAAACACTATTATGCAGTTAACCCCGACTGAATTCCGGCACTGGAAACAAAAAAGTATCACCTTGCTCGGCATGTCCGGTGTCGGTAAAACCTACCTGTCGCACCAATTACGACAGGCAGGCTGGTTTCATTATTCCGGCGACTACCGGATCGGCACCCGTTATCTGGACGAAGACATTCTGGACCTGATCAAGGCTCAGGCGATGCAGGTACCCTTTCTGCGCGACCTGTTACGCAAAGACTGGATTTCGATCCGCAACAATATCAAAATCACCGATCTGGGCCCGGTACTGACCTATATCGGTAAGATCGGCGATCCGGAGCAGGGAGGTACCGAACTGGCTGAATTCAAACGCCGTCAGGCAAACTATCGAGCTGCCGAAATCGCTGCCATGCGGGATGTTCCGGACTTTATTCAAAAAGCCAGAAACATCTACGGCTATCCGAATTTTATCAATGACGCTGGTGGCTCGTTGTGTGAGCTGGACGATCCGGAGATGCTGCAACAACTAACGCAGCATACCTTACTATTGTATATCCGCGTCACTGATCAGGCAGAGCAGGACATGCTGATCCAGCGGGCACAACAGGCACCAAAGCCGTTGTATTATCATCCGGATTTTTTAGACGACTATTTGCACCGTTATCTGCAACAAAACCAACTGGCTTATGCGGCTGAAATTGCGCCGGATGACTTCGCCCGCTGGGTTTTTCCGTATCTATTTCGCGCCCGGGTGCCGCGTTACAATGCCATCGCTCAACAAGGTTATACCGTCACAGCAGCGGAAGTTGCCGCTGTGCGGGATGAAACAGATTTTCTGCAATTGATCGAAACTGCCATTGCACGTCAGGACACAACCCATGCCGATCATAGCGCATAGTGCGTTACCAACTTTCACCCGGATGCAGGCAGAAGGCATCCATGTGTTAGCGCCACACCGGGCGCAGCGACAACAGATTCGTGAATTGCATATCGGCTTGTTGAATATGATGCCGGATGAGGCTTTGCAGGCGACCGAGCGACAGTTTCTGCGCCTGATCGGTGAGAGTAATCCGGTCGCCCAATTTCATGTCCATCCGTTCAGTCTGCCGCAAATTGTGCGCCATGCCGAAACACAAGCCTATATTGATCGTTATTACGACACATTTGACCACTTACGTGATGAGGGCCTGGATGCACTGATTATTACCGGCGCGAATGTCCAGGGTACGGAACTGTCGGCACAACCTTTCTGGCAGCCTCTGCAAACGGTGCTGGACTGGGCCGCAGACACGGTGACCTCCACCCTGTGCTCCTGTCTGGCCACGCATGCCGTGCTACAAAGTCGCTACCAGCA
Organism: uncultured Gammaproteobacteria bacterium; assembly: GCA_963922315.1. GTDB lineage: Bacteria > Pseudomonadota > Gammaproteobacteria > Chromatiales > Chromatiaceae > JAHDBG01. The sequence goes on from CAWUID010000001.1 coordinate 115,562, forward strand.
GAAACGCCAGCGCCAGGTCCGAAAAACCTGGGGAGTATACCGCCACGAAGTCACCGATCCGACGCATCCGCTGACCCGACAGGTAAATACCCGGTTTGATGTCCCCCATTCCCGCTGGCATGTGGTGACACCGGAACAATTCCACGCCGCCGGACTACCCATACTGGTACAAAGCCCCGAAGCCGGTGTGCACCTGGCGACCAGCCCGGACGGACTGCGTTTTGTGATGTTTCAGGGCCATCCGGAATATGACGCCATCTCGCTGCTGAAAGAATATAAACGCGAAATGCAGCACTTTATCTCAGGTGATAGCCCCGATATCCCCCCACTGATCACACATTATTTTTCGCGCCGCAGTCAGGCCATCCTCACTGAATACCATCACCAGGTGCGTCAGGCTTGCCGGGCAGGTAATGCAGTCCCCGTCTTTCCTGAAAGCCTGCTGATACCGAATTTGCAAAATACCTGGCATGATAGCGCACAGGTGATTATGAGCAACTGGGTTGGTCTGGTATATCAGCTTACCCATGATAGTCGACAACAGCCTTTTATGGACGGGGTTGATCCGCAGCAGCCACTGGATCAGCTGTAACCTGCCATCGGATGATTTCTTCTGCTGGAACGGGAGACCTCGTTTACAATGGCAAACTTTATCAACCCATAATCCGGAAAACTGCAACGTATGACCTGGTTGATCAGACTTGGTACCATCCTGCTCATCAGTATATTTGTGCTACTGCTGTCGGGTGCTGCTGCCATCGGTGTGGCCTATTACAAAATGGCGCCAGACCTGCCGGATATTACCGTCTTAAACGATGTGCAGTTACAGTTGCCGCTGAAGGTATACAGCCAGGAAGGGGAGCTGATTGCCGAATTTGGTGAAAAAAGACGTTTGTTGCTGGATTATGCGCAAATCCCGCAAACAGCAATCAATGCGTTTGTTGCTGCAGAAGACGCCGCTTTTTTCAGCCATCCCGGAATTGATCCCATTGGGTTATTGCGCGCTGCCTTCAAACTGATTACCACCGGAAAACGTCAGCAGGGTGGCAGTACTATCACGATGCAGGTTGCCCGTAATTTTTACCTGAGTCGTGACAAGACTTATCTGCGCAAACTGTATGAAATCTTTCTGGCCTGGCGAATAGAAAGTGAACTCAGCAAACAAGACATACTGGCGCTGTATCTCAACAAAATTTATCTCGGGCAACGAGCCTACGGGATTGGAGCAGCCGCTTATGCATATTACGGCAAACCACTGGAGCAGCTTAATCTGGCCCAGACTGCCACGCTGGCCGGATTGCCGAAAGCACCGTCGCGCTACAATCCGTTAGCCAACCCTGAGCGGGCGCTGACCCGGCGCAATTATGTGCTGAGGCAGATGTTGTCTCTGGACATGATCAGACAAGCAGACTATGACCAGGCGCTGGCTGCCCCGGTCAGCGCTCGTCGCTATAAACCACCGGTACAGGTTGAGGCGCCGTATGTCGCTGAAATGGTCCGGGCACACTTGTTCGATCAATATGGCGAGGCTGCGTATACCAGCGGCTACGAAGTGTATACCACCATCCAGGCCCGGGATCAGGCTGCTGCTAACCAGGCATTACGTAACACCCTGGATGCCTACAGCCAGCGGCATGGCTATCATGGCGCAGAAGCTCATTATGACATCAGTGCTGAAACGATTGATCTGGATGCTTTATTGGCACAACATTCGACAGTTGCTGCGCTGATCCCAGGTATAGTTACAGCAGTGAGTAAAAAGACGGCTGAAGTTTATCTGGGTCAGGCACAAACTATCACCTTGCCCTGGGCAGGCATGAACTGGGCAAAAAAGCATATCAATCCGGATCGGGTCGGCCCTGCACCGAAACGGGCCAGCGCTATTCTGAAGGTCGGGGATCTGATCCGTGTTCGTCAGACGTCGGGCACATCAGGGCAGGCTGCCTGGCAACTGACACAGGTTCCTAGGTTACTGGGGGCATTGGTTTCAGTCCGGCCAGCAGATGGTGCCATCCTGGCGCTGGTTGGTGGTTATGATTATTACACCCAAAAATTTAACAGTGCTACCCAGGCCTGGCGACAGCCTGGTTCCGGCTTGAAAGCATTTGTATATTCCGCTGCACTGGAACATGGTTATACCCCTGCTAGTATCCTGCACGATGCGCCTGTTGTATTTAAAGACCGAGGGTTAGAAGACCTCTGGCGCCCGGAAAATTATTCCGGTCGTGTGCACGGACCGACCCGTTTGCGTACAGCACTCACGCATTCGCGTAACCTGATCTCTGTCCGATTGTTGCGCGATATCGGCATTCCGAAAATGATACGCCACATCAAACGATTTGGTTTCAGCAAAGACAAATTGGTCAACAACCTGTCACTTGCACTCGGCAATGCCAGTGTCACCCCACTCCAGATGGCAGCCAGTTATGCGATTCTGGCGAATGGCGGTTACCGCATTACTCCCTATTTCATCACTCATATCCATCAGAATGGCGAACTGATCCATCAGGCGACACCAGCCACCAACTGCAAGAAGTGTGATCATCCGGCACCGCGCGCCATCAGTGCGCAGAATCAATACCTGATGTATGCCATGATGCAAGATGTGATCAAATACGGCACTGCTAAAGCGGCTCGTGCACTAAAGCGTGGTGACTTAGCTGGTAAAACCGGCACCACCAATGATCAGCGCGATGCCTGGTTCAATGGGTTTAACCAGTCTGTATCTGCCAGTGTCTGGGTTGGCTTTGATAACAACCAGAAACTGGGGCAAGGCGAAGTGGGAGGACGAGTCGCACTACCGGCCTGGATAGACTATATGGCCGTCGCCTTGCAAGATATAGAAGACCTGTCTCCCGATATGCCGCGAGGTATTGTGCGCACCAGGATAGATCCTGTCACCGGATTACGTGTTCCGCCAGACAACAAAAATGCGATCACCGAAGTATTTCGTCGGAAAAACCTGCCGCCGTTCGCGCCAGTCATCGACGATCTTGCTTCAGAAGCTGAACTATACTGAAAGACACCCTGATGCCAACTCATGGCACTTTATTTATCGTTGCCACACCGATCGGCAACCTGAACGACATCAGTGCGCGAGCATTAACAACCTTGCGTCAGGTGGATCTGATTGCTGCTGAAGATACACGTCATACCAGGCGTTTGTTGCAGCATGCCGGAATACAGCGTCCTCTGATTGCTCTGCACGATCACAACGAACAACACCAGGTACAGCCGCTGCTTGAGCGCTTACGCGCAGGCACCAATATTGCGCTGGTTTCAGATGCCGGAACCCCCCTGATCAGCGATCCGGGGTTCCGGCTGGTGCGTGCGTGTCATGCCGCCATAATTCCGGTCGTACCGATCCCGGGACCGAGCGCCCTGATCACTGCGCTCTCGGTCAGTGGCCTGCCGACCGATGCGTTCTATTTTGCCGGTTTTCCACCGCACAAAAAAAGTGCCCGCCTTACCTGGCTCGAACAATTGCGCCAGCAGACTGCCACTTTAATAATGTACGAATCAAACCACCGGGTTTATGACACCCTGACCGACATGCAGGCAGTGTTTGGCCCGGAACGTCAGGCGATGTGTGCCCGCGAATTGACCAAAACATTTGAAACGTTGCTGCACGGTACCCTGCAGGAAATACAGACTCAGCTGGGACCGCAGCCAAAAGGTGAAATTGTACTGGTTGTGGCGGGTGCCACGACTAATCCAGTGACTGCTGAGATGGAACGTTATCTGGATATCCTGCTGGCAGAGTTGCCCCGTAAACAGGCAGTTGCTCTGACAGCAAAGCTGTTGCAACTACCGAAGAACCAGGTATACCAACGGGCACTGAGCCATGCTTCTTCGGGTCACTGCTGAAAACTACTGTACTTGCAGGTACATAGTGCTTCTTCGCTCTGTTGTTGCTTCGCTCACGATGTTTTCAGCGGTGCCCTTTTGATACAATGAAAAGCTGATTTTTCAGACATCATTACCATCATGCATCGGACGACAAGCAACCGATTCCATTCTTTTCCTCTGAACTGACGGAGATTTTTCATGAGTAACCTGATCGGTACCCCTGCCCCGGATTTCACCACATCAGCCGTACTGGGCGACGGCACCATTGTTGAAGATTTCTCCTTATCCTCTACGCTCCAGGGCAAATATGGAGTCGTGTTTTTTTACCCGCTTGACTTCACTTTCGTCTGCCCGTCTGAGTTGATCGCAGTAGACCATCGGGTTGAAGCTTTCAGAAAGCTGAATACCGAAGTGATCGGTGTTTCTATTGATTCACATTTTACCCATAATGCCTGGCGTAACACGCCGGTGAACCAGGGTGGCATCGGGCCAATTCAGTACACACTGGCAGCTGATATCAAGCATGAGATCATGCAGGCCTATGGCGTTGCCAGCCCGGGCGGTGTTGCATTTCGTGGTGTTTTCGTTATTGATCAGAATCGCGTAGTGCGTTCTCAGATCATCAACGATCTGCCACTGGGCCGCAATTTCGACGAAGTCATTCGTTTGATTGAAGCATTGCAATTCCACGAAGAGCATGGCGAAGTCTGCCCTGCAGGTTGGCAGAAAGGTGACTCGGGTATGTCAGCTTCGCCTGATGGTGTAGCAGATTATCTGGCAAAAAACTCAGATAAACTGTAAACCACTTCTGAAAACTGCTGCGCTTGCAAAGACTTCGTTACAAAATGCTCATGTACGCCTTGTACACTGCGCTTTTGCGCCTCGTCTTTGCTGCGCTCGCGACGTTTTCAGAGGCACCTGGAGCTGGGGGTCGCTTAAAATCAAGGTTATCGTTTGTCGGATGTCGTCCGGTCATCGTTGACAGGTTGATTGTTATGTGGACGCCCGGCCTTGCCACGGGTGGCGCGGATTTTCAATGTTTTTTCGACTTCAGCAGCGAATTTTGGTGAACCGAGTGCATAATTGCCCTGGGTAGCTACCCGGATTTCTTCTGCCAGATGTGGATCCAGTGGCTGGCGAAACAAGGCATGATAAGTGTTGGCACGTGCTGCATGTGTTGCACCAAAATTACGGTAAGCCTGGTGCGGCTGTAACAGATCACTGGCCTGACCCAATGCATTCACATGGAAGCTGGACCAGCGGTAATCTTCTGGTTTTTCGGCCAGTTGCTTGCGTACTGGTGTCAGCTCAATGTACCGATAACAACCGAGCACATAATGATCCTCGTTGGTAACACAGGAGCGATAGCGCCCTTCCCACAAGGTACCGGTGCGCTGATGCGCCCGGTTGATATATTGCACATACCGCTGACCCAATAAACGCATCAGGTCGCTGACGCCTGCTGCATGGGCTGGTGTCAGCAACAGATGCACACGATTTGATAACAGGGCATACGCATGAATAAGACATTGTGTGCGCTGTGCAATTTCGCGTAACCACCTGAGATAAGAAGCATAATCTTCGTCGTCGAAAAAACAGTCCTGGCTGTTGTTTCCACGCTGAATGATATGCATTGGTGTATCAGGCAGCACTAAACGACTACGGCGTGGCATAAATCAAACCTTCGGTGTGAACAGGGTATGGAATTCGGGGGTCATGGCAGATTTTTTCCATCTTACCATAAATAATCATTCTCTGTCCCCAAATCAATTGATGACTGAGTACAAAATGGTGTACTCAGTCATTGGGGCACTTCTGAAAACGTTGCGAGTGCAGCAAAGGTGATGCGAAAAAGCATAGTCTACAAGATGTATACAAGCATTTTGCAACGCAGTCGTTTTCAGAGTCAGAAATGTCCAGTGACTATTTGCGCGCTGAGGGCCCGTTATATTGAATATCGTTACTCATATGGCTCAGGAAATATTCCAGGTTACGAAATTCAACACTTTGCGCTTTATACGGCTGCGCACGCATTTGTTTCATGCAGCCGCTGAAACGGCGGTGCAAGGTACCCAGCTCACCCCATTTAGAGCGATAGACTGGCCAACCACTGGTATGGCCAAGGGCCGGACTCATGATATCTGTGCGCACACGTTGTCCGGCAGACTGCATATGGCAGGAAGCACAAGAAAAATTAAGCTGACCGCGTCGCGCAAAATAGAGGCTTTTCCCTTCGTTATAAGCCTTCAGAGCAGCTGCGTCGGGAATTTTCACGTCAACGGTTTGCCCGCGTGAGGCATAAGCCAGATAGGCTAGCAAATCAGCAATTTTACCTTTCTTGTATTTGAGTGGTTTTTCCCCGTTGCGGATGCGGCATTCGTTGATTGCCAGGGGCAGGGTAATGACCTGTTGGCTGGCAGTATCCCAGTAGGGATAATTTTTACGTTGTGCCGGGTCATTGCCAAAACAGTCTGCATAGGTTTTACCATTGGCAAACGGGGTATGCCATAGTGTCTCACCGGTTTCGACCATTGGTTCGTATGGCGGAAACTCTTCTATTGCTTCCCAGTTTTCGCGGGATATGGCGTCAATCGCGTATACGCCATTGGCATATTGTTGCAGAGATACACCAGGAAAACGTTGTTCAAAATAGTGCCGGTAAGTTGCAATATCTTCTGTTGGTGTGGTGTCGGTGGCTTGTTTCCCGGCGGCGGTGGCATGTCCGATACTCAGCAACATGATGCTCAATGTGGCAAAAAATTTAGTCATTTGCTGTTGCTCCCTGGGGCTATCTGATCCTGGCACTACCCGTGCCGGTCTGACCGGTATTATCAACCCAGTTCAGGGTGATTTCCTCTCCCGGCTGTCCGCCCCGATATTTGAAGGCGACATAGGGATTTTTGGAGACGCCTGGCCCCCAATGTGTTTTCATCAGCAAGGTCTCTCCACTGAGTGCGGTGACTTCCTGAATAAAATGCGCAGGGATCAGTTTGCCTGTTTTACTGTTTTTGCGCTGACCGGTTTCCATCGGATGACTGATCAGTGCTTTAACAGTCGTGATACCGTCTTTTTGTCTCGCCCGGATGCGGATGGATTTTTTTGCCATCTGTGTATGCTCTTCTGAGTCTGAATAAAAATACTCATGTACGCTTTGTACACTACGCTCTTGTGCCCCGTCTCTGCTTCACTCGTGATGTTTTCAGAGGCGTTTTGGTTTGTATCCTGGTTGCTGTCGCTGTCAGCAGTTAACCACCGCAACCGCCAATCGTCACTTTGACGTTTTTATGATTGCGGTAAAGTTGATCTCCGACCCTGGCGACAGCCACAATATCTGATGTTTTTGCCATCTTGATGCGCGCTGAAACATCTGCGATTGCACCAGCGCTCAGTACAAAAGTGCCGACGAGCGGTTGGTTATTGCCAGTCGCCAGAATCGCGATAGTTTCTACGTCTGTACGATCAGTTTTTACGGTGACTGGTACAACGGCACCATTTTCAGCGATATCTGGTGCTTTAATCACCAGATCTTCTGCTTCTGTGATGTTGCCAGGGCCGAGCGCTTCCCGGATCGCGTCATCCAGTGTTTTTTGTTGAAATGCTGCCTTCGGCCAGGCGGCACTGACAATAGAAGGGATCAATCCGGCAGTCAGGGCTGCGAGCGCGCCTTTCAGAAAGGTCCGACGGGTGAATGTCGTCATGATGTCAGGCTCATAAAGTGTAAAGATAGTCCAGTACCGCGTTAATTTCGGTTTCTGTCAGAATGTGATATTTGCCGAATGGTGGCATCCGTGACCCGGGGTTCAGTTGTGTCGCATCGTATATCTGGTCATACAGTTTCTGCCGGTCAGGGAAGCGTGCTTGCATAGCAATTAATGGTGGCCCCAGATTACCGGGGCTGTCACCTTCCGGCATGCTGTGACAGGCCAGACAATTGCCACCTTTGCGATCCCAGGCGATGGCTTTACCTGCGGCAATTTGTTCCGGTGTGGCAGCCATCGTTATGCCTGATAACGAGATAAGAAATAATATTAACTTTACTAAGTGAGACATACTTTCTTCCGATACATGATGAAGACAGCCTGAATTGATCAGGTTGACTTTTTCCCCTGAGTTGCCTGATCAAACCATTCGGTTAAAGCTTGTTTCAGGCTGGCCCGGCTGGCTTGTGACAAACGGCGGTAGATATTAACCAGCAGCTGTTCTTCCTGATCCAACTGGTCAAATCTGTTCTTGTCTTCGACATCTCTTTGTTGCTGAGTTCGGTGCCTTTTTTTATGTCCGCGTCCGGTGGCTAACCACTCCGGGTCAACGTCCAGCAGTTTGGCTATCGAAAACAAGTGTTCCATGCGCAGGTTTTTCACCTGACCTTTTTCCCAGCGACTGACGGCGGCGCTGGTGACACCAACATGGCGTGCTAAGTTGCTGGCTTTTATGCCGGCGTCCCGGCGGGCTTCAAAAATACGTTCTTCTAGCAGGCTCATAGCCGAAGATGATCACTGATTAGCAGTTAATTTTGGTTGTCAATCATACTTCTTGCTATATCTGCCGGATTGGTCAGAAAGGTGGTGATCGCCAGCCTGTCTCAGGCTGTGTGGTGACAGTCCTGGTCATGTCAGACGCTGTGTTGGCAGGGTCTGCATGGTGTTTTCTATCCAGTCTTCGGTCAGGGCCAGAATCTCTTTGGTGCTTTTGTCAGTGGTTGTGATCGGTGGCCCGATCCGCACCTGGATGGTGCCGGGATATTTTTTCAGTCCGCGTCGTGCCCAGTAGACGCCCGCATTATGCGCAATCGGTACGACCGGATAGCCGGTTTTCTGCGCCAGCATGGCACCCCCGACATTATATTTCTGGCGCATGCCCGGTGCGGTGCGGGTACCTTCCGGAAAGATCAATACACTGCGTCCGGCATCCAGTGCCTCTCCGCCAGACTGGATCAGATCCAGGATTGCACGCCGTCCCGCATGCCGATCTATCGGGATAAAGCTGCCAACCCTCAGTACCCAACCGAGTACCGGGATATGTAATAACTCTTTTTTTAACACCCAGGCCTGTTGTTTTGGCAAATGGTGGTGCAGGCTGATGGTTTCCCAGGCTGACTGATGTTTCACCATCAGAATGCAGGGCGCTGCTGCCAGGTGTTCCTGTCCTGTTACCTGTACATTCAGCCCGCAGATCACTTTTTGCAGCCAGGCATTGGCTTGCGACCAGCGTTGCACCATCCGATCAACATAACGTGTCGATACAAATTTATAAGGCACGAGTATTGCCGCACCATATAACAAAATAGTTATCATCAGCAGGGCAAAGTACAGGATTGCACGTAATAAGGTCATGTCATCTGCTCCAACAGATAAGGGATGGCATGTTGCAAATCAGCGAAGGCCGGGATATTGGCCCAGGCGGGTTCGCGCGCTGTCAGTTGGCCTTTTCCGGTCAGCACTCGTACCGGAGATGCGCCGACTCGCTCCGCTGCTGCCAGGTCCCGGCCACTGTCTCCGACGACAGGTACGCCGCACAGGCTACAGTCGAAATGTGCTGCGATCTGGTGGTATAGCCCGGGCGCTGGCTTGCGACAGGCGCAGCCTTCATCCGGACCATGCGGACAATAGACCAGGTGATCAATATGACCACCGACTGCACTCAGTTCTGCCTGCATCCTGGCATGCATGGCATCCAGAGTCGCGGTATCAAATAAGCCGCGCGCAATGCCGGACTGGTTTGTGGCCACAGCGACCTTCACATGAGCCTGGTTCAATTGTGCAATCGCGTCCAGGCTGCCGGGCAATGCATGCCACTCCGTCGGGCTTTTAATATAATGACTTGAGTCCTGGTTGATGACACCGTCACGATCCAGAATCACCAGACGCATGTAAAAGTTGCCTCTTCAGTTTTTGTCCAGCTCAAGATAATCCCATGCCTTTTCAAGCCAGGTCGAATCTTTCTGAAATTGGGCTTCGTCAATCAGGCTGCCATTGTTCTCATTCAGAGCCAGCACTTTGCGCGCATCGGTTGCCAGTTGATCCAGACCAAGCCGGGTATAAGCGGTGATCATGATCTCTAAGGCGGCTTTTACTGCAGGAGTGCGCTGATAGTGCTGTACCACATAATTTGCCCGATTGGCAGCTGCCAGAAATGCGCCACGCTTCAGGTAAAAGCGTGCGATGTGGATTTCGTTACGCGCCAGGTTATTACGCAGGTACAACATCCGCTGGCGTGCATCCGGTGCATACACGGAATCGGGATACTGCTCCACCACTCTGGCAAAATCCTGATAGGCATCCAGTGCAGTGCCTGGGTCGCGTTGCGAATCATCCATGGGTAACAGCCGGTCGAAGATACTCAGCGCAGGGCTGAAATTGATCAGTCCCCGCAGATAATACGCATAAGCGACTTCAGGATGACGTGGGTAAAAACGGATAAATTCATCGGCTGCCGCTAAAGCCTCGAAGGGTTCTTCAAGACGATAATAAGCATAAGCGATGTTCAGTTGTGCCTGCTGTGAGTATTCACCATACGGATAACGAATGTTGAGCTTTTTATAATAATCCACCGCTCTGGCGTAATCTTGTGCCTTTAATCTTTCTGTGGCGCGTGCGTACAATGTCTGCTCATCCCAGTCAGCGGTAACATCCTGTTTGCCCAGGCTGGCGCAGGCGCTGATCAGCATCATTAACGAAAAAACGCTTATCCAGCGTGTCATGTGTGATCCTTGTGTCATAGTGAATTCAGAGCACTCCGGTCAGATGTTGTCCATATTCAGTAACACTTCAATGTAACGAGAACCTGCCACTTTGTCCAGCACCCATACCCGCACACATTCTGCAGAGATTGAGATGGCCCAGTCCGGCAAGCGTCTGGATCAGGCCCTGGCACAATTGTGGCCGGATTATTCACGGCGCCAATTACAGGACTGGATCCGTGCCGGGCAGGTGACAGTGAATGGGGAAACGCGCCGCCCGCGCGATAAAATACAGTGTCATGATCGGGTCGTCCTGCAAGCGGTTATCACAACACATAGTGACTGTCAGCCACAACCGATACTGCTCGACATCCGATTCGAAGATGAGCATATTCTGGTATTAGACAAACCTGCCGGGCTGGTGGTGCATCCTGCGGCTGGTTGCCCGGATGGCACACTCCAGAACGGTCTGCTGCATTATGCGCCGGGCCTGAGCATTTTGCCGCGTGCTGGTATTGTGCATCGGCTGGATAAAGATACGACCGGTCTGATGGTAGTAGCAAAAACGGAGAGAGCTTATCAGGTGCTGGTCGCGGCCCTGGCCGCGCATGAAGTGCAGCGCGAATATGCTGCGTTGGTGACCGGAGTTGTGACTGCCGGTGGGCGGATTGATCAACCCATCGGGCGTCATCCGATCCGGCGCACTTGTATGGCGGTGCACCCGCTGGGGAAATCTGCTGTGACCCATTATCGGGTACACACTCGTTTCCCCCAACATACGCTGCTCAGGGTGCAGTTGGAAACTGGACGGACGCATCAGATTCGGGTGCATATGGCGGTGATACGTCATCCGTTAGTAGGCGACCCGGTGTATGGCGGGCGGCTGCAGTTGCCCGCAGGTGCTGACTCCGAGCTGGTACAGCAGTTGCGTCAGTTTAAACGCCAAGCGTTACATGCGCAGCGCCTTAGCCTGGTGCATCCGGAGACCGGGCAGCAGCTCAGTTGGGAGGCACCGATACCGGAAGATATGCGCTGCTTGCTGGATGTGCTGGCGGCCTCGTCGTGTACTCAGTACATTTGATTCATTAAGAGTACGGTCGCTTTTTTAAGATGGCTTTCTCCCGTTCTAACCGTTTGATCCGGGCTTTCAGCGCTTGTATCTGGCGCTGGGTGTCTGTGATAGCCTGGCCTTTTTCAGGAGCTTCGCTACTGCGCTCCTGCCGCAGTTGTCTGACCCAACGATCTGACGCTGTGTACTCAACTCCCATCGCCTCTGCGGCGGCTTTCTGGCTATGACCCTGATCCAGCACCAAACTGGCTATTTCCTGCTTAAATTCTGATGGGTAAAGTTTCCGTGGCATTTGTGGCTTCTCTTCACGCTTGAAGGGTGAGGGTAGATTTACTCTTCATAGGGTACGGGATTATTAGACCACTACAGTTTATGCTGTTGTTCGACCTATGCTTGATTTACCCCCTGTTGATGACCATCAACAGGGGGTAAATCAAGCATAGAATGTCGTTAGTCAATGTAGCTAAAATGTCAACTGGCCTGACAAAAGGTTTGACCTGACCTGCACTAAAATATCTTACACGACACTCTGGTTATGCAACTTCATCAACGTTATCAGGAACGTTTGCAACAACATGGATTCTGTACCGATCCGGCGCAGCAGCCGATATTAGCGGCGTTACAACAGGTTGCTGATGCGCTGACAGTCCCACCAGTCGCTGGCTGGCGTCGCTGGTTGGGTCAGGCAACAGCACCGATACCTGGTTTGTATATCTGGGGGGCAGTCGGGCGTGGTAAAACCTGGTTGATGGATCTGTTTTTTGAGCATCTGCCGGAACCACGTAAACAGCGGCTGCATTTTCATCATTTTATGCAGCAGGTGCATCAGGGCCTGGCACAGCTCAAACACAAAAAAGAACCGCTGGATCGGTTAGCCGCACAGATGGCGGTTGATTGGCGTATCTTGTGTCTGGATGAGTTTCATGTGATTGATATCGGCGATGCGATGATCTTTGCCGGACTGTTACGCGGATTGTTTCAACGTGGTGTGATTCTGATCACCACGTCGAATGTGCCACCGGCTGAGCTGTATCAGAATGGTATTCAGCGTGATCGTTTTCTGCCGGCGATTGCTTTGCTGGAGCAGCATACCCGCGTGCTGGCGACGCATGGCGAGCAAGATCATCGCCAGTCTGTGGCAGCTGCCGGTCAGGCTTATCAGTACCCGCTGAATGCGACCACGACTCAGCGATTGCAGCAGATGTTCCGGCAATTGTCGGATGTGGCGCATGATGCTGCCGGCCAGATCCGGATACAAGGTCGTCAGATCGCTTATCGGCAGCGTGCCCCTCAAGTGATCTGGTTTGAGTTTCAGGTGTTATGCGGTCCGCCGCGCAGTCAGCATGACTATATTGCGTTGGCGGATCGGTATACGGTGGTGTTTATTTCAGACATCCCGGCTATGACGGCGGATGATGATGATGATCCAATGCGACGTTTTATTGCGCTGATTGACGAGTTGTATGATCGTCGTAAGCAAGTGGTGATCAGTGCTGCGGTGCCCGCCAGGCAACTGTATCAGGGTGAGCGTCTGACCTTTGAATTTCAGCGCACCCTCAGCCGGTTACACGAAATGCAGCACGACCTCGCCATAGGGCACTTCTAAAAACTACGTGCTTCTCGCCTCGTCTTTGCTTCGCTCGCGACGTTTTCAGAAGCATCCTGTATCTGATTGGTCAGGCAATACGAGCACATAATTGTTCTAATAATAACCAGGGATCGCCGGGCTCAGCACCCTTCACCACGGCATCAATCGTGTGGCACAGGCTGAGTAAAGCCAGCCAGTCGCGCTGACGTTGCAGGGCTTGTTGTAATAACGGGCGGCGTTGTTGCGGCCAGACTTGCGTCAGTAACGATTCTGGTTGCGCACCTTGCCTGAGCTTATCGGCCAGTTCCGCCAGTAATGCCACTTCACGGTGTAATGCCCAGAGCACCACGGGTGCTGCCACTCCTTCTTGTTGTAACCCGGCCAGCATCTTCCAGCAACGTGCCGGATCGCCGCGTAATGCGGCCTCTGCCAGACCAAAGACATGGAATCGTGCCTGTTCTGATACGACGGCACTCGCCTCTGGTAGTCGTAATGGTCCGGGTGGTTGCAGCAGCCGTAGTTTGTCGATTTCCTGTCGCGCTGCGAGTAAATTCCCTTCTACTTGTGTGGCCAGCCAGGGTGCGACTTCCGGCGTTGGCTGAAACCCGGCCTGTTGTAACCGTTGCGTTATCCAGCGCACCAGTGCCGCCCCTTCAATCGGCCAGATGGGTATCCATACCCCGGTCTTAGCCAGTTGTTGCAGCCACTTGGCCTGTTGTTGTGATCGTTCCAGTTTCGGTAGCGTAATCAGTAACAAGGTATCCGGTGGCGGAGCCGCTGCATAGGTCTGCAATATCTGACTACCCTCCTTACCCGGCTTGCCCTGCGGTATCCGCAAATCCAGCACTTTTTTATCTGCAAACAAGGACCGGCTCTGGCTGGCAGCGAGGAGTTGCGGCCAGGCAAATCCGGATTCCACTGTCAGCACCTCACGCTGTGCAAAGCCAGCGGCACTGGCTGCGGCACGGATCGCATCACCACATTCCTGTAGTTGCAGTGGCTCATCGCCACTGAGCAGATACACGGCAGCCAGTTTTTTAGTCAGTGCGGTGCTTAGCTGATCAGGTCGTAAACGCATAAGAAGCACCTCTGCAAAGGGCGTTAAAAATTGTTTGCATAAACCCCGCAAACCGCGTAACTTCCCTGCCCGGAGTCAGCCAGACGATCGCTGTTGCTACCTGGTAGCAAGGGAGGAAAGTCCGGGCTTCGCAGGGCAGGGAGCCAGGTAACACCTGGGCGGCGTGAGCCGACGGCCAGTGCCACAGAAAATAAACCGCCATGGTGTGGATGTACCGGTTTCTCGAAGCCGATGCATCCGGCTATGGTAAGGGTGAAATGGTGCGGTAAGAGCGCACCGCGCTGCTGGTAACAGCAGTGGCAGGGTAAACCCCTCCCGAAGCAAGACCAAATAGGGAAGCCAGCCTCAGGCAGTCTGTTGCCCGCAGACGCTTCCGGGTAGGTTGCACGAGGCAGACGGCGACGTCTGTCCCAGATGAATGATCGTCCCAGACAGAACCCGGCTTACCGGCTGGCTCCACCTCTGTTCACCCATCTGATCTGCACACACCGTACAACATAAGTTTATGCCCCGCCATATCACTGTTCCCGTTGCTGTCGGCCAATACACCATCGGGGGTACTGCGCCGATCCTGATTCAGTCGATGACCAATACCGATACCGCCGATATCACCGCGACGGTGAACCAGGTACGTCAGTTGGCAAAAGCAGGTTCTGAGCTGGTACGTATCACGGTGAATAATGCGGCTGCGGCAGCAGCAGTGCCTGCAATCCGGGCCCGGCTGGATACGCTCGGTATCAGCACGCCGCTGGTGGGTGATTTTCATTATAACGGGCATAAATTACTGGCAGATTATCCGGGCTGCGCACAGGCGCTGGCAAAATATCGGATCAATCCGGGCAACGTCGGTACTGGCAAAAAGCGAGATGGCCAGTATGCCAGTCTGATTGAGACGGCACTGCGTTACGATAAGCCGGTTCGTATCGGCGTCAACTGGGGCTCACTGGATCAGGCTCTGGTATCGCACATGATGGACGAGAACGCGCAAACGGCGCAGCCACTGGATGCGAACCAGATGATGCGCGAGATTATGGTGCAATCTGCTTTGCAGAGTGCGGCTCAGGCTGAGGCGATGGGTCTGCCACGTAACCGCATCATTTTATCGTGCAAAATGAGCCGGGTGCAGGATCTGATCGCAGTCTACCAATTGCTGGCTGAGCGGTGCGATTACGCGCTGCATCTGGGTTTGACCGAGGCCGGCATGGGGACGAAAGGCATCGTGGCCTCTACTGCCGCGCTGGCGGTGTTGTTGCAACAGGGGATCGGGGATGCAATCCGTATCTCCCTCACCCCGGAGCCAGGTGGTGACCGCACACAGGAAGTGCGTGTTGCTCAGGAAATCCTGCAGACGATGGGGCTACGTGCTTTTATGCCAATGGTCACGGCCTGTCCGGGTTGCGGACGCACCACCAGCACGTATTTTCAGCAATTAGCGCAGGATATTCAGGGCTATCTGCGAGCGCAGATGCCGGAATGGCGCAAACAATATCCGGGTGTGGAACATCTGGATGTTGCGGTGATGGGCTGTGTCGTGAATGGCCCGGGTGAGAGTAAACAAGCTAATATCGGAATCAGTCTGCCTGGCACCGGCGAGCGTCCGGTTGCACCGGTGTATGTTGATGGCAAAAAGACGGTGACACTGAAGGGTGATTGTATCGCTGAAGAATTTCAGCAGATTGTGCAGGATTATGTGCACACGCGGTACGGTACCGATAGCGGGTGATAGAACACGTTATCACGCAGCCTGCTGAGCTGGACAGATTGTGTTCACAGCTGCGTGGCAGTCTCTGGCTGGCACTGGATACTGAATTTATTCGGGACCGTACCTATTATCCGCAATTGTGTTTGTTGCAGATTAGCAATGCGACGCATGCTGCCTGTATTGATCTGCAACAGTTACCGCATCCGGAATCGCTGCTGGCGCTGATCTATGATCCTGGCATCACCAAAGTCTGGCATGCGTCGCGCCAGGATCTGGAAATTTTCCAACACTGCTGGAAATATATTCCGACCCCATTTTTTGATACTCAGATGGCTGCTGAACTGCTGGGCTATGGTCAGCAACTGAGCTACGCGCATCTGGTACAGACTGTGCTGGGCACTACGCTGGACAAAGATCAGTCGCGTACCGATTGGGCTGCGCGACCCCTGAGTGCTTACCAGGTACGTTATGCCCTGGATGATGTCGTTTATCTGGGCAAGCTGTACACTCGCCTGTCCGCAGCGCTGTCGCCAGAACAAACCCGACAGCTTGCGCAGCGACAAGCGCCGTTGCATCAGGCAGAGACTTACTTCCCACCGCCAGACGAGATGTGGCGCAGAGTCAAAGGGCGCAACAGATTACGTGCTGGTGCCCGGCGTCGATTAAAACGCCTGGCGGCCTGGCGGGAAGTACAGGCACGCCGGCATGATGTGCCACGCCAGTGGTTGTTGACAGACCAGGCGCTGTGTAAAGTTTGCCGTCTGGATGCGGTTGACGAGCAGATGAATTATCTTGATCATCATCTGAAAAATAGCTCTGACCCCAGAATGCAGCATGTTATTTTGCCAGCGCCAGAATCCCTGACTTAGTGTGTGTGACGTAAGTACTGCCGTACCATGGACTCGGGAAAGCCCCGAGTCAGTAAAAAACGGCCCAACTTGGCCTGAGCTGCCTTATCGAACACGGTGCCCTGTCGTTTTTTTTCCGCCACAGATGCGAGATGTTCTGCCCAGTCCGGTTCTTCGGCTTCCATTGCTGTTGCAATAACCGAGCTATCCACACCATGCGCCAGTAAGTCGGCCCGAATACGCAATGGCCCTTGCCCTTTCCGTATCCGCTGCCGGATCATCTGTTTGGCAAACCGTTGATCTGACAACCAGCCTTCAGCCTGTAGCTGATCCAGCACCACAGCGACGGTTTGTGGTTCCGCATCGGCCAGCTTCCTGGTCAGTTCGCGGTGACTGTGCTCACGCCTGGCCAGCAGGCCAATAGCTCGTGCCCGAACCGTGCGTTGCTCATCCTGCTCTGACACCTTAATCATCATCCTGACGGAGAAACTCTATGCAAGCTATTGGCTATCGAAAAAATGGTCCGATCAGCGCACCTGATGCGCTGGTTGCCCTGGAAGTTGACTCACCCACCCCCGGTCCGCGCGATTTGCTGGTGCAGGTACTCGGTGTGTCTGTCAATCCGGTGGATACGAAAGTTCGTGCCGGAATGGCCCCGGAACAGGGTGCCAGAATTTTGGGCTACGATGCAGCGGGTATTGTGCAGGCAATCGGCAGTGATGTGCGTCATTTCCAGGTCGGTGACGCGGTCTTTTATGCTGGCGATCTCACCCGGGCTGGTACCCATGCGGAGTTACACGCAGTCGATGAGCGTATCGTCGGACTCAAGCCGGAATCATTGGGTTTTGCCGAAGCAGCAGGCTTGCCACTAACCGCGATCACTGCCTGGGAGATTTTGTTCGACTCGTTTGCGCTGCCGGAAGGGGCAGGGCAGGGTGACAGTCTGCTCGTGATCGGTGGCGCCGGTGGTGTCGGCTCTATTCTGATTCAGCTCGCGAAACAATTGACCGGACTGACGGTTATCGCGACCGCCTCGCGTCCGGAAACGATCAATTGGGTCAGAAAAATGGGAGCTGATCACGTGATCAATCACCGTCAGCCACTGGTTGACCAAGTCGCGGCACTCGGCATTGCGCCGCGTTATGTGGCTTCTCTGACGGGTACTGATCAACACCTGTCGGCGATTCTGGAGCTGATTCAACCGCGTGGACATATTGCTGTGATTGATGATCCGGGTACACTCGACATTATGCCGGGTAAAACCAAGGCGCTCAGTTTCAGTTGGGAATTTATGTTTACCCGACCCATGTACCAGACGCATGACATCACTAAGCAGCACGACCTGCTCAACCGGGTTTCGGCGCTGATTGATAATGGCACTCTGGTGTCTACCGTCAGAGAGAATCTCGGTCAATTGAGCGTTGAGGCACTCACTGACGCGCATATCCGACAGGAGTCCGGTCAGGTGATTGGCAAAAACGTTCTCAGCGGGTTTTATTCAACCTGAGTGGTTTGCGAGAACCAGGTTTCCACAATCAATTTTGCCGCCTGGGCATCCACCTTCGTAGGATCTTTTGCTGCCTCAGTGCCCAGTTGCGACCAGGCTTCGCGTGTGGTCAGTCGTTCATCCACCAGATGCACCGGCAGATGAAAACGTCCGTGCAGGCGCCGGGCAAACTTCTTAGCTGCTGGTGCATTGTTGGCTTCGCGGTCAGTCATCTCAAACGGATGGCCGACCACCAGTACATCTGGTCGCCAGGTTTGTAATAACACCGCGACTTGTTGCCAGTCTGGCTGGCCGTGCCGGCAACGTAAGGTGGTCAGTGGGTTGGCGGTTTGTGTCAGTGTCTGGCCGCTGGCAACGCCGATTTTGTGTGTGCCGTAATCAAAGCCCAGTACCACTTCAGGCATGGCCGGCCTGATTGCTGAGCATGCGAATATCAATATCCAGAAGTGCACCAGCGGCCTGCCAGCGTTGTTCTGGCGGTGTTTCAAATAAGATGCGGCTGTCCAGCGGGCAGGTCAGCCAGATATTGTCGCGAATTTCTTTTTCCAGTTGTCCCGCCTGCCAACCAGCGTAGCCCAGCGCGATCAGATGATGCTTTGGCCCTTCACCCTGCGCCAGCGCCTGCAGAATATCGCGTGATGTGGTGATCCGGAGTGAAGTATCCACATTCAGTGTGGCTTCCCATTCCGATTCTGTTGAATGCAAGACAAGACCCCGTTGTTTTTCTATCGGACCGCCTGAAAAAATCGTCGGTGACAGTAGGCTATCTTGCGTTGCTGAGATACCTGAAGTGTCCAGCAGGTCGGACAGAGCATGTTCTGTCGGATGGTTCACCACCACACCCAGCGCACCATGCTCGGTATGTGTACACAGATAAATCACCGCACGTGAGAATACCGTATCATGCAGCGTTGGCATCGCAATCAGAAAACTATTCTGCAAACTGTGTACTGGCATGTCAGCCCCTATCTCACCATTTCATACCGACGTCCGGTTCATAATATTTTACCTTTAGTAACCGGTAGTTAATATATGAAAATATCAGCACAATACCGATACCTGCATAGATTAGGTTCGGGGTCAAGGGAACCAGTAACAAGGTTGTCAGCAACTCTATAGTGATCAGGCCAATCAGAATACGCACAATAGACTGGCGAGTGAGCCAACTGCACAAAATTGCACCTAACGGTGCACCTACCACTACCACCGGAATGGCGGCATACCAATAACCTTGCACGACAGGTGAGAAGTCCTGAAAAAACCAGATTTGTAATATAAAACCACATAATGCATTAAACGCCATCAGTATCACTGAAGTGGGTGTGGCAGTTTTTTCACACATGCGGAATAACAGCACCATAATGATGAACAGAAAAATATCTATTCCGGTGCCGACTAACCCACTCAGTACGCCACCGCATGCCCCCACCAACATGACGATGATACGTTCCTGATTATTCCAGATCGGTGCCATCACACATGGATCACGTCTTCTGCGGTTCAGGACGAATAACGCGATGGCAAAGCATGTCAGCATTAGTGTGAAGGATAGCTTCAGCACGGGTGGTGGCAATAGCTGAAACCCATCACTCAGTCCCAGAAAAATACCTATCGCACCGCCCAGGCTCCCCCAGCGAATAATACGCCAGTCAACCCGGATACCACGCAGATAAATCACAATGGTGGCAGCTCCCATGCCGACTGTTTGAATGGCTAAGGAAAATACCTTGGCATCATACGGCGGTATGGCCAGCAATTTGGTAAAGATAGGGAAGGCAACCACGCCGCCTCCCATGCTGGTTGCCCCGGCAACCAGTGAACCGAACACCATGGTCAGACTGATTTCCCAGTTTGCCAGAACAGCAGAAAATGCCTGTTCCGGGCCCAGAGCACCAGACCATACAAGCCAGATCAGAACAGCTGGCAAAAAAGGAATAACATATTGACTGACTTTATGATGATGTATCAATTTTATTTTTTTCATTAAGCATTATTCCTGATCCAGATTTTGTTTTAATAACGGGTACATGGAATACAATACGCCGACCATCAATCCAATCTGTGGTAATAACATCACTGGTGTTAGGCCAAAGCTTAAGAAAAAGACCCCACCTACAGCAACAACACTGGGTATCACAATAATAGAATAAGATACCTGCGCCCGGGACATAAAGGCGGTAGATAAATCCAGCAAATCCCCCAATTGGTGAATCTGGTTTTCCAGCAAAATCACTTCCGCAGTATCGACGGCAACAGTTGAGGCATCGCCTAAAGAAATTGAGACATCCGCTTGTTGCATAGCAATACAATCGTTAATACCATCACCAACAAAACAGACCACATGACCTGCCTGTTGCAGTTCCGCAATACGTTCTGCTTTTTGTTCCGGCAGTACCTCGGCAAAATAATCGTCCACACCCAGCTCATTTGCCAGATAGCGGGTAGGCTTTACCTGATCGCCGGAAATAATATAAGTTTTGCGAATACCCCGTTGACGCAGACCAGCAATCATAGCCTTGGCTTCTGACCGGATTCTGGGTCGCAATTCAATGCCTGCAACCAATTGTTCGCCAATCGCCAGCAACACCATGCCATGCCCGAGGTCACTACTCTCGGCATACGCGGCTTCCAGCTCAGCGGGTAAATCAATCTCCAGGCTGCGCATAAAACGCATACTGCCAACGTGCACAGCCTGCTGATTCAGGGTGACGGAAACACCAAAACCCACCCGGTAGGCAGCATCTTCTGTCTCAGGTATCGTGAGCTGCCGTGTTTGTGCTGCCTGCAAAATTGCGCGTGCGACAGGGTGTGTTTGTTTTCCTTCGGCTGCGGCAGCGTAGCGTAATACGGTGTCTTCTGTGATGTCGGTACATAAATGAATGGTACCGATTTCGGGTACTTCTTCAGTTAATGTGCCGGTTTTATCGAATACAACTATATCAATATGGCGCAACTTTTCCAGCACATCGCCGCTTTTAATTAACATGCCCTGATGGGCTGCCAGATTCAGATAATTCATCAGGCCGATCGCAGACACAATGCTCATTCTGTGTTTAAAGTGTGACTGCAAAATTGCTACGGCACCGAGCGTACCAGCAAAAGGCATCGCTGCGACACTACCTATCAGGGTTGGTACCACGGTTTTATCAGAAAATGCTTCAACCTGTAACTGACGTTGTGTTTTAGTGTCGGCAGTCTGTTGCAACATCTGACCAATCTGTGCTGCTGTGGTCTGGGTACCCAGATGACCTACCCGTACCTGAATCTTGCCGGAGAGCAATAAGGTCGCCGCAAATACAGTATCTCCCGATGCCTTTTCAGCTGGTTGCGATTCACCGGTAAGGATATGCTGATCCACAGCAGCGGTGCCCTGAATAATTTCGCCATCTACCGGGATCACTTCACCAGCACCCACGATCACGATGGCCTCTGGTGTTAAATCGGCAATAGCGACTTTACGTTCAGCACCATCCTGCAGCACCCAGGCAAATTGTGGTTGCTGCCGGAAGACATCTACCAGGCTGCTTTTCGCATTATCTTTGATAGTATGCAACAACTTATGGTTTATGACATACAACAGAATAGATATACAGCACCAGAAGAAATGTCCACCTACTAGTAATAAAATATTGCCTATCAGGATTAACGAGTCAATGTTGATTTTACGATGCTGAACAAACGCCTGATAAGCATCATTGGTCATGTCTTTGCTGGTATAGATAATACCCGGGAGGCTTAACCAGCCCAGCGGGGCATAAAATAAACCACCTGCGCTGGCAATACCGGTGGTCACCAGAGAAACTTTCAGCTGGTGACTTAAGTTCTGGCTTTTTTGTTCTCTTTTAGCAATCTCTGCATCAGATGACAAGGCCAGTAACTGTTGATTGCGTGTGTCGCTGGATAAGTTTCTTTTTACCTGATAAACGAGTTCCTGTATCTTTTTCAACCAGGCCGATAGTATGTGTTTCTTATTCTGGTATACGGATGCACCAATGGCTAATCCACCACTGACAGCCGCAGTTTCAAGTAACATAATGTATGTCCTTTATAACAAAAAAAGCTCCGCGTAGTAATTTACGGGGAGCTTTGATATCTGGCGGAGAGAGAGGGATTCGAACCCTCGATAGGCTTTCGCCTATACACGCTTTCCAGGCGTGCTCCTTAAACCACTCGGACACCTCTCCGGTATGACTGAGGGACAGCTTCATTCATCTGGCCAGCCTTTGTTGTTACATTGCCAGGATCTGGATATTTGCGTTCCTGCCCGTGGGCAGTCAGCTTCGCATCAGGTTCTGATCAGCCAGTTATCCTGGCAGATTCACGCCGGGGAATGTTGGGCTGTGCTCGGCTGTAACGGTGCTGGAAAAAGTACGCTGCTGCGTGCGCTGAACAGCCTGCATCCGTGCGATATGCGCTGTGTACGCTGGCAAAGTCGACCGCTGTCTGCGTATTCGGCCCGGCAATGTGCACAACATATCGGGCTGATGTTGCAACAAAGCCATACCGGATTGCAAAATACTGCGCTGGAGCTGGTACTGACGGGTACCTATCCACACCATACCGGCTGGTACCGGGATAATGCCGCAGATCAGCAGGTTGCTCTGTGCGCGCTGGCTGACGTTGGCCTGAGTGACAAGGTACACACGCCGCTGGCTGTGTTATCCGGTGGTGAGCTGCGCCGTGCTGAACTTGCTCGTCTGCTGGTGCAGAACCCGGCACTTGCGATGCTGGATGAGCCGCTGAATCATCTCGATATCAGCCAGCAGTTTGCGATGTTGCCTTTGTTGCAACAACGTTTTCAGACCTCACACCAGGCGTTGGTATTGGTATTGCATGATCTGAATCTGGCCCGCCACATTGCCAGTCACTGTCTGCTATTGTTTGGGGATGGACGTTGGCAGGCCGGAGAAACGGCAACGGTTGCGACGGTCAGCGCATTATCTGCACTGATGGATCATCCGCTCTCCGAATTTACTACGCCGATGGGCAAACATCTCAGCTATCATTTGAATCCAATCCCATCCTCCGCGAATCTTTCGGCGTAGCAATTGTAGGTTAGTATTGCTCTGATTCTGGTCGTATGTCGTGTTGTAGCAGGCCTGAATCTGCGTTCTGTCGTTGTTTATCATCAAACATCTGGTCGGAGTGAAAGGATTTGAACCTTCGACCCCCGCCTCCCGAAGACGGTGCTCTACCAAGCTGAGCTACACTCCGATGTTTATGATTGCCGGGCAACAGCAAAATCTGCTAATGACAATAAGGCTGTGCGGTAGATTGTATCTGGCAATGACCGGATCGCTTGTTGCGCCAGGTCAGCATGCTGTTGTGCCAGTTGCCGACAATAATCAAACGCATCTGTAGCCTGAATCGCTTTGACCACCTCATTCAGCCGATCCACACAGCCGGCCTGAATAATCTGATGCAACTGGCTTTGTGTGGCTGCATTACTCATCTGCACAGCTCGCAATACTGGCAGGGTGATTTTGCCTTCAGCCAGGTCATCACCCAGATTTTTGCCAATCTGTTGCGACGAAGCGCCATAGTCTAACATATCATCGACAATCTGGAACGCAATGCCGAGATGATAACCATAATCGGCACAGGCTTGCTCCTGGCTCGCGTCAGCCTGACTGACTACTGCCCCCAGACGTGCACCCGCTGCAAATAAAGTCGCTGTTTTACGCGCAATAATTTCCAGATAACCAGCTTCATCCAGATCGGGGTTATGACTGTTCATTAACTGCATCACCTCGCCTTCAGCGATCCGGTTAGTTGCTGTGGATAAAATATCCATCACTTGCATACTATCCAGCGCCACCATCATACGAAAGGTATGCGAATAGATAAAATCACCAACCAGCACACTGGCAGCATTGCCCCAGACCTGATTGGCGGTTTCCTGGCTACGGCGTTGTTCGGAACCATCGACCACATCATCATGCAACAGGGTAGCAGTATGAATAAATTCAATGATGGCGGCTGAATCAATATGCTGTGTGCCGGTATAGCCGAATGCGCGGGCTGTCAGTAATACCAGCATCGGACGCAGTCGCTTACCACCGCTCCCGATCATGTAATGCCCGATCTGATTGATCAGAGCAACATCAGATGCCAGCGAATCCAGAATCAACTGATCGGTGGCACGTAAGTCATCTGCTACTAACGCGCGAACTGCTTTAAAATCCATAAACTCTCAGGGCATTTCTGAAACGTCTGAAACGGATGCGGATTATGACACAACCATTGCGTATTGTATTTGCCGGAACGCCTGACTTTGCGGTGCCTTCATTGCAGGCTCTGCTGGATAGTGAGCATCAGGTGGTTGCTGTCTACACCCAGCCAGACCGGCCTGCCGGGCGCGGGCGTAAGTTAGCGGCCAGCCCGGTCAAGACGCTAGCTCTGCAAGCGGGATTACCAGTCATCCAGCCAACACATTTTAAAGATGCTACGACTGTCAGTGCACTGGCAGCCTGGCAGCCGGATCTGATGATCGTGGTTGCGTATGGGTTATTGTTACCCGCTGCTGTGTTGAGCATTCCGGCGCTTGGCTGCATTAACGTACATGCATCACTATTGCCGCGCTGGCGCGGTGCAGCGCCGATTCAGCGTGCGATTGCAGGTGGTGATCGCGAGACGGGTATCTCCATCATGCAGATGGACGTCGGGCTGGATACCGGGCCGGTATTTTTAACTCGCTCGGTGCCAATTGAGGTCACGGATAATGCACAAACCCTGAGTGATAAGCTGGCAGCACAGGGTGCTGCCGCGCTGCTGGATACGCTGCCAGGTATTACTGACGGTAGTCTGATTGCTGAGCCGCAAGCCACCGGCGCGACCTATGCACATCGCCTGAAAAAAACTGAGGCCCGGGTTGACTGGCATCAGCCGGCTGTCCGTATTGCCTGTCAAATCCGGGCCTTCAACCCTTGGCCGGTGGCACAAACCCGGTGGCAGGATCAGGTTTTACGCATCTGGCAGGCACAGCCAAGTCCATCCGCAGACACCTCAGCACCAGCCGGGACTGTGTTGCAGGCTGATGCAGCAGGCATTCTGGTTGCTACTGATGATGGTTCTATCCGTATCACGCAATTACAGCTGCCGGGTAAGAAGGCAGTGTCTGCGGCTGATTTTGTCAATGCGCACGATATCGTCGGTGCACAGCTAAGCTGACCTGGCACCTGATGCAAACCATTGTTACTGTCAGAAACACTCACTGATCATACAAGTGGATATAAAATTATGCCAACCTGGATGCAAATCGGCTCTGCACTACTCATTGTGGGTCTGCTGGTATTTTTATGGCCACAAGCGAAACACTGGATGAAAAACAGCCCCAAGGCGCAACCGGGCGACTGGTCTGGCCTGATCCTGCCGTTGATCGGGCTGACATTGTTTGTGATGTTTCTGATCGCGTCAGTACGATAAATGCTGACATGATGCGTCAGTTGTGCTGTGATGTCGGGTACCCTGAGTACCTGTCGCCAGAGCGACTATCATTCTGGCGTAATCACTTCTGTCCCTCCCATATAGGGCTGTAACACGCTTGGCACCCGGATACTGCCATCCGCCTGCTGATAGTTTTCCAACACCGCCACCAGCGTTCGACCTACGGCTAATCCGGATCCATTCAACGTATGTAATAAAGCAGGTTTACTACTAGCCGATTCGCGCCAGCGCGCCTGTAATCGCCGTGCCTGGAAATCCAGAAAGTTAGAACAGGACGAAATTTCTCGATATTGGTTCTGCCCTGGCAGCCAGACTTCCAGGTCATAGGTTTTGCTGGCGGCAAAGCCCAGATCGCCGGTGCACAGGGTGACTACCCGATAGGGCAATGCCAGTTGTTGCAGAATCGCTTCGGCATGTCCGGTGAGGGTTTCCAGTGCCTCAGCAGAATCTTCGGGCCGCACTGCCTGTACCAGTTCTACTTTATCGAACTGATGTTGCCGGATCATGCCGCGTGTATCTCGTCCGTAGGCTCCTGCTTCAGACCGGAAGCAGGGGGTGTGCGCGACCCAGCGATAGGGTAGTTGATTTGCCGGGATGATTTGCTGGCGTATCAGATTCGTCACCGGCACTTCGGCGGTCGGTATCAGAAAAAACGGTGTGTCGGCCAGTTGGAACAGGTCTTGCTGAAACTTTGGTAGCTGTCCCGTGCCATACAGGCTGTCGGCATTTACCAGATAAGGTACTTGCACTTCGGTATAACCATGTGCTTGAGTGTGAGTGTCCAACATGAATTGTGCCAGTGCACGATGTAATCGTGCCACCGGGCCCTGCATTACCACAAACCGCGCCCCTGCCAGGGTAGCTGCCCGGTCAAAATCCACCTGTCTCAGGTTGGCACCTAAATCCACATGATCCAGCGGCGTAAAATCAAACGTGGTCGGTTCTCCCCAGTGTCGTTCTATCCGGTTATCTTGCTCTGAAGTCCCGGTTGGCACTGAGTCATCCGGCAGGTTCGGGATCTGCAGGCTCAATTGCCGCAACTGTTCCTGTATTTCTTCTAACGCTTCAGCCGTCTGTTGTAAGCGTCCGCCTAAATCTGCGACTTGATCCAGCAATGGCTGGATCGCCTCCCCGCGTGCCTTTGCTTGCCCAATCTGTTTCGATCGACTGTTCCGTTCGCTTTGTAATTGCTGCGTTTCGGTCTGGAGTGATTTGCGCCGATTTTCTAGTGACTGAAAATGTGCAATATCCAGCTCGAAACCGCGTTGCGCCAACCGTGCAGCAATATCTGACGCGTCCTGACGTAATAGTGCAGGATTCAGCATAGCAGTACCTTAATCAGGGATGAACGATAGTCTGTCAGTTGACCGCTATTATCAGGCAAATGATTCTTTTGGCATACCCAATAAAACTCATATTGCCACATTACGTAATTCTGTAGCGTACCCTCAACACCCCAGAGAGGCGAGCACCCTTCTCCTCCCGCATCGCTTTATTGCTTGCGGCAAGCAGAAGAAAATGCTAGGGCTCAACAATGCCTGCAAATCAAACGAAACCTACTGACAGCGATAATCAAAAAAGGACTTGACATAAAGCACCATTTTTACGCAATCTTACGCACCGGCGAACCCCGCCCAATTACAAACGAACTTGCTTGCATTAATTACTGACTTTCCAAGTCTGCTTGGTGCCAACGCTCAATAATGCTAACTGATTGTTCCTGTTAGCTATTTAACCGGGCATAAAATAATATTTCTGATCAGCTTATGCTTAATATCATCAATCGTTATACCCATGGATTTGCGTCTATCCCCGTCATCTTAGCTTGTAGTCAACGGGGCCTATTTGATTTGCTGGCACAACAAGGTGCCATGCAACCAAGCAGCATCATTGAACACCTAGGTGCGAATAGCGGACATTTTTCAGCCGCATTACGGCTATTACAATCGTTAAATTGGCTCTCTCAAGATAGTGGTAGTCGCTACCAGCTCACTGAGAAAGCCGAACAACATCGCCATGTTCCTCCCGAAATACGGGAAATCTATACTTGGGATATGCACGCTTATCTGCTAGGCGAAGGTGGCAAACTAGGCAAATGGCTTAAACTTTCTCAAGCACACTGGCATCTTGATGACCCTTTGCTAGCCGATTTAATTGATGGTACCTTTGTGATTCCACTGCTAATTACCATCAAAAAAAATCAGCTGTTAGATCAAGCACAATTCCACCACCTAAGTCCTGTGGTGCGTGAAGAATTGATCACCTTATTTGTCAACAAAGGCTGGGCACAATGCAAAACTGATCGACTTGATCTCACCGATACTGGGCGATTTATGCTGGATCGCGCCTTCATTACCGGGGTAGCCGCATCTTACCGGCCCATGTTATCCCGCATAGCTGAGTTATTATTTGGCAACCCCCAAACTGTCTTTCAGCGTGATGCCGCAGGTCATGAACAACATCTAGATAGAACCCTGAATGTAGTAGCCAGTGGTTTTCAGCATGAAAAATATTTTGCAGATATTGAAGAAACCATTCTTGCGGTATTCAACCGTTTACCCATAGCGGAGCAACCAAACTATGTTGCTGATATGGGTTGTGGAGATGGCCATCTGCTAGCAAGAATATATGAAACGATTCGGTTGAAATCTGCTCGAGGCAAACTGCTAGATCAACATCCCGTGCATATGATTGGGGTGGACTATAACCTGAAATCATTGGAAGCAACTGCCAAGACATTAGCAAACATTCCACATAGCGTGCTTCAAGGTGATATTGGTGACCCTGCCCAACTACTGACTGACTTTAAACAGCACAATATAGATCCTGAAGCTGTTCTGCACGTCCGCTCATTTTTGGATCATGACCGCCCTTTCCTACCTCTCGAAAACGCAGAAGCGGCACAAGCAAGAGCCAAGCTGCCGCTCGAAGAAGTCTATGTTGACTCAGATGGGGCATCCATTGAACCACTCATCATGGTGCAAGGTTTGGTAGAACATTTAGCACGCTGGGCAGAAGCGGTCAATCAGCATGGCATGGTAATTCTGGAAGTCCATTCCTTAGGTGCCGACATCGTCTCACGCTTTTTGGATGAAAGCGAAAATTTACATTTTGATGCGTTGCAGGCATTTTCTTCACAACATCTGGTAAATGCGGCTGTTTTCCTCATGTCTGCTGCTGAGGCCGGCCTATTTGCCAAAACAAAATTTTCTAAAAGATACCCCAGAACATTGCCCTTCACGCGTATCACTTCGCACTGTTTTGAGAAAAGGCCTTATCGGATTCGTCACCCACGGATGGAAGATTTGGCCGCACTGGTCGATTTAGAAGCCCAATGTTGGGCAGAACCTTTACGAACTGCAACTACAGAAATTCAGCAACGGATTGAACACTTTCCGCAAGGGCAGTGCATACTTGAGCATGAAGGACAGGTTATTGGTGTTGTGTATTCACAACGCATTAATAACGCCGATGCACTGAATCAAACAAACTGCCAAGAAGTTTCGGCGCTCCATACACCACAAGGGCCTATCATTCAGCTGTTGACATTGAACATGCAGCCTACGATGCAACAATATGGTTTCGGTGACCAATTACTCGAATTTATGCTCCAGTATTGTACGTTGCAAAGCGGTATTGACCGCGTCGTCGGGGTTACCTTGTGTAAGGACTATGCTAATCATGCACCTCTCCCAATGGAAACCTACATTCAAAAACGCAACCAGCGTGGAGAAAGGCTGGATCCGATTTTGCGTTTCCATGAATCGCATGGTGCCCAAATCAAACATACCATTGCAGGGTACCGCCCCGCAGATAGCGCTAACCAAGGCAAGGGTGTTTTCATTGAATATGATCTGCGTTCTCGCCAACGAGAATTAGCCGATAATCCATCAGAGCCAATACCCAATACGGAGCCTCCAAAACAATCTATCCCTGCGTTAGTTGAAGAGGCCATTCTTTCTTTGCTTGGGCCACAACACAAACAAAAATTTTCTGCTGAACGTACCTTAGCCGACATGGGCTTAGACTCTTTGGATACCATGGAGCTCAGTACATTATTGAGTAAAAGCTGTAATGAAACATTAAGCGACGACTTCTTTTTGCAATACCGCACCGCAGAAGCGATAAGCCGCTTCTTGCAAAATAAACAGGTCGCGCAAAACGAACCCATCCCCATTGCTGCTACCACTGTCGTTGAAAAAGCGATTCGTTCTTTGCTTGGGCAAAGGCATCAAAACGAATTTTCTAGCGACAAAGCCTTGGCAGACATGGGTTTGGATTCGTTAGATATGATGGAACTCAGTACCCTATTAGGGCAAGAGTTCAATAGGGTACTGAGCGATGATTTCTTCCTACGCTACCGTACCCCCGCAGCAATTGCTGATTTTCTGCAAAATGATCCGTCAGTACCCCAACCAACAGAGTCCGCCGCAGAAGAGGAAACATTAGCCGATTTCAGTGCCGCCGCCGCTGAAGTACCACAAATTCATGCCGTGGTGACGGAGCAACAAGGACGCAAATTACGCGTTGATGATCGCTGGGTATATGATTTTGCCTCTTGTAATTATTTAGGCTTGGACTTACACCCCGAGGTTATGGCCGCCGTTGGCCCTGCCATTGAAAAATGGGGCGTACACCCAAGCTGGACACGTGCGGTGGCCTCACCTGCCATCTATGACGAGCTTGAACAAGAATTAGCCGATTTGATCGGTGCACCTTCTGTGTTAGCATTCCCCGCCATTACCTTGCTGCATATGGGCGTCATGCCCATACTCACCGGGCGTGATGGTGTGATTTTCAAAGATATTTCAGCGCACCGCTCCATTGATGAAGCCTGTTGCCTAGCCCAAACTACCGGAGCGAAATTCGTCAACTTTAAACACAATGATGTTGAAGATTTAGAACGAAAGCTCGCTAGCTACCCCTATGAACGCACCAAGATCATTGCGATTGACGGCGTTTATTCTATGTCGGGCGGTTATCCGCGCCTACCCGAATTTGCCGAATTGGCCAAGCAATATAATGCTTGGGTTTATATGGATGATGCTCACGGTGTGGGCGTCGTTGGGGAAAACCCCACCCCGGAAATGCCTTATGGCCACAAAGGTAACGGTATCGTCCGACACTTTGATATGGACTACGCTGATGACCGGCTGATTTATGTCGGTGGGCTATCCAAATCGTACTCTTCTTTCGGTGCTTTTATCACTTGTATTGATGAGGACATGCGTAACCGCTTTAAAGCCGCCTCTACCTTTATCTTTTCTGGTCCTTCACCGGTCGCGAGTCTGGCCAGTGCGATTGCTGGCCTTAAACTCAATCTCAGTGAAGGTGATAAATGGCGCCAACAAATCTATAAGCTAACGCATAAACTGGTCACCGAAGC
Source organism: uncultured Gammaproteobacteria bacterium (assembly GCA_963922315.1). Lineage (GTDB taxonomy): Bacteria > Pseudomonadota > Gammaproteobacteria > Chromatiales > Chromatiaceae > JAHDBG01. The sequence goes on from CAWUID010000001.1 coordinate 146,714, forward strand.
GAACGCATTGGGGTTTGAGGTCGTCAATGACAATTTCTTCCCCATTGTAGGTATTGTGATTGGTACCACTAAAAACGTTATTGCAGCCTGCAACATTCTGTGGGACTACGGTATTTTAATCACGCCAGCCCTGTTCCCGATTGTGCCAATGGATCAAGGACTCTTGCGTTTCTCCATTACCGCTGCCAACACAGAAGAACAAATCGACCAATCATTGGCAGCTTTGGCAGCAGTACGTCAGATGCTTGAAGAATAACCCGTTCAAATATCAAAACTCAGGTAACTTTCGGCCTTTTTTAGCCAGTCCGGAATATTGTCATTTTGCGCGCAGCCAAACCAAGTCGCAAAATCTACCTAAATTTTCCGGTCCAGTAAATGGCGATAGATTACGTGATGCATACCATGATAGGCGGCAATACATCTTTGTATCGCACACAAACTGCTGAAAAACGCTGTTTTTCAACAGCCTGCTAAATAATGACAAATAAAGGAACAATGCATGATGCACCACCAACCTAGTATTGCTTACCCAGAGATGACAAAATCGTCTCTAGTCTTGTTTGATATGGCCGCTTTTTATCTGCCGCTGCATGGTCAAAGCTGGAAAGACTTTTTTACGCATGCGCCCATACTCAGCCTAGTTGAAGGATTGATCTACCAGGTCGAATTAGCGCTGGAATCTGCCGATACTATGGAGGCAATCCCACCTGACTACTGGCAGCGTACAGAAACACTGATCACCACTTTTCTTGCTGAACACCAACTGGATAATCCAGTTGTGTTGCGTTATCTGACCGAAGTTGGTGAGTATTTCCAGACAGTGCAACAACTATTATCCACTGACCAACCCAGCTATGAAGCCGTTATACGCGCGGCGGAATTGCGCCCGGCTGACATCCGCTTGTTACATGCCATTCTGTTACAACGATTAGGGCAAACACATGATGCAACCCTATTCGACATTCTCTGGCCGTTAGAATGTCTGCTAGATCTAAAAGCCAATCTGACTGAATATACAGATGATTTAGCTACCGGTCACTACAACACCTACCAGATGTTTGTCACCCTATATGGAGAACAAGCACCAAAGCATATCCAAGTTGAACAACAACGTTACGAAGCCAACTTACAAGACAAACTCACTGGCGCATCAATCGATCAGCAACAACAGATTCAACAATTCATGCAGCAACATGAAACAGACTACCCTTCCGTTGCGATTCCCCAACCTATAATCCGCCATGATTGAGTCTGACACCATGCACGCAACTTGCCCGGTTAATTCACATAATGAATGGGATCCACTGGAAGAAGTGATTGTCGGCACGGTAGAAGGTGCCATGTTCCCAGCTTGGAGCACCATCAATGTCGCCACCGTACCGCCTGGCATGTGGCCAGAGATGCAAGCCCGAATGGGCGGCGGTGGTAATCCGTATCGACCAGAGATTGTGGATGCGGCACGTAAAGAATTAGAAAACTTTGTGCATATCTTAGAGGTTGAAGGCGTGACGGTGCGTCGAATAGATCAATGTGATTATGCCGCGCCTTTTGCCACACCTGACTGGCAAGTCTCAAGCGGCTTTTGTGCCGCGAACCCACGCGATCCGTTTTTAGTCATTGGTAATGAAATTATTGAAGCACCGATGGCAGACCGCAGCCGTTATTACGAAGCCTGGGCATACCGAGCCTTGTTTAAGGAATATTTTCAGGCCGGTGCAAAATGGACAGCTGCACCTAAACCGCAATTGTTCGATGCGCTATATGATGCAAACTACACACGGCCAGCGCCGGATGAAACGATGCGTTACATGGTCACAGAGTTTGAACCAGTATTTGATGCAGCCGACTTTGTTCGTTGTGGAAGAGACATCTTTTGCCAAGGAAGCAATGTGACCAACAAATTTGGTATTGCCTGGCTACAACGACATTTGGGCGAAAAATATCGCATTCATATTTTGCATAATCGCAGCCCTGAAGCAATTCATATCGACACCACCTTCATGCCACTTGCGCCGGGAAAAGTATTGGTGAACCCGGAATATCTCGACATAAATAAACTGCCAGATATTTTGCAAAATTGGGAACTACTGGTTGCCCCAGAACCACCACCAATCACCGATCCACTATGCGGTGTTAGCGAATGGGCCGGAGTAAATGTATTGATGCTGGATGAAGAGCGTATTATTGTCGAAAAACGTCAGGAGCCACTCATTAAGGCATTAAAAAATTGGGGATTTCAGCCAATCCCTTGTGCTTTTGAACACTATTATTATTTTCTGGGCTCATTCCATTGTGCGACATTGGATATTCGCCGCCAAGGGACACTGCAATCTTATTTTTAGCTTACGTCAAATATGCTCAATAATTTTTTAGCATTAAGTAAAGCAACATAACACATGCTTCCCATTACCGCTTTAACCATAGCAAGTATCGCACTGGGATTTACTATTAAACGATACTATAGTGCAAAACAAAAACTCCCGATACTAGCAGGTTGGGCTGGACTCTCTAAGCATATTAATACAACCCAAAATGAAATCAGTGAAATTGAAAAACAGGACAATCGCTGTCTTGCTAGTTCTCTCTTATCACTAAGCACAGCAAGTATAGGAATATTGTTTCATCCACCGCTGACACCTTTCAGTGCCATCGGTATTATTTATGCTTCAGTTCCTCTCTGGCAAACAGCCTGGAATGCACTATGGCAAGAGAAAAAATTTGGCATTGCCGGACTTTCGTCTATTGGGGCGGTGCCATTACTGCTGTCAGGTTATTATTTTGTCCCCGCTTTAGGTTATACCCTATATTTTCTTTCAGAAAAGCTCATTGCCAAAACGCAAGACCATGCCAAAAAACGCATGGCTGATACGTTTTTTGCGCAGTCACCCCAAGCTTGGGTTGACCAGGATGGTGTAGAACGCCGGGTTCCATACGAATCACTCAAGATAGGCGACATTGTAGTTGTCAACGCTGGCGAAGTGATTCCTATTGATGGACACATCACAGCGGGTAATGCTTCTATTGATCAACGTATGTTGACCGGAGAGGCGCAACCCGCAGAAAAAGGCACAGAAGAACAAGTCTTTGCCTCAACTGTGGTACTCGCTGGCCAGATCAAGATTCGGGTCGAACAAGCTGGACAAAAGACTGTATCGGCACAAGTCGTACAGTTGCTAGAAAATACCCTAGATTTCAAATCCAGTGTCGAATTAAAAGGCCAAAAAATCGCTGATCAATCTGCTTTACCCACTTTGGCTCTGGCGATTTTAGCCTTGCCCTTGGCAGGACAAACCGCCGCATTAACGATATTAAATGCTTGTGCCGGCGATACGATCAGACTCGTTGCACCCATCAGCTTGCGCAATTTTCTGCAAATCGCATCCGACCAAGGCATATTGATCAAAGATGGCCGTGCCTTAGAAACCCTCAATAAAGTAGACACTATCGTATTTGATAAAACAGGTACACTGACAGAAGATGTACCCCATGTTGAGACTGTCCATACCTGTAGCGATCTCAATGAAGATAAATTGCTACAGTTAGCCGCTGCTGCTGAACACAAACAAATGCATCCCATTGCGCAAGCCATCCAGCAAGAAGTGATACAGCGTGAGTTGGATGTGCCAAAAATACAACATGCGGCCTATGACATCGGCTATGGCTTGAAAGTGACTATCGCAGAAAAGGTAGTACAGGTCGGCAGCCAGCGTTTTATGCAGCTATCTGGCATTGCGATTCCAGCAGCCATTGAAGCCATACAACGGCTATGCAGCGAACAAGGGCACTCACTGGTTTATATTGCGCTAGATGAGCAATTGGCCGGTGCTATTGAACTCCATGCCAGCATTCGCGCAGAGGTAAAGCCTATTATCCGCCAGCTGCGCCAACAAGGTTTTGAGCTTTATATTCTATCGGGTGATCAGGAACAGCCGACCCAAAAATTGGCCGAAGATATCGGCATTCAACATTACTTCGCCGAGACCTTGCCAGAAAACAAAGCCAAGTGCATTGCCCAACTACAACAAGCAGGCAAACAAGTTTGCTTTATTGGAGATGGTATTAATGATGCTATTGCCCTTAAAACAGCCCATGCTGCTATTTCTTTACGGGGTGCTTCCACGATTGCAACGGACACCGCCCATATTATATTGATGGATGGCAACTTAACCCAGCTAGTCAACCTGTTTGCGATTGCAGCCGAGCTAGAAAAAAATATGAAAGTTAGCCTCGTCACCAGTATCGTACCCAGCATGGTAACCATAGCCGGTGCTCTCTTTCTAAATTTTGGCGTGTTGAGTGCGGTTTGGTTATATAACATTGGCTTTTTGGTTGGCATGGCTAACGCCATGCGTCCGACATTCACTTATAAAAATAAAACGTTAACTAAATTACCTTGAGCCCTGGTAAAACCCGGAAATAATTATGCAAAATCCAGATCCCGTCTTAATCAACAATTGGTATGTCGTTGCTAACGTAGAAGAATGCAAACCCGGCAGTATCAGCACCGCACGTTTATTGGGTATTAATTTAGTACTATGGCGCGGTGATGAACCTGATTCACCCATACAAGTTTGGCAAGATTATTGCCCCCATCGCGGTGTACAGCTATCCCTAGGCGAAATTACGAATAATCGGTTGGCCTGTCCTTATCACGGTTGGCAATATAATACCGCAGGAAAATGTGTGCATATTCCTGCTCATCCAGATAAAGAGCCTCCAGCCGGTGCAAAAGCCAAAGCCTATCAATGCCAAGAACGTTATGGCCTAGTGTGGGTTTGTTTAGGTCAACCAGCCAATGACATACCTGTATTCCCGGAATGGGATGATGCGAAGTATGATAAAACCTATACGAAGACATACACTGTTAAAGCCAGCGCGTTTCGTATGATGGAAAACTTCTTAGATGTTGCTCATTTCCCTATTCTGCACGATGGTTGGTTAGGCGACCGTAACCAAGCGCAAATGGAAAACTTTGAAGTAAAACTTAACAAAGATGGCATTAAAATGCATAACTTTAAACTGCAAATGCCAAGATTCAATGAAAACAATGAAACGGATTCATCGATTAATTCACAAATCATCAATCATCCGTTATGCCAATATTGGATCTCAGAATCTGATGATCTTCGAGCAACCGACTTTTTAGTAGTCACACCCATTGATGAAGATAACTGTATCGTACGCATGTTAATGACCTGGAGTCGGTCTACAACTTTGGATTCAAAAGAATTAGAAGCACAGATGCTGACTGAATTTAATGAAACAGTAGAACAAGATATGCAGATTTTACATGCGCAACAGCCAACACGGTTACCCCTGTTAGGCACAAAGTGGATGAGCACACATGGGTTACCACACGAAGTCCATATGCCTTCTGATCAATGCACTGTCACCTATCGTAAATGGCTAAAGGAGTTAGGTGTAACTTATGGTGTTTGTTAACAGGCTGTTGAAACTCTACTGATGTGGCTCGATACGGCGCGTTAAAATAGCCTCAAAATGCGCATTTACTCCATGTGAACTCCGCTTTTTCGCCCATTTTCGCCTTGTCTCGTACTCGCCTCAGCGAATTTCAATAATCTGTTAAAGCACACCGAAGTACTTTTACGCAATGTAATAAGGAGGGGAAATTGACCGTTGCGACACTTGAAATAATGATAATCAAACCAGAAAAGCGAGAAGCATTTCACCAAAATTGGGAAAGGTTTCAAAGATTAGCCAAACAAACTGGATTGATTAAGTCAACAAAGTTGTGGGTAGATGGATTTGGCGGCTTGCTGCTTGAACCACTATCTGGATACAAATATTACGCAATGACAGAATTTGAGAATATAGCCGATAATGAAAAAATGCACCGAAAATTAGCAGAAGAAAGTGAAGAATATCGCGAATTTGAGCAACAGCTTTTTGAACAATCAATCCCCAATACTGGAAAATGTCTTATCATGACAGACGACTTTATTAGGCATATCTAATATCCTGCACGACCTATTACAGTGGATACCAAATAAAAACTTAAGTTAGGTCACAAACACTTTGTTAAAATTTCTCAACATACCTATGTTAGCCGATAAAACCAGGAAACAATTATGAAAAACGTAGATACCACTTTAATGAACAACTGGCATGTGGTTGCCAGTGTAGAAGATTGCGCACCGGGTAGTATCACTGCTACACGTTTACTGAGCATCAATTTAGTCATATGGCGCAACCATGAGCCTGACTCACCCATACAAGTATGGCGAGATTATTGTCCACACCGTGGTGTGCAACTATCCCTAGGCGAAATCACCAATAATAATTTGGCCTGTCCATATCATGGCTGGCAATATAATCAAGCAGGCAAATGTGTGAATATTCCTGCTCATCCAGATAAAGAGCCTCCGGCCGGCGCGAAAGCTACAGCTTACCAATGTGAAGAACGCTACGGTTTAGTCTGGGTTTGCTTAGGAACACCAGTGAGTGAAATACCTGAATTCCCTGAGTGGGATGATGCAACCTATTACAGAACTTACACAGAACCCTACTTTATTAAAGCCAGCGCCTTTCGGGTAATGGATAACTTCTTAGATGTCTCCCATTTTCCTATTCTGCATGAAGGTTGGTTAGGCGATCGCGAGCATACCGAAGTGGCAGACTTTGAGGTAAAAACAAATGAAGATGGCATGCTTATCGGTAAATATCAACTCCATGCCTCTAGAGTTTTCAGTAAAGATCAAGATGACAATTCATGGGGTACCTGGATTACCTTGACCCAGCCTTTATGCCATTACTGTATTGCAGAGTCTGAAGAATCACGGTTGGTTGATTTGGTCACAATCACACCGATTGATGAAGACACTTGCGTAGCGCGGATACTGATGCTATGGGATGACGCCAACATGCAGGAATCCAAGGTACAAGATGAATACGATGAAACAATGAAACAAGATATTGACATTCTGCACTCCCAACAACCAACCCGTTTACCCCTGTTATCGCCCAAAGAAGCAAAAGCACAAGGCGCACCCTACGAAATCCACGTGAGATCAGACAAACCCTCCATTGCTTATCGTAAATGGCTCAGAGGGCTAGGCATTACTTATGGCGTTTGTTGAGACCTGCCACCAATGTGGTAAAAGAAATAGGAGACCTATGTAGTTTACCGATGAAGCAATGGCAGTGATTTCTGGCAAAAACCAGCATTTTTAGAATCCTATGGGTAGGAATATTAGCTGCTAACAATATTTTAATAATCTACTACCCAATATTTTTTATTTTTTTAAATCAACAAGGGGAGAACCCTGTTTATGTACGTATTAGGTATTCATATTGGTCATGACGGCGGCGCCGCTTTAATTAAAGACGGGAAGCTAATCGTTGCGATATCTGAAGAGAGGCTTTCACGTAAAAAGCATAGTAACGGTTGGTGGCTTTCCGTGATCTATTGCTTAACCAGTGCAAAAATTAGTTTTCATGATATAGAACTCATTGTCTGGTCAAATTGTGGTCCTCGTCTGAGCAAAGCACACGATGGTGGTATCGAAATGGCCACCGGTGTTAAATGTCGCACAGTGCGTTGTGATCATCACCTCTCACATGCTTTAGGTGCCATCGCTTTATCCGGTAAAAAGAAAGGCTTAGTATTTGTAACAGATGGTGGTGGTAATGAAGGTATTGGTCAGCATGAAGTCACTGAGTCAGCCTTTGTCTTTGATAACAATCAATTTCATCTTGCCATGCAATCAGACCCACATAGAGATCGGTGTAAAGGGCTGGGTACAGCCTATGATGCATTCACCGGTTTCTTAGGCTTTGGTGCTGAAGAATCGGGTAAAACCATGGGGCTTTCTGCCTATGGCTCAAGTGCCGACTATGATCATCACCCAGATCTTTTCAACGTATCCGCAGATGGCCGAATAGAAAGCCTGTTGGAAGATACCGATTACTGGGGCGTAATGAAGCTCAGTAAAAAATACAATTTAAATTTTGGCGACCCATTCCCCGACGGCACATCTGCTACCGCCGCTAATATCGCTAAATATATACAAGTACAACTTGAACGAACAACACTGAGATCAATACAAGCACTCCTAGCTAAACATGACGTGCCGAATGTCTTGCTATCCGGTGGTGTGGCATTGAACTGTGTCTCTAATAACAAACTTTCCCAACAACTAGACGGCGTTAATGTTTTTCCTTGCCCTCCTGCCTCCGATTCTGGACTCCCGCTGGGTAACGCCGTATATGGTTATTGGAAGCTGACTGGAGAAATTATAGATATCTCTAATTCCAGCATGCGATTTGGTCGCGATTATTCAGAAGATGAAATTCAAGACGCGCTAAAAGAACTACCTGATACCTTAATGCCTGGCAGTGTGGTACTCGGCAAACTCAAATATACTAAAATCAATAACCCAGCACATTATGCAGCTGATTTAATTGCATCTGATCATATTATTGCTTGGTGGCAAGGTAAAAGTGAATATGGCCCGCGTGCATTGGGAGGACGGTCGATTTTAGCCAACCCGAGGGGTGAAGGGGTACGGCAATGTATCAACGATAAAGTGAAAAGGCGTGAATGGTTTAGGCCATTTGGCCCAGCTATACGAGAAGCCGAAGTAACCGATTATCTTGATTCTGGGCTATATACAAGCTATATGACCGCAGCGCCTAAAGTTAATGAAAGCGGAGTCAAAGCATTAGGAGAATGTGTACATACGGACACGACTTGTCGCATCCAAGCCGTACCAGAGTCATCTGACCCCTATGCTCTTTTACTGGATAAACTGAAAAAAGATACCGGTTATGGCTGTGTTTTAAATACGTCGTTTAATATACAAGAACCGATTGTAGAAAGCCCAGGTGATGCCATTGCCACTTTTTTACGCAGTAAAATAGACTATTTGATATTAGGCGATTATTTATGTGAACGCATCCGCCCCTAACTAATATAAGGAAAATATCAGCATCACTTCCTTCGTATGTTATTCCGTGCGAAGTCGCGAATCTATGAAATTAACATAAACCAGCTTGGATTGTGTGACAGATAAAATAGATTCTGTAACTGCGCATAGAATAACGCTTTTTTTACGGTCTGTTATAGCGCAAATACTGAGTAGTGACGGTTTTTTCCCCGCAGCAAGCTGCGGAAAATTCTCAGATTTAAATAAATGAACTTACAACTTAGCGGAAAAAGAGCTTTGGTCACTGGCAGTAGTCGAGGCATAGGTGCCGCGATTGCTAAAACATTGGCCCAAGAAGGCGCTAGCGTGGTCATACATGGTCGCAATGTCGAACGCGTTCAGCATGTTACGCAACAGATCATAGCCAATGGTGGCAAAGCAAAAGCAGTAGTTGGTGCGATCAACACGGACGAAGGTGCAACAGCAGTCGCTGAGTTCGCGCAATCTGTACTTGGTGGTATTGACATCTTGATCAATAACGCAGGCACTTTTTCTATAAGTGATTGGTTGGATACTGCAACGGAACAATGGGCGCAACTTTACAACGCTAATGTTGTTTCCATGGTGCGTATGATTCAACATTTTGTGCCACAAATGAAAAAATCAGGTTGGGGACGAGTTATCCAAATCGCTAGCACAGACGGCACCCAGCCTTTTGCTGAACAGCCAGACTATGCAGCGACCAAAGCAGCTAACATCAATATGACAGTGAGCCTAGCTAAAGCATTAGCAGGAACAGGTATTACCGTTAATGCAGTAAGCCCGGGTTTAATCGAAACAGAAGGCTTTGACGAAGTGTTGTGCCGATTAGGTCAAGCACAAGGCGAAAGTACAAACTTGGCACAAATGAAAGCAGAAGTGCTGGAAGAAATGCAAGCCAACCCAGTTAATCGACTGGGTACTCCTCTGGATGTAGCACATCTAACCGCTTTTATTGCAAGCCCACTGGCGAATTATATTAATGGGGCAAATTTACGTGTAGATGGTGGCTCAACCCAAACGATTAATTAAATTAGCCTGCTTTGTAGGTAAAAATACTCTATCAATGTCCTCGTTAGTTTCAGTGATTGCTGAGACGTAGTTATAAACTAGTATTTATAACTCCTATCACCTCCAGTGAGACTGTAAACAAAACTTTTTTCTAACCACATCCTATGTCAATCTGACCTGCCTATTCAGATCATACCCATTACTCCCTCCCCATCTCTATAGCCGTCTACCCATGTTTCCTTTAACGCCTATCGTTCTCGGCGGCACAATCATCGTTAGTGTGCTTGGCCTAAAAAAAACCTATAAATCACATTGGCATCCGTTAATTAAAAATAATAATAAGCCTCAAATTCAAGAAAAATCTTCTCTAAAGTGCCAGAGTTTAAATGCTTTACTAGCTGTTGAAGCCGCTTATCAGGCTAAAATCCAAAAATATATAGACCCATTGTTTGGTCAAACTCGCCATCAACATTTGCAAGAGCTTACATCCACTAAATCTCGTAAAATGAGTAAGCAAGAGCGTCTCGCTAATTTGCAGCTCGGCTTTGGCAGTATCGCTATCATTTCAGTCTTAATCAGTCGGTTTATTTATGCCCCTTTTATAGGGGTAACGATTTTACTTGGAATGACGGATCTTTCTGCTTTTTATTATAATGCTTATTTAGAATGGCAACGCACCCGCAAATTCGGATCTATTCACTTAGGTTGTATTTATGATGCTTTTATGTGGCTCGGAGGCTTCGCTGTCGTAGGCGCCTTTCGCATAGCACTCTTTGGTATTGGTTTAAAAGTTAAAACCATTACCGAAGCCCGTGCACATAAACGCTTAAGCGAGACTTTTCAATTACAACCCGACACGGTATGGGTACGTATTAATGACACAGAAGTAGAAATCGCTTTTGAGCAGTTAGCCATTGGCGATACGCTTGTGCTACACAGCGGACAAGTTGTGCCTATAGATGGCACAGTCATCACAGGTTCAGCAATAATAGACCAGCATGTGCTCACCGGCGAAGCTCAACCGGCTGAAGTCACAGTAGCTGATCCAGTTTATGCTTCCACATTGGTTATTTCTGGCAGTATTGACGTACAAGTTGAAAAAACCGGATCGGAAACCACCGCTGGGCGTTTAGGCGCCATTGTCAAACAAACCGCTAAATATAATGCATCAACCACGTTAAAAGTAGTAGAAATCGGTGACCGTTATACTGGGCCGACATTGGCTTTGAGCGCCCTCAGTTTTCCTTTTATTGGACCTGCCAGCGCTATCTGTATCATGGGCGCAAACTTTACTTTTGACACTTATACTACAGGGCCTGTAGCGGTATTGAATTTTCTCAATACTGCCTCTAAAAATGGCATATTGATCAAAGATTTCAAAGCACTGGAAAATTTCCAGGATGTTGACCTCGTTATTTTCGATAAAACAGGCACACTGACGGTAGAACAGCCCACCGTTGGACGCATACATCAGTATGGCGACTATAGCGAAGCACAAGTATTAGCTTTTGCCGCTGCCGCTGAAGCACGGCAAAATCATCCGATTGCTAATGCCATATTAGCAGCGGCAGAAGCGGCGGAATTAGTCATTCCTGCCATCGAAGATACCTATTATGCGTTGGGTTTAGGTTTAAAAGTCAAATTGGTCGCCGAACATAAAATACTACGTGTAGGTAGTACACGTTTTCTGGGGCAAGAAAACATTGAATTACCCACACAGTTTGCTTACTTAAGCGAAACATGCTATGCCGAAGGGCATTCATTAGTGATGGTAGCGCTCGATAATACCTGTATCGGTGGCATCGAATTGCACCCCAGTATACGCCCTGAAACTCCGCGAATTATCCAACAATTAAAAAAACAAGACCTGGATTTATGCATTATCTCTGGCGACCAAACCGCCCCAACACAAAGATTAGCCGAAAAGTTGGGCATTGATCGTTATTTCGCCAATGTGCTACCAGAAGGCAAAGCAGAGTTAGTCGAACGTTTTCAACAAGAAGGCCGCCATATCTGTTTTATTGGTGATGGCATTAACGACGCCATTGCTATGCACAAAGCTGAAGTATCTATTTCACTGCGTGGCGCCAGCACCGCTGCCACTGATGCTGCGCAGATTATTTTAATGGACGGTAGTCTTAATAAGCTACTTCAACTATTTGGGCTTGCGCAAGCATTCGAACACCGACTGTTGCAAAATTTATATATTACTGCCGGAGTCAGCGGTCTAGCTATATCAGGTATTTTTCTTGCCGGCTTTAGTTTTGCAGCAATAGAAAGCCTGAGTTTCATTGCTTTAATCAGTGCATTCATGAGTGCCATGCGACCTGTCCAGCAGCACTTGACAAAAAAACACGATGTAGAATAATATCGCAATACGCGATAGTGATTATCTCTAAAGTATTTAGAAAAACATAGAGACGGTTACTCTTACTCTTTAACTTGACCTTCTTACATCTCAATAGTTCGCAAATTACTACTATCCAAAACTTCTTATAATATTTTAATCAGTATTGTTAATATAATATTTCACTTGTCTATTAACAAAACCTGTTATGTTAAACAAGGGAAAATGATACTTATTTAACAATGCTCTTTATTTTTAGTAAAGTGCAGAATCTATCACGCAACATGTTCGCGTTTTGTCCATGGCTAATCAAATTTTAGGCACTGAATTACTAGAGACTTCCTTAACAGGCTGTTGAAAAACAGCGTTTTTCGGTAGTTTGTGTGCGATACCAGGAGGTATCGCCAAAATCAATGACATTAACTCATTGATTTTGCAGGCAAGGAAAATCGCATTATTCATTGCCGTCGTTGAAAAAGTGCCAGGATGGCTTTTTTTAACAACTTGTTAAGTCTTTTGTGACAATATGGTAGAAACCTTATGCTTCCTTTAATCCCGATTGTTCTGAGCGGTGTTGTCATCGTGAGTGCACTTGGTCTAAGGAAAAACTATCAATCACAGCACCGTCAATTGATTAGTGATGATAACCAAGTTGTTGATAACCCGAAAACTCCGAAAAAACACTCGCTAAAACGCCGCAGTTTAAGTGCTTTATTAGCTATTGAAGCCACTTACCAAAGTAAAATCCAAAAATACATTGACCCCTTATTTGGTCAAACCCGCCACCAACATTTACAAGAGTTTGCCTCTACTGAACTCCGTAAATTGAGCCCGGAAGAACGCATCGCTAATATATGGCTTGGCGTCGGTAGTATAGTAGTCACTTCCGCCTTAATCAGCACTTTTATTTACCCCCCTTTTATGGGGGTAGCCTTGTTATTTGGGTTAAGTGAGCTGTCTAGTTTTTACTATACCAGCTATTTAGAGTTAAAACGTACCCGCCGCTTGGGTTCTATCCACTTACTCTGTATTTATGATGGTTTTATGTGGCTAGGTGGCTTTGCTACAGTGGGCTCAGTGGGCATTTTGTTTTTAGGTGTTGGCCTAAAGATCAAAGCCATGACCGAAAACCGTGCACAACAACATTTAAGTCAGATTTTCCAATTACAACCTGACACAGTATGGGTACGCATTGATGGAGTAGAGGTAGAAATCCCTTTTGCACAATTGGCGATTGGTGACACGCTTGTACTACATAGCGGACAAATTGTGCCAGTGGATGGCACAGTCATCGGAGGTGAAGCACTGGTAGATCAGCATGTGCTAACCGGCGAATCGCAACCGGTTGAAATAAGGCTAAGTGATCAAGTATTTGCCTCCACTCGCGCTATCTCCGGCAACATTGATGTGCGGGTTGATAAAACTGGGTCAGAAACCACCGCCGGGCGTTTAGGTACAATTCTCAAAGAAACCGCAAAATATAATGTATCAACCACGTTAAAAGTGATAGAAGTCGGTGACCGTTACACTTGGCCAACACTCGCTTTCAGCACACTCAGTATACCTTTTATCGGGCCTGCTGGCGCGATTTGCATACTGGGTGCAAACTACACCTTTAATATCCGGGTCACAGGCTCTGTGGCAGTATTAAACTTTCTCAACACTGCATCTGAAAACGCAGTATTGATTAAAGATTTTAAGGCACTAGAAGAACTCAATAACATTGATCTGATTATTTTTGATAAAACCGGAACGCTAACAGTAGAACAACCTGCCGTTGGGCGCATACATTCGTATGCCAACTACAGTGAAGCACAGATATTAGCATTTGCTGCTGCCGCTGAAATGCGCCAAAATCATCCGATTGCTAGTGCTATATTAGCTGCGACAGAAACAGCAGACCTGACCATTCCCGCCACACAAAATACCCATTATGCACTAGGTTTGGGCATAAAAGTTAAATTAGTGGCCGAACAGAAAACACTGCGAGTCGGTAGTGTGCGTTTTTTGCAACAAGAAAATATCACATTGCCCACTCAGTTTGCTTGTTTAAGTCAAGCATGCGCCACCGAGGGATATTCTTTGGTAATGGTAGCGCTAGACAACATTTGTATTGGCGCAATTGAATTACACCCGAATATGCGCTCTGAAACGCCACAAATCATTGAGCAATTGCAGCAACAAGGTCTAGAGCTGTGTATTATTTCCGGCGACCAAACCACACCAACACAGAAACTAGCTGAACAACTGGGTATTGAACGTTATTTTGCTAATGTGCTACCAGAAGGTAAGGCTGAATTAGTTGAACGCTTCCAGCAAGAAGGCCGCCGTGTTTGCTTTATTGGTGACGGCATTAATGATGCTATCGCAATGCAAAAAGCCGAAGTCTCTATTTCTTTATGCGGTGCCACCACTGCTGCCACCGATATCGCACAAATTATCTTAATGGACGGTAGTCTCAGAAAACTACCCAAACTATTTGGGCTTGCGCAAACATTCGAACGCCGTCTGGCTCAGAACCTATATATGACTTCAGGCTTTAGCGTTCTAACCTTAATGGGTATTTTTCTGGGTGGATTTAGTTTTTTAGCAACAGAAAGTCTACGCTTTGTTTCTACTATCAGCGCACTCACCGCAGCAATGCAACCTGTTCGACATTCCTTAAACGATGAAAAAAAACTCAAAACGCTAGGAGCATGTTCTCAATGAACTGATCGGAAATGATTTCGTGTTATTTTATGTACTGACCAAGCGCAATGAGGAGTCATAGTGGTTCTATTACGACAAGTGCAACACAGTCAGCGCGAAAAGAGCCGAAATCAAGCCTTGAAGCTGATTGAGAACACCCCCCTAGATAAGGCACCATAATACAAGTAACCATACCCCTCGGAATAAACATGAAAACCCCAGATCCTATCTTAATTAGAGCCTGCTTAAAAAGTAACAAGTATTTGATAACATTATAAAAGATAGT
>CAWUID010000002.1:0-80887 GCA_963922315.1 uncultured Gammaproteobacteria bacterium
GACGCCGGAATTTAACCGGCCTACCTTCAGGCTCATTTCTGGATTGGAAAATACTTCCATCACCATAGGTCGGGGGCGATTCAAACTGATGTGGTGATCTGTTGCCGCAGGCTTTTCGCAAGCGTTATCCCGACCTGCTCTCCGAGGGACGAGTATTCTGGCATACCTCGGAGAACCCCGGTCGGGAAACGTGGAGCCTGATGTTGACAACAAACATTGGATCTCATCCAGCCCGGCTTACTACTCCACATCAGTTTGAATCACACCCCCACAGGCCAGATTACGCAGCAGAAGCCTCTCTGGTCGATCAGTTGATTGATCATTGCGGCGGGCATCCACGCGATTTGTTGCGGCTGCTCAATTATGCGTTTCTGGCGGCAGAGGATGAGGTGTTTGATCAGGCGGCGGTCGAGGATGCGATCAAACAATTAGCCAGTGAGTATCGCCGCTGTCTGACCACAGACGATTATGCCTTTTTGTACCGGATCGATCAGGCGCCAGCCGACGAGACCAGCCAGTCTGATCAGGCACAACGGTTGTTGTATCACCTGGCATTGCTCGAATATAACCGCTACTGGTGGCAATCGCATCCGATTATCCGCACCCTACCCGGCTATCAGCGAGTTGCGCAGGCAGCAACAGATGTCAGCACCTGATCCGGCACTGGCACGTCTCCTGAAGGCGGTGCCGGACAGTCTGCCAGGCTGGCTGACAGATCAGTTGACACCACTCGCCCGGCAACACAGGTTGATTCATGTGTGCACGCCGCTCACCTGGCAACAGGCGCAGCAGGTGGAACGTGATGCCTTTTTTGCTGACCTGAACAATTTGCGTGAATCACTGGCTGCAACCTGTCGCTGCTCTCTGCTGTTCTGGCTGAGTGAAACAGCACCGGCACAACTGGCGCTGATGGCACCGGATTTATGGAACTGGTGCAGCCTGGTGCTGGATTGCAGCCAACCGCTGCGCCCGGCACGAACCTGGACGCCTCTGCCACACACTCCTCTGCAGGCACACACCTGGTCAACTCAACCAGCAGCAAGCCCCGCAGATCATTTGTCCGGGCGAAATCCGCTCGCGCCATCCGCTAAGCATCTGCTCTCTGCGCTGGATAAGCTACCTTATCAGCAGATCGACCTGCCGGCAGTTCTGGCTGATTTGCGGCGCATACTGCAACCACCCGTACAAACCGATGAACAGACAGGAGAATAAAATATGCCACGCAAACTGATCAGCTTTGACTGGGCTATGAAGAAGTTACTCAGAAGCAAGGCAAACTTTGACATTCTGGACGGCTTTCTGAGCGAGCTGCTGAAAGAAGATATACAGATTATGGCGGTACTCGAAAGTGAAAGTAACAAGGAACACCGCCAGGATAAGTTTAACCGGGTTGATCTGAAAGTCAGAAATCAGCATGATGACATTATCATTATTGAAGTGCAGTACGAACGTGAATTTGATTACCTGCAAAGAATCCTGTTTGGCACTTCAAAAGTGATTACTGAACACCTGCACGAAAGTGATCCTTACTCGAAGATTGTGAAAGTGATTTCAGTTAATGTATTGTATTTTGATCTGGGACAGGGCGAGGATTATATCTATCATGGCAAAACGACCTTTCATGGTTTACATCACCAGGATACCTTGCAGTTATCGAAAGATCAGCAGGAACTATACAATAAAAATAAAATCAACGAGATATTTCCGGAGTACTATCTGATCAGAGTGAACAATTTTAATGATATTGCCAGAGACACACTGGATGAGTGGGTGTACTTCCTGAAAAATGAAGAAATCAAAGAAAATTTCAGAGCGAAAGGTCTGAAAAAAGCCAAACAGGCTCTGGATATTCTGAAACTGCCGGAGACAGAACGGCTGGCATATGAAAGATACCGGAATGATCTGCACTATCAGGCCAGCATGGTCGAATCATCCTATACCGTTGGCATTCAGAAAGGGATTAAGAAAGGCATCAAGCAAGGCATCAAGCAAGGCAGAGAACAAGGCAGGAAAGAAGGTGTTAAAGAAGGCAGGAAAGAACGAAATATTGAAATAGCTGTAAGTCTGCTAGCCGCAGGTATACTTGATATACAAGCGATCGCCGAAATCACTGAGCTCACCTTAAAAGAGGTGGAAGCCTTAAACGCAACATAGTCTGATATTCTGCATCACAAATTGTGAAGCCAGACGATGATATCAACTGTCACCATCAATCAGGGTTAAACAATGCTTATTTTACTCACTGGTTCATCTGGTCTGATCGGACGCAGGCTGCAGACTGACCTGGCTGCAGCCGGACACCAGGTAATCTGTTTGTTGCGCCAACCACATGGCGATAACGATTGTTTCTGGCAACCGGAGCGCGATCTGGTGCAGTTAGCACCAGATATCCGGCTGGATGCGGTGATTCATCTGGCTGGCGCCGGGATTGCTGAGGGTCGATGGACACAACGCAGAAAAAATCTGATCCGGGACAGCCGGGTGCAGGGTACGGCGGTGTTATGCCGACATCTGGCACAGCTTGCGCATCCGCCAAAGGTGTTGTTATCCGGCTCGGCGATCGGTTTTTACGGCGATACTCAGGCGGAGTCGGTGGATGAATCTGCCCCGGCTGGCACAGGCTTTCTGGCCGAAGTAGCACAAGCCTGGGAAGCAGCGACACAGCCGGCGCAGGCGGCTGGTATCCGCACGATCCATCTGCGTACCGGGATTGTGCTGAGCCCGGACGGCGGCGCACTCAAAAATCTGTTGTTGCCATTCCGGCTCGGCCTGGGTGGCCGGATCGGTTCTGGCCAGCAATATATGAGCTGGGTCAGCCTGCCGGATATCTCGCGCATGATTCAGTTTGTGCTGACGCAGGAGTCGTTCAATGGACCGGTGAATCTGGTCTCACCGAACCCGGTCACCCAACAAACTTTTGCGCAAACGTTAGGCCGCGTATTGAGTCGCCCTACCTGCCTGCCACTACCAGCAGGCGCCGCCCGTCTGTTGCTCGGTGAGATGGCAGATGCTCTGTTACTCGCCAGTCATCGCGTGCAGCCGCACGTGCTGCAGAAGGCGGGTTATCCGTTTGTCTCTGCCGACCTGGAGCCGGCCCTGGCCAGTCTGCTGACATAACTTTGTGGACGCTTATGATCAGGTCTTCTGTATCGAAATACGGGCTTCGTGTCATGATTTTGCGTTTATTGCGAATATGACCAGGTCAGCGTACACTCATCTGGATGGTGAAGGTGGCGATATAAACCGGAGAAATATCATGATGACAGAACAAAAACACCAGCATGACGTGTTAAGCGCCCGGCATATGGCACTGGCTGCAGGCAGCAGTGATATTCTGAAAAATGTTTCAGGATATGGAGACACAGCTACGTTGCAATGGCTTGAACAAGCCACAGAGGTGACAGTACCCGGCAGGGCAATCGCTCTGTTTTCCGATATTCTGCAATATATGGCTGAAGGTAAAGATATTGCGGTTATGCCGCTGGACAAAGAACTAACCACGCAACAGGCAGCCGATATGTTGCAGGTTTCACGCCCCTTTCTGATTGACCATATTCTGCAGGCAGGTAAGTTACGTTTTCATAAAACCGGCAATCGCCGAAAAATCTTATTACAGGACGTCATCACTTACCGGAAACAACAACAACAAGCCAGCCGTAAGATTCTGGCTGAGCTGGCTGAACAGTCACAGGCATCAGATATGTTGGGTTAATGTATGGGTTACACCGTTATCTTCGATTCTAATGTGTTATACCCTGCTGCCTTGAGAAGTATTCTGATGTATCTGGCAACATCGGGTCTGTTTCGGGCACAGTGGACATGGGAAATTCATGAAGAATGGATTCGCAATCTGCTTATAAAAAGACCTGACCTCAACAGAAAGCAGCTTGAAGCACAAAGAGATTTGATGATCCGGGCAATTCCGGATTCTGTGCTCTCCGGATACGATGCCATTGTGCCGCTTCTGACATTACCAGACCCGGATGACCGCCATGTATTAGCTGCTGCGATTTATGCAAAAGCAGAACGGATTATTACCGCTAGTCTGCGAGACTTTCCTGCAGAAGTACTCACCAGATATCAATGTATCGCGCAACATCCTGATGATTTTATCGTCAGCTTACTGGATGACGAGACTGATCAGGTTCTGCAGATATTTGAACAGGATCGTGCCCACTATCGAAACCCGCCTTATACATCTGAAGGCTACAGGACGCTTCTGCAACGCCAGGGCCTGATAAAAACCTGCATGGTTCTGAAAACCATGATGAACACATCACACCAGACAGACTGAAATCACCCGATTCCAAGGCTTTCTGCCAGTAGTTCTGCCGGGTGCCTGACGTTTATCGTCTGGCCTTGCTGTTGTAGTCCTTCAGCAAGATGTAGTGCGCAACCCACATTCGTGGTCACCAGATGGGTCGCTGTGTCGGGTACTCGGTCCAACATCGGCTGGCGCAGCGCGATCGCCTGTCCGCGCTGCCGGATCAGGTGATCGCCGGCTGCACCGCAACATCCGTCGGCGAGTGTCTGCACTTGCATCTGCGGGATGCAGGCCAGCAGGTCGGCGACTGCCCGCCCGGCACGTGAGGTGCAAGGTTGATGCAGCACAACACTATACGGCAGCGGTCGCCAGTTAAGTTGATGTAATGCAGCCTGGTGTTGTGCCAGGAAGGTGACGATATCGGTCAGCGCCAGGGGGCTGCCCGCCACGCAGCCACTGGCGATGCTGATAATTGCTTCTGTACCGGCAAACGCGGTCCGGTTTTGTTGTTCACTAGTGTCTGCCTGTTGTTGCGCACCCTGATGCACAGCCAGGGCGCCGCAACAGCCTTGTTGCGGCGGTATTTCCAGGGTATAGCCGAGTGCATTCAGCAAGCGGATGCTGGCCCACAGGGCGTTTGCCTGCACGGCACGTGTGGCACAGCCGAGCAGCAGGCCCAGACGACGCGGTGAGGTTGTGGCAGTAGGTGGGTAAGTGCCACTATCTGGCAAAGGGAGTTGCGGACTGGGGCGCACGCCGTGCGCCCGTACGCAGAGGTGGGGGCTACTGGCTGGCAGAGGGGGTTGTAAATCAGGGCACACATCGTGCGCCCGTACGCAGGGGTAGGTGCCGATGGGTGGCAGGGGGGATTGCAGACCCAGTGCACGGGCAAGGCGGATCGGCAGCGGCCAGTGGCGCCAGTCCGGCAATCTGCGTGCCATGGCTGCTACCCGTGTCAGCCATGCCGGATGATGTAACAAGGCACGAGCCCAGTGTATCCGGCTTGGCCAACGTTGGCGAATGCCGTGCAGCAGGCGGGTGTAAGGTACCCGGGAGGGGCAAACGGTTTCGCAACGTCCGCAGGTCAGGCAGCTGTCTAAATGTCGCCGGACGCTCGCATTGATCGTGATCTGTTCTTTCAGCAGGGCTTCTGCCAAAGCGATTCGTCCACGTGGCGATTCGTTTTCGTCGGCATGGTGCTGATAGGTCGGGCAATGTGGCAGACACAGGGCACATTTGACACATTGATCTGCTGCTGCCAGCAACGTTGCGGTGGTCTGTTCTGCGTAGCGCTCTGTCTGCCGCACGCTGGTTCAGGCCTGTTGTCGCTGCTCGCCGATTCCTGCGACATTCTGTACACAGCGCACGCATAGGTCCGGATGATGTGGATCCTGCCCGATGTCTGGCCGGTGATGCCAGCAACGCGGGCATTTCGGGTGCACACTGGCTTGTATTTCCAGTTTCAGCCCGGGGTGGTCTGTGGCAACTGCGGTGGCCGGTGCCTGCGCTAGCGGTCGTACCTGCGCTGCCGAGGTGATCAGCACGAAACGCAGTTCGTCACCCAGGAAGGCGAGTGCGGCATTGAGTGCATCGGTGCCATAGACGGTCACTTCAGCGTCCAGCCCTGAGCCGATCGCGCCTGCCTTGCGCAAGGTTTCCAGTTGTTTGCTGACCGCTGCGCGGACTTGTATCACTTGCTCCCAGCGGGTTCGCATCTGCGGGTCGTCCAGTGGCTGCAAGGCCTGGTACCAGGTCTCAAGAAATACTGAATCTGATCGATCACCTGGCAGGTGTTGCCAGGCTTCGTCGGCGGTATAGCTCAGTATCGGCGCCAACCAGCGCAGCATTGCTTCTGCGATGTGGTGCATCACGGTCTGGCAGGAGCGGCGGCCTACGCTGTCTTTTTGCAGGGTGTATTGTCGGTCTTTGATCACATCCAGATAAAAACCACCCAGGTCGGCGACGCAGAAGTTTTGTATTTTCTGGCAGATCTGGTGGAAGTGGTAGTTCTGGTAGGCGTCAATGATGTCAGCCTGGAGTTGCCAGGTGCGATCCAGTATCCAGCGGTCTAACGTCAGCAGTTCCGGATACGCAACCTGGTGTTGGGTCGGCTGATAGTCGTGCAGGTTCGCCAGCAGGAAGCGCACGGTGTTGCGAACACGCCGATACGCATCGGTTGTGCGTTTCAGAATTTCGTCTGATACAGTCATTTCACCACGATAGTCAGTCGCAGCGACCCACCAGCGAATAATGTCGGCACCCAGCGTTTTTTGTATTTTTTGCGGACTGACCACGTTGCCCAGCGATTTGGACATTTTTTTGCCCTGCGCATCGACGGTAAAACCGTGTGTCAGGCACGCTTTGTAGGGTGCCTTACCGTACATCGCAACTGAACTCAGTAACGAGGACTGGAACCAGCCTCGATGCTGGTCTGAGCCTTCCAGGTACAGGTCTGCCGGGCTGCGCAGTTCTGCCCGTTGTTGCAGCACAGCAGCATGGGTCACGCCGGAGTCGAACCAAACGTCCAGTGTGTCGGTGACTTTGTCGTAATCTGCTGCGTCTGCACCCAGTAGTTCTTCCGGTTCCAGGTCGTACCAGGCTTGGATGCCCGCCTGTTCCACTCGTTTCGCCACGGTTTCCAGTAAGCTGGCGGTCTGCGGGTGTAGCTCGCCGGTTTGTTTGTGCATAAACAGGGCGATCGGTACTCCCCAGGTTCGCTGGCGTGAGATGCACCAGTCAGGTCGGTTGTCCAACATGCCCTGAATTCGGGCCTTGCCCCAACCGGGTACCCAATCAACTTGTTCGGTTTCGTGTTGCGCCTGCTGGCGCAGTCCCTCCATGCTGATGAACCATTGGGCCGTCGTCCGGAAGATGACCGGAGTTTTGTGACGCCAGCACATCGGGTAGCTGTGTTGGATCTGTGCTGCGTGTACCAGTTTACCGTTTTGTTGCAGTTGTTCGATCACGGCCGGATTCGCCTTCAGCACATGCAGGCCAGCAAACAGTTCGGTGTCCGGATAAAAGCAACCGTTCGCACCCACCGGGCCTTCGCTTGGCAGGCCGTATTGCTGCCCCACCACAAAATCTTCTACACCATGTGCCGGTGCGGTATGCACTGCGCCAGTGCCAGCATCTAAGGTGACGTATTCGCCGAGGATGATCGGCACCTGGCGATCATACAGCGGGTGTTGCACCTGCTGGCCTGCCAGGTCGGCACCAGTGCACTGACCGATCACCTGGTAATCGCTGAGCTGCCAGCGCTGTACGACCGCATCCAGCAGACCAGCAGCTACAATCAGGTGTTCTGTATTCGCCCGCACCAGGACGTAATCCAGCGTCGGGTGCAATGCGACTGCCTGGTTCGCAGGCAAGGTCCAGGGAGTGGTCGTCCAGATCACGACGGACAAGTCTGTGACTTCGACGCCAAACAGGCCCGCCATCGCTGCCGGATCGACTGCACTGAAGCGCACATCAATCGCAGGCGAAGTTTTGTCGTGATATTCCACTTCAGCTTCTGCCAGGGCAGACCGACAATCGGTACACCAGTGTACCGGTCGTGCACCGCGCAGCAGATGGCCATTCTCTACAATCTGACCCAGAGCGCGGATGATGTTCGCTTCCTGAACCGGTTCCATCGTCAGGTAGGGTTTCTCCCAGTCTCCCAGCACACCCAACCGCTCGAAGTCTGCCTTTTGCCGCGCCACCTGTTTACCGGCATATTCCCGACAGGCGGTACGAAATTCAGCCGCACTTACTTTCTGACCCGGCTTGCCGATCTTTTTTTCGACCTGCAGTTCTATCGGCAGACCATGGCAGTCCCAGCCTGGCACGTAGGGCGCATCATATCCATCCAGGGTACGACCCTTGATGATGATATCTTTCAGGATTTTGTTGACCGCATGTCCGATGTGGATGTCGCCATTCGCATACGGCGGGCCATCATGCAGTATGTAGGTCGGGCTCCCTGCCCGCGCGGCGCGGATTCGGGCATATAACCCGATCTGTTGCCAGTGACGCAGCCGCTCCGGCTCCCGTTGCGCTAGATTCGCCTTCATCGGAAAGGCGGTGTGTGGCAGGTTCAGCGTGTCTTTATAGGTGCTCATGAGGTCTTCAGAAAAAGAGTCCGTCGATCGGTGAGGAGGCAGAGGCATAACGGCGCGCCGGCATCCGGCCAGCCAGAAAGGCAGCGCGTCCGGCCTGGACTGCATGACGCATCGCTTCTGCCATCAGTACCGGTTGTTGTGCTGCGGCAACCGCTGTGTTCAGTAATACGCCGTCACAGCCCAGTTCCATTGCTACTGCGACATCGGAAGCCGTACCCACGCCAGCGTCTACCAGTATCGGCACCTGAGCATTTTCGACGATAGTCAGGATATTCAGTTTGTTACGGATGCCCAACCCGGAGCCAATCGGTGCGCCCAGCGGCATCACTGCGACACAGCCCAGTTGTTCCAGTTCACGCGCAACGATCGGATCATCGTTGGTGTAAGCCATCACTTCAAACCCTTCTGCGATCAGAATTTCAGCCGCCTGCAGGGTCGCCGTGACATTCGGGTACAGGGTTTGTTCATCTCCCAGCACTTCCAGCTTGACCAGGTTGTGCCCGTCCAGCAGCTCCCGTGCCAGACGACAGGTCCGCACTGCCGTATCCACATCGAAACAACCTGCTGTGTTCGGCAGCAAGGTATAGGTTTCCGGTGGCAATATCTCCAGGATGTTCGGCTCATTCTTGTCCTGGCCAAGGTTGGTGCGACGCACCGCAACCGTAATGATTTCAGCACCGCTCGCGGCGACAGCTGCCTGTGTTTCTGCCAGATCACGATATTTGCCGGTACCCAGTAACAAACGCGAGTGAAAGGTGCGACCAGCAATGGTTAGTGGAAGATCAGTCATCAGGTTACCCGTATCAGAAGTTCCGGAAAAATAATGCTACCTTACTGACCTGCGCACAAATCTGCAATCTGCATCGTACAGGTACATCAGGTTAGGGGTACAATAGTGGGTTAACCAGTTATACAGGGCAAATGTGAACGTTTACGGGGCACCTTCAGACATGGCTGTGGATGACAAAAATCTGATCTGGATTGATCTGGAAATGACTGGTCTCAATCCGCAACAAGATCAGATTATCGAAATTGCCACCCTGATCACCGACAATCAGTGTCATTTGCTGGCCGAAGGCCCGGTATATGCGATCTATCAGCCAGAATCCGTACTGGCACAGATGGATGACTGGAACTGTAAACAACATGCAGATTCCGGCCTGTTGCAACGGGTGCGTCACAGTCAATGCTCTCTGTCCAAAGCAGAACAGGGTACCCTGCACTTTTTAAGGCAATGGGTGCCTGCCGGTGCCTCACCCATGTGCGGTAATTCAATCTGCCAGGATCGGCGTTTTCTGGCACGTCTGATGCCAGACCTGGAACGATTTTTTCATTATCGGCATCTGGATGTGTCTACTCTGAAGGTACTGGCTGAACGCTGGGCCCCTGAGGTCGCCGCCAGTGTGAACAAAACCTCAGCCCATCTGGCCTTATCTGATATCAAAGACTCTATCGCTGAACTTATTCATTATCGTCAGCATCTGTTGCGTGTTTAAACCCCCGGAAATGCCCCGCTATGAAGATCTTATTTGATCTGTTACCCGTCATTCTGTTTGTCGCAGCCTACCAGTTATACGATATCTATGTCGCTACCCTGACACTGATGGCAGCGATGCCACTGCAACTGGCCTGGATGCGCTGGAGTGGCAAACCTATTGAAAAAATGCACTGGATCACGCTGGCACTGGTTCTGGTATTCGGCGGGTTAACCCTGAGCTTCCGGGATCCGCTGTTTATCATGTGGAAACCTACCGTGATCAACCTGTTGCTGGCAGCCGCCGTATTGGGCTCAGAGTGGTGGATGAAGCGCAGCTTTATGCAGCGCATGTTGCACAAGGTAGCCCCTTTTCCAGCATCCGTCTGCAGAAACTTATCTTATGCCTGGGCGATCTTTTTCATTCTGCTCGGCGTTCTGAATCTGTATGTTGCTTATTCATTTTCCGAAGCAGTCTGGGTGAATTTTAAATTGTTCGGTTTGATGGGCTTAAGCCTGATATTTGCCCTGGGACAAGGGTTTTACCTGGCACGTCATATGCCGAAACCGGCTTAGCTTATTACAGAGTGCTGGCGATGCAACTGATCAGGTTTGTTTTTGTCGTCTTGTTGCTGATAGCTGGCATGGCGTTCGCCCTGATCAATCATACGCCCGTCTCACTGGATTTTTATGTCACAAGCATGGAACTCCCTTTGTTCGTTATCATTCTGCTGGCGATCGGTTGCGGATTATTGCTCGGCTCTGTATTAAGCCTGTTTTTCTTTTTACGACTAAAGCGTGAGAACCGTCGCCTGCAACGTCAATATGATGCCATTCAGCAGGAAGTCACCAATCTGCGTACCCTGCCGGTAAAGCCATAAGGCAATGTCTGGTGTGAATACACTAAACCTGCTCTGGCTGCTGTTACCAATCGCCGCTACTTGTGGCTGGTGGGCTGCCTTACGCAGTCGGCATAAAGCAGCATCAACAACACCCGATTGGGTTAACCCGGACTGTTTTCGTGGCATACACCATGTGCTGAACGAAGAACCGGATAAAGCAGTGATGGTTTTCAGCCAGATACTGGAAACCCGCAGTGATCTGGTTGATATTCACCTGATACTCGGTAGCCTGTTTCGACAACAAGGTGAAACCGGTCGTGCGGTACAGGTGCACCAGAACTTGTTAGCAAGGCCTGACCTGACCACAAAGCGGCAGGCACAAATTTTACTGGAACTGGGACGCGACTATCTGCAGGCTGGCTTGTTAGATCGGGCCGAGACATTATTTCAGGATTTGCGTACAAAAAAACAATGTGTGCCGGAAGCATTACGCCATCTGCGTAGCGTATATCTGCAGGAAAAGGCCTGGCTATCCTGTCTGCAAACCAGTGAGGCACTGGAAAAAGCAACTCAAGAAGACCTGTCACTGGAAAAATCACACTTTTTTTGTGAACTGGCAATTGAGGCGCAACATCTGGGACAGATTGCACAAACCAAACTGTACCTCAAACGTGCGTTAAAGATGCATCCTGGTTGTGTGCGAGCCAATCATTTGCTGGGACAAATTGCCTGGCAGGCAGGAAAACACCGCTCAGCCATCTCCCACTGGCAACAGACCGTACGCGACGATCCCGGTTATCTGCCGGAAGTCTGGCCAGATTTATTGCATGCCCACCAGACACTGGACACATTGGCCGAGCTCAACACACTGCTCACAGAAATCGCAGATGTGGTACCCAAACCAGCCATTACAATATATCAGGCTGAAGTATTGCAGGAATGCAAAAATCAGATAATCGCGACAGACTTACTGCTGAATGCCATAAAACAGTCTCCATCAATTCCTGCTATCACAGCTTATCTGCAACAACACACAGATCAAACACACGCAATTGATCTGAAAACATTGTCTGCAGGACTCCGGAAAATACAACAACAGCAGACACAATACCAGTGTCGTCAGTGCGGTTTTCAATCACACAAGATGCACTGGCAATGTCCACGCTGTTCAGCCTGGGGTACGATCCGCCGCCACTTAACCAGCCTGACCTGAACTTAACTGACTTTCTATCATGCGTTTTATACAAGACCAGGAAGCCCTGACTTTCGACGATGTTCTGCTGACACCGGCTTATTCTGAAGTATTACCCGGCGATGTTGATCTGAGTACTCAATTGACACGTGATATCAGACTGAACATCCCGCTGGTATCTGCTGCCATGGATACTGTCTCTGAAGCACGTCTGGCAATTGCCATGGCGCTACAGGGTGGCATCGGGATCATCCATAAAAACATGGATGTGCTCAGTCAGGCTGCTCAGGTCCGTCAGGTTAAACGATATGAAAGTGGTGTCATTCACGATCCGGTAACTGTATCACCGCATCTGAGTATTAGTGAAGTACTGCAAATCACGCAACAACACCATATTTCCGGTGTACCTGTCGTTGACGGTACTGAGCTGGTCGGCATTGTGACCGCTCGTGATCTGCGTTTTGAGCATCATCTGGATGCAAAAGTCAGCACGATTATGACCCCCAAAGACCGTTTAGTCACCGTCTCTGAAAACGCAGAACAGTCTGAAATTATCACCAAACTGCATGAACACCGGATTGAAAAACTGCTGGTGGTAAATAAGCAGTTTGAGCTACGTGGCCTGATCACTGTGAAAGATATACAAAAGGCCACCGACTATCCACAAGCCTGTCGGGACAGTCAGGAACGTTTATGTTGCGGGGCCGCAGTCGGCGTTGGGTCAGACACAAATGAACGTATCCAGGCATTGGTCTCTGCTGGCGCTGATGTTCTGGTTGTAGACACAGCACACGGTCATTCTCGCGGTGTACTGGATCGGGTCACCTGGATAAAGACTCACTTTCCTTCGGTACAGGTCATCGGTGGCAACATTGCTACCGCTGAAGCTGCCCTGGCGCTGGCTAAGGCTGGAGCTGATGGTGTCAAAGTAGGCATCGGACCAGGTTCCATCTGCACCACACGGATTGTCGCCGGGGTGGGTGTACCACAAATTACCGCTATCAACTGTGTTGCCGAAGCTTTACTATCAAAAGGTATACCTTTGATTGCAGATGGTGGGCTGCGTTACTCCGGTGATATTGCTAAGGCGATAGCGGCTGGTGGCCACAGCGTCATGATCGGCAGTTTGTTCGCTGGTACAGATGAATCACCGGGTGAAGTCGAAATCTATCAGGGACGATCTTATAAATCATACCGAGGCATGGGATCTTTGGGAGCCATGTCAAATGGTTCTCGTGATCGTTATTTCCAGGACACCGTAGAAAATAAGGACAAACTGGTACCAGAAGGCATTGAAGGACGAGTACCTTACAAAGGCCCGCTAATAAATATCGTGACACAACTGACCGGTGGTCTGCGGGCCAGTATGGGTTATACCGGCTGTGCCAACCTGACCGAGATGAGACACAAACCAAAATTTATCCGGGTAACCGGTGCTGGTATGCAGGAATCTCACGTACATGATGTCCAGATTACCAAAGAAGCACCGAATTATCGCCGGGACAGAAACTGAAGTATTACTATGGATCGTTTAATAATTTTTGACACCACATTACGTGACGGAGAACAAAGTCCGGGCGCTTCAATGACCCGGGATGAGAAAGTCCGTATTGCCCGTTCCTTAGAAAAATTACGGGTAGACGTCATTGAAGCAGGTTTTCCAGCAGCAAGTTCCGGTGATTTTAATGCCGTACAAGCAGTGGCAACAGCAATACAAAACACAACAGTCTGTGCATTAGCACGTGCTTTACCAAGTGACATAGAACAGGCCGCACAAGCCATCAAACCCGCTGCATCCGGTAGAATTCATACATTCATTGCCACATCACCTCTGCATATGCATTACAAATTACGCATGAGCCCGGAACAGGTACTGGAACAAACTACAAAGGCTGTACGTCAGGCACGTCAGATGACAGATGATGTCGAGTTTTCAGCTGAAGATGCTGGTCGATCTGAAACAGACTTTTTGTGTCGTGTGATTGAAGCCGCCATTGATGCCGGGGCAGGCACCATCAACATACCGGATACGGTCGGCTATAACGTACCAACTCAGTTCGGAGAGACCTTATATACATTAATAGAACGGGTACCAAATGCCGATCAGGCGATTTTTTCAGTACATTGCCACAACGACCTCGGCTTAGCTGTTGCTAACTCATTATCTGCCGTTATGAACGGAGCACGACAGGTCGAATGTACCATTAATGGTCTTGGCGAACGGGCGGGTAACGCCGCATTAGAAGAAATTGTGATGGCTGTGCGAACACGACAGGACATCTTTGCCTGTGACACACAATTAAATACCACCCAGATCGTTAATTGCTCCAGACTGGTTTCAAATATCACTGGCTTCCCGGTGCAACCTAACAAGGCCATTGTCGGCGCAAATGCATTTGCACACGAATCAGGTATCCATCAGGACGGTGTCTTAAAACATCGTGAAACCTATGAAATCATGCGGGCAGAAGATGTTGGCTGGAGCCAGAACCGGATGGTACTTGGTAAACACTCCGGACGTAATGCATTCCGCACACACATGGCAACCTTAGGTAATCATTTTGCTTCAGAAGAAGAATTAAATGAAACTTTTGTGCGATTCAAAGCCTTAGCTGATAAAAAACATGACATATTCGATGATGATCTGCAGACATTAGTTACAGAAACAACACCAGATAATGATCATATTAAACTGATCAGCTTAAACGTCACTTCTGGGACCGGAAAATCACCAAAAGCTGATATTATTATCTGCATAGATGATCAGGAACAATACACAACTGCAACCGGTGATGGGCCGGTTGATGCTTGTTATCAGGCATTGGAATCCTTAATTAAATCCGGTGCTGAATTGCAATTATATTCAGTCAATAATGTTACTCAAGGTACAGATAGCCAGGGAGAAGTGACTGTACGATTGGAAAAAACAGGACATCTGGTCAATGGAAGAGGTGCAGATACAGATATTATCGTAGCCTCAGTAAAGGCCTATATCAATGGCTGCAATAAGTTATTTAACCTGAAAAAAAAGGCACATCCACAACACACCTCAAGCCATGTCTGATGCCGGAAGAACGGCTTATCTGCAAGCGATGGATATCCCGATCTGGATAAGTAAAACCGGACAACAACAAGACGTATCAGCGCAAAAAGATATACCTGTTACCAACCTGAACTGGGAACAACTGGAACATCAGGTCAGCCACTGCCAACAATGTGGACTCATTCAGTCACGTAAACAAACCGTATTTGGTGCCGGCAACCAACAGGCAGAATTGATGATCATCGGAGAAGCACCAGGTGCAGAAGAAGACCGACAAGGGCTACCGTTTGTCGGGCGCGCCGGACAACTGCTAACCAATATGCTCAGTGCGATCAGATTAGATCGGAAACAAATCTACATCGCAAACATACTGAAATGTCGTCCACCAGGCAACCGGGATCCACAACCTGCTGAAGTCATCGCCTGTAAGGAATACCTGAATCGACAAATTGCACTGATACAACCTCGTCTGATTTTATCAGTCGGTGGCGTTTCAGCGAAAAACCTGCTTGATACCGATCAGCCAGTTAGTCGACTACGTGGCAAATTTCACCAATACGCACCAACACAAACTAAACTGATGGTCACTTATCATCCGGCATACCTGTTGCGACGACCGGAAGAAAAAGAAAAGACCTGGAAAGACTTGCAACAAGTCAGAATTTATTTGTCCGATACTTCCCACTGATACATTATTTCTATGCTCAACAGTCCTGTTGCATCAGTCTGCGAATACCTGCTGACACCCGTCGGCCTGGATGAACGCTCAATAGTGCAGACAATGGATAAACTCCTGCACAAAAATATTGATATTGCCGATATCTATTGTCACCATCTGCATCGTGAAGTCTGGAGTTTAGAAGATAGTATTGTTAAAGAAGGAAGTCACCAGATAGAGCAGGGAATAGGTATACGCGCTGTAAATGGTGAAAAAACCGGATTTTCCTGCACTAACCAATTCAGTTTACCAGCACTGATCAAAGCAGCAAAAACTGCCCGGGAAATTGCAGCATGTGGACAAAAATGTGCAACTCATAAAATTGATAAAAAGACAGCAGATAAATATTATAGCTTTCAGAATCCACTGGCATCAACTGACGAACAATCCAGATTAAAACTGATGCATGCAGTAGATACTGCAGCACGAGCTTATGATCAGAGAGTGACACAGGTTAATGTTGATCTGGCAGCAGCATACGAACACGTCTTAATCTGTGATGAAAATTATCAATTCAGTGCAGATATACGGCCACTGATACGATTAAATGTTAGTGTCATCGTAGAACATAAAGGCAAACGAGAGCAAGGCAGCAGTGGGGGTGGGGCCAGAAGTACCCTGGAATTTTTGTCAGAACAAAACCGTGCAATCAGCTATGCCAAAGAAGCTGTACGGCAAGCACTGGTCAATCTGGAAGCACAGGAAGCACCTGCGGGTACATTACCTGTCGTGTTAGCTTCCGGCTGGCCAGGTGTATTATTACATGAAGCCGTTGGTCACGGACTGGAAGGTGATTTTAACCGGAAGAGAACGTCAGCTTTCAGTGACGCATTAGGACAAAAAGTTGCAAGCACTAACTGTACTGTAGTCGATAACGGGACATTACCCAATCGACGCGGATCGTTAAACATAGATGACGAAGGTAATCAAACACAAGAGACTGTTCTGATTGAAAATGGCATATTGCGTAACTACCTGCAGGATCGTATCAATGCGCGTCTGATGAAATTGCCAGTTACCGGTAATGGTAGACGAGAATCCTATGCTTATCTGCCTATGCCACGTATGACAAACACTTATATGAAATCAGGAGAACAGACCCCTGAAGATATTATAAAATCAGTCAGAAAAGGACTGTATGCAGTGAATTTTTCTGGGGGTCAGGTTGACATTACCTCAGGGAAATTTGTATTTTCTGCCAGTGAAGCCTATTTAATTGAAGATGGAAAAGTCACAGCCCCGGTTAAGGGAGCGACGCTCATCGGTGATGGACCAGAAGTAATGAAAAAAATCAGTCGAGTGGGTAACGATTTAGAACTGGATAGTGGTATCGGCGTATGCGGAAAGGAAGGGCAAAGTGTACCGGTGGGAGTGGGGCAGCCGACTCTTAGAATTGACGAGTTAACTGTAGGTGGGACTCAAATAAAAGCCTGAAATTTTTAAATAAATATTTGATTTTGAATTAATTTCAGTGAAATGCAAAGTGGTGCCCAGAGGCAGAATCGAACTGCCGACACGAGGATTTTCAGTCCTCTGCTCTACCGACTGAGCTATCTGGGCAACAATGTGTATTAGATACCAATATCACCCTGAACGTCAAGTATTTTAATACTGGTAGTTTATATTGTGGAATTCGAACAACTATGTGAACTGATTCGGAATACATTGAAAATCAGCAATGTGTCGCTGGATCGGAGCACCAGACTGCTTAGTGACTTACCCGAATTTGATTCTCTGAGCCTGCTTATATTACTTAAAAGTCTCGAAGAAAAATACAACATCAGTATAGAGAAAGATGAACTAAGCAGTGATATTTTCGCAACAATTGGCAGCTTGTGGCAGTTTATAAAAAATAAAAATATGAAAAGCCCGATATGAAGAAAAAAATTGATATAGAGTCAGTCAGAAGTTACCTGAAAAATTTACAGCAAATCATCTGCAAAGAACTTGAGCAGGAAGACAAAAAAAAGTTTATAGAAGATAACTGGGAAAGAACCGAAGGTGGTGGTGGATGTTCCTGTGTTCTGGAGAAGGGAGAGGTTTTTGAAAAAGCAGGTGTTAATTTTTCTCATATCCATGGTGAGGAACTTCCTGCTTCAGCTACCACAGCACGACCAGAATTAACTGGATGTTCATTTCAAGCCATGGGTATTTCAATTGTTGTGCATCCCAGAAATCCTCATGCACCTACTTCACATGCAAATTTACGCTTCTTTATTGCAGAGAAGCCAGATACAGAATCTGTATGGTGGTTTGGTGGCGGCTTTGATCTTACACCTTATTATGGCTATGATGAAGATGCTATTCATTGGCACAGGACAGCCAAATTCGCCTGTGACCCTTTTGGTGAAGATGTCTATACACGTTACAAAGCCTGGTGTGATCGCTATTTTTATATAAAACACAGAAATGAAGCACGTGGTATCGGTGGACTCTTTTTTGATGACCTGAATACACCAGACTTTACGCAATCATTTGCCTTAGTAAAAAGCGTGGGGGACCATTATCTTCCAGCTTATTTACCTATCATCAAAAAACGAAAAAATATTCCGTATGGCACAAAAGAACGCGAGTTCCAGCTATACCGACGAGGTAGATATGTCGAATTTAACCTGGTTTATGACCGGGGAACACTGTTTGGCTTGCAGAGTCAGGGAAGAACAGAGTCTATTCTTATGTCATTACCTCCGGTAGTACACTGGAATTATAATCATAAATCAGAAAAGAATAGCGAAGAAAAGAAACTATATGATTACTACCTTAAGCCGAAAAATTGGCTATCTGATCAAACCACATTTATCTGAATAAAGGTAAAAAGTTATCGAAATCTGGCATCACATACAGAAAAAGCTGAAGAAAGATCTGACTCAGCAAGAATATAGTACCTGGATACAACCGTTACAGTGTGTGCAAACTGAGGAAAAGTTGCAGCTTTTTTCTCCGAATTCGTTCGTTATGAAATGGGTGAAAGAACACTATGAAGAAAAAATTAATGGTTATCTTAAACGAATTCAGTCCGATACAATTCTAGACATAAGAGTTGGTAACACAGAAAAAAGAGAAGATTTACAAGAAAAAGAAAATTACAAATCAAATGTTAATGAATCATTTACTTTCGAAAACTTTGTTGAAGGAAAATCAAATCAATTAGCACGTGCTGCTGGTATACAGGTAGGTGAGAATCCAGGAACAATTTATAATCCAATGTTCATATATGGTGGCGTCGGGTTAGGAAAAACTCATTTGATGCAGGCAGTAGGCAATATTATCCAGAAAAAGAATCCGAATGCTAAAGTGCTTTACATGCATTCAGAACGTTTTGTCGCGAATATGGTCAGGGCGTTGCAACACGGACTCATGGAAGAATTTAAAAAATCTGTACGCGAAGTAAATGCATTACTGATTGATGACATACAGTTTTTTGCTGGAAAAGAACGCAGCCAGGAAGAATTTTTTCATACGTTCAATACATTATTTGAGTCCCATCAGCAGATTATATTAACCAGTGATTGCTTTCCTAAAGAGGTGAAAGGTTTAGAAGATCGCCTTAAATCGCGATTTGGTTGGGGCCTGACTGTTGCTATAGAGCCACCTGACTTAGAGACCAGAATGGCTATTCTGATGAGTAAAGCAACACAGTTATGTAAAACTGAGTTGCCTGATGAAGTTGCTCTTTTCGTCGCAAAAAATGTTCGTTCCAATGTCAGAGAACTTGAGGGTGCTTTACGTCGAATCAGTGCTAATGCTCAATTCACCGGACAACCAATAACAATTAGTTTTGCTAAAGAAGCACTACGAGATATGTTAGATGCTAATGCAAGATTAGTTACGTTAGAGAACATCCAGAAAACTGTTGCAGAGTACTTTAAAACCCGGACATCAGATTTAATATCAAATAAACGTAGCAGAGCTATTGCACGACCCAGGCAAATTGCCATGTCACTCTCCAAAGAATTAACCAATCATAGTTTGCCTGAGATTGGTGAATCATTTGGTGGAAGAGACCATACAACTGTTTTGTATGGAATACGAAAAATAAAAGAACTTCAAGGTATAGATCAAAGGGTCACTGAGGACTATAACAACCTGTTGAGAATTCTGAGTAATTAATGTGAGTAATCTGTGGATAATATTGAAAAGCCATATTGTCCACAATTTATCCACAGTTTTCTATAGAATTCATACTCAGATTATTAACACACCTTTTTCAAGATAAGTTACTGATTTCTTTGAGAAAAAAGCAAAAAACCTCTATTACTCACAGGCTTAATAGTAATATATTAGTTAAATTAAATACGTTATTAGAGGTGCCTGTCTAAATCGGATACTCCAAAAACGGTACATTTGACTGAAATCAAATTTTAAATCGTGGGCGAGGTATGAAACCTTGCCCACGACCAAAGGGGCGAGAGCTACGCCTCTCCCCCTTTGGAAACCCCCATGGTTTTGTCCCCGCCGCAAGCGGCGGGGAATTCTCAGATTAAAAGCTAAGTACCTAATCTGACGACAGTATTCAAGAGTTTAAACAACGTAGTACTGCAGACGATGCGCGCCATACGCCATTTTAATAACTTCCACAAAATCCTTGTACCGTCGTTGGGCTCATTCACCCACGGCTGAAGCCGTAGTATTCTATCTGCGGTCATAAAGATTGATACCCGTAACATAATGTAACTACATCAAAATGTCTGAATTGAAAAACAGCACTTTTCTGCGTGCTTTATTAAGGCAATCTGTCGATAAAACCCCGGTCTGGATGATGCGTCAGGCTGGTCGTTATCTTCCTGAATATCGTGCTACTCGCGAGAAAGCTGGTAGTTTTCTGAACTTGTGTAAAAATCCTGAGCTAGCTTGCGAAGTTACTTTACAACCATTAGCCCGTTTTCCATTAGATGCTGCCATCATATTTTCTGATATTCTGACTATTCCCGATGCTATGGGATTAGGGTTATATTTCAGGGAAGGAGAAGGGCCAAAATTCGAGTATCCGATTCGAGATCGGAGGTCTATTCAATCTCTGGGCACTCCTGATCCACAGCAAGAATTAGGCTATGTTCTGGATGCAATACAATTAACCCGCCACGAGTTAGATGGAAAAGTACCATTGATTGGTTTTTCAGGTAGTCCCTGGACACTGGCAACTTATATGATAGAAGGTTCTGCTACTAAAACCTTTTCCCGGAGCAAAGGTTTATTGTTTGAAGATCCAAAGTCATTACATCACTTATTAGATATTTTATCCGAGTCTGTTATTTTATATTTGAATGCTCAGATCAAAGCCGGTGCTCAGGCTGTTATGATATTCGATACATGGGGGGGAGTACTAACACAAAAAGATTATGATATTTTTTCATTAAGTTATATGCAAAAAATTATTGATAAATTAGATACAAAGACATCGGAAGGCCAGATACCTGTTATTTTGTTTACCAAAGGTGGTGGGCAGTGGCTGGAAGCTATGGCGGGAACTGGTTGTGATGCACTAGGACTAGACTGGACGGTGAACATTAATGATGCCAGGAGAAGGGTTGGACATCAGGTTGCATTACAAGGTAACCTGGATCCTTGTACATTGTATGCATCACCAGATGTGATAGAACGATCAGTAAGGGAAATCCTTACTGCATATGGTTCTGGTAATGGCCATATTTTTAATCTGGGTCATGGTATCCATCCTGATATTCCACCAGAACATGTCAAGGCTATGATAGATGCCGTACACGAATATAGTCGTATCTATCATACTGTAAAGTAAATACTGTTCTGACTTTGTTGAAAAAAAATACTTTACGTATCACTGGTGGCAGTTATCTTAGTAGACGCTTGTGCTTCATCCCAGAAAATGAGTTACGTCCAACAACTGATCGTATTCGTGAAACCGTATTCAGTTGGTTACAGTCTGAAATTCGTGAATACAAAATTTTAGATTTGTTTGCAGGTAGTGGTGTACTTGGGTTTGAAGCTTTATCTCGCAATGCATCTCAAGTCGTTTTTGTTGAGCGAAATAAAAACTCAATAACTCAGTTAAAGAATAATCTGAAAAACCTGAAAATTTCTGAAAAACAGGCTCAGGTGTTCCATACAGATAGTTTTGATTATCTAAAAAGAAGTCAAGATAGTTTTGATCTTATTTTTCTTGATCCACCTTTTTCTGGTAATTTGATTTGTGATTTTTTCAATCAAATCAATAATTTTAGTTGTCTGAACCATTTAAAATGGATCTATCTGGAACAAACAGTTAAAAAAAATTGGCCAGTTTTACCTGAGCCCTGGTATTGGTATCGTCAGAAAGTTGCAGGTCAGGTGAAATTTTCTTTGTTATGCAAACGTACAGATGTTTAAATCAAATTTAAATCGCAAGCGAGGTATGAAACCTCGCCTGCGACCAAAGGGGCGAGAGCTACGCCTCTCCCCCTTTGGAAACCCCCATGGTTTTGTCCCCGCCGCAAGCGGCGGGGTATTTCAAGAATAAATTGTATGCAGACTATTGCTGTCTATCCGGGTACTTTTGATCCAATAACTCATGGTCATACTGATCTGGCAGTGAGAGCCAGTCGCTTGTTTGACAAAGTGATCATTGCAGTGACCGAAAATACCAGAAAAAAAGCTATATTCAGTTTAGAAAAAAGACTGTACCTGGCATCCACTGTATTCAATAAAAATACAAATATTGAGGTGTTACCTTTCTCTGGTCTATTGGTTAATTTTTGCCAGAAGAAAAAAGCTCAGGTTGTTTTACGTGGGCTGCGTGCTGTTTCAGATTTTGAATATGAGTTTCAGTTGGCTAATATGAACAGGCACCTGGCTCCAGGTATTGAGACGATGTTTTTGACACCCTCTCAGGATTACACTTTTATTTCATCGACTTTAGTACGCGAGGTCTCTGAACTAGATGGTGATGTGTCAGCTTTAGTGCATCCTGAAGTTCAAAATGCATTGAAGAGCCATTTTAAGCATATTGACGGTTGATTTCTTATGTCTCTGATGATAACAGATGAATGTATAAATTGTGATGTATGTGAGCCTGAGTGTCCGAATGATGCGATATATCAGGGCGAACAAATTTATGAAATTAACCCTGACTTATGTACTGAATGTGTCGGACATTATGAAAC
Source organism: uncultured Gammaproteobacteria bacterium (assembly GCA_963922315.1). Lineage (GTDB taxonomy): Bacteria > Pseudomonadota > Gammaproteobacteria > Chromatiales > Chromatiaceae > JAHDBG01. The sequence continues at coordinate 22,752 of CAWUID010000002.1, forward strand.
GTCACAGTGTGTAGAAGTATGTCCGGTCGATTGTATCCCTTTGGATCCGAATCGTCCTGAAACTCAGGAAGAACTGATGGTTAAATACCAAAAAATTACAGGTAAATGAATTTTAATGACGCGATCTGAAAAGTGTTATTGGTGGTTCTTTATCGGGCTGGTTTTTTTTAGCCTGACCACTTCGGCTGATGATCGTCCATCTGCTCAAGCAGTTGTGACAGCACATCCGCTGGCTACGGAAGCTGGTGTGCAGATTCTGCAACAGGGTGGTAATGCGTTTGATGCTGCGGTAACTATCAGTGCTGTGCTGGCTGTTGTTGAACCTTATGGTTCTGGCATCGGTGGTGGTGGATTCTGGTTACTGCACAGGGCGAAGGATCAGCATCAGGTCATGCTGGATGGACGTGAGAAAGCTCCTCTGCAGGCCCATCCGCAGATGTATCTGGATGAAAAAGGCAATCCTGTTTCTGGCTTGAGTATCGATGGTCCATTAGCAGCTGGTATTCCTGGCACACCAGCTGCTTTAGTTCATCTCGCGAAAAAATATGGTCGATTGCCGCTACCTGCTACGCTGTCTCCTGCAATTATGCTGGCTGAGACAGGATTTACAGTCGATGCTCATTATCAGAGGATGGCGCAATTCCGACTAAATACAATTCGTCAATCACCAGCTGCGAGAAAGCAGTTTTTGTTGCAGGGTGAAGTACCACCTGAGGGTTATCGTATCCGGCAACCGGATTTAGCAATGACATTGCGCAGGCTTGCAGATGAAGGTAAGGCAGGCTTTTATCAGGGGGATGTTGCAAAAAAATTAGTGCAGGGTGTGCGTGAAGCGGGTGGGATATGGACTCTGGCTGATTTAGCTGATTATCACATTGTGGAACGTCAGCCCATTATCGGAAATTATCAGGGATATCGGATTGTGAGTGCATCACCACCTTCATCTGGTGGTATTGCTCTGGTGCAGATGTTGCAGATGTTAGATCAGTTACCAGCAAACATTAAACAGGCTTATGGTGAGATTTCGACTGAACTGAATGCATCGCAAATTCATATATTAAGTGAAATCATGCGTCGTGCTTACCGGGATCGGGCACGTTATCTGGGTGATACTGACTTTGTCGATGTGCCATTACCACAATTGTTAAATCCCGTTTACAATCAAGAGTTAGCTGCTGATATTCAGCTTGATCAGGCAACGATAAGTCAGGCACTGAAAAATGATTCTGAGAAAAAAGGTAGAGATACAACTCATTTCTCTGTGTTAGATGCTGAAGGTAATCGTGTTGCAGCTACGTTGAGTATTAACTACCCCTTTGGGTCCGGATTTGTACCTCCGGGAACGGGTGTACTACTGAATGACGAGATGGACGATTTTTCTATCCGACCAGATATTCCGAATGCTTATGGCCTGGTGGGTAGTCAGGCAAATGCGATTGCCCCGGGTAAGCGAATGTTATCCAGTATGACACCAACTTTTATTGAACATAAAGATCGTGTCGCTATTCTGGGTACTCCAGGTGGTTCACGCATTATCAGTATGGTTTTTCTGGGTGCACTTCAGTCAATGTCAGATGCCCCAGTTCAGGATTGGGTGGGTTTGCCAAGGTTTCATCATCAATATCTACCAGATTTGATCCAGTTTGAGCCCGATTCTTTCAGCGCAGAATTGCAGGCAGCTCTCACTCAGAAAGGACATCGTTTGCAACCTGTTTCTTATCGCTATGGCAACATGCAGGCGATTTTATGGGACAAAGAGACGAATCGTGTCAGTGCAGCTTCTGATCCGCGTCGATCCGGGTCTTACCAGGTTGTGTCATCCGGTGTCAGATAGCGGACTGTTAAACCCTCCAGTGATGCTTTGACTGTTGCCTGGCGAATCTGATCCCGATTACCAGTGAAGTGTTTTACACAGCTCTGAATGCCGGAAGGTCCGGCCCAGGCAAGCCAAACGGTACCAACTGGTTTCTCTCTGCTACCTCCATCGGGTCCTGCGATACCAGTCACTGCCAGTGCGAAATCAGCTGAACTATGTTGAATAGCACCAGCTGCCATTCCTTCAGCGACTTGTTGGCTAACAGCACCATACTGAGCTAACAGCGACATGGGTACTCTTAACATCTGATGCTTTGCTGCGTTACTGTAAGTAACAAACCCACGATCGAACCAGCTACTGGAGCCTGGCTGATCTGTAATCAGTTTTGCAATCCAGCCACCTGTGCAGGATTCAGCACAAGCGAGCATAGCCTGACGGTTATGTAGAGCTTGTCTGATCTGATTCAGCACGGATGTTAATTCAGTAGAAAGCGACAAATCAGTATTCATATTTTATTGTGCAGGATAGTTTTGTGAAAAATGCGTTTTATGCCCAATCTGGTGGTGTAACTTCTGTTATTAATGCATCAGCGTGTGGTGTGATACAGACTTGTCGGAATCATCGGGATAAAATCGGGCATGTTTATGCTGGTCGGCATGGTGTTACCGGGGCATTAACTGAAGATATTTATGATACTGATCAGGAAACAGATGCGACTATTGCTGGATTGAAACAGACACCAGCGGGGGCTTTTGGATCATGTCGTTATAAATTACGCGAAGAACGTGAGTATCAGAGACTACTTGACGTTTTTCAGGCACATAATATCGGTTACTTTTTCTATAACGGTGGTGGTGATTCCGCGGATACCAGCTATAAGATAACCCAGTTAGCCGATAATATGAATTATCCTCTGCAGGTGGTTCATATTCCAAAGACTGTCGATAACGATTTACCATTAACTGACAATTGCCCGGGTTTTGGCTCAGTGGCTAAGTATATTGCAGTTTCTACACTCGAAGCATCTTTTGATGTACGTTCTGGTGCGACGACTTCAACCAAGGTATTCATTCTGGAAGTGATGGGGCGTCATGCGGGCTGGATAGCGGCGGCTGGTGGGCTGGCAACTGATTATGACATTCCGGTTGTGATTCTGTTTCCGGAGATTCCTTTTGACCAGGATAAGTTTCTTACCCGGGTCAGGGAACAGGTAGACCGTTATAGCTACTGTTCTGTTGTAGTATCAGAAGGTTGTCGGGGTACTGATGGGCGTTTTCTTGCCGATCAGGGTACTCGGGATGTGTTCGGACATGCTCAGTTAGGTGGCGCTGCACCTGTCGTAGCGCAATTGGTCAAAAACCAGTTGGGCTATAAGTATCACTGGGCATTAGCAGATTATTTACAAAGATCGGCCCGACACCTGGCTTCAGCCACGGATGTAGAGCAGGCTTATGCCTTGGGAAAATCAGCGGTTGAACTGGCCTTAGTGGGTAAGCGTGGCGTGATGCCAACCATTGTGCGTGAATCTTCGCAACCCTACCGTTGGCATCTGGGTAAGGCGAATCTGTCTGATGTTGCGAACCAGGAAAAAATGATGCCGACTGAATTTATTTCGGCAGATGGATTTGGGATTACTCAGGCCTGTAAAGATTATTTATATCCGTTAATTCAGGGGGAGGCCTACCCTATCTATACACGATCCGGTTTACCAGACTATGTGACATTAAAAAATATCCAGTTACCAAAGAAACTGCCTGCTTTCACTATATAAAATCTAGCAGCAAAATCTTATTTGCAGTAAGCTCGAGGTGTTACAGATTGCTCGATTGATCAGTATACGGAGTCATGGCATCTGGTTAATATATGTGTTCATATTGTTTTTTAGTTGGTAATCTGGCGGTCAGAGCTGATACCTGGTCGCTCAGCTCTTGTGAAAAACCGATTGGCTTGCCTTTACTGAGTATCAAATTAGGCGATCCACAACGTTATCGGATACGAGAATACCAATAATGCTGACCAATTAGCAGAAATTCTGAAAAAAACCGTGATAAAAAACTATGACCAACAATTGGCGCAGTAAGTTACCCACATTTACTACTATCCGTGACAGTCTGTCGGTTATCGCCTTGCTGATCGGTGCCGCCTGGGCAGGCTGGACCTTTTTTGCTACCGATAAAATCAGACAGGCCGAGCTCCAGCTCCATCAACTGGAGCAACAAGAATCACCAATGATCAATGTGCAAATAAAAGCCAGACATTGGTCGACTAAACAGGATGGCGATACAATCCGGATTGAGGTCATTTTGGTGAATAAGGGTAAGTTTGAAGAACAACTTAACGTGACAGATAATTCTCTCCGGGTTTATCCGGTTCAGTTTAACTCTGGTAATCTGATATATGGCACGCCACTCAAGTCACCATCCCTTCTCGGCTCGGAAGACACTACTGATTTTGAGCCACCCCTCATCGGTTTGTGGGATGCTACTCAGAAAGACACCAATGATTTTGAGCTATCTCCCATCGGCATCCTACCAGACGAACAACAGAACCTGATCTGGCTGTATAAGGTACCTGAACCGCATCTGTACTATGTCGAATTCAGGGCACAGCTGTATCAAAAAAGCAACATATCATGGCGTAACCCGGATAATGAACAGGGCGCAATTGAGTGGTTTAATGGCACTTTTGTTGAAGTCCCACCTTCGTAGCGCCAGACTGACACCATCAGACGGCGAACTAGCGACGCCCAGACCGCTCCAGAATCAACACCGGCAATAAACCGGCACCAACCAGAATCAATGCCGGCAACGCAGCCCGCTCCCATTCCCCCTCTGAGGTGAATTCATACAGCCGGACTGCCAGGGTATCCCAGCCGAACGGGCGCAACAACAGCGTCGCTGGCATTTCTTTCATCACGTCCACCATCACCAACAACGCCGCAGTCAGCAAGCCGGGACGTAACATCGGCAGATACAGACGTTGCATCAGCATACCGGTCTGCACCCCGAGGGTACGTGCTGCTTCCGGCAGACTCGGCTGCAATCGTTGCAGCGCCGCATCCACTGGCCCGTATGCAACCGCCAGAAAACGGATGAAATACGCGATACACAATGCCGTCAGAGTACCGGTCAGTAACAGGGTTGGATCGGTGCCGGTAAACCATTGCACCAGATCAGCGATGCGCTGATCCAGCCAGGTCAGGCTGAGCATCACGCCGACTGCAAGCACAGAACCGGGTAGTGCATAGCCCAGCGTACTGAGGCGGATGCTGAGACGAGTGCCAGGCCCGACCCGATAGCTGCGGGCAAAAGCCAGTACCAGGGCACCCCCCACCGTCAGTCCAGCAGCTAGTGCACCCAACATCAGGGTCTGCCCGGTCAGTACCAGATAATCTGCGGACAGATCAGCCTGTGTCATCCATACCCAGCTGACTAATTGTGCAACCGGCAATACAAACGCTAAGATGAAAATGCCCCAGGTATAGCATGTAGCAAGCCAACTAACCAGACCATGTAACTGGATTCGTCCCTGTGTTGCCTTAGCTGACTGGGTCACACGAGCGCGGCCCCGACTGTATTGTTCCAGCCATAACATCAACAGCACCAATAGCAACAACAATGAAGCAAGCTGCGCTGCACTGTACAGATCGAAAAAGCCAAACCAGGTCTTGTAGATTGCAGTTGTGAAGGTGTCAAAATTGAACACTGAGACAGCACCAAAGTCTGCCAGTGCTTCCATCAATGCCAGACTGAGACCTGCAACCATTGCAGGCCGCGCTAGCGGCAAAGACACCCGCCAGAAGCTGGCCCAGGTACCCAACCCGAGACTGCGGGCGGCATCAAAAGTACTGCGCCCCTGCGCCATAAACGCCGTCCGTGCCAGCATGTACACATACGGGTACAGCACCAGACTCATCACCAGCACCACCCCGAACGGATGACGTGCTTCAAACGACCAGTGTCCGGGCAATCCGAACAACGTTCGTATGCCGTGCTGCACCGGGCCGGAAAAATCAAACAGTCCCAGAAACACAAACGCCAGCACATAGGCTGGCAGGGCAAACGGCAGCATCAGTCCCCAGGCAAGCCAGCGCCGCCCGGGAAAATCACACAAACTGGTCAGCCAGGCGAGAGAAATCCCAAGCAGACTGACTCCGATACCGACACCACCGATCAGCACAGCTGTGTTGCGCAGCAGGATCGGTAACAGCGTCTGCTGCAGATGTATCCAGATATCCGGATTCAGCTGTGTCCAGCTGAATCCGATCACCCCCAAGGGCACCAGCACCAGGCTGGTAGTAAACCAACTGGCCCAACGCCAGAACCGATCCACCTGCAACATATCAAAGCATCTCTAAAAACGTCGTGAGCGAAGCAAAGACGAGGCTAAAAAGCGCAGCATATAAAGTATACATGAGTACTTTTTAACGAAGTCTTTGCAAGCGCAGCAATTTTCAGGAGTGCCCATCGGTTAACGGTATCCGGTGCGATCCATCAACCGGACTGCCCGCGCCTGAAAGCGACCGGCCTGACGCAGATTGATCGGTTCCTCGCTGAACTCACCCCAGGCCTGTACCTGGTCAGCAGCCGATACTTGCGGATTTACCGGGTATTCCAGATTCAGTGCCGCAAACTCACCCTGAGCTTCCTCCGAAGCCAACCATTCCAGCAAGCGCAGCGCAGCTTCAGGGTGTTTCGCATGGAGGGTGACACCACCACCAGAAACATTCACGTGTACCCCACCACTTTCTGCAGTGGGCCAGGCCAGTGCCACCGGTAAGTCGGATTGTTTACGTTGCAGACGACCAAAGTAATAAGTGTTTACAATCGCGACATCACATTGTCCGGCAGCAACTGCCTGAATCGTTTTGGTATCGTTGGAAAAGGGTGCAGCCGCCAAATTCGCTACCCAGCCGCGCACAATCTGTTCCGTTTGTATTTCACCGAGACGGGCAATCATCATCGCGACTAATGACTGGTTATACACTTTTTTCGAAGTACGCAGACAAAGCCGACCACGCCACTTGGGCTGCGCCAGATCAGCATACGTGCTGATCTCCGATGGGTTGACCCGATCTGTGTTGTAAATGATCGTACGTGCCCGTTTAGACAGGCCGTACCAATGTCCATCCGGGTCGCGTAAAGGCATCGGCACCTGCCGGTTCAGTGGTTCTGAGTCAACCGCAGCCAGAACACCTTTTTCAGCCGCTTGCCACAGATTACCGGCATCCACCGTCAGTAACAGATCAGCCGGCGTCCGTTTGCCCTCAGCCAGCAAACGTTGTACCAAAGGCCCGGCCTTATCAGTCAGCAGACTGATCTTCACACCGGTTTGCTGAGTGTAACGATCAAACAAAGGCTGTATCAGATGCGCTTTGCGAGCAGAATACACCACCACTTCTTCCGCTGCTGCTACAACAGCAGGTATCGCAATAAAACTACTGAGGGTTAGTGTTATACAGCCCTGCACCAGCTGTTTGAAATAAAGCATAAAACAAATCCTGAAAATGCAAATGAGAATGATTCTTAATTATATTCTGAAAAACATCCGGAATGAAACAACTAATCTGGCTTATTCTCTGAATGTCAGCATCTGGTAAAACTTTTAAAGGATTGGTCTGTCCGAAACATACTGGAAAACTGAATGGCGGTTATTATCCGCAAAACATTATCATCCTTAAACATTGATCAGGAGACTATTATGAACCCATCTGTAAAACCCGTTGCAATCGCTGTCGGCGCCGCTGTTGCAGGCTCTCTGATGTTGACCCAAACCGCATCTGCCGGCAGTAATCCGTTCAGCATGACTGAATTACAAAATGGTTACATGGTGTCTGTCTTCTCTTCCATGGGCGAAACTGAAAAGCACGGGGAAGGCAAATGTGGGGCCGGTAACTGCGGTGGTGATATGAAAGGTAGTGAAGGCAAATGCGGTGCTGGTAAGTGCGGCGGTGACATGAAAGGTAGCGAAGGCAAATACGGTGCTGGCAGCTGTGGCGGCAATGCGAAGGGTGGCGAAGGCAAATGTGGCGCTGGTAAGTGCGGCGCTAGCTGATTCAGATGCCTCGCTCTTGTCACTGGCAGGGGCGAGGCGATTCATTGCTGATAACTGACAGGAATCCGCATGTCTTACCAGGTACAGGGGGCTGGGCTGGGACTAAAGCAAGAGCTGATTGCACCACTGCTGTCACAACAGCCGTCACAGATCAGATTTGTTGAAGTTGCACCAGAAAACTGGATCCACGTAGGGGGTGCCAGAGGTAAATCACTGGATGCAGTGACTGAACGCTACCCTTTGGTATGTCACGGTCTGTCTCTGAACATTGGTGGTCCGGCACCACTCGATTGGGATTTACTACGCGATATCAAGCGATTCCTGCAAGAGCGAAAGGTGCTGGTGTACACCGAGCACCTTTCTTATTGTGGTGACAGCGGCCAACTCTACGATCTGATGCCGATTCCGTTTACCGAAGATGCCGTGCATTACGTGGCTGATCGTATCCGGCAGGTACAAGATTATCTCGGTCGGCAGATTGGCATGGAAAATGTCTCAACTTATGCACAGTTGCCAGGAGAACTAAGTGAGATCGAGTTCCTGAATGCGGTCTTAACCGAGGCTGACTGCGGCTACCATCTGGATATTAACAACATTTTCGTAAATGCATCTAACCACAGGTTTGATGCACTGGATTATTTACATCAGATACCTGCCGACCGTCTGTTATATGCCCATATTGCCGGGCATAACCAGCAGACAGACGGGCTGCGAATTGACACACATGGTGAGGATATACTGCCCGATGTCTGGGATTTACTCGAAGATGCTTATACCGAGTACGGCGTCTTTCCGACCTTACTGGAACGAGACTTTAACATCCCACCGTTAGAAACTCTGATGGACGAAGTCCGGCAGATTTGTCGGCTGCAACGACACCATGCCACCACAGGCAATGCCCGTGCCGCCTGATCTGCCTACTTTTCAGCAACATCAACTGGCATTTACCGCACGGGTGCGTGATCCATCACAGACACCCTGCCCGGCTGATGTGCCAGAACGACGGATGCGGGTCTATGCCGAACTGTTATACAACGGCATGGAAAGCCACCTGGCAACCAACTTTCCGGTCTTGCGCCACATTACACCTGACCCGCACTGGCACCAGCTGGTGCGGGATTTTTTTCAGCAGCACACCTGCCGTACTGGCTTGTTCACGCGCATTGGCCTGGAGTTTCTGGCCTATCTGGAACATGAACGGGACGCACAAGCAGACGACAGACCTTTTATGCTGGAACTGGCGCATTACGAATATGCAGAACTGGCCGTAGCGATCAGTGACGAACAGGTCACATCACACTACGACCCGAACAGCGACCTGCTCGCAGGTTGTCCGGTCGTCGCACCAACTGCCTGGAACTTAACCTATTGTTACCCGGTGCATCGCATCAGCCTGGATTATCTGCCAGACGAGCCTCCGGCACAGCCGACCCATCTGGTGGTGTATCGGGACCGCCTGGATCAGGTTCATTTCCTGGAGATTAACGCCGTTACCCAACACCTGTTAACCACACTGAAGGCTGAACCACAACTCACAGGTCAGGTCTTGCTGGAAAATATGGCTGCGCTGTTACAACCACAGGATCCAGAGCCAATACGACAGGCAGGTGCCGCGTTACTGACTGACTTACACGAACGTAACATTCTGCTGGGCGCACGATTATCCAACTAACACCTATCATTAAGAAGAAAACATGCTTGAACTACTGAACCGACTCCAGAACATGCTGGATGTAACCCGCAACCTGGACTTTATTGCACCACTAGCCATCCGTTTGTATCTGGTACCGGTATTCTGGATGGCCGGAACAAACAAACTGGCCAGTATGGACAGCACAATTGCCTGGTTCGGCAACCCGGATTGGGGACTAGGGCTGCCATTTCCGGCACTGATGGCCTGGGCAGCTACATTGGCAGAAGCCGGTGGTGCCATTCTGCTATTGCTCGGTCTGGCGACCCGCTGGATTTCAATACCACTGTTCATTACCATGGTAGTTGCTGCGGTCACAGTACACTGGCAACACGGCTGGGCTGCCATAGCGGAAACATCAGCTTCTGCAGAACGTTTGGAACGTGCGACTGCCATTTTGCAAGAGCATGGCAACTATGCCTGGCTGACCGAAACCGGCAACTTCGTGGTATTAAATAACGGCATTGAATTTGCCGTGACCTACGGCATCATGGTGCTCGCATTATTTTTCATCGGCGGCGGACGTTATGTCAGCGCTGACTACTGGCTGGCCCGCCGCTTCCGCACTGGCTGATCACCTGCCGGAACATCATGCTGTCGGTTCAGATCAGCACCCGGGATGCGCTGTATGCCGCCTATCTGGCCTTTGTGTCGGATGGCGGCATTTTTATTCCCGGCACCGGGGACTACCGGTTAGGTACAATAATTTCATTACAGCTGCGATTGCCGGATACAGCCACATGGTTAAGTACATCCGCACAAGTCATCTGGATTACACCACCCACAGCCTCTGATCAGATTGCCGGTATTGGCGTACAATTCACCGGTCAGACTGCTGCCCGGATCAAACAACAGATTGAGCAGTGCCTGGCAGACCAGCTCCATTCAGATCAGCCCACCCACACCCTGTAAAACACTTCTCGCCAGCATGCTGATAGACTCACATTGTCATCTGGATCGTATTGATCTGACCCCGTATGAGGATAACTTCTCTGCCTTTGTCGCACAAACCCTGGCATCCGGTGTTGAGCATATGTTATGCGTCTGCATCAACCTGGAAGCTTACCCCGCGATGCGGGAACTGGTCGCTGATTATCCGCAAATTTCACTCTCGGTCGGCGTACACCCCTGCGAACAGGATGGGCAGGAGCCAACCGAGACCTTGCTGACAGAACTGGCACAAGATCCGAAAAATGTGGCCATCGGTGAAACCGGGCTGGATTATTTCCATACGAAAGAGCATAAAGCACAGCAACAGGAACGATTCCGTTGCCACATTCGGGCAGCGCGGGTAGCACGAAAACCGCTGATTGTGCATACCCGCCAGGCACCGGCCGATACCATCCGATTGTTGCGAGAAGAAAACGCAGCAGAAGTGGGTGGTGTGCTGCACTGTTTCAGTGAAAGCTGGGAAATCGCATGCCAGGCGATAGAACTGGGTTTTTATATCTCATTTTCTGGCGTCGTCACCTTCAAAAATGCGCAACGATTGCGTGATGTGGCTGCAAAGGTGCCACTGGACCGATTATTGATCGAAACCGATTCACCTTATCTGGCACCCGTACCCTGGCGTGGCAAACCCAATGAGCCGCGTTATGTGATCAAAGTCGCCGAAACCCTGGCAGATGTCCGTCAGATGCCACTGGACGATGTGATACAGATCACTGGCACGAATTACCAAAAATTGTTTGGCCCGATAGCACAACATTGAGCAGCAACTTTTTCAGAGGCATAACATATGACTGTCATGCAAAAAACACTGACTGAACCGTCGCGTGACTGGGTGAAAACACAGATTACTACGCCACCTGGCACCAAACAAAAGATAACAACAGAAGCTCCTGTGAACAACCATCCAACCCGGTGCTGGGAAGGATCGACTGAAATCCGGACAATTCGTGCAAAACTTATCGAAGGTGAAAACAGTGGCTTCATTCGCCAGTCTCCCGAAGAGATACTGGCTGAGTTCAAGGCAGAGCTGAAACAATATGGCCGCTTATGAATTAAGCTATCAAGCGAAAATGGATTTGCGCAATATCTACCAATATGGTGTATTTCAATACGGAGAAAAACAGGCGGATCAGTATTATATGAGCCTATTCAACTGTTTCGATAAAATTACTGAAAATCCTTACTTATATGTTGCTGTTGACCACATCCGCCATGGTTATCGAAGAAGTGTTTTTGGTGTGCATTCAATCTATTACCGCATTGTAAATACTAACGTAGAAATTATACGAATTTTAGGCAGACAAGATACAACCCAAGCACTGTAGCTTAATTTTTATTGATTTATGAGATACCAGGAAATAAACCATGTCTGATATACAAAAAGTGATTCTTGACGCCTTTGAACGGCGCGCCGAACTCAATCCGAAACAAGTTGATCCGAATGTAAGAGCCGCTGTCACGACTGCGTTACAACAACTGGATGAAGGCATCATCCGGGTCGCGGAAAAACGTGACGGATGCTGGCAAGTCAACGAATGGGTCAAAAAGGCCGTCCTGCTCTCGTTTTGTATTCAGGACAATGCCCCGATTGATGGCGCAGAAACCCGTTATTTCGATAAGGTTGCGAGCAAATATGCACACTATCAGCCAGAGCAGTTCGCTCAGGCCGGTGTGCGCGTCGTACCCCCCGCCGCCGCACGCCATGGTGCCTATATTGCGCCCGGCACCGTACTGATGCCATCTTATGTGAATATCGGCGCGTATGTGGATACTGGCACCATGGTGGATACCTGGGCCACCGTCGGCTCCTGCGCACAGATCGGCAAAAATGTCCACCTGTCCGGCGGCGTGGGGATCGGCGGCGTACTGGAACCGTTACAGGCTGCACCCACCATTATCGAAGATAACTGCTTTATCGGCGCTCGTTCCGAAATCGTGGAAGGCGTGATCGTGGAAGAAGGTGCTGTCATCTCCATGGGCGTATATATCGGCCAGTCCACCCGCATCTATGATCGTGCCAGAGATGAAGTCACGTATGGCCGGGTACCGGCGGGCTCAGTCGTCGTATCAGGCAATTTGCCTGCAGAAAATGGGAAATACAGCCTGTATTGCGCCGTGATAGTGAAACAGGTCGATGCGAAAACCCGTGCCAAAGTCGGCATCAACGCCTTATTACGGGAAGTATGAATGACAACTCTGCATGGCATACCAAACTGCGACACGATGAAAAAGGCACGTGCCTGGCTGACAGAACAGGAGATTGCGTACCAGTTCCACAGCTACAAAACAGCAGGCATCGACGAAACGATGTTACGTGACTGGGTTGGACAGGTGGGGTGGGAAGTGTTGCTGAACCGGCGAGGCATGATGTGGCGCAAAGTACCGGCTGAGGTGAAAGAAACGATTAACGAAGATAGCGCCATCCGGTTGATGGCAGAAACCCCGAGCATCATCAAACGACCAGTACTACAGCATCAGAATGAACTACTGGTAGGATTTGACCCGATACAATATGCCCGGCTATTTGCTTGTGACTGAAACAGACACACTACAACTGGCCTGTGACCTGATGGCACGCGAATCAGTGACGCCAGAAGACGCCGGATGCCAGACCCTGATACAACAACGGCTGACAGCTTGCGGTTTTCAGACCGAACCCCTGCCCTGTGGCAGCGTGCAGAACCTGTGGGCACGACGTGGACAGGCAGCGCCTGTGTTCTGCTTTGCCGGACACACAGACGTGGTGCCACCCGGCACTGGCTGGCAGACACCGCCGTTCCAACCCACCGTGCGGGATGGCATGTTATATGGGCGCGGTGCAGCCGATATGAAAGGCTCACTGGCCGCGATGATCACGGCAACCGAACGGTTTGTGCACAAACATCCGGATCATCATGGTTCCATCGCCTATCTGCTGACCAGTGACGAAGAAGGTCCGGCAATACAGGGTACCGCCGAAGTCATCAGAATACTGCAAACACGTAACGAACAGATTGACTGGTGCCTTGTGGGCGAACCTTCTTCCAGCGAACAACTGGGCGACGTGGTCAAACCCGGGCGACGTGGTTCACTCAGTGGCAAGTTACAGATACAAGGTGTGCAAGGCCATGTGGCCTACCCACAACTGGCACAAAATCCGATCCACCAGGCAGCACCAGCCCTGGCTGAACTGGCAGCGACCGAATGGGATCAGGGCACAGCACACTTCCCACCCACCAGTTGCCAGATCACCTCTGTTCAGGCGGGCACCGGAGCATCTAATGTGATCCCGGGAGAACTGACAGTGCAATTTAACCTGCGTTATTCTACAGCGATTACCCCACATCAGATCAGACAACGAGTCACAGACCTGCTGCAACGGCATAGTCTGCAATATGAACTGGCCTGGACCTTGTCCGGCGAACCGTTTCTGACTGAGTCCGGTGCTTTGCTACAAGCCACTCAGGCAGCCATCCTGACTGAAACCGGGCGTACACCTGTTTTATCCACTGCCGGCGGCACCTCAGATGGTCGCTTTATTGCACCCACCGGGGCACAAGTGCTGGAACTTGGCCCCCGCAACGCAACGATTCACCAGGTTAATGAGTGCGTGAGTATCACCGACCTGGCCCAGCTATCGGCGATCTATGAGCGCATTCTGGAAAACCTGCTGACCTCTGCATGAATTTGATAAAACCGTACTCATTTTTAACCTGTAACGACACCCAACATTGGCTGCAATACAGCCATATTGAACTGACAGACGCACCTGCCGATTCACACTTTAGTTACACTTTGTATGTATGGAAGTTGCTATCTCTATACCTGATCCTTTGTTTGAAGTCGCAGAAAAGTTAGCAGAGGCACGTTCAGTTCCTCGCAGCACACTTTATTCAGAAGCGCTGTGTACGCATAGCACCGATGAAATTACAGCCAGATTAAATCAGGTTTATGACCACAATGAATCCGGCATAGAGCCTGAGTTGATGTCAGCTCAGTTTGAGGTGCTTAATCATGAAGCGTGGCGAAATCTGGTTGTGATCGCTCTTATGTCTCTGAAACCCAAAGCATGATGTCTCATCATCCGACTCAACGCGACACACTCGTTGTCGAACAGGCACATATTCTGGCCCATGATGCGTTCGATGGTGCACAGTATGTGTTGCGAGTGCATGCCCCGCAACACGCAGCCCTGGCGCAGCCCGGGCAATTTGTGCATTTGCAGGTTGCACCCAGATTGCCTCTGCGGCGTCCGCTTTCCATCATGCGGGCATCAGCCCGGGCCGGCTGGATGGAATTTCTGTACAAAGCAGTCGGAGAAGGTACGCGCCTGCTCGCCGAACGCCAGGTCGGCGAAACACTGGATATGCTGGGCCCTGTAGGTAAGCCTTTCCAGGTCGATCAACCGCGACCAGTATTGATTGGTGGCGGTGTTGGTATGCCACCGATGATCTTTCTGGCCGAATCATTGCGCCGCAGCCCGCAACAACCCCTTGTGATATTGGGGTCAGAAGTGCCTTTTCCGTTTCAGGCCCGCCCATCACAAATCATGATACCTGGCCTGCCGCCGGAAGTGATCGGTGCGATGCCGCTGCTGGAAGACTGGGGTATCGCCTCGCGACTTGCCAGCTTGCAGGCTTATCCTGGTTGTTTTCAAGGCTATGTCACCCAGCTAGTTCAATGCTGGCTGGATACATTAACGCCGGAACAGCAGCAGGAAGTCGGCTTGTATGCCTGTGGGCCTGAGCCGATGTTGCAGGCAGTGGTAAAGCTGGCAGCAGATTATCAACTGCCGGTACAAGTCTCACTGGAAGAGTATATGGCGTGCGCCACCGGCGGCTGTGCCGGATGCGCTGTACCCGTGCATAGCCATGCAGGCATAACGATGCAGCGAGTGTGTGTCGATGGCCCCGTATTTGATGGGTATTCAATCTATCCCGAACTATCTCAGGAATCACCTCGCGTATAATGCTCAACGCAAACATGCTGTTGGCTGACGTCGCAGCACTTCCGATTTATATTCATAGAGAGATTTTATTGTGAGCGATGCAATTGTGCAGGTTACAGACGCAACCTTTCAAAACGAAGTTCTGGAATCTGAGCTGCCAGTATTGGTCGATTACTGGGCAGAATGGTGTGGTCCTTGCAAAATGATTGCACCGATTCTGGATGCCCTGGCGGATGAATATGCAGGCAAACTGAAAATCGGCAAAATCAACATTGATGACAACCCCGACACCCCTGCCCACTTTGGTGTACGCGGCATACCAACCCTGATGCTATTTAAAGATGGCGACATGGTCGCTACCAAGGTCGGTGCCCTGAGCAAATCCCAACTAGCCGCATTTCTCGACAGCCATTTGTGAACAATCTGCCGCAATACAGCCAACTCCAGCCGGAACATGTTGAAGATAACATCAATCAGTTGCTGACCAGAAACTTACAGCGCACCAACGAACTGATTGCCGGCCTGAAGACACCAACCTGGCACAACCTGATAGAGCCGCTGGCAATATGGGATGATGAACTGGAACGTGCCTGGTCTCCGGTTTCGCATTTGAACGCGGTTTGTAACAACCCGGCATTACGCACCGCGTATCACGCCTGTTTGCCGGCACTGTCTGACTATGCGACAGAGCTGGGCCAGCATGCCGGGTTACATCAGGCAGTACAACAACTCGCCGAGCAGGCAGATGCACTGAACGCCAGCCAGCGCAAGGTACTGGCAGACAAACTGCGTGATTTTCGTCTGTCCGGGGTCAGCCTACCGCCTGAGCCGCGCCAGCGCTACAAACAGATTGCACAGCGTTTGTCTGAGCTGACCAGTCAGTTTGCTGATCATGTTCTGGATGCGACTAACGCCTGGTACAAACCGATTGACCAGGTTGCTGCACTTACCGGACTGCCTGATTCAGCCATCGCACTGACGGCACAAACCGCGCAACAGCGTGGTCAGGATGGTTGGGGTCTGACACTGGATTATCCGTTATATCAGCCTGTGCTGGCTTATGCGCAGGATCGGGCCTTACGGCAGGAACTGTATACCGCATATCAAACCCGGGCATCTGATCAGGGGCCACATGATCCGGCATATGACAATACGCCAGTGATGGAACAGATTCTGGCATTGCGGCACGAACAAGCGAATCTGCTCGGTTTTGCTCAATATGCAGATTATTCGCTGACGACCAAAATGGCAGAATCTGCTGATGCAGTGACAGATTTTCTGCACGAACTGGCGATGCGCTGCCGACCACAGGCAGAACGAGATCTGGCCGAGTTACGTCAGTTTGCTGCAGATACCGACGGTATCACCGATTTTTCTCCCTGGGATCAGGCATACTACACAGAAAAATTGCGGGAACAGCGTTATCAGCTCAGCGAAGAAGCGCTGAAGCCATATTTCCCGGTGGAACAGGTCATTACCGGGTTATTTGAAGTTGCACAACGACTGTATGGGATACAAATTACGCCGGTAGATGGCGTAGATATCTGGCACCCGGAAGTACGCTTCTACGCTATACAGGACGCAGACCAGAACCTGTGTGGCCACTTCTATCTGGATCTGTACGCACGACCCAACAAACGCGGTGGCGCTTGGATGGATGGCTGCCAGTCACGTTTTGTCACACACGAACATCATCAGGATCCGGTGGCTTATCTGGTATGCAACTTCACCCCACCAGTCGCAGGACAGCCAACTTTATTAACACACATTGAAGTTGAGACCTTATTCCATGAGTTTGGTCACGGGTTACATCACCTGCTGACCCGCATAGATTATCCGGACATTGCCGGCATCAACGGCGTTGCCTGGGATGCTGTAGAGCTGCCTTCGCAATTCATGGAAAACTTCTGCTGGCAACGAGAGGCGCTGGATTTATTCGCTCGTCATCATCTGACTGACGAACCCCTGCCAGACGCTTTGTTTGCGCGCATGTCTGCGGCGAAAAACTTCCAGTCAGCACTGGCGATGTTGCGTCAGATTGAGTTTGCTTTGTTTGATCTGGAATTGCATCGCAGCTACGATCCGGCACAAGGCGGACGTATCGCCGAAACATTGCAGGCAGTACGCGATCAGGTTGCCGTCATCCAACCACCAGCCTGGCAGCGTTTTGCGCACGGCTTCAGTCACATTTTTGCTGGCGGCTATGCGGCTGGTTATTACAGCTACCTGTGGGCACAAGTCCTGTCCGCTGATGCATTTGATCTGTTTGAACAAAACGGCATCTTTGATGTAACCACCGGGCAAGCCTTTCTGCAACATATCCTGCAAGCAGGTGGCAGTAAAGACGTCGCAGAACTGTTTCGTGATTTTCGTGGTCGGGCACCACAAATAGATGCTTTGTTGCGCCATAACGGCATCGAACAAAAATAACCGGAACTGATATGCATATTACTTTACCACGCGACACCTTATTACAGCCTTTATTGCGTGCCAGCGCGATAGTCGCGAAACAACAAACCCTGCCGATTCTGAGCAATCTGTTATTCCAGCTCACCCCAGGTAAACTGACAGTAACAGCAACTGATCTGGAAATTGAACTGGTCACAGAAGTTGCGGCAGAACACGAACAAACGCTGGCGTATGCAATACCTGCCCGTAAGCTGACAGACATCTGTAAAGCGCTATCATCTGACGCAGAAATCAGCCTGGCTTTCAAGGACAACAAGGTGACGTTACGTGCCGGACATGGGCGTTATGTACTGAGTACACTGCCTGCGGGAGATTATCCGACCATCACGACAGACGCAGCGACTGAACAGTTTCACGTGGAACAAGCAAATCTCAGGCACCTGTTAGACAAAACCGCTTTTGCGATGGCACAACAGGATGTTCGTTACTATCTGAATGGTTTATTGCTCGCATTCCAACCCGATCAGATTCGGACGGTAGCAACTGATGGGCACCGGCTGGCGATGGCGGAAACAGCGTTGGAACATAACATTCAGGATGATACGCAACTGATCATCCCGCGCAAGGCCATTGCTGAGCTCAGCCGGTTGCTCAGCAGAGATGAAGATGCCTCGGCGCAAATCGCATTCAGTCATCACTATCTGCGGATCGACCTTGGCGGCACCGTGTTTACCACCAAGCTGATAGAAGGTCAGTTTCCGGACTATGAGTCAATTCTGCCATCTGAACAGGACGCTGATCTGCTCAGAGCAGATCGGGAACAACTCAGACAGGTGCTGGCACGCACAGCCGTATTATCAGCAACCGAAAAATTTTGCAGCACACATTTTCACCTGAAAAAAGACCAACTGGGCTTGCAGGTCAACAATACCGAAAATGACGAAGCTGAAGAACGATTGGACGTAGAATACGACGGCAAATTGCTGGATATGGGATTCAATGCTGCCTACGTGCAGGACGTATTGAATGTCATAGAAACACAATACATTGAGATGTTAATTACCGGGCCAGACTCCAGTGTCCTGATTCGTCCGGCAGATACAGAAACTTACCGTTACATCGTGATGCCCATGCGTCTCTGATACCAGCATGAATGGCTAGGGGTTGTTCTCAATTAACTGAGTGGAAATGATTTCGAGCCATTTTTTGTGCTGACAAGGCGCAATGAGGAGTAATAGTGGTTCTATTGGGACGAGTTGCAACACAGTCAGCGCAGAAAAGGGCCGGAATCAAACCATGAAGCTGATTGAGAATACCTCCTAGTGTCAGGCTGCCATGTTTCTACAGCTACAGATCACGGATATCAGATCCATCGCATCTGCGACGATGCGACCACAGCCTGGACTGAACCTGATTACAGGTGCCAATGGTTCAGGTAAAACCAGCGTACTAGAAGCACTCTACATTGTGACGCATGGGCGTAGTTTTCGTTATCGCGACCCGACCCCACTGATTCGTGCCGGAGCCGAAACCTATCGGGTTGTTGCGCAATTCAAGTCACACCTCGGTACCATGCATACGCTAGGCATAGAGCGCGCCAGAAATGATATGCAGGCGCGGCTTGACAGCAAACCACTCAGCCGACGTTCCGACATCCTCAACCTGTTACCCGTATTATGTCTGGATTCGGATGTGCAAACCCTGATCACTGGTGGGCCGGAATTACGCCGCCATTTTCTGGATGCCGGATTGTTCTACATGGAACCACACTATCTGGCCTGCCTCCAGCACTACCATCGGGCATTGGAACAACGCAATGCGGCATTAAAACAAGCTTCTGCTGATCTGATTGAGTGGGAAGTTATCTTACACACACAGGCAGAACGTTTAGATCAATGGCGGGCGCATTATCTTGATCAATTGTCGCCTCTGGTGCAGGGCTATCAGCAAGAGTGGCAATCAGACACCGAATTAACACTGCATTATCAGCGTGGTTGGGCGCCAGACCTCAGCTTACGCGACGCGCTGGCGAAGGCGCGAGACACAGATCGCAAAATGAAATATACCAGTGTCGGGCCGCATCGAGCGGATATCGCGATCCGTAGCCAGCAAGTGAAAGGTGCAAAACGCCTGTCGCGCGGACAGTTAAAAATGGCTGCTGCCGCACTCTATTTCGCTCAGGCCAGACTCTTCCAGATACAACAGCGCAAAGACAGTCTCTTATTATTTGATGACCTGGCAGCAGAATTGGATCAACAAAATAAGGCATACTTGCTAAAAGCGGTTCCCGACTTGTTTCCACAATCTTTTATTACTGCATTAGATACATCCGATATTTCGTCCTGTTACCCTGATGTAACAGATGTGTTCCACATGGAACAAGGCCAATTGACGACCCAGAAGGCATAAATCTGTGAGTTACGATACAACCTCAATCAAAGTTCTGAAGGGATTAGATGCGGTACGCAAGCGTCCTGGCATGTATATCGGTGATACAGATGACGGCACCGGATTACACCATATGGTGTTTGAGGTCGTGGATAATGCGATTGACGAAGCACTGGCCGGCCATTGTCAGATTATTCAGGTGACGATACACCAGAATGGTGCAGTGAGCGTATCAGATGACGGACGCGGCATACCGGTCGGTATGCACGAAGAAGGTAAATCTGCGGCAGAAGTGATTATGACCGTGCTGCATGCCGGTGGTAAATTTGATGATAATTCATACAAAGTCTCCGGCGGACTGCATGGTGTCGGGGTGTCTGTCGTCAATGCCCTATCAGAAGAATTGCATCTGGTGGTAGAACGTGAGGGGTACCGGCATGAACAAACTTATCAACTGGGTGAACCGTCGGCACCCTTAGCGCAAGTCGCACCCTCAGACAAAACTGGCACCATAATCACCTTCAAGCCAAGTACCGAGATCTTTTCTGATATTGAATTCAAATATACAATTCTGGCAAAACGATTACGTGAGCTGGCCTTTTTAAATTCCGGTGTGCAGATTGTATTAACCGATGAACGCACGGATGAAACTGCCACCTTTTCCTATGCTGGTGGCATTCAGGCATTTGTCGGACATCTGAATCAGAACAAGACGGTACTGCATCGCAAAATTTTTTATTTCACCCAAACAACAGAGCAGGAACAGGTTGGTATAGAAATTGCTTTGCAATGGAACGACAGCTACCAGGAAAATGTATATTGTTTTACCAACAACATTCCGCAAAAAGATGGAGGCACCCACTTGGCTGGGTTTCGTGCCGGGCTGACCCGTACACTGAACACCTACATCGACAAAGAACACGGCAACAAAAAACAAAAAATCACCACCAGTGGTGACGACGCCCGTGAAGGTTTAACAGCAGTCGTTTCGGTGAAGGTGCCAGATCCGAAGTTTTCCTCCCAGACGAAAGACAAGCTGGTTTCATCAGAAATCAAACCGCTGGTTGAATCCGCGCTTAGCGAAAAGCTACAGGACTACCTGCTGGAAAATCCGGCAGAAGGCAAATTGATTGCCGCGAAAATTATCGAATCCGCGCGCGCTCGTGAAGCTGCGCGCAAAGCGCGTGAAATGACGCGGCGCAAAAGTGTACTGGATGTCGCCGGATTGCCTGGCAAACTTGCTGACTGTCAGGAAAAAGACCCTGCCCTGTCAGAACTGTACTTGGTGGAAGGTGATTCAGCCGGAGGTTCTGCCAAACAAGGTAGAGACCGCCGCTCACAAGCGATTCTGCCGTTGAAGGGTAAGATTCTGAATATCGAAAAAGCGCGCTTTGACAAAATGCTGTCTTCGGCCGAAGTCGGCACGCTGATCACAGCGCTGGGCTGTGGCATCGGCCGCGATGAATTTACCCTCGACAAATTGCGTTATCACCGCATCATCATCATGACCGACGCCGATGTGGACGGTGCGCATATTCGCACTTTGTTGCTGACCTTTTTTTACCGGCAGATGCCAGCCCTGATAGAACAGGGGCATATCTATATTGCGCAACCGCCGTTATACAAAATCAAAAAAGGTAAACAGGAAACCTACCTGAAAGATGACCAGGCACTGAATGACTATCTGCTCAATCATGCCCTGGAACAAGCACACCTGCATGTGAATGCCGAAGCACCTGCCTTATCTGAAGTCGCGTTTGAAGAACTGGCACAACAATTTGTTGCCGTGCAAACCATACAACAACGACTGGGGCGACGGTATCATCCAGCCTTTATGCAGAACCTGCCTGCACTACCCCCGGTAACCTCTGAATTGTTACAGTCACCACCAGAATTGGATACCTGGCTGACCAGACTGGAACAACAACTGCAAGAATCAGAAGGGACGGTTGCCAATCGTTATCAAGTGCAGCGGGAAGACAGTGATGCGATACAACTGACTTGCTGGACGCATGGTATTCCCAGCAGCACCTTGATCCCATTACGTTTTTTTCATACCACAGAGTACCAGCAGATTGTTAATCTGGGTGCAGAAACAAACGACTTGTTCAGTGATACTGCCTATGTGCAGCGAGGCGAGAAACAACAACCGGTCGGTAGTTTTGCAGAGGCCTTTCACTGGTTGATGGCTGAAGCGCAGAAGGGACACCATATCCAGCGTTACAAAGGCCTCGGTGAAATGAATCCGGAACAGTTGTGGGAAACTACTATGGATCCACTGAACCGGCGTTTATTGCAGGTGAATATCGAAGATGCGATGCAATCAGACCAGATCTTCACTACCCTAATGGGAGATGTGGTTGAGCCGCGTCGCGAATTTATTGAACGGCATGCGCTGACGGTTGAAAACCTGGATATCTGAAATATCCGGACGAATTACTGATTGACGCTGTGACCTGGTCTCCGTAAAATTCAGCCTCTTTTGTGAAGCCGCAGCGAACTGTCGTTGCGCCATGAAATATATAGATTTATCAAGTATTTAAACTGAGAGCCCCCGCAACTTGTTGCGGGGGACAAAACAATGAGGGTTTCCAAAAGGGGGAAAAGCGTAGCTCTCACCCCTTTGGTCGTGTGCAAGGTTTCATGCCTCGCACACGATTTAAATTTGATTCGAACTGCTGCTGATGAGAAAACTCTGATGACTGCTACCTATAGCGCAAAACAGAAAGACATTATCCATGACTGGTACCTGGTGGATGCTGAAGGCAAAACACTGGGGCGTCTGGCTTCAGAAATCGCCCGCCGTCTTCGAGGCAAACATAAGCCGATGTTCACCCCGAATATGGACGCAGGGGATTACATTGTCGTGGTGAACGCCGCTCAGATTGCCGTTACCGGCAACAAGCTGAAAGACAAAATGTATCACCACCACACAGGTTATGTGGGTCATCTGAAATCTATCAGCCTGGAAAAACAATTACAGAAGGCGCCAGAGCGTGTGCTCCAGGCCGCTGTAAAAGGCATGTTGCCGAAAAACCCACTGGGCCGAGCGATGTTTAAGAAATTGCGTGTCTTTGCAGGTGCTGAGCACACTCACCAAGCCCAACAGCCACAGCCACTGGCGCTGTAAACAGAGAATATTATGAGTAATACGATACTGGCTGCAACAGGCCGCCGTAAAACCTCCGTCGCCCGGGTATTTGTGCGCCCCGGCAATGGCAGCATCACCGTCAACCGGCGTCCTCTGGATCGCTTTTTCGGACGCGAAACAGCACGCATGGTCGTGCGTCAGCCACTGATGCTGACTGAAACTCAGGACAAAATAGATGTCGTGGTCAACGTCACCGGCGGTGGTGGTAGTGGTCAGGCTGGTGCAATTCGTCATGGTTTAGCCCGCGCACTGCTGAAATATAACGAAGAACTGCGTGCGCCACTGCGTGAAGCTGGTTTTCTGACCCGCGACTCACGGATGGTGGAACGCAAAAAGATTGGTCTGCATAAAGCACGTAAGCGTCCGCAATACTCAAAACGTTGATTTTGCCTCGGCCGGAAAAGGATAGTTGAGATGCAGGTGATTTTTTTATCGCAAAGACATCAGAGTATCCATCTGCGTCTGCCGCATATCCTGTTCTGGCTGACCTCCGGCCTCGGTTTATGTGCTGCTGCCCTTGTGACATTCGGTTACATGCTCGGCACAAATAATGCTCAGCAGCAAAGTGCAGATCGTGCGCTGGTGGAGCTGCGTACCATGCTACAGCAGGCACAGGACACAGTCGCACAAGTGCGAACGGATCAGGATAGCCACCTGAATGCCCTTGGTCTGCGGGTTGCTGCGCTACAGGCGCGCATGATGCGGGTGGATGCGCTGGGCGAACGTATGGTTCGTATCGGCGGATTAAATCAGGCAGAATTTGATTTTTCCGCCCCACCGGCGATGGGTGGTAACCCAGCCGGCATGGGAGAAACACAAAATACCGGGGATATCAGCGGCGATCTGGATCAAGTCAGCGCCCTGCTGATTGATCGTGAACATAAGCTGGAAGCACTGGAATCCTACTGGCAAAATCGCGACTTGCTGCAAGCAGCTTTTCCTTCCGGGCGTCCGATACAACAAGGATGGGTTTCATCACGCTTCGGCTCACGCATTGATCCTATCAACGGCCGCAGAAGCCATCACAAAGGCATAGATTTTGCTGCTCAGAGCGGCACACCCATTCATGCTGTCGCGGCAGGCGTGGTAAAACGCGCCAGAATGGTGAGCGGATTTGGCAATGTCGTCGAAATCAACCATGCTGATGGTTACAGTACCTTGTACGCCCACAACAAAAAGAATCTAGTGCGACAAGGCGATATCGTGCAAAAAGACCAGGTCATTGCGCTGTTAGGCAATACAGGCCGTTCCACTGGGCCACATGTCCATTTTGAAGTCCGCAAAAATGGTAAAGCGGTAGATCCGCAACATTATATTCAGGCAGCAGTAACTCACTGATTCAAATCAGTGCTGGCGTTGCACAATATAGTGCGCTACCTGACGCAACGGATCTGCCTTTTCATCGAAATCTGTCAGTTCTGCCAGAGCCTCATCAACGAACCGCTGCGCCATATGGCGAGCACCCTGCAGACCCAGTAACGCAGGATAAGTCGGCTTATTCGCAGCCGCATCTTTCCCCGACTGTTTACCCGTATCGCGGGTATCTCCCACCACATCCAGCACATCATCCTGCACCTGAAAGGCCAGGCCGATACACTTCGCATACCGGTCCAGATGCTGCTCAGTCTCCGCAGCAACATCCCTCCCGCACAACACACCTAAACGTACACAGGCTCGGATTAACAGCCCGGTTTTGTGAATGTGGATATGTTCCAGATGGGGCAGATCAATCGGTTGTCCAACCGCATCAATATCCAGTGCCTGACCAGCAACCAGGCCCTGTGCACCACTGGCAGCAAACAAATCACGCAACATTGTCAGATTGGCCTGCGGATCCGGCAATGGCGCTTCTGCCAATACCTGATATGCCAGGGTCAGCAAAGCATCACCTGCTAAAATCGCTGTCGCTTCATCAAACTGTTTGTGACAGGTTGGCATACCCCGGCGCAGATCATCATCGTCCATGGCGGGCAAATCATCGTGCACCAGCGAAAAGGCATGTACCAGCTCAACTGCACAAGCCGGATGGTGCAACCATGCGTGTTCCGCGCCTACTGCCTGACCAGCCGCATACACAAGCAATGGCCGGATTCTCTTTCCCTTCGCCAATACGGCATACTGCATCGCCTGATACAGACGATGTGGTGCGTGGGTTGGATCAGGCAGATGCGCTTTTAAGGCCGCCTCAACCTGAGTACAACAAGTCGCGTGAAAGGCCTGAAAATCGGCATCAGACATCATCAGCAAAGACCTCCGGTTGGGCATCCGGGTGATTCTGTGTCAGAATTCTGATTTGTTGCTCGGCGGCCTGTAGTTTCTGCTGGCAGGCTCGGGTAAGCTGAATACCGCGTTCAAACGCCTGCAGAGCGTCTTCCAGGCTCAGGGTGCCGGTTTCCATCTGCGCCACCAGTGATTCCAGTTCTTCCAGGGCAACTTCAAACGCAACCTTGTCCTGCGACACGATACATTCTACCTTTGTACAAATACACGAAATATGACACCGTCATCTACTGAGTATACCGCTGCCGCCATCGAAGTGCTGAGCGGCCTGCAACCGGTGCGCAAACGCCCCGGCATGTACACAGACACCACCAGCCCGAACCATCTGGCTCAGGAAGTGATTGATAACAGTGTGGATGAAGCGATCAGTGGCCATGCTCACACGATTCGGGTCACCCATTATCCGGACGGTTCCATCCAGGTAGAAGATGACGGGCGTGGTATGCCAGTGGACGAACACCCGGAACAACGACTGCCCGGGGTCGAAGTGGTTCTGACGCAACTCCATGCCGGGGGTAAATTTTCAGACAAAAATTACCAGTTCTCCGGTGGATTACACGGCGTTGGCGTCTCAGTGGTGAATGCGCTTTCGACCCGACTGGAAGTCTGGATCAGACGCGGCGGCAAAGAATACCACATGGCTTTTGCAAGCGGTGCAAAAACCACCGGGTTGCAGGTTGTCCGGGCGGTGCGCAAAAAAGATACCGGTACCCGGCTGCGTTTCTGGCCGGATGCCGGTTTTTTTGATACGGCAACGATCAATCTGCGCCAGATGGCGAAAGGCTTGAAGGCGAAGGCCGTGTTATGCCCGGGACTGCGGATCAGCCTGGTATCGGAAGACCAGACGACCTGTCAGGAATGGTGCTATACCGATGGCCTGCCCGGTTATCTGCAACAGGCACTGGCAGAGGCGGACAGCCTGCCGCAACCCTGCTACAGCGGACACCGCCAGAAACCGGAGGCCGACGTCCGCTGGGCGCTGGCCTGGCAGCCGCAAGGCGGCGAAGTTTATGCTGAAAGTTATGTGAATCTGATTCCGACCCCGCAGGGCGGCACGCATGTGAACGGGTTGCGCACCGGGCTGACCGAAGCGATCCGCGAATTTTGCGAATTTCGCCAGCTTTATCCACGCGGCGTCAAACTGGCACCGGAAGATGTCTGGCACAACCTGAGCTATGTCCTGGCTGTGCGGCTGCAGGAGCCACAATTTTCCGGCCAGACCAAAGAACGGCTGTCCTCGCGTGGCTGTGCTGGTTGGGTCAGTGGTCTGATCAAAGATGCGTTCAGCCTGTGGCTGAACGAACATACCACGCAGGCAGAACAGATCGCTGCACTGGCGATCCAGCATGCACAAACGCGGTTGCGCAACAGCAAAAAGGTCGCGCGCAAAAAAATCGTGCAGGGCCCTGCCCTGCCCGGCAAGCTAACCGATTGTCTGAGTGACGACCGGGAACGCAGCGAACTGTTTCTGGTAGAAGGCGATTCCGCCGGCGGATCCGCCAAACAGGCACGGGATAAAGACTTTCAGGCAGTGATGCCGCTGCGCGGCAAAATCCTGAACACCTGGGAAGTCGAATCTGCCGACATTCTGGCCTCACAGGAAGTGCACGACATCGCGGTTGCCATCGGTGTGGATCCGGGCAGCGACGACTTATCGCGACGTCGCTTTGGCAAGATCTGCATCCTGGCAGATGCTGACTCAGATGGTGCCCATATCGCCACCTTATTATGCGCCCTGTTCCTGCGTCATTTTCGCGACCTGGTACTGGCCGGACATATCTATGTGGCGATGCCGCCACTGTACCGGATTGATGTCGGCAAACAGGTGCATTACGCGCTGGATGAGGAAGAGCGCGCAGCGGTACTGGCGCGTATTCAGGCCGACAAACCGGGCAAAATCAATATCCAGCGTTTCAAGGGCCTGGGCGAGATGAACCCGCCGCAATTACGCGAAACCACCATGCACCCGGATACCCGCCGCCTGGTACAACTGGTGCTGACCGACGGCGACGACACCGTACAGCGGATGGATCGGCTACTGGCCCGCAAGCGGGCCGCAGACCGCCGCGCCTGGCTACAGGCCGAAGGTGACCAGGCCCGACTGGACACCTGAACAACTCATCATGCGACATATCGATGACACCCGACACACTCCCCTCCTGTTCGAGAACTATGGCCCCTTGTGTCAGGATAGATGACGGTTGTTCTGATGAGAGATCTCATTCTTAGTGCATACGTTGTGTGATGCCAGATAGTGGCAAACTGGCACACTGACCGTGACTGTCTTCACTCCGGTTGGTTGCTCAAGCTGGTGGGAAAGATTATGACCAGACGAAGGAGTTAGATGGTAGCATCATGCTAACGGCGCCAGAAAGCGGGTGAGAGCAGGACCAACAGGGTGAAGATTTCGAGTCGGCCAAGTAGCATGGCGAAACAGAGGATACCTTTGCTGATGTCTGGCAGGTCGGCATAATGTGCCCCGACCTGCCCCAGTCCAGGGCCGAGGTTGTTGATGCTGGCGGCAGTTGCGCTGAAGGCGGTGATCAGGTCCAACCCGGTGGCGGCCAGACTCAGGTAGATCAGGCTGAAGCTGGCGACATACAGTGCAAAAAAGCCCCAGACGGCACCGACGATTCTGGATGAAATCACTTTGTCGCCGATGCGCAGCGGGAGCTGGGCGTTCGGGTGAATCAGGCGCATGATTTCGCGCGCGCCTTGTTTGAACAGCAGCAGGATGCGGATCACTTTCATGCCCCCGCCGGTGGATCCGGCACAGCCGCCGATAAAGCTGCTGAACAGTAACAGTATGGTGATAAAAGCTGGCCACTGGTACCAGTCGGCAGTGGTAAAGCCGGCAGTGGTGGCGATCGACACGGCCTGGAACAGGCCCTGGCTGACGTTGTCCTGCCAGTCGGCGTCGGTGTTGGTCAGGAGCAGTCCGAGGATGGTACCAAATACGACCAGGCTGAGCAGGCTGATGTACAGTCGGCATTCGGCATCCTGCCAGTAGATGCGCAGGTTGCGCCGACGCAATGCGACAAAATGTAGTGCAAAGTTGATTGCGGCAATCAGCATGAACACGATGGCGACTGCCTGCACGGCCTGGCTGTTGAAGTAGCCAAGGCTGGCATCATGGGTGGAGAAGCCGCCGATGGCAATGGTTGAGTAGGCGTGGCCCAGGGCGTCGAACGGGCTCATCCCGGCAGCCCAATAGGCAATGGCGCAGATCAGGGTCAGACCCAGATAAATCAGCCACAGTGCTTTTGCAGTTTCGGTGATGCGTGGGGTGAGTTTCGCATCTTTCATTGGCCCTGGAGTTTCAGCCCGATACAGTTGCATACCACCGATACCGAGCAGTGGCAGGACGGCGACGGCCAGGACGATGATGCCCATGCCGCCAAGCCATTGCAGTTGTTGCCGGTAGTACAGGATGGCACGTGGCAGGTCGTCCAATCCGGTGATGACAGTGGCGCCGGTGGTAGTCAGACCGGAAACAGATTCGAACAGGGCGTCGATAACGGACAGGTGGGGTTCGTGGGCGAGGATGAATGGCAGAGCGCCGATCGCGGTTAGTACCAGCCAGAACATGGCGACGACGATAAAGCCATCGCGCAGTTGCATGTCGCGGCGTGGCCGGAGGACTGGCAGCCAACTGATCAGACCGGCGCTCAGGGTCAGGCTGAATGCGGTAGCAAATGCGGTAGCGGTGCCATCTGCGTCGTAGAGAGCGAGTCCCAGCGGTGGCAGCAGGGTCAGGCTGAAGAAGGTCAGCAGGATGCCGAGGATGCGCTGGATCGGTGAGGACATGGCAGGCTACAGGAAGGTGATGTCGACCTGGAACAGTCGTTCGACAGCGGCGATTTTGCGTTTGTCGGTGACAAACAGGATCAGGTGGTCTTCTGCTTCTATCCGGGTATCATGGTGCGCGATAATCACCTGGTTGCCGCGTACAATCGCGCCGATTCTGGCTTCTTCCGGCAGGCGGATTTCGTCTATCCGCCGCCCGACCACCCGGGAGGATGTCCGGTCGCCGTGGGCAATCGCTTCTATGGCTTCGGCTGCGCCCCGGCGTAGTGCATGTACAGCAGCGACGTCGCCCCGGCGTACATGGGTCAGCAGGGAGCCGATGGTGGCTTGTTGCGGTGAGATGGCGATGTCGATAGTCCCCGACTGTACCAGATCAACATAGGCGGCCCGGTTGATCAGGGCCATCACTTTGCGTGCTCCCAGACGTTTGGCCAGCATCGCTGACAGGATGTTCACCTCGTCGTCATCCGTGACTGCACAGAAGACGTCGGTGCGCTCAATGTTTTCCTCAAGCAGAAGTTCTTCGTCGGCGGCATCACCATGCAGCACAATGGTGCGGGACAGTTGTTCAGCGATTTTTTCGGCGTGTTGCTGGTTATGTTCTATCAGTTTGACCTGGTAGTCAGATTCCAGTGCGGCGGCCAGGCGCCGTCCGATGTTACCGCCGCCGGCGAACATCAGCCGCCGGAAGGGTTTTTCTGCTCGCCGCAGTTCCCGCATCACAGCGCGGATGTTGTTGGCGGCAGCCAGGAAAAACACTTCGTCGTCTACTTCAACATGGGTATCGCCAGTCGGGTCTATCGCCTGGCCCTGACGATATATGGCAACCACCCGGGCTTCTTCACCGCGCAAGTGCTGGTTCAGGGTGCGCAGCGCATGGCCTACCAGTGGTCCGCCATGGTAGGCGTGTAGTGCGACCAGCCGGACTTTGCCCTGGGCAAAATCCAGTACCTGTAATGCGCCCGGGTGTTGTATCAATCGCAGGATATAGTCAGTGACCAGTTGTTCCGGGCTGATCAATACGTCTACCGGCAATGCCTGGTGGCAAAACAGATTCGGGTAGGCCAGGTATTCTGGTGCGCGTACCCGGGCGATTTTGGTTGGTGTGTGGAACAGGGTCCAGGCAGCCTGGCAGGCGACCATGTTTGTTTCGTCACTATGGGTGACAGCGATGATCATATCCGCATCTTCTGCCCCGGCTTGTTGCAGTATGTGCGGGTGGGATGCCTGGCCCTGAACGGTGCGGATATCGAGTCGGTCCTGTAGTTCCCGGAGCAGGTTGTTGTTGTGATCAACGACGGTGATGTCGTTGGCTTCGCTGGCCAGGTTGCGGGCAACGGTGGTGCCAACCTGGCCAGCCCCCAGTATGATGATTTTCACCTGGATACCCGCTAGAAGTTGCGTTCGCGCCGGATCACTTCGTAGGCCTGTTTGATTTCGTGTGTTTTGCGGGCGGCAACCTGCATCATTTCTTCCGGTAGTCCTTTTGAGACCAGTTTATCCGGATGATGCTGGCTGAGCAGGCGTCGATAGGCCCGTTTGATTTCAGCTGCTGAAGCCTGCGGGGCGATACCCAGTAGCGCATATGCATCTGCTGTTGAGGGTTTTGACCGGGCTGAGCGTTGTCCTGACTGCTGATAGCCGCGCCCGGCTTGTACCATCCGCTCCAGGCGCCGATAATGCGCCTCGCTCACTCCCAGACTGGCGCAGATCTGGAGTAACAGCTGGTCTTCTGTGGTATGCATCTGACCGTCGGCATAGGCGGCATGCAGTTGTATTTCCAGGAAGGTTTGTAACAACCCTGGTCTGCCTCGGCAGACCTGACCTAGCTCATGTAGTCTGGCTTGCAGGTCACACTGGTCTGCTTTGCCTTCGTTGAACAATCGGATTGCTTCTGCACGTTGGGTAGCATTCAATCCGAGTTGTGTAATGACCTGCTCGGCCAGGCGAATTTCAGCCTGGCTGATCTGCCCGTCTGCCTTTGCCAGTTTGCCCATGATCTGGAAGGTTGCGCGAAAAAAGATCGCTTCAACCTGTTCCCGGCTGGTAAAGTTAAACGGATGCTGAAACTGGTGCAGCGGTATCTGGCGCCAGCCCCGGTCAAACTGATGCCCCAGCATCGCGCCGAAGATGGCGCCCCAGATGCCACCAAACAGGTGCCCGAAGAACGCGCCGATAATTTTCCCCCACCACTGCATAATGTAACCTTCTGTGTAGAAGGCACTTCTGAAAACGATGGTGCTTGCAAAGACTTGTTCGTCTCGTTTTTGCTTCGCTCGTGACGTTTTCAGAGGCGCCCTGAAATTTATGAGTTATTACCAACAACACGTCTTTTTTTGTACCAACCTGCGCGACAATGCGCGCCAGTCATGCCAGCAATGCGATGCTCAGGCCGCACGGGATTATGTCAAACAGCGCTGTAAGACTTTGTTTCCCGATCCTCATGCGATTCGTATCAACAGTGCCGGTTGTCTGAATCGTTGTAAGCTCGGCCCGGTGCTGGTGATTTATCCGCAAGGTGTCTGGTATCGTTACGATAACCAGCGTGATCTGGACGACATTATTGATCAACATTTGCAAAAAGGCGAGGTAGTCGAACGACTGTTGTTGCCAGCATCTGTTACGTCGTAACGGTTTTTCCGCCAGGTTGTCAGGGGTGCAGGGTGTGCCGCCGTGCGATTGTCCGTATCGTGTCTGGTACGATACCCAGTTCAGCAGCGATGGCTGGCCATTGGCTCAGCGCCTGGGTAGTTTGTTCGATGATGGTGAGTGCCTGATCAGGCCTGATATCAGTCAGTTTTGCCAGGTCAGTCAGGTCCTTCCGGGTAAATTGCTGACTTTCTCCCATCAACAGGGTGCTCTGTTCGCCGTTCGGGCCAGATGAGTAGGTGATGTCATATGCGGGTGAAAAGATCCAGTCACCCGTCTTATCCAGGATAAATGAAAAGTTTTTTGCATGATCGTCCCGGTTGTGTGACAGCACATTGAAGACGGCCAGCCGGTACAGTTTTTCGACTTGTCTGACAGATCGGGTCAGAACAGAACAGGCTCTGATCAGATCCTGATAATCCAGGCAAGGCGTTCTGAAGTCTGCGTGCAATAAACCACAGGCACTGACGACATGGCGACGCTGGTTGTGCTGGCGGTCAAACCGCTGTGTTGCAAAATAGCGTTCCTGTAATAACCGGACTGCTGGCATCTCAACCCCGGCCAGTTGTGCCATCCGGGCATATGCATATTCAATCAGGCCGGATTGCGGGTCATCATAGGTCTGGTTGAATTTGACGATCCAGTGCTGAAAACCGGCTGGTACATCACCCACGCCGGGTATGATTTGAGCGTCTTGCGCATGCAGGCCGATCAGTGCCTTCGGGCGCGCTCCGGCAGATGAACCGTTCAGCCTGAACAGTTGTTCGGAAAATTCGGCCTTTTCCTGGATCAGAGCAGCCTGTTCTGCCAGGTTGGCCAGATTCAGCGGCATGTCCTGCTCGCTGATGTCGCTATAATCAGGCAGATAGGTCAGTGCCCCCATTGCCTGCTGACCGACAGCACACAACCGATCCAGAGGTGAACAGCGGGCTGGTTCAATCTGGTGTGATCTGAGTTTCCGATCCAGCAACAAACGCCCCCAGCCGTCTGGCAGACTGTCATTAAATACGCCGGGCAATCCCTCAAATAAGTGTGGATCTGAACGTATCAGCCCTGATTTGAGTGGTAGCCTGAAGGGTGAAATCTGCAGGTCGGTATGGATAAACGTTGCATCATATTCAAAAAAGATGACACGATCTTTGATTGCCAATCGCCCTACCGGCAGGATTGTATCCTGATCAAAACGCAGCTCCACAGTCACTTTCGTGGCTGGTATAAATCTGCTCATGGCAAGGTTTTCAACAGGTCATCCATGGAGGTGTAAGGCGTTGGCTCGCTGTAAAACAGGGTCATCAGATCATCTGCCAGTTCCAGCACAAATAGCAGCTTTATGAAAGATGTCAGCGATATCTGACCGGTCTGCTCATATTTTCGTAAGGTGGACAGAGAAACTCCGGATTTTTCCGCTAACCTGGCCTGACTGAGTTGCATTTGTTTTCTGCGTGTCCTGATGGCCTGACATAACTCGGTTGATAATTCTTTCGGCGTTCTGAGTGATACCATAGTGGTTATATTGTACGATATTTAGCGAAAAATAATACAATAATGTTACTTTTTGTAAAGTTGTTTGTTGCCTGGAAATCATTCTGATGACGGATAACGCACAACGACACACAGCTCTGAATTCGGCAGAATCCTATATTGTGCAGGCGCCGGCAGGCTCGGGTAAGACTGAGCTGCTGACACAGCGTTATTTGCGCTTGCTCGCACAGGTCACGCAACCGGAACAGATCCTGGCGATTACCTTCACCCGCAAGGCGGCGGCTGAAATGCGCCAGCGCGTGCTGGCAGCATTCATTCAGGATGCTGACGAGCCACCGGATGCGCCGCATCAGGCAATCACCTGGCAGCTGGCGCAGGCAGCCCGTGCGCAGGATACGGCACAAGGCTGGCAACTGAGTCGTAATCCACACCGGTTGCGATTGCAAACCTTTGATAGCCTGGCCGCCGAACTGACCCGACAACTGCCGGTTCTGGCAGAGCTGGGTGCGCAACCAACCGTGACAGAACAGGCTCTGCCCTGTTATCAGCAGGCGGCGCGCGCCACAATCGCCAGCCTGACAGAAACTGACATGGCACCCCATCTGAGTGCTGTGCTGCGTCATCTGGATAACCAGGCAGATCAGTTGGAAGCACTGATCTCTCGGATGTTACCACGACGTGAACAATGGTTGCCGACTCTCCTGGATTTGCCAGATGTTGCCTGCCTGGAAACTGCGTTACAGGCAGAAATTGAACACGATCTGCATCAACTGATGGCAGCCTGGGAGCCTGATTTGCTGGCGGAAGTGATTCGTCTGGCACAGTTTGCGGCAACACATGTTCCAGTTGACCACGTGTTGCAGGCCTGGGTTGAGCCACCTGCTTCTTTGCTGCCGGAATGGTCACATCTGCACTGGTGGCGCGGACTGGCGACGCTGTTACTGACTACAAGCGGGACATGGCGCAAAACCGCAGACAAGCGAATCGGGTTTCCTTCGCCGCAGGATACCGGGATTACCGCCCAACATAAGCGCGCACGCCGTGTGGCTAAGGCTGATCTGCGCACATTACTGACGGAATTGGCACACAACGTTGATTTGCGAGCGCTGTTGGTTCAGGTGCTGCATTTGCCGGTAACTGGCTATCAGATTGATCAGATCGCCCTGCTGGCGCATCTGCGTATGGTACTGTTGCGTGCTGCTGCCGAGTTGCGCTTAGTGTTTCAGGCAACTGGCGAAGTGGATTTTGCAGAACTGCAACAACGCGCGATTCAGGCATTAGGCGCGGAAACTGCGCCGACGGATCTGGCCCTGGCTCTGGATCATCGTATCCGACATATTCTGGTTGACGAATTTCAGGATACCTCCGTCAGCCAATATCGCCTGTTGCGTCTGTTGACAGCTGGCTGGCAGCCCGGCGATGGGCGTACTCTGTTCGTGGTTGGCGATCCGATGCAGTCGATTTATCGGTTTCGTGAGGCAGAAGTCGGCCTGTATCTGCGCACCCGAACACAAGGGCTCAGCGATATTGCACTGACGCCCCTGACATTGCAGATGAATTTCCGCTCAACATCGGGCATAGTCAACTGGGTGAATCAGACCTTTCAGGCACTGTTTCCGGCGCATGTAGATGTTCATCTCGGTGCTGTGCCGTACTCGCCGTCGTGTGCCGCATCAGATGCAGGCTCTTCTGCGGAAGCGGTCCACTGGCATCTGCAGGCCGGGCGCGATGATGCAGAAGAAGCACGCCAGATAGCCGATCTGATACGCAGGTTGCAGTGCCAGCAGCCGCAAGCGCAGATCGCGGTACTGGCGCGTAGTCGCCGACACCTGCCGGCGATTGCTTCTGCCCTGACAGTTGCCGGAATCCGCTATCAGACAGTGGATATCGATCCGTTGCAACACCGGCCAGTCGTGCAGGATTTGCGTAGTCTGACCGGTGCTTTACTGCATCCAGCTGACCGATTGGCCTGGCTGGCGCTGCTGCGAACTCCCTGGGTTGGTCTGACACTGGCTGATCTGCTAGTGATTGCAGCAGGTTCCGAACCGCTGATCTATGCCGCGATGCAAAATCCTGTTGTACAGGAACAACTCAGCCCGGATGGACTGAAGCGTGTACAGCGTTTGCTGCGTCTGTTGCAACCCTGTCTGCCATATCGTGCGCGTCAGCCATTGCGTACTCTGGTCGAAGGGTTCTGGCTTGCTCTGGGCGGGCTTGCGTTGTCGGATGCTGCGGGCGTGGCTGATGCCCAGGCCTATTTTGATCTACTTGCGCAGATCACGCCGGCACACGGATTGCCCGATTACGCCTGGTTAAATGAACGGCTGGCACAACTATATGCTGCACCAGATCCACAGGCCGATGGATGTGTGCAGATGATGACGCTGCATGCTGCGAAAGGGCTGGAGTTTGACGTAGTGATACTGCCGGGGCTTGGGCGGCGGACGCGGCGTAATCCGCCGGATTTGTTGTACTGGCAGGAACGAATTGAGGCAGGTTCATCATCCTTACTGATGGCGCCAATTCGTGCTACGGCGACGGATTCTGAGCCGATAGCGGACTATATCATCCGGTTGCAACACCAGAAAGAACGTCTTGAAACCATGCGCTTGCTGTATGTAGCGGCAACCCGTGCGCGGCAACAATTGCACCTGTTCGGGCATTGCACCTGCAACAGCAAGGGAGTCGCTCGACCAGCCGCAGATAGTTTGTTGCAGGCATTATGGCCGGTTGCTGAACTGCATTATGTGAATACCACGCAGCAAGACGCGGTACCTGAATCTGAAACCAGATTGTGTGCCCGTACCGAACAACGTCTGCCGCCGGACTGGCAGCTCGTCCTGCCTGAGAGTTGGCGCGAGCCACCGCTGCCAGCCAGCACCCTGTCTACCGAACTGACCCAGGTCTGGGTCAGCGATACTGCTCGTCACACCGGCACTCTGGTGCACCGTTATCTGGAGCGAGTCACTCTGGACGGACTTGATCAGTGGCCACCTGAGCGGATTGCTGCATTGAGTCCCGCGATACGTACCGGTCTTGCCCATCTGGGTGTTTCACCCTCTGATCTGACATCAGCTGCAGATACCGTCCGGCGCGCCTTGCACAATACCCTGACTGATACGCGCGGACGCTGGATATTGAGTCCTCATCAGTCCGCTGCCAGTGAACAGGCACTGACTTTGCAGCAGTCACAGGGACAATCAGATGCCCGACATTACGTGATAGATCGCACCTTTGTTGACGAAGCCGACACGCGCTGGATTATCGACTACAAAACAGCTGAGCCTGGTAGTGACCAGTCACTGGCAGATTTTATGCGACAGCAACAGGAACAATACCAGAAACAACTGCACCAGTATGCGCATATTCTGCATCAGATGGAAGACCGACCAATACAACTGGCCCTGTATTTTCCTTTGTGCTGTGGTTGGCAAGCCTGGGCATGGACTGCTGCCACCTGACGAATGATCAGATTATGCGTTGTTGCGTAGTTGTTGCATATCTTGTGCAGACAGCTCGGTAACTTCCTGAACGAAATTCAGATCAGAGCCTTTGTTCAGCAGGTTTGAAGCCACCTGATACAAACCTTCCTGATGACCTTCCTGGTGACCCTGCAGAAGGCCCTTTTTAAGGCCTTTCTGAAGACCTTCCTGACGAAACCTTTCAGCAAATGCACTCATGTATTTTGCCTCCTCCGGATAACGGTGGGTATATTCGTTGCGCTCCTGTTCGGTCAGCGCACTATAGATATCAATGAAGTCGAGATATTTTGCCAGTTTTTCTGGGGGCATTCTTAATGAGCTGAGTGGAAATGATGTCGAGTCATTTTTTGTGCTGACAAGGCGCAATGAGGAGTAATAGTCATTCTATTGCGACGAGTTGCAACACAGTCAGCGCGGAAAAGGGCTGACATCAGGCCATGAAGCTGATTGAGAATGCCCCCTAAGTCTGGTTCCAGTTGACGCAAACGTCGCGTGGCATGTGCATACACCGCCAGCTTATTCGTTTCTGCATCCGCCATATTCGGCAGGTTGACGCAGGCTGGGATATTATCTTCATGCAGATATTTCTGATAGGGCAGACGTGATATGTCGCAGACCACTGTCTTAAAATCAAGATACGTT
Organism: uncultured Gammaproteobacteria bacterium; assembly: GCA_963922315.1. Taxonomy (GTDB): domain Bacteria; phylum Pseudomonadota; class Gammaproteobacteria; order Chromatiales; family Chromatiaceae; genus JAHDBG01. The sequence goes on from CAWUID010000002.1 coordinate 60,480, forward strand.
TTCTGCTCGCTACCCAGTTTCAGTTCCGTGGCATAACGGCCGCGCCGCAGAAAGACCACCACCGGCACCACCCGGTCAGTTCCAAACATCTCGGCCAGATGCAGACAATAACGGGCTAAGCGGTGGATTGAAAAGCGTTTTGGCTCGGTTTCTTCTTCCAGCACAAACAATAAGGCTTCGCGTCGTTGATCTGGCCAGTCTACCAGCAGCGGACAGTCCAGCTCGTGATATCGTTCACCGAGCTTGTCCTGAAGTTGTTCCTGACGAACCGGTGTAATAGTGGCTGTTGCATCAATATACCGGGCTTCTGATGGTGCAAAGAAGCGCAGCGCCTGTAATGGATAATCAATGAACAGGTTTTTGAAGTTCTGATCGTGTGACGTCATGGGTCTGACTCAGGAATAGCCGTCGTGTCGGAGGGAATGAAACAGGAAGATTTCCTGTGCACATTATCCACCGAAAACAAATCCGGCATCATTTGACAGAAGTCACTTTCTTTAGAGCTTCACTGCGGCCAACTGAGCCACAAGGTATATAGCGGTAGTGCGGACAACACATCGTCCACTGCCGTTGGGTGTGCATCGTAGCCGACCATAGCCAGACGGCTGGTTCTGCCACGGCGCAGGTGACATGGTACGGGTTGCCATTGCGTTATATTCAGCGGCACAATCTGCGTGATGGCTTGCAAACTGCCTGCATCCACATCAACGGCCTGCACTGCAATCTCGCCGGAGGTGGATAACGCCGACGAAGCTTCAATTATTGACGGACCGGAACGCAACAGATAATCAGCTACCAGTGTGATATTACCACCCGCACCACCGTGCGCATTCGCTTGAATCTGACTGTTTTCCAGAATGACAAATACCGGATCAATCTGAATATCCCCGCCCTTACCAGCCCCGCCTTTTACACTGGTGATAATCTGGCTGCCTTGCAGATGCAACAGATCGCGCGTTTCAACCCGGATACTGCCACCTCCGGCATTTTCTGATTCAGTCGTCAGGATACTGCCGCCGTGCATCTGAATCTGTTCGCTGGTCAGAATCGCCAGGTGGCCTGCATTACCTGCATCTGTTGCGCCGGACTCACTGCCGGAAGTGATACGTGCACCGTCTGTCATGCTTAACACAGCAGGTCGGTTGACTATGCCAATCAGAATATCACCGGCATGGCGACTACCAGTGGCAGATGTGCTGATTTCACTTTTATTGCTCATGGACAATGAGTCACTCAGGTCAATCGCAATCAGACCAGCAGCGTCAGTCAGTGCTTCACCGAAATCCTGATCTAAGTGTACAAACCCACTGGCAGACCTGATTTTGGCGCCTTCAGTTAAAACCAGATTAGCTGCCTGTATTCGGGTGGAGCCTGCGACTCCCAGGCTGTATGAAGAACTACTGATCTGCGTATTATGGCCGCTGAGTTGAATCTGACCGGAGGCAGCCAGTTGTATGGTACCACCCCGGCCAGTGCTCAAGGTCCCGGCACTGATCGCGGCTTCATTCTCCAGCGTGATGTCGGTTGCCCGGATTGTCAGGTTGCCACTGTTGCCTGCATTGGCAATAATGCTGAAGGTGCTGATATCAATAAAGCTATTATTCATTAGCACCTGATTGGCAGCTTCGAGCTGAACTGCCCCACCCTGACCATTGTTATAAGTCATTGTGGTGATCAAGGTATCGTTCTCCAGTGTGATGTCGGCTGCCTGGATTACCAGATTGCCACCGGCACCTGCATCATCGGCTTCGCTGGTTGTTTCCGTAGTGATAAAACCGTCGTCGATTCTGACCTGATCATTAGCTGTCAACCGGACTGATCCACCCTGTCCACGACTATTCGCCATAGCAGTGATTTCTGAATCTGTGATCTGTATCGTATTCGCCTGCAAGTCTACGCTGTAACCTGTTGCATCAAAAACACTATTGTTATCAGCCCAGAATGCACTATCACTGATGGTGATATGCTGACCCAGTATCTGGATTTTGCCGATCATGTGGCTATCAGACTGATTGTCAACGATGATGTCGCTTTCGGTAAAAGTGATATTTGCCTGAGTAGCAGAAGTTGTGTCGATGCGGTCTGATGAGAGTCGTGCTTCGCCGACTGAGCCCAGTCCGACCAGGTTGATATATCCACCAGAGGTCTCGAAAGTTGCCCCGGAAGTGGTGCTGATTTCGCCGCCGACCAGGCTGATTGTCTGGCCTTCTGCGACGCTTTGCTGACTGCCATCTATCCGGATTGTGCCGATGTCTGCGTCCAGAAAGCCGAATGCTTCAGGTGCAGCAACGGTGAGTGTGACGCCCTGATCCGGGTCGATATATACGTGTTGTCCATCTGCCAGGGTGATGTAATTGGCGGTGGTTGCATGAAATGCACCCTGTACATCCAGGTTGGCGTTCTCGCCCATCACAATACCATTCGGATTCACCAGATACATATCGGCATGACTGGTGGTGCTTTTGATCTGGCCATCAATCCAACTATCGTTCGAGCCAGTCACCCGGCTGATGATGTGTTGCGTATCGGGTGCTGCCTGGAAATCAGCCGTCTGATCAGTCTCGACGTTAAATTCCTGAAAGCTGTGTAGCAGATTGGTGCCTCGGGCAGTGCCGTTAGTGATTGCTAATATCTGGTCTTGTGTTTTTACAGTTGTGCCGGCAGTGCTGTCAGCGATCAGCCCGCCACCAGGTGCGGCAAACAGCGTGTTGCCTAACAGCAGGCTACTGAGCAGAGCCGGTAGGATAATTGTTGTTATCATGATTGGCCTCTCCCATCAGCAAGATGAAAGTCTATATCCGGATTGCAGGATCTTTTTGCAGGCGAGCATAATCTGCCGGGCTCAATCTGACCTGTAGCTTCCAGCCACCTGCTTCAGTAATTGTTTCACTCAGGACACTGCCCGATTGATACAGTTGTGCTCGTAGCCGTCCCTGCCGCATGTCGAGTTGTAAGGTACTGTTCACCCATTGTTGAGATAATCGCTCCTGCAGCGCTTGTTGCAACAGGTCAAGCCCTTGTTTTTGTTGTGCAGACAACCAGACTGCTGAGATTGTATTCTCCTCATCTTTGGTGATTTTTGTCATTGGCAGCATCATCTGATCAATTTTGTTATACACGATCAGCTTTGGTAAAGACGCGGCCCCAATCTCATCTAATACCTGATCCACATCTGCCATCTGTTCTGCCCGGTTCGGGCTGGCTGCATCCACCACATGCAGCAGAATATCTGCTTCTGCCACTTCTTGTAATGTGCTCTTAAAAGCAGCTACCAGACCATGTGGTAATTCTGAGATAAAACCAACAGTATCTGCCAGGATAAAGGGTTGGCCATTTGGCAGGCAGGCGCGGCGCAAGGTCGGATCCAGTGTCGCAAACAACTGGTCTCGTGCCGCTACCCGGGCCTGCGTCAGTTGATTAAACAGGGTCGACTTGCCCACATTGGTGTAACCTACCAGCGCGATTGTTGGCAGTGCGGCTCGCTGACGGGCCCGGCGTCCCTGACTGCGCTGATTTTCAACCCGTAATAACCGTTTGCGGATCTGGTTGATGCGTTGTCCTAACAGGCGGCGATCTGTTTCCAGCTGTGTTTCACCTGGGCCGCGCAGACCGATGCCGCCTTTTTGTCTTTCCAGATGAGTCCAGCCACGCACCAGCCGGGTTGCCAGATGTTCAGATTGCGCCAGCTCAACCTGCAGCTTGCCCTCATGGGAGCGGGCGCGTTGTGCAAAGATGTCCAGAATCAAGCCAGTTCGATCTAACACCCGGCATGACAAAGCGCGTTCCAGATTACGCTCCTGAATAGGGGTCAGAGAATTATTAAAGATGACCAGCTTTATGTTGAATGTCGCAACTAATTCAGCTATCTCTTGGACTTTGCCTGTGCCCAGGTACAACCCGGGGTTCGGTTGCCGACAGGTTACTGTGCATGTCTCGCAGACTTCAGCACCAGCAGACCGGGCCAGTTCCTGAAACTCATACAGCCGTATCTGATCTGGCATGGCACGATGCGGATTCGCTTGAACCAGTAAAGTCCGGTTATCGTGTTGATGCTCATGATCCATACAGATGAGCGCCAAGTGTGGAGTTCTCACACGGATATGTGAGAACTCTGCTGTCAGTCAGGGACGCAGTCAGCACTGACTGCCGCTTTAATAGTCGTCTAATGACTCAGCGCCTGACCCATTCCGCGTATACAAAAACTGCTCGGTAGGAATGTTGTAAGCTGGTACTACTGTTGAGATCGCATGTTTGTAAATGATCTGACTTGTGTGGCTTTTCAGCAGTATGACAAATTGATCAAACGACTCAATAGTGCCTTGCAGTTTAATTCCGTTGACCAGAAAGATGGATACCGGAATATGTTCTTTACGCAGTGCGTTAAGGAATGGATCCTGAAGATTGTGCCCTTTATGGGGCATTATGACGACTCCTGAAAATTCTGGTTAAAAATACCCTTCGGGGATGAGACATACTATACACCATAGATGAGGGCCACTATGTGGTGACGTTTGTCCGCTTTTACAATCCCAAGTCTACAGAAAACCTCCGGTTTTTTGCTGCCATGACAGATCAGCCATCGCTGAACCGGCGTATCAGACTCAGTGCACAGTGTAGCTGAACAGTTTCGGTTTCCGGTAACCAATATGCTGTTTTATCGGTACGTAACCAGGTAAGCTGACGTTTCGCCAGTTGCCGTGTTGCTGCTTCACTACGTGCGATCATGTCAGAGCGGCTGCTGTTACCAGTCATCCAGGCCCATATCTGACGGTATCCGACTGCACGCAAGGCCGGGAGTTCAGAGTGCAGCTCGGGACGTGTCATTAATTCCGCGACCTCTTGTTCCAGGCCAAGCGCCAACATGTGTGCGAACCGCTGATGGATACGCTGATGCAGAGCCTCGCGCTGAGCAGGCGCACAAATCAGAGTCAGTAATCGATAGGGCATGCAAGAAGTCTGCTGCATCTGCAATACGCTCAGTGGCGTCTTTGTTTTATACCAGACTTCCAGAGCACGTAATATACGTTGGCTGTCCTGCACCCGCGTTGCGGTCACAGGATCTACTTGTGCCAATTCAGCTTGTAAGGCTGCCAGGCCTTGAGTTTGTAACCGTTGTTGCAGTTCTGCTCGTAGCACCGGGTCAGCTGCTGGCAGAGGCGATAATCCCTCACGTAACGCTCGGAAGTATAAGTTGGTGCCACCGACTAATAGTGGGATATGGCCGCGCCGGGTGATGTTCGTCATGCAGCTAAGCGCGTCCTGCCGGAATTGTGCGGCCGAATAGGTTTCCGGAATGTCTCGGATATCAATCAGATGGTGCGGCACTTGCGCCAGTTCTGTCGGTGTGGGTTTGCCAGTGCCGATATCCATGCCACGATATACCAGCGCAGAATCCACGCTGATTAATTCAATCGGAAGATGACGATATAACTGCATCGCCAGCTGGGTCTTGCCAGATGCAGTCGGACCTGTCAGGAAAATTGCCGGAGGATTCATCTGCCGCGCAGAAACAATTTATCCAGCGCTTGCATAGATACTTGCGTCCAGGTTGGGCGCCCATGATTGCATTGTCCGGCACGCTCAGTGGTTTCAATGTCACGTAACAAGGCATTCATCTCAGCTATGGTGAGTTGCCGGTTTGCCCGCACTGAGGAATGACAGGCGATGGTTGATAGTACCTGGTTCATGTCAGCTTGTAATCGATCTGTATGCCCTTGTGTACTCAAATCTGCAAGCAGGTCTCGCAACAGCTTTTCTGCATCGGCATCGCGTAATACAGCCGGTAGGGCCCGTACTACCAGGCTTTGCTCATCAATCTGGTCGACTGCCAGGCCCAGTGTGTTGAAAGTTGCTTGGTATTGCTCAGCCAGGTCAGCTTCGCGGGTGCTGACGGTGACTGTGACAGGTACCAGCAAGGGTTGTGATGGGATGTCTGAGGTTGCTCTGGCTTGTTTCAGGCGTTCGTAGGTAATGCGCTCATGTGCCGCATGCATATCCACCAGAATCAGGCCCTGCGCATTCTGCGCCAGAATGTACACACCGTGCAGCTGTGCCAGAGCAAAGCCAAGCGGAGGCGTGGTTACGGAGGCGGCGGGCGTCATAGCCGGCTCAGCCTGGGACATTCTGGTTGCTGGTTGGGATATCTCAGGTGAGGGTGCTGGTGAGGCCGGTGTACCAGGCTTTTGCCAGTCTAATGTTGCCTGATAGGCCGCTCTTTTCGGTTCACGCACCTGCCAGTCAGGTGGTGGTGGGGTTACGGCAGGAATTTCAGTGGTTTGTCTGGTTGGTGCGTCAGGTTGCGGGCGTTCATCGGCCAGCGCCTGATGCAGGGTGCGAAAGATAAAATCATGTACTAACCGGCTTTCACGAAAACGGACTTCTTGCTTTGTTGGGTGCACATTCACATCCACCCAGGCTGGATCCAGAGTCAGAAACAACACATACGCCGGGTGTCGTCCCTGATACAACACATCCTGAAACGCTTGGCGTATTGCGTGACTGATCACCTTATCCCGCACCAGGCGTTGATTCACGAAAAAGTATTGCATATCGGCCTGACTGCGTGAAAAAGTAGCGCGTGCCAGCCAGCCGTGCAGCCGCAGACCAGCTGCTGACCGGTCCAGTTGCAAAGACTGTGCGACAAACTGCTCACCAAGCAGCTCTGTCAGGCGCTGGTTGCGTGTTGCCTCATTCGTAGCGGCTTCAGCGCGGAATACTGGCCTGCCGTTATGTTGCAGCACGAAGCCAACATCGGGTCGGGCGACAGCAAAACGGCGTAACATTTGTTCGATATGACCAAACTCAGTACGTTCGGTCTTTAAAAATTTACGCCTCGCCGGGATGTTATAAAATAAGTCACAGACTTCAATGGTTGTGCCGGTCGGGTGAGCCGCAGGTTTTGGCTCACTTGCATCTGATGTGACTTGCCATGCATGATCTGTAGCCTGCTCACGAGAGGTCAGCGTCAGACGCGAGACAGCAGCGATGCTGGGTAAGGCTTCGCCACGAAAACCCATGCTATTGATGTGTTCCAGATCTTCGAGTGAAGCCACCTTGCTGGTTGCGTGACGTGCCAGTGCCAATGTCAGATCCTCCTGATACAGGCCATGGCCGTTGTCACGTACGCGCATGAGTTTAATCCCACCCTGCTGCACAGCGACATCAATCTGATCTGCACCCGCATCTAAACTGTTTTCAACCAGTTCCTTAATCACTGCGGCTGGCCGTTCGACGACTTCGCCAGCGGCAATCTGATTGATCAGCAGAGAGGGCAAGGTATGAATACGATTAGGCATAACACACTACATTACAAAGGTTATATCAAGCGTGTCGATATTCTCTTCACTCTATGACCGGGTACTCACCTGGTCGCGTCATCCGAAAGCATCATGGGCGCTGGCTGGTGTCAGCTTCGCAGAATCTTCTTTTTTTCTTGTTCCGCCGGATGTGATGCTGATGCCGATGAGTCTGGCACAACCACATCGAGCATTTTTTTTCGCCACTCTTACAACAGTCATGTCGGTCCTCGGCGGTATCCTGGGTTACTTCGTTGGGTTATGGGCACTGGACTGGATACTGCCCTTGCTGGAAGGCCGCTATGCTGAACATTACCAGCAGGTTCAGGCCTGGTTTGCTGACTGGGGTTTTTGGGCAATCCTGATTGCAGGATTTTCGCCAGTACCTTACAAGCTGTTTACCATCGCGGCAGGAGCGATGTATATGGCATTTCTGCCGTTTGTCCTGGCCTCCTGTGTCGGGCGTGGAGCACGTTTTTACCTGGTTGCTTCGTTAATGGCCTGGGGTGGTGCCAGTCTGGAACACAAACTGCGCCAGTGGGTTGACCGGATCGGTTGGTTTCTGGTTTCTGTCATCTTACTGTGGCTCATCATACGGTATTTTAGTCCTGGTCATTAAAACTATCACTATCAGCCTCTCAGTGAAGGCAAATACAACATTGTAAGCAGGCAAGTAAAAAGCATATAATCAACAGAATTATGAGCATTATTTCAGGTAGCGACATGACCGCCAGAACCTTGTACGACAAATTATGGGACGCCCATGTTGTTCGTACTGAAGCAGACGGTACCAGCCTGTTATACATTGACCGCCATTTATTGCATGAAGTGACTTCACCGCAGGCATTTGCTGGTCTTGAGCTGGCAGGTCGTAAGCCGTGGCGTGTGAGTGCAAATCTGGCGACACCGGATCACAATGTGCCGACGACGACACGTGATATGTCAACTGCCGAGCCTACCTCGCAGTTGCAGGTTGCTACATTGGATAAAAATTGTGCAACCTATGGTATTACCGAATTTACTCTGGACGATATCCGACAGGGTATTGTGCATGTCGTCGGGCCGGAACAAGGAGCAACGCTTCCTGGTATGACAATTGTGTGTGGTGATTCGCACACCTCGACACATGGTGCGTTCGCCGCACTGGCACAAGGCATCGGCACCTCCGAAGTAGAGCACGTGCTGGCTACGCAATGCCTGATTCAGAAAAAATCCCGCACAATGCAGATCATCGTGGATGGACCTGTTTCATCTGGCGTCACTGCGAAAGACATTGTGCTGGCAGTAATCGGCCATATTGGTACTGCGGGTGGTACCGGGCATGTGATTGAGTTTGCCGGACAAGGTATTACTGACCTCTCTATGGAAGGCCGTATGACAGTCTGTAATATGACAATAGAGGCTGGCGCTCGTGCCGGGTTGATCGCAGTTGACGATGTCACCCTGGACTATGTAAAGGGGCGGCCTTATGCCCCTGCGGGCAAACGCTGGGCGCAGGCAGTAGCAGAATGGCGTACGCTGCATACAGACTCTGGTGCTGTGTTTGATAAAAGCATAACCTTGTCCGGGGCAGCAATACAGCCACAAGTTACCTGGGGAACTTCGCCGGAAATGGTAACAGCCATTGACGGGAAAGTGCCGGATCCCGCAGACGCAGAGTTTGCCGAGCAGGCAGATGCCTGGCGGGATGCGCTGAACTATATGGGTTTGCAACCAGGCACAACGATAACGGATATCGCACTGGATAAAATTTTTATTGGTTCCTGTACCAATGCCCGGATTGAAGATCTGCGTGCAGCGGCTGCGGTTGTCTCCGGGAAAAAAGTTGCGAACTCTATTCAGGAAGCACTAGTGGTTCCTGGTTCCGGGCTGGTGAAACGACAAGCAGAAGCAGAAGGACTTGACCGTGTTTTTACCGAGGCTGGTTTTGCCTGGCGGGAGCCTGGATGTTCCATGTGCCTGGCGATGAACCCCGACCGTCTGGGGCCAGGTGAACGCTGTGCTGCGACGTCAAACCGAAATTTTGAGGGCCGTCAGGGCCAGGGGGGGCGTACCCACCTGGTGAGTCCGGCGATGGCTGCTGCTGCTGCAATTGCCGGTCATTTTGTCGATGTCCGGGAATTTTAAGTGGAAAAATTCTCGTCTCTCAGCAGCATTGTCTGTCCTCTTCCCCGGGCTAATGTTGATACAGATGCCATTATCCCGAAACAATTCCTGAAATCTATTCAGCGTACAGGGTTCGGGCCTAACTTGTTTGACGCCTGGCGCTATCTGGATGAAGGGCAGCCAGGGATGGATAATAGCCGGCGCCCGGTCAATCCGGATTTTGTATTGAATGATGCGCGTTATCAGGGTGCGCAGATTTTACTTGCTGGCGGTAACTTCGGGTGTGGCAGCTCACGTGAACATGCTCCCTGGGCGCTGATGGATTATGGGTTCCGCGCGATTATCGCGAGTAGCTTTGCCGATATCTTTCATCAGAACTGCTTCAGGAATGGTATTTTACCCATCACATTAGATGAACAGGAAATCGCAGCGCTGTTTGCACTGGCTCAGGCTGCGCAGCCACTGAATCTGACGATTGATTTGCAAAATGAGCAGATACACCTGCCTGAGGGTGATCAGATAAGCTTTGTGACTGACTCATTCCGTCGTCAGTGTTTATTGAATGGTTTCGACGATATTGATCTGACATTACAACATCAAGCAGAAATTACTGCCTACGAAGCACACCGCCAGAAGACAGCACCCTGGTTGTTTGCAGTTGGTTAAAGAGCACTGATTTTGGCAAAACATATTCTTATTCTGCCTGGTGATGGCATTGGTCCTGAAATTATTGCTGAAGCCAGGAAGGTACTGGATGTTCTGATCGAGCAAGGTTTGGAGCTTAGCTTCAGCGAAGGTCTGATTGGTGGGGCAGCTTATGAAGCTACCGGTACGCCACTGCCGGATACCACCCTGACAGACGCGAGACAGGCAGATGCGGTTTTATTGGGCGCGGTCGGTGGGCCTGTATGGGAGTCACTACCAATGCACCTGCGCCCGGAAAAAGGATTGCTGGGGTTGCGTGCTGAGTTAGAGCTATTTGCGAATCTGCGCCCAGCAGTATTGGCACCGCAGCTAGCAGCGGCTTCGACTTTGAAGTCTGAGGTTGTTTCCGGCTTAGACATCATGATTGTGCGTGAACTGACTGGTGGCATCTATTTTGGTCAGCCGCGCGGCATTCGTACCCGGGATGATGGTCAGCGCGAAGGCTTTAACACGCTGATATATGCCGAACATGAGATTGAACGAATTGTGCGAACTGCCTGTGACGTTGCTTCAAAGCGTGATGGTCGGGTTTGCTCCGTTGATAAAGCGAACGTGCTGGAATGCACAGAATTATGGCGTGAAGTTGCCACACGCGTCGTGCATGACGATTATCCCGAGATTGCACTGAGCCATTTGTATGTAGATAATGCCGCAATGCAGTTGGTGAAAGCGCCAAAACAATTTGATGTGATCGTCACCAGCAACCTGTTTGGTGATATTCTTTCCGATTGTGCTGCAATGTTGACCGGTTCAATTGGCATGTTGGGTTCAGCGTCTCTGAACGCAGCAGGTCAGGGTATGTATGAACCCATTCATGGTTCTGCTCCGGATATTGCCGGGCGCGACATTGCCAACCCACTAGCCACCTTATTGTCTGTAGCTATGATGCTACGCTATAGTCTGTCTGAAACACAGGCAGCTCAGCGTATTGAAGCATCCGTAGATGCCGTTCTGGATGCTGGTTTACGCACGCCGGACATTATGTCGTCAGGGATGACTGAAGTGAGTTGTCAGGCTATGGGTGATGCTGTCGCTCAACATTTGTATTCAGGAAATGTGTAAGCCTGACCACATTATTATAATTTGACTGGCTGCACCGTTTTTAACTCAGGGCTTCTGATATTGCCTGAAGCTCCGCACTATTTTGAAATCAGGTTTCAGGAGGTCGTATGAAATCGCTACGTAATGCAGCGCTGGCTGCCACTCTGCCTTTCTTATTACACGCCTGCTCAAAGAGCTCGGCAGGTCTGGTGACAGCTTATGTTGCAAAAGGGCCGGTGACCGGCGCCCAATGCGAGCTACGTCGGGCCGCTAATGACACTGTAGTGGCAGGTCCTGTTGAAAGTGAGGCCGGTCAGGTTTCCTTCGGGGTATTGAATTATCATGGTCTGGCATATGTCGCCTGTCAGGGCGGGACTTATCGCGATGAAGTGAGCGGACACGAACTGAGTCTCAGGCAAGGAACATTGCGTGCGGCAAAGATGGTTTCAGGTGCAGCCCACTTTGTTATTACGCCAGTTACCGAAATTGCTGTAAAACGTGCGCTCGCCGCGAGCGGGAAAAATGTGCTGGAAGAGAAACATGTTGCCCAGGCTAATCAGGCAACTGCAGACTATTTCGGGCTAAGTCGCATCGACATTGTGACGGATAATCCAACTGATGTGACTGAACAGGCTGTAAATAACACGCCAGAAGGATGGTACGGTGCAGTATTAGCCAGTCTGTCCGGGATGTTATTCAAAGAATCTGGTCTGGCGCAGTTACCAATTGCTGACTCATCAGTCATTGATGTTGCGATACCGCTGGATGTTATGACGAGTCGTCTGTCTGATCCTGCAAACAATGAAGCTTCGCTTGATGGTTTGAGCTCGCAACTCCATGACCTGGCGAAACCTGGCACAGTGCCTAATCCAGTGCCATACGACGTTTTAGCTGGCATCTTAGGCGGCATTGGTAATGATAAAACAGACAATGCTCCTGGTGTTATGCCTGATGATGACTTGTTTGTATTTTCGGTAACACCTGATACAGTGGCGATGCATGGCGGTGTGTCTGTTGATGTAGTAGGCGGCGGCTTTGAGGATCCTGTGCAGGTTTATATTGAAGGAGAACTAGTGCCTGCTGTTACCATTCACTCCAATCAGCATTTAAGCCTGGAAACTTACCCAATTCCTTATAATTTTGAGAGCGAGGGTACCACATTAGATTTAACTATAGAGCAAGGCGATAAAAAATACACGCTAACGGACGCTTTCACCGTATCGTGCGTTTATAATAATTGTAACCCTCGTTCAAATGTGGCGGAAGGCTGTCCTTTATAGACAGTCGCTGTATCCAACACCTTAAAGCTGCTGGAAATACCTTTCAGCAGCTTTTTTTGTGTTGTTTTTATGTGATGCATTAATTTCATCGTTAAAAAATCTGCTTTATATTTTTGATCTGGTCGCGTATTTTTGCTGCTTCCTCAAACTTCAGTTCACGTGACAGAGTATACATCTCTTTTTCCAGCTGTTTGATTTCTTTCAGTGCCGTTAGCGGGTCTGTCAGGTTTGTTGATTTATTGACTTCTGTCAACGGATCCTGATGTTTTCTGTTTGATCGATCGCCGGGCATTTTAGTTTCTAAGATATCAGCAACACTTTTCTGCACAGTCCTGGGGATGATTCCTTGCGCGGTGTTGAAAGCAGATTGTTTATCCCGTCTGCGTTGTGTTTCATCTATTGCACGTTGCATAGAGCGTGTTATGTTGTCGCCATATAAAATCGCTTTACCTTTTGCATTGCGTGCTGCGCGTCCAATGGTTTGAATCAGAGCAGACTCTGAACGTAAAAAACCTTCTTTATCTGCATCCAGAATTGCCACCAGGGACACTTCTGGCATATCCAGACCTTCACGCAGCAGATTGATACCAATTAGAACGTCAAATACACCGAGGCGTAAGTCACGGATAATTTCCACCCGCTCTACTGTATCAATGTCAGAATGCAGATAGCGTACCCGAACGTCATGTTCTGATAAGTAATCAGTCAGATCTTCTGCCATACGCTTTGTCAGAGTGGTAACTAATACCCGTTCGGTCACCTGAACACGCAGCCGGATTTCGGATAACAGATCGTCAACCTGCGTCCCTGCGGGGCGGACTTCGATTTCAGGATCTACCAGGCCAGTAGGTCGCACAACTTGCTCAACTACTGTGCCTGCATGTTCTGCCTCATATCGTCCTGGTGTCGCTGATACATAAATACTTTGTGGCGCGCGCGCAGTAAATTCTTCAAACTGTAACGGGCGATTATCCAATGCAGATGGCAACCGAAAACCGTACTCAACCAGGTTTTCTTTACGCGAACGATCTCCCCGATACATGCCACCCAGTTGTGGAATGGTGACATGTGATTCATCAATGACCAGCAAAGCATTATCAGGCAGGTAATCAAATAATGTCGGTGGTGGTTCTCCAGCGTCGCGCCCGGAAATATAGCGTGAATAATTTTCGATACCGGAACAATAGCCCAATTCAATCATCATCTCGAGATCAAACTGAGTGCGCTGTTCCAGGCGTTGTGCTTCAACCAGTTTGTTTTGCTGGCGCAAGCCAGCCACCCGCAGTTTCAGTTCTGCTTTGATCTGATCGGTTGCTGCCAGAATGATGTCACGTGGTGTCACATAATGTGTTTTCGGATAAACCGTGTAACGGGTTGGTTTGTGTTTAACAGCGCCGGTGAGTGGATCAAACACAGAAAGTGACTCAATCTCATCATCAAATAATTCCACCCGGATGGCTTCGTCTTCTGACTCTGCCGGATAAATGTCAATAACTTCGCCACGAACCCGATAAGTACCCCGGGTCAGCTCCAGATCATTGCGGGTATACTGTAAATCTGCCAGGCGTCGCACAATATGGCGCTGGTCGGTTGCATCACCCAAGCCGAGTAACAACATCATACTCAGATACTGGCGTGGATCACCTAATCCGTAAATGGCAGAAACTGTTGCGATAATAATACAATCTGCTCGTTCCAGGAGAGCCTTAGTTGCAGATAGACGCATTTGTTGCACATGTTCATTCAGTGAGGCGTCTTTCTCAATAAAAGTATCAGAAGCGGCGACATAGGCTTCCGGTTGATAATAATCATAATAAGACACAAAATATTCCACTGCGTTGTGTGGAAAGAACTGTTTGAACTCACTATAAAGCTGAGCAGCCAGTGTTTTATTATGTGCCATAATCAGGGTCGGTCTTTGTACCTGCTGAATCACATTTGCAACGGTAAAGGTTTTGCCTGATCCGGTGACACCGAGCAAGGTCAGAGCAGCCTCCCCATGACTGATGCCTTGTATCAGTTCGCGAATTGCCTGTGGTTGATCTCCGGCTGGCTGATAATTGCTTTGTAGCTGAAACTTTTTTGCTGACATATCTGATTACATTGCCTTTCTAACAGGCTCCACTCTATATTGGTTAACTGATTCACGATGCATGCTGTTTTATCAGACCGGGTACAAGCGGTCAGACCTTCCGCTACGATGGCAATTACAGCCCGTGTGTACGAATTACGCACTGCCGGACAGAATATCATTGGCTTAGGTGCTGGTGAACCGGACTTTGATACGCCGGAACATATTAAAGCTGCTGCGATTGCTGCACTGCAGGCAGGTCAGACAAAATATACGCCAGTAGATGGTACCCCGGCGTTGAAACAGGCGATTGTGCAGAAGTTCGCTCAGGATAACCAGTTACATTATGCCCCGGATCAAGTGCTGGTTTCTTGTGGTGGAAAGCAAAGCTTTTATAACCTGGCGCAGGCCTTACTGAACGCTGGTGATGAAGTGGTTATTCCGGCACCTTACTGGGTTTCATATCCGGATATGGTATTGCTGGCAGAGGGCAAGCCAGTGATTGTGCCAACAACAGCCGCACAACAGTTTAAGATGCAGGCAGAACAATTAGCGGCTGCGATAACGCCTCGTACCCGACTGGTTGTGCTCAATAGTCCTTCCAATCCGACCGGTATGGCCTATACGTCAGCTGAGCTGGCTGAGCTGGGTGAAGTGTTGCGCCGACATCCTGATGTCCTGATTGCATCGGATGATATGTATGAACATGTTCTCTGGCGACCTGATAGTTTCTGCAATATTGTTCAGGTTTGTCCCGATTTATATGAGCGCACCCTGGTGTTAAACGGTGTCTCCAAGGCGTACTCAATGACGGGTTGGCGTATTGGTTATGCTGCCGGACCTGCATCAATTATTAAAGCGATGAAGAAAATTCAGTCGCAGAGTACTTCAAACCCGGCTTCCGTGTCACAAGCGGCGGCAGTGGCTGCATTGAGCGGTCCGCAAGATTGTGTTGCCGACATGGTGACTGCATTTAAGTATCGACATGACATGGTGGTGGCGCGGCTGAATCAGATGTCGGGTATTCAGTGTGCAGCAACAGACGGTACTTTTTATGTGTTCCCTGCGATGCAGGGACTGATCGACAGACTACCCAACGTACAGGATGACGTACAACTGGCAGAGTACCTGATTGAGCAGGCTGGTATTGCGCTGGTGCCTGGAAGTGCATTCGGAATGCCAGGGCATGTGCGCATTTCGATTGCCACCAGTGAGCATAATCTGCAACAGGCCTTAGATCAATTGGCAGCACAGATACCTGGCTGATGTGCCTGACCAGGGATTTAGTCTACTACAGCTGATTATCACGCTTGCTGTAGCCAGTGTTTTATTGAGTATTGGCATCCCGCGTTGGGGTGATCTGGTCGGACAAAATCTGATTGTTGCCGAGCGTCAACAATTTTCTGCATTACTACAGTTTGCCCGGCAGACCGCCGTGATGCAGGGTCAGATGATCACTCTGTGCGCCAGTCAGGACATGACACAGTGTCGCAGTGACCATCAGTTCTGGCATACCGGCTACATGGTATTTGCAGATACGAATGGAAATAAGCAGCGCGAGGCAAATGAAGTGCTCTTGCGCGTGAACGAAGCAGCACGTGCTGGTGTGCTTATTCAAACCAGCAGTGGACGTAAAGCGATTCGTTATCGTACAGACGGCAGTGCCTGGGGCAGCAATGTGACAGTACGTTTTTGTACGCAGAATCATCCCACCCTGAACCGCGCGCTGATTGTGCATGGTAGCGGGCGCATCAGGCTCTCCGATACACTCAGTAATGGCAAACCAGTCACTTGCGAATGACTTTAGTTGAGGGAAAAATTTAGCGTGAACCTACATGAATATCAGGCCAAACGGCTGTTCGCCGGCTATCGTATTCCAGTACCGTTGGGGATTACAGCAGATACTGCGGAACAGGCCCGGCAGGCAGCGCAGGAGCTGGGTGGTGAGCGCTGGGTAGTCAAAGCCCAGGCTCATACCGGAGGACGTGGTAAAGCCGGTGGGGTGGTGGTTGCCGATAATCTTGATCAGGTACAGCAGTCTGTCAGACAGATGTTAGAGGCGCCGATTGTGACCCGTCAAACCGGGCCAGCCGGTCTGCCGGTCAGTTGCGTGCTGATTGAAGAGCCATGTGCTATTGCAACGGAATTGTATCTGAGTGCTCTGATTGACCGGGAAACGCAACGCATTCTGCTGATGGCCTCGCAGGCAGGCGGAATGAATATTGAAGAGGTTGCGGCAGATACCCCGGAACAGATTCTGACGTTTACGGTTGATCCGGGTGCTGGATTACAGCCTTATCAGTGTCGACGTCTGGGTTTTGCTCTGGGACTGGTTGGTGCCCAGATCAGCGCACTGCAAAAAATTCTGTTCAGTCTGGTTGAGCTGGTGCAGCGCGAAGATGCGAGTCTGGTCGAAATTAATCCGCTTATTGTCACGGAATCCGGTGATCTGCTCGCGCTGGATGCGAAAATCAATCTGGACAGCAATGCAGCTTATCGGCATAAAGATTGGCAAACACTGCGTGATATCAGCCAGGAAGATGCACGTGAAGCTCAGGCAGCTGAGCATGACCTGAATTACATCACCCTGGATGGCAACATCGGCTGTATGGTAAATGGGGCAGGCCTGGCGATGGCAACGCTGGATCTGGTAAAACTACAGGGAGGTACGCCTGCTAATTTCCTGGACGTTGGTGGTGGCACAACGGCGGAGCGGGTTGCAGAGGCATTTAAGCTGATCTTATCGGATAAGAAGGTGGCTGCGATACTCGTGAACATCTTTGGCGGGATTGTGCGCTGTGATCTGATTGCCGACGGTATTCTGAGTGCTGCACAGCAGGTTGGCATGCCGGTGCCGGTTGTGGTGCGCCTGGCAGGCACGCGTGCTGCGGAAGGGCTGGCGAGACTGGAGGCTAGTGATCTGCCAGTGACAACAGCAGCTGATTTAACGGAAGCTGCCAGACAGGTAGTAGCCGCTGCAGGAGATGACGCATGAGTATCTTAATTGATCAGAACACACGGGTAATTTGTCAGGGTTTTACCGGCAAGCAAGGTACTTTTCATGCTGAACAGGCAATGGCTTATGGTACCCGGTTGGTTGGTGGTGTAACGCCTGGTAAAGGCGGTCAGCAGCACCTGAATTGCCCGGTATTTGACACGGTACATGATGCTGTTGCAGAAACGGGTGCGAATGCCAGTATGATCTATGTCCCGGCTGCGTTCGCGGCGGATGCGATTTTAGAAGCCGCCGATGCGGGTATTGCCGTGATTGTGTGCATTACCGAAGGTATTCCGGTACAGGACATGCTGAAGGTGAAGGCGGCACTACAACATTATCCGGACAGTCATCTGATCGGGCCGAACTGCCCGGGCGTGATTACGCCCGGCGCCTGCAAAATGGGCATCATGCCAGGGAATATCCACCAGCCTGGCAAAATTGGCATTGTATCTCGTTCTGGTACTTTGACCTACGAAGCGGTCCATCAGACCACTCAAGTGGGGCTTGGCCAGAGTACCTGTGTTGGCATCGGTGGCGATCCGATACAGGGGATGAATTTTGTCGATTGCCTGATGCTGTTTGAGCAGGATGCGCAGACTGAAGGCATTATTCTGGTTGGTGAAATCGGCGGCAGTGCTGAAGAAGCCGCAGCCGACTACATCCAATCGCAAGTGAGTAAGCCGGTGGTGGCCTATATTGCTGGTGTTACTGCTCCGCCGGGAAAACGGATGGGCCACGCTGGTGCAATTATCAGCGGCGGTAAAGGAACTGCGGAAGGTAAGATTGCCGCATTAAAAGCTGCTGGTGTGCGTACAGTGGCTTCGCCTGCCCAAATTGGTACAACGATGCAGGACGTGATGTCTTAAGCGTAAGCTGCATTCAGGCAACAAAAAAGCCCGTAACACTGGATTAAGTGTTACGGGCTTTTTTTATATGGTGCCGAAGGCCGGACTCGAACCGGCACGGCTTGCGCCACTACCCCCTCAAGATAGCGTGTCTACCAATTCCACCACTTCGGCTATTTTACTCGTTTACTCTTTGATCTCTGGTATGTCACTTTGAGGTTGTGTCTCTACTGCGACACCTGGCACCTCGCTGCTGATCGCAGGTGATGTCTGATCTGGTGTGATACCGTCCATCAGCGAGGTGGACTGCCCGGCCTGCATGGCAAGATAGGCGAGTCCCAGGCTGGTCAGGAAGAATAAGGTAGCCAGGATCGCAGTGGTGCGTGTCAGGAAATTGCCGGAACCTGATGCACCGAACAGAGTGCCCGATGCGCCTGCCCCGAATGCTGTGCCCATATCGGCTCCCTTGCCCTGTTGCATCAGAACCAGCCCGACCAGACCGACGGCAAGTAATACGTGGACAATAATCAGGGCTGTGTTCATGCGGCTTCGTCAGAGAGAGGGTTATCAACAATAGTGCTGAAAAATGTTAATTGGGCTATTGTAAAAGTTTTTCAGGTACTTTGCACGGTTTATGCGTGGTCGCCGATTGCCAGAAAGGTTTCAGCCTGTAGTGAGGCACCGCCGATCAGGCCGCCGTTGATATCCGGCTGTGCCAGCAGGTCTGTCGCATTTCGTGGCTGCATACTGCCGCCGTACAGGATGGAGAGTTGCTGTGCAACTGCCGGATTGTGGGTAGCAATCTGCTGCCGGATGTTGTGATGTACTGTTTGTGCTTGCTCAGGTGTTGCGGTGTTGCCGGTGCCGATGGCCCAGACGGGTTCGTATGCGAGCACGCTATTTGCCAGAGATTGAACACCGCTGTGTTGTAGTACAGCATCCAGTTGCGCAGTGATAACGGCTTGTGTTTCTCCTGCTGCACGTTGTTCGGTTGTTTCTCCCACGCACAAAATCGGGATCAGACCAGCTTGCTGAGCTGCCGCATATTTTCTGGCGACCAGCGTGTTACTTTCACTGTGTTGAGTACGACGTTCTGAATGGCCGACGATGACATAACGGCAACCATAATCGCACAACATTTCTGCTGCGATATCGCCAGTATGTGCGCCTATCAGATATGGAGACAGGTCTTGTGCGCCCCAAGTGATCTGACTGCCTGTCAGTTGTTGTTGTACATCAGCTAAGTGGATAGTGGGTGCGCATACCGCATAGTGTGCGTATGGCTGGTCGGGCAAGTGAGCGATCAGGTCATGCAGCAATGCACGTACACTGTCTCGTGTGCCATGCATTTTCCAGTTGCCGATGATGATAGGTGTATTGGCCATATTGGTATGAGTTCACGATGTTTGCAGGAGACTCTACGCTTTGAATTTTGTTATTGTAAGTAGAGTCTGTTTCGAAAGTCTGTTTTTTTATCGACTGCTTTGCATAGCAGGAAGCGACGATTCGGAGGTAACCTGAGTTTGCCAGAGTATAGTGGACCCTAAAAACTGGGTTATTGGTTAAGAAATGACAATGGCTGGAAATTTCCTCTCTTAGATTATCTGAACAGGAGTCTATTGAGTAGCAGCCAAAAAACGCAAATAATACACAGCAGATTTTAAAGCCAAAGCGTTGTGGTCAAGCCTAACTTGTTCGGTAACCAGGGCGATTGCACCCTTTTTGAACTCGGGCGTGAATTTCTGCTGCTTTCTCTCGCTAAATGGTGAATTTATTTTTGCTGCGACAAAAGTGTGCCTGACGGAATTAAATTCAGGTCGTGAGTGAGGCTTGACCTTCGGCTTATGGCCAAAAGTGCTCTCTCTTTGGAGCTCCTTCATTATGTTATTTTTCGTCCCAAACAACGAGGTACTTTCAGAATCCAATAAAGACCAGTCCCTAATTCAAAGGCGATAATAGAATATAGATTTCTGGTGTATGCGGTGATTTTTTACACTACAGTGGCGGAGAGTGAGGGATTCGAACCCTCGATGGAGCTATTAACCCCATACTCCCTTAGCAGGGGAG
>CAWUID010000003.1:0-72604 GCA_963922315.1 uncultured Gammaproteobacteria bacterium
CTATCTTTTATAATGTTATCAAATACTTGTTACTTTTTAAGCAGGCTCTAATTATTGACCATCTCACGCCGATTAAATTTTGTCGGTTTGTTGTCAAGAGAATCGAGATAGATGGAATGCTCTAGTGTTTCGTTGTTATCTTCAAGCAAAGCTGTATCAGAAGTGCAACGAATTAAAGGAATATCCATTTTTTTCGCATAAGTACCCAGATAAGCATCAGTCATATTGATGCTCTGAAAAATATGGAAAGGCACTTGTACCCCCTCAGAATGATAAGCCATTGCGCCTGTCCCTAAAAAATCAACTTGTCGATCCTGCGGTATTGTTTCCCGGTAACTCCATACTTTGCGATCATTTTCTGAATAAAAATCAATTTCTTTTTCTTTGTTCAGTATGCTGCCATGCATACCAACAATTACTGTTCTGTTATATTTCTCGATAGCTGCCAGCAGGACTTCGAAGTACTGGCGAGAATATGTAATATCATCATCGCAGGTAAAGTGATAACCTTGTATTGATTCTGACCAGTAAAACTTACCGTTATCGCCCTGATCAACCTCACTCAACTGAGTATGGATTTTTGAGTCTTGTAAAAACTCCGGAACCGTTTCATAGTCATTCAGGAAGATGTTAATACGGTCAACCCAGGGGTAAATTGAATCCAGGGCTTTTTTAAGTGAAGCCATACGTTCCGGAAAAGTTGCGATACTAACCGTAATAGTTTCTTTGGGGCAAGATTGATCAGGGTGGCCGATAGAGAAGCTTCGTTGCACTTGTGGAAAATGTAAATAAGGAAAAGAGCTACTGCGTTGCCAGTTTTTGTAATTTTGCTGATATTGTCTGCGTTTGCTGACACCAATCTCACTATCAATACCGGTTTCTTCCGCTTCTGTCAGTGAACCAGGTCGAACTGTATAATAGTACAAAATATCAGGTATCTGGATAATGGGAAAACAAATGCTGATTCTTTGTAAGTATTCGGTATCTGCATCATATCTTACGCTGTCGAAATAACCGATTTCTTTGATAATCTTTCTCTTAAAAAGAATCGTATTAGAGCCCACTTTAATGTTCTTATTCCCTCTGTCATAATGACAAAGACAAGCCGCACAATTTTTTATGCTTTCAATTTGAACTTTCAATTTTTCCGGATGATATGTGTCATCCCCGTCTAAATTAGAGATAAACTCTCCCTGGCCAAATAATATCGCTCTGTTTCGATTCCAGTAAGTGCCTCTGTTGATCTCGTTTCGGTATACTTTAACTCTTGAGTCTTGCAAGCTGTACTTTTGCAAAATATCAAAAGTCCCATCAGAGCTGGCATCATCAATGATAATGAGTTCCCATTGAGTATGAGTTTGCTTCAGCACAGATTTTATAGCATTCTCAATAGTCTTTGCATTGTTGAATGCGGACATGGTGACAGTAACCAGGTTTTTTTGCATAATTTGATATCAGTTTAAGTTAATAGAGGTTGTATGAACGTTAAGTGTCTTTAATGCAATCTGATTTTTGGTCATCAGATTCGAGGTTTTCCGGAAAGTGGTTTTTATCAGGCGGTGGGTCGGCCAATGGAATGGTAGTCGAATGCTTCGATCTCTTCCAAAGCGTATGTGTTACGTAAATCAATCAGCACCGGCTGGTTAAGCAGTGATTTCATATATGTTTTGTCAAGCTCTCGAAATTCATTCCACTCGGTCAGAATAACTACTGCATCAGCGCCTTGCATACACTCATAAGCATTCTGGCAATAATCCACGTCTTTAAGCAAGTGTTTTGCTGTTTTTATACCTTGTGGATCATAGGCGCGAACATTTGCTCCCTGTTGCTGAAGGCCCGGAATAATAACGAGGCTTGGTGCCTCACGCATGTCATCGGTTTCTGGTTTAAAAGTCAGCCCCAGAATAGCGATGGTTTTGCCTTTAATATCGCCGTGTAAGGCGTCTGTAATGCGCCTGGCCATCGCTTCCTTACGCCGATCATTAGCTGCAATCACCGCATCAATGATCGTCATCGGGGCACTGAAATCGTGTGCAATTCTGGAAAGGGCAAGTGTATCTTTGGGTAAACATGAGCCACCATAGCCTGGCCCTGCGTTGAGAAACTCAGAGCCGATACGTTTATCAAGTCCGATACCGCGAGCAACTTGTTGTACATCTGCCTTTGCTGCTTCGCACAGGTCTGCGACCTGATTGATAAAACCAATTTTAAGCGCAAGAAATGCGTTGGCGGCATATTTAATTAATTCTGCAGTGCGTCGTTTGGTGCATAGTAAGAGCGTTTCATCCAGACAAAGTGGGTGGTATAGTGTTTTTAAGCGGGCAATGGCACGTTCAGTATCTGCTCCGATAACAATCCGGTCCGGACATTTAAAATCCCTGATAGCTGTTCCCTCACGCAAAAACTCCGGATTTGACGCAACGTCAAAATCAGCTTCCGGATTGGTTTTTTGCATGATGGCTTCGACTTCATCTGCCGTTCCAACGGGAGCGGTAGATTTGTTGATGACCACGCAGTATCTTTTAATGTGTCGGGCCAGTTCTGCTGCTGCTGCATAGACACAGCTGAGGTCTGCACGTCCATCACCCTGCCGGGCAGGGGTTTTCACCGCAATAAAGATGATATCTGCCCTGCCAATTGCGATATCTGTCCGGGTTGTGAAAGTCAGCTTTCCTGTTTTCATGTTGTTATTCACGAGGGCTTCGAGTCCGGGCTCGTAAATTGGCATGATGCCTTTTTTAAGGCGCTCAATTTTAGTTTTATCGCGATCAATGCAGGTAACTTCATGGCCAAAATCGGCGAGACAGGCCCCGGAGACCAAGCCCACATATCCCGTTCCAATGATTACCACATGCATTTTTTACTTTCCCTGTGCTGATCATGCTACGTCGCTTAGCATGGTCAATATATAAGACGAAGTTGATGTTATAACGTAAACAGCGCTATAGCAAAATTCAGGAGGATAAAATGATATCGTATGTTTTGAAAAGAAGTATAGTTTTATTATGCATGCTGGCTTCGTCAGCATGGGCAGAGGTGCAGATTCTGACTTGTGAGCCGGAATGGCGATCTTTGGCTGAAGCGTTGGGTGGCGAACAGGTACGGGCTGAGTCGGCGACGACTGCCTGGCAGGATCCACATCATATTGAAGCCAGGCCCTCATTGATCGCAAAGGCGCGGCGGGCAGATATGGTATTCTGCACCGGTGCGGAGCTGGAAATCGGCTGGTTGCCGCTATTGTTGCGTCAATCTGGTAATCGCCGGATTCAGGCAGGCCAGCCTGGCTATTTTATGGCGGCGGAGCAGGTAGAACGGATCGAAGTACCGACGCAACTGGATCGTAGTCATGGCGATGTGCATGCCTCCGGCAATCCGCATGTCCATCTGGATCCACACCGGTTGTTGCAGATTGCGCAGGCGTTCAGTGCTCGGCTGATGCAGATCGATCCGACGCAGGCAGCGTATTATCAGCGGCTTCTGGCGACATTCAGCCAGCGCTGGCAGGCAGCGACTCAGGTCTGGGAGCAGCAAGCGGCAGCTTTGCAACATAAGAGAGCAATTGTGCATCACAAGAACTGGAGTTATCTGCTGGACTGGTTGGGCATTCAGGTGGTGGGAGATCTGGAGCCGAAGCCGGGCATTCCGCCGACCAGCGCCCATCTGGCGCGTTTATTACGTATCGGTCGGCGGGAAAAACCAGACTTTATTCTGGTTGCTGCTTATCAGGATGATAAAGGGGCGCGCTGGTTGGCACAGAAGTCCGGTGTGCCAATGCTGGTTCTGCCATTCACTGTGGGTGGCAGTGCGCAGGCGAGTGATTTGTTTGCGTTGTATGCAGAAACGATTGAACTGCTGCAACAGGCACACTGATGCACGACTTGCTACTGCAATGGGAGATTTTGTGGCCTGCGCTGCTGGCGGGATTGCTGGTGTTAGCAACCCATGTGCCATTGGGTCAGGCGGTGTTACAGCGTGGCATTATCTTTCTGGATCTGGCCATTGCGCAGATCGCAGCCTTTGGTCTGGTGATCGCGACTACGCTGGGGGTTGGCGAACATGCAGCACACACCGAATGGTTGCAGCAGGGTATTGCGGTAACAGCGGCTGTATCTGGCGCGATGTTGTTATATCAGTTGCGCCGTTTCAGTGCCGGGGTGCAGGAGGCGCTGATCGGCATTTTGTTTATCCTGGCGGCTACTGGCAGCATTCTGTTGCTGGCGCAGGACCCGCATGGAGGTGAACGGC
Source organism: uncultured Gammaproteobacteria bacterium (assembly GCA_963922315.1). Taxonomy (GTDB): domain Bacteria; phylum Pseudomonadota; class Gammaproteobacteria; order Chromatiales; family Chromatiaceae; genus JAHDBG01. Next base: position 4,246 of record CAWUID010000003.1, read on the forward strand.
TGAAGGACATGCTGGTTGGCCAGATTTTGTGGGTGCAGGTACAGGATCTGTTCGGTATCGCCCTACTATACGCTGCGGTGCTGGCGATTTGGTTCGGGCTGCGCGAGCGATTAGGCGACTGGGTGTTTTATCCACTGTTTGCAGTCACCATCACCTTTTCCACCCAGTTGGTTGGAGTGTACCTGGTATTTGCCAGCCTGATCATTCCGGCGCTGGCGACGCGCGGGCAGCGGCACGCATTACGATCTGCTTATTTGTTGGGCGGGTGTGGTTATCTGCTGGGTCTGGTATTGTCTGCGTTGCTGGATCTGCCGGCTGGCGCTGCGATTGCCTGGTGTCTGGCCGGAGCCGCGCTGGTCTGGTTTGTCGGTTGTTTTGGCGAACCACTGCCGGATCAGGAGTAACAGGTGGCAATCATCACTTTGTTGCAGACATGTCATTGATTGTAGACCGGCTGGTATCTGATCTGGCGGAACGACAGGCGGCAGGATTATATCGACGCAGACAGGTTGTATCCGGACCACAGGCGCCGGTATTGCAGACAAGTAAAGGCGAATTACTCAGCTTTTGCAGCAATGATTATCTCGGTCTGGCGACAGATCCGCGTCTGGTGACTGCGCTGACGAAAGCAGCGGCGCATTATGGCGTGGGCGCCGGGGCGGCGCATCTGATTAGCGGGCATACTGCGGCGCATCACGCACTGGAAGAACAACTGGCTGAGTTTGTTGGTACCGAAAGAGCGTTATTGTTCTCCACCGGCTATATGGCGAATCTGGGTGTATTCACTGCGCTGGTGCGCGCAGGCGATCTGATTCTGCAGGATCGATTGAATCATGCTTCTTTGCTGGATGGTGCGCAGCTGAGCGCAGGTCGGCTGCGACGTTACCGACATCTGGATGTGGTGCATTTGCAGCGTTTGCTGGCATCCACCACAAGCCCTTGTCTGATCGCCAGCGACGGCATATTCAGTATGGACGGAGATAGCGCGCCCTATGCGGAATTGATCTCGCTGGCTTGTGCGCATCAGGCCACCCTGATGATTGATGATGCGCATGGTTTTGGTGTGCTTGGAAAACAGGGTCGGGGTTCTGTTGATGCGGCACAAGTGCCGATTTATATGGCGACCCTGGGTAAAGCGGCTGGTGTTGCAGGTGCGTTTGTTGCCGGTTCTGCCGATCTGATTGAAACGCTGATCCAGCAGGCACGTAGTTATGTGTATACCACGGCGATGCCAGCAGCGCTGGCTGCTGCTGCGTCTGTCAGTCTGGATATTCTGGCGGCAGAAGAATGGCGACGGACGCATTTAGCTGATTTGATTCATTTTTTTCGTCATGAAGCACAACTGGCGGGTCTGCCGTTGCTGCCTTCAGAAACGCCGATTCAGCCGCTGATGCTGGCAGATGCAGATAAGGCCAGTGCCTGGAGTCAGGCTTTGTTACAATACAACATTCTGGTGAGTGCAATTCGCCCACCGACTGTGCCCCAAGGTAGTGCTCGTTTGCGTATTACCCTGTCTGCGGCGCATACCAAGGAACAGGTTGAGCAATTGCTGGCTGCATTAATTCATATTTCCCGGCAACATAGCGTATGAAATTATGGTATCAGACTCAGGGCGACGGTCCGGAGCTGGTATTGGTGCATGGCTGGGGTATGCATGCCGGTGTCTGGCAGCCCTGGTTGCCGACATTACGTCAACATTTCCGGGTGACAATACCCGAATTGCCCGGGCATGGTGCCAGCCCGCTGACAGGTACGACCTTATCCGACTGGTCTGAAGCGTGTCTGGCGATAGCACCGAAACAGGCTATCTGGTTGGGCTGGTCACTCGGCGGCCTGGTCGCGTTACAAGCCGCCAGACTGGTGCCTGAGCGCGTCAGTCAGTTGTGTCTGATGACCGCCACGCCCTGTTTTGTGCAAACCGATGATTGGACAACCGCCGTGCCGGAAGCCGTGTTTCATCAGTTTGCTGATACTCTGCGTGCTGACCCGGTTGCAACGCTGCGGCGTTTTCTCAGTCTGCAGACACGCGGTAGTGTGCAGGTGACCAGCACCCTGCGTTGTTTGCAGCAGGCACTCATGCAGCGCCCGGCGGCTGATCTGACCGGGCTGAGTACCGGACTCGACTTATTATTGCAAACTGATTTACGTGCCGAGCTGGCACAACTCTCTGTGCCGTGTAGCTGGTTGTTTGGTGGACGCGACATGCTGGTACCAATGACGGTGGCTGATCATCTGCCTGAATGCTGCACCGTCAAGCAGGTGCCGACCGCAGCTCATGCACCTTTTTTAACTCATCCCGCAGATTGTTCAGCCTGGCTGGAGCCGTTTTTTGGCGATAGATAAACGACAGGTACGCCGTTCATTCGGTCAGGCAGCTGCACATTATGATCGTGTGGCGGTATTGCAGCACGATATCGGGCAACGTTTGCTGGAACGCCTGGATTATGTCAGGCTGCAACCTGAGCGAATACTGGATCTGGGTTGTGGCACCGGGCGGCACACAGCTGCTTTATTGCGGCGCTACCCGCAGGCAGAGGTAATCGGATTAGATTTTGCCTGGCCGATGGTGCAACAGACCTGTCGTCAGCGGGTACACTGGCGACGGCGGGTGCGGGGAATGTGTGCTGATCTGGAACAATTGCCCCTGGCAGCACACAGCGTGGATCTGATTTTTTCCAACGCGGCATTACAATGGTGTCGTGATCCGCGTGTTGCTTTTGCTGAAATGCAGCGAATATTACGGCCGGATGGTTTGGTGTTGTTTACCTCATTTGGCCCGGATACTTTATTTGAGCTGCGCCAGGCCTGGTTACAATGTGACACGCAACCGCGTGTCCATACCTTCCGGGATATGCATGATTATGGCGATCAACTGCTGCAATCCCGGTTACTAGACCCGGTGATGGACTGTGAACGGATCACCATGACCTATCCACAAGTCAGTGATATTCTGCGTGAACTCAAATTACTCGGTGCCACTTATGCGGCTCACGAACGGCGCCGTGGTCTGACCGGGCGGGCGCAGCTGAATGCATTGGCGGCAGCCTATGAAGTGTATCGTCGTGCCGATGGTAGCTTACCGGTGACCTACGAGGTGATCTACGGTCATGCCTGGGCAGGTGAAATGGCGTCAGCACAACCATCTGCAGTGCAGGTACCACTGGATACCCTCACGCGACGGCAAAAGGCTACGTCATAATGCCCGCAATTTTCATCACGGGTACGGATACGGATTGTGGCAAAACTGAACTGGCTTGTGCGCTGATCCGGGCATTGCGCGCTACTGGGCAGCGAGTTGCCCCGTTTAAACCAATAGCAGCAGGCGCGACTCGACAGCAGGGTCTCTGGCGTAATGCGGATGCGCAACGTTTGATGACTGCTGCTGGCGGCGACTGGGCTTATGACCAGGTTAATCCGTATTGTTTCCCGGACGCGGTTTCGCCACATATTGCAGCGCATCAAGTCAACGCCCGGGTTGAATTTGGCCCGTTAGTTGATGCAGCGCACAAACTGGCTGCGCAGGCAGACTGGCTGGTGGTGGAAGGTGCAGGTGGTTGGTTATGCCCACTGAACGATCAACTGACTATCGAAGACCTGGCGATTACGTTGGGCTTTCCCGTTTTGTTGGTGGTAGGATTACGCCTGGGTTGTTTGAATCATGCCCAATTAAGCGCGCGTGCCATACAGCAAGCGAGCGTTCCGGTGTCTGGCTGGATGGCTTCACAGCTGGATCCGGCGATGCCTTATCAGGCAGATAATCTCAAAAGATTACAAGCTGACCTGCCACTGGCATACCGGGGCTGTCTGGTACATAATCCACCGTCGACTCAACAACAGATTTTTGACTGGCTGGTACCGCATTTTTCTGGTGCCTAGTGCTTTATCTGATGCCTCAGAGGATCATCTGATATGTTACAACTGAAATCCCGCATACTGGCTTGTTGCTTCATCAGCCTGAGCAGCATGGCTGCGCTGGCGCAAACATTGCCGGCACATATCTTCAGCCGAGGTGTAGAACAGGCGAAGGTGCTGTTAGTGGACAAAGCAGCCCGTCAGGCACACCTGGTGGAAATACAGGGCGACCAGCCGGTCAGCGTCAGAACCTACACAGATTTGTTGTTTGGTGAAAATGACGGGCCGAAAGTTGTTGCCGGCGATAAAAAAACACCAGAAGGGGTGTATCAGGTCACCCGTTACCTGTCAGGTACAGAATTAGACGCGCGTTATGGTGCTGGTGCTTTTCCACTGAATTATCCGAATCCGGTGGATCGGATAGAAGGACGGGCAGGTAGTGGTATCTGGTTACATGGACGGGATGACGCTGATCAGGAAAAAATTGTTACTCGTGGTTGTGTTGCTTTTACCAATCCGGATATTGCCGGACTGCAGGATATTCTCACAGAAAGCACACCTGTCGTGCTCGCTTCACAAATAGACTATGTGGCAGCAGATACTTACACCCGTGAGCGGGCGCGTCTTTTAGGCTTGCTGGATGACTATCTTAAAGCCTGGCGAGCAGGTGATTCTGCTGCATTAAATGGCTTATTGCACTCCGACTTTCAAGCTGGTGGCAAAGATCGCGCTGCCTGGCTGGAGCGGAAAAAGTGGATTCATCAGGCAGTACCACAGCGGGTGATCAATGCTCAGGATGTGCAGATTCTGCGCGAAAGCGAAGATCAGGTTATGTACCAGTATGTTCAATCGTATTGTGCGGATAACATTTACACCCGAGGTACCAAACAGCTGTATTTCAAGGCTCAGAACGGACAGCTAAAACTGGTGACCGAGCGTTTCAGTCCATTACCCACTTTGCCGATGGATGAAGCGCGTCTCAGCAAGTTCATCAGCAGTTGGCTGCAAAGCTGGAATGATAATGATGTACAGAGTTATATTCGCCACTACAGCCCGCAGTTTACAGATAGCAAAGGGCGCGATCTGGCGGGTTATAAAGCCTACAAAACAGATGTGTTTCGTCAAAGACCAGATCAGCGAATTAACATTGAGCGGGTGCAGGTGACGCCGTTGCGCGGTAACAAATATCAACTGGAATTTACTCAGGATTACGCCAGTCGTGCATACCGCGACAAAGGCAGAAAAACCCTGATTGTGAACGGGTGTCTGGATGAGTTGGTGATAGAAAAAGAAACCTGGACCGCTTTATGAGATCAGGTTATGGTCTTATCGGGATCATTGTGATCCTGTTAAGCCCGTACCTGCCAGCAATCGGCACTACTCAACACCATACTTATTTTTCTGGTACCGATTATGCCCTGGATGTGTATCGCATTCAGGGAGAACGATCAGGCAAAACACTCCTGATTATTGGGGGTATTCAGGGCGATGAGCCCGGAGGCTATCGGGCTGCAGACCGATATGTTGATGTCAGTCTGAGCCAAGGTCAGCTCATAATTGTGCCCAGAGCAAATTTAAAAGCGATTATGTTGGGTCAGCGCGGGCCGGATGGTGACATGAACCGACAGTTTCATGATCAACCCTGGTCGGGTCCGATGCTGCCGGTGGTCAGAAAAATACAACGTCTGATAGCTGAAGCTGATGTATTGCTGAATCTGCATGAGGGTTGGGGTTATCATCGTCCCACTTATGTTGATGCGCAACGTAATCCGGACCGGTACGGTCAGTCTCTGATCGTTGATGCGGACGTCTATACTTGTGCAGATGGCACGCAGTTATCCCTCGGCAAGATCGGGCAGAAAGTGCTGCGGCGGGTCAATCAGCAGATCGCTGATCCGGCTTATCATCTGCACTATTTCAATACACGCACCGGAAAACCAGATACATCGCATAGTGCGATGCGTAAAACAGCGACCTATTACGCACTTCGGCAACATTGCATCCCGGCATTTGGCGTTGAATCGTCTAAAAATCTGCCTGATTTAGCGACTAAGATCAAATATCAGCAGTTAGTGATCAATGCATTCATGCAGCATCTGAACATTCTGCCACAAATGCCTGCTGATCTGACGACGATGCCAGACTGGGTAGTGGCACGTGTGCTGGTGGCTGGAGTGGAACATTGGGTACGGGATGGCGACCAGTTGCTGGTGCCACCAGGTGCATCAGTGACGGTGGAAGGCATGCAGGGTAATTACCGGCGTGGTTATACCGCTGACATTCTGCAATATGGTGGATTACAGGATCAGCAGCGTCGGGTGCGGATACGCCAGGATACAGAACTGGTGTTGCGACATGATCAGCGTATTGTTGGCAGGGTACAGCTCCGGGTGAGCCAGACGCAGCTTGGGCCACCTTATTTCATTGTTGAAAAAAATGGCCAACCGCTGATTGTGTCACATAATCAGGTGATGCAACTTGCCCGGACAGATCAGATGGTGATACGCACCAGTCTGGGGCAGGATGACCCGGTGGCCAAGATTAATTTTAAGGGTTGGGTGCCGCCTGGTGTCTATAACCGGGGGGATGATCGTGGTTATAAAATCATGGCCCGTGATCGGCTGCAAACCAAATATTCAGTGCGAGGGCGTGGAAAGTTGTACCCGGTTGTCGCGCAGAATGCCCAGGGTCGGGTTGTGGCCAGATTCTATGTCCGCATTACAGAATATTGAATTATAAGTGGCAGTGTTCGCCAGGATATATGCAGGAAGCTTTCTCAATCCGTTTCATGGCTTGATTCTGGAAATAACCCAAATTTGATTTTGGTACCTGATCCTGGTTGAAGAAGTTTGTCAGCCTTGATTAGTGGTGCTGTATAGAGAAACAAACAATGTCACGAAAACTGATCAGTTTCGACTGGGCAATGAAGAAATTGCTCAGAAGCAAAGCGAACTTTGAAATCCTGGAAGGGTTTATGAGTGAGCTTCTGAAAGATGATATTCAGATTCTTGAAATCCTCGAAAGTGGTAGCAACAAAGACAGTAGTCAGGATAAATCTAACCAGGTTGATCTGAAGGTTAAGAATCAAAAGGGTGAAATTATTATCATTGAGGTGCAATATCAACGTGAATATGACTATCTGCAAAGAGTATTGTTTGGGACATCAAAAGTTATTACAGAGCATCTTAGTAAAAGCGAACCTTACTCAAAAGTGATTAAAGTTATTTCAGTCAATATTCTCTATTTTAATCTGGGTCAGGGTGTGGATTATGTTTATTACGGCATGACCAGCTTTCAGGGGCTGCATCATCAGGATATACTGGGCTTGTCGAAAGAGCAGAAAGCGCTTTATCAAAAACATACAATACAAGAAATATTTCCTGAATACTACCTGATCAAGGTGAATAGTTTTGATGATATGGCCAAAGACACCTTAGATGAGTGGATATACTTTCTGAAAAATGAAGAAATAAAAGAAGATTTCAAAGCAAAAGGCCTGAAAAAAGCGAAGCAGGAGCTCGATATTCTGAAATTGCCGGAGAAAGAACGTCTGGCTTATGAAAGATACCAGGATGATTTGCACTACCAGGCTAGTATGGTCGAGTCATCTTACACCGTCGGTATGAAAAAGGGCATGGAAAAGGGCAGGAAAGAGGGTAAGGAAGAAGGCAGAAAAGAAGGTAAAGAGGAAGGTAAGAAGGAGCGGGATATTGAAATAGCCAGGAATCTACTGAGTGCCGATGTGCTTGATATACAAATGGTTGCTCAAATGACAGGATTAACCTTAAAAGAAGTCGAAAAGATAAAGTTTTCTTTGTGAGTAGCTCTGAGCTACAAGCGAAAGTGTTCGCCGAGATACACGGCCCGCACTTCGGGGTGTGCCATAATATCTGCGGGTGACCCTTCGGTGAGCACTCTTCCCTGGTTGATGATATAAGCGCGAGTACAGATGCCCAGTGTTTCACGCACACTATGATCAGTGATCAGGATGCCGATGCCCCGCTTGCTCAGGCCGCTCACTATCTGCTGAATATCAGAGACTGAAATCGGATCTACTCCGGCAAATGGTTCATCCAGCAGAATAAATCCCGGTTCTGCTGCCAAGGCACGCGCAATCTCCAGACGGCGGCGCTCGCCCCCGGATAAGCTGAGCGCTGAATTATCAGCCAGATGTTGCAGACTGAACTCTGCCAGCAGCTCATCGCAACGGGCCTGACGTTGTGATTTGTCCAGACTCGCTCGTGTTTCCAGAATTGCCAGTACATTCTGCGCAACGGTCAGTTTGCGAAAAATCGAGGGTTCCTGTGCCAGATAACCGAGCCCGGCCTGAGCCCGTTTATGCATCGGCTGATCCGTGACTTCTTGCGAGCCTAGCCAGACCTGTCCGGAATCAACCGGTACCAGGCCCGCAATCATATAAAAACACGTTGTTTTACCTGCCCCGTTCGGGCCGAGCAGGCCCACGATCTCACCACGACCCAGTTGCATTGACACGCCATTCACTACTGCCCGGCCGTGATATTGTTTGGCCAGATCAGTTGCCCGCAACACATCCGGTGATGTTACTGCCGGCGTTGGTCTGTGCCGGAAGATGGGCATTATTCAGTCGCCTGTAGTGTCATCTGCACGCGCTGTTTACCAGCCGCTGCGCCGCCTGCCTTCAGTATCTGCCGTCGTCGGTCATAGATGACCCGATCACTCTGCATCACGTCTCCGGCCTGTCGTAACACCACTTCTCCGCTTAAGGTTAACTGTGCGCTTTGCACCAGATAGTCTGCGCGCTGTGCCTGTGCCTGTATCCAGCCGGATGCTGTCTTCTGCCGGAATCTGACCGGTGTTCCTCGCGCGATCAGTCGGCTGGGTTGTTGTTGCGCATCATGTTGTACGGTGATCTGATCTGCCAGAATCTGCATATTGCCTTGCCGCAGGTCAACTTGCCCGCGATAGATGCTTTGTCCTTCATTCAGTGCCACGCTGTCTGCGGACAGCTGAATCGGTACAGGCTCCGGTGTGGGTGCGGCCTGTGCCCAGCCGACCCAGGCAATACAACATAACGCTAAACTGTTAACTATCTGCCGGAACATAGGTGCCCTCAACCTCATGCAAAAATTCGAGTTTGAGCGGTGCTTGTAACCAGGCCCGCATGCCCACTGCCCGCAATTGTTGCGAGCCACTGTTGATCTGTACCGGTTGTGCCGTTTCCAGATAACGGCGTGGCAACTGTATCTGGAGTGTTTCGGTCTGTAATTGTATCGGTGCTGTAGTGGCAGAAGCAGCCCGGCTGAGTTGTATTGCACCGGACAAGGACAAGGTATCTCCGCTCGCATCCAACCAGCCTGAGTTTGCTACCATACGCCACGGCGGTTCGTCTGCCGGATACAGGGTCAGGGCTGGTTGCTGCAATTGTGTGCCGGTGTTGCCGGCAAAATGACGGATTTCCGCAGTTTGTAAGCTGCGCTCAGGCTGTCCGTTAGCGTCCAGTGTAGTGATTTTTACCCCACGCAGATAATAATCCACGATCTGATCATGCGCAGCAACCGGTGTCGCCGGGGCTGATGTGTCTGAACTGACCCACCAGACAGTGCCTGTCACCAGCATCAGCAGAATCAGGCTCAGCCCGAATGTACGCACGCCATTTTCCCTCAGTCAATGCCAGGGGGTGTTCTCAATCAACTTCATGGTTTGATTCCGGCCTTTTTCTGCGCTGACTGTGTTGCAACTCGTCGCAATAGAATCACTATGACTCCTCATTGCGCCTTGTCAGCACAAAAAATGACTCGACATCATTTCCACTCAGCTCATTGAGAACGTCTCCTATGGCAGAATCTTATATCGGCCTGATGTCAGGCACCAGTATGGATGGCATTGATGCGGTATTAGCAGACCTCAGCAGTCAGCAGCCGGTGTTGCTGAATACGCATCATCACCCATGGCCGCCGGGGTTACATCGTCGTTTGCAGGCTGTTGCACAAGGTCAGGCGTTGTCTGCGGCAGAGTTTGCACAGCTGGATGCGGACGCTGGCGTATGTTTTGCTCAGGCTGCTCAGGCGGTGATGCCGGCAGCGGGTGCATCTGCCATCCGGGCGATCGGATCACATGGACAGACGGTCGCGCATGCGCCTGATGGTGCGCCCGGCTACAGTTTGCAATTGGGTAATCCGCATCTGATTGCGGAACATACGGGGATCACAACCGTTGCTGATTTCCGGAGACGTGATGTAGCGGCATATGGCCAGGGTGCACCACTGGTGCCTGCTTTTCATCAGGCGCTGTTTCGTCGTCCAGGCGAGAACCGGGTCATTCTGAATATTGGTGGTATCGCGAATCTGACCTGGCTTGCCGGGACAGCAGATAGTCCGGTGACTGGTTTTGATACTGGCCCTGGCAATTGTTTGCTGGATACCTGGGTACAACAACAGACTGGTCGGCCGTTTGATGCTCAGGGTGATTTTGCCCGCGCTGGCGCCTGTCAGTCTGATTTGTTACAACGTTGGTTGCAGGATCCTTATTTTGTTGCACCAGCACCCAAAAGCACCGGCACAGATTATTTTTCATCTGACTGGTTGACCCGGCAATGCGGCGCAACTTATCAGCCAGCCGATGTGCAGGCAACCCTGGTGGCATTGACCGTACAGACGATTACGCAGGCAATTATGTGTCATTATCCGGCCACGGATCGTGTGCTGGCATGTGGTGGTGGCTGGCATAATCCGGTGTTGCGGCAGGCGTTGACTGATGCCTTGCCCTGCCCGCTTGAGAGTACGGAAGCCCACGGTCTGGCACCTGACTGGGTCGAAGCCACCGCGTTTGCCTGGCTGGCGCAACAACGGTTGCACAAATTACCGGGCAATCTGCCGGATGTTACCGGGGCGAGTGGCCCGCGTCTGCTGGGGGTGATTTATGCAGGCGATGCTGATCTGCATTCCCGGTAATCAATTGTTGTAGTATCGGTTCCAGGGTGGTTCTGTGTACTTCGCCCTGCTGGCGGAATATCACTTTGCCACCAGGTGCTGCTACAAGTGTGTAGGGCAGGGCATCGAATCGGTTACCCAACTGGCGTGCCAGTGTCATCGCTGGCAGGTTGCCCAGCAGGATCGGGTAGTTGACGCCATAGGTATCAGCAAAAGTACGCACCTGTTCCGGGTCGTCGATGGCAATACCGACAAATTGCACCTGATCGGTTTGATAGTGTTCCTGCAGCTCGACAAACATCGGCGTTTCTTTACGGCAGGGTGGGCACCAGGTAGCCCAGAAATTGAGCACCAGAATCTGGTCCTGCCATTCGGTACTCAGGCGTAATTTCCCTTCCAGATCCGGGTATTGAAAATCAGGTAGCTGAGACTGTTCCGGTGGAATGATCAGTTCTGTGCCGGAGGATGGTTGGTATTCGCGCCATAGCCAGCCAGCCAGCATGCCGAGCATCAGGCCCAGCAGGGCGAACCCTACCCAATATAATGGCTTCATTGCATGACTCCACGGGCGCTGGCGAGTATTTCTGCTGTGCCGACTTCACCCACCAGGTGATAGCGGGGTTGAATGACCCCATCTGCGTCCCAGAAATACAATGCTGGTGGTGCAATCATGCCCAGATGTGTTGCCAGGGCCTGGTCTGCTGCATCCTGCCGGGTGATATCTGCTTGTAGCCAGACAAACTGTGCCAGTGGTTCACGCACCTGTGGAAACACATGTTGTTCCATTGTTTTGCAATAGGTACACCAGTCAGCATAAAAATCCAGCATGACGGGTCGGCCAGCTGATCTGGCTTGTGCCAGGACCTGTTCCAGGTCAGTGATCGTTTTAATGCGCTGAAACAGGTGATGTTCTGTCGTTGCAGCTGTCTGTGTGCCTGACAGGCCACGCAGTGGCTGCCAGGTATCTTTGCCACCCGCTGCGGCACCATATAAAAATAAAGCACCATAGACCAGTGCGACCAGACCAAGACCTTGTGCCAGGGTTTGCCAGCCGGATTGAGTCTGGCCGCGCAAGGTGCCCAGATAGACCGCTAACACGATCAGCAGGGTACCCCACGCGAACAGGAGCCAGGCCGGATCCAGATAGGTTGGACTGAGCCGTTCCAGAAAGCTGATCGCCAGTGCCAGCAGGATGACACCACCGATGGTTTTCACCTGTGCCATCCATTGCCCGGCGCGGGGGAGCAGGGCGCCGCCGCCACTACCGAGCAGGAGTAACGGTAGTCCCATACCGGTGCCGAATAGCCATAAAATCATAAAGCCGGCGAGTGGATGCTGTTCCTGTGCAGCAAAGGCCAGCACAGCCAGCAGGATTGGCCCACCACAAGGGCCGACGATCAAGGCGGACAGCACTCCCATCAGACCGACGCCCAACAAGCTGCCGCCCTGGCGCTGACCGCTCAATGCCGTCAGGCGGGATTGCCAGGCGGTTGGTACCTGCAGGTTAAACAAGCCGAATAAAGATAAGGCCAGCAGTATGAACAGACCAATTGCCGGGATCAGTACCCAGGGGGTTTGCAGGCTGGCCTGAATGCCAAGTGCCTGGCCAAGGCTGGCCATGATTGCGCCGAGTACGCCGAATGTCAGTGCGATGCCTTGGGTATATGCCAGCGACAGACTGAATGCGCGAGTTGGTCTGGCTGATTCGCCCTGACCCAGAATCAAGGAAGACAGAATCGGGATCATTGGATACAGGCAGGCAGTGAATGCGACCAGTACGCCCAGTCCCAGGCTGAGTAGCCAACTCCAGCCGATGGAGGCGGATTGCAGATCCTGCAACCAACCGGACTGAGCCGGAGGAGAGGATGTTATCGGAGTGGCTGGAATGCCGGATGCCGGTTCCGTTAAGGCTGGCAGTGTGACACTCAGTACTTGTTGTTGTGGCGGATAACAGATGCCGCGATCAGCACAGCCCTGATAGGCCACTTGTACCTGGAGTTCAGTTGCTGTGGTTGTCTGGCGAATGAGCGGAATCTGCAGGCGTAGTGCATCATAATAAGCTGCGACTTCGCCCAGTGTGCCGTCCGGGCGTACCGAATCTGATTTGATCTCAGCATCTGGTAAGGCATAATCGCCCAGCATGATTTCCGGCGACAGGCTGGTGACCCGCAGTTTATCCTGATACAGGTAGGTACCTGATGCAATGTTCCATTCCAGCCACAATTCTGTGCCGTTCGGGCTGTGTGCGCTGACCTGGAATGCCTGTTCCGGCGGTAAAATATCGTCGGTGGCTGGTGTGCCGAGCCAGGCGCCCAATTCGTCCAGTGGATTTGCCTGTGCCTGCCAGGTCGGTAGCATGATCTGGGTCATGATCAGCAGGCTGCTTAATAACCAGGATGTATGCATCATTTTTAATCTGAGGATTCCCCGCCGCTTGCTGCGGGGACAAAACCATAAGAATTTCCAAAGAGACGAGGTTGCATACCTCGTCCACGGTTTAACATTTGACGTCGGTGAGTTCAGGTTCCGGTTACCCGGGTCTGGCGTAACGTGGTCACAATGACCGACAATGCCGGGTCAGGTTCCGCGCCTTCCAGCAACCACGCCTGCAACTGATCGTCCTGTTGTTGTAATAAGCTGGCAAACTGATCCTGCTCCGTTGCGGAAGCGAGTGCGAACTGATGTTCCAGATAATACTGGAATAGTACATCTAATTCATATAGTCCCCGCCGACACTGCCAGCTCAGTCGTTGCATTTGTGTTGGTACTACTTTTGATTCAGTGTTCATGTCAATATCCATTCAAGGCCGGGTATTTATTACGATTTCGGGCACCAGTCTGACCACAGCAGACCAGGCACGTTTGCAACATCCTGGTACCGGTGGTCTGATACTGTTTACTCGTAATTACGAATCGCCGGAACAGATTGCCGGGCTGATTCGGGAAGTGCGTAGCATACGCTCTCCGCTGCTGATCGCAACTGATCATGAAGGCGGGCGTGTCCAACGTTTTCGCAACGGGTTTACTTGCTTGCCAGCGGCAGCCACGATTTTACAGCACTGCCTGGCAGACGAGCAGCAGGCGTGCCAGATTGCGCAAACACTCGGTTGGTTGATGGCCGCAGAGTTGCGTAGCGTCGGCGTAGATTTCAGTTTTGCCCCGGTACTGGATATTCAATACGGCCTGAGCGATGTGATTGGAGACCGCGCATTTGCTGCTGATCCCGATAGTGTCGCCCGGTTGACGCAAGCCTGGGCACAGGGCGCAAAATCAGCAGGTATGATCAGCGTCGGCAAACATTTTCCCGGACACGGTGGTGTCACACAGGATTCACATGCTGTACTACCGGAAGACTGGCGTCCGTATCCTGAAATCCAGGTCAGTGACATGCGCCCGTTCCGGCACCTGATCCGCCACCATCTGGCAGCTATCATGCCGGCCTATGTCCGTTACAAAGCATGTGATCACCAACCGGCTGGATTTTCTCATGTCTGGTTGCGCGAGATACTACGCCAGGAATTACAATTTTGCGGGGCTGTCCTGAGCGATGATCTTAACATGCAGGGTGCGATCACTTGTTACCCGAATCCTGCGGAACGAGCACAGGCAGCCTGTGCCGCCGGGTGTGATGCGGTGTTAATCTGTCATGATATGGTGGCGACGGATGCGATACTTGATGCTTTGTCCGATCCGTCCGAACCCACGACCATACAACGCCTGGCGTCTTTGCAGGGCAGGCCCGGCGCCTGCGACCTGAAGACATTGCAACAACAATCGCGTTGGCAGGACGCAGCGCAACTTGCATCCACACTCGGAGCCCACACGAGATGAACAGACATTTGCATGAAGCTGAACAGATCCGCGCCAATGCCACTTGCCTCCATAGCGCAGAGGCGGTCACGCAAGCCCTGGATCAGATGGCCGCACAGATCACGACTGACCTGAGTGATAAAAATCCATTATTACTCGGCGTGATGAACGGTGGCCTGTTACCGCTCAGTTATCTGATGCAACGGTTGGATTTTCCATTAACGATAGATTACGTCCATGCCACTCGCTATCAGGAAGACCTGACGGGTAAAGAACTGATCTGGCAACGCACACCGAATCAGTCACTGACTGACCGGCATGTGTTGATTGTGGATGACATTCTGGATGAAGGCCATACCTTAGCGGGTCTGCTGAATTATTGCCAGATACAGCAGCCGGCCAGCCTGAAGACTGCTGTGCTGGTGCACAAACAACACGATCGTAGCGTTAGTCCGCAGCTGGATTATTGTGGTCTGGCTGTACCGGACCAGTATGTATTTGGCTGTGGTATGGATTACAAAGGCTACTGGCGAAATATATCTGCTATCTATGCCGTATCCACGATACCAAAGACCTAGCTATTGTAGCCCTGGCCTGCATTCCGGGAAGTTTCTGCAACATGCCTTTACGTAAACGACTGAAAGAAGGTGGGTTTTTGTGCCTGGCCGGGCTGAGCGCCTACCTGTTGATGGCACTGCTGACCTATACCTCAGCAGATCCAGGCTGGAACTACGTTGGCCCGCGTGCAGATGTGGCGAATATCGGTGGTATGATCGGAGCATGGTTGGCCAGTGTGTTGTTGTCCCTGATCGGCAACATGGCATTTGGTCTGCCCTGCATCATGTTATGGTCTGGCTGGCGCATGTTTCGCGAGCGTCATCAGGACACGGTTGGCTGGCAACTGAATCTGGTACGTGCCTGTGGTCTGGTTCTGACTCTGGTTGGTGCCACCGCGCTCAGCACACTGCATGTGCCGTTCGGGCAAGGCTGGCCGGCCGGGCCGGGCGGCATTCTCGGTCAGAGCCTGAGTGCGGCGGCAGTCGGTCTGTTTAACCCGGCGGGTGCCAGCCTGTTGCTGGCTGCTGCTACTCTGATTGGATTTACTTTCTTCACCGGGCTGTCCTGGGTGTGGGTGATGCAGAGTCTGGCAGATCTGGCTGTGCTGATGTATCAGCGGTTGCTGACCAGATTGCGGCAACTGCCGGACTGGTGGCACGCGCGCCGTGCGCAACAGACACGCAGAGTAGTGCGCCTGGCAGAACAACAGCGTATCGCGCACAAGACACCACCGGTGATCAGCCTGCCACCTGTAACACCTGATCCGCAAACAGAGAACCGGTTGCAGGCGGAAAAACAATTCGAGTTATTGGAACCGGTCCTGCCGCAGGCATTACCGGAGCTTAGTCTGCTGGATGCCCCGCAAATACAGGAACAACAGGTCTCGGAAGAACATTTGCAGGCCTTGTCAGAACAGGTCGAACGACGGCTGGCAGACTTTGGCGTTACCGCAGAAGTGGTTGCGGTGCGACCTGGTCCGGTAGTCACTGTCTTCGAGCTGAGGCTTTCGGCGGGCACCAAGGCAAGCAAAGTGACCGGTATTGCGCGCGATCTGGCACGTGCGCTGGCAGTGATGTCTGTGCGGGTGGTTGAAATCATCCCCGGTAAGCCGGTGATCGGGCTGGAAATACCGAACCCGCAGCGCGAAATCGTCTACCTGAGCGAAATCCTGCAAGCGGAGGTATATGCCAGAGCAAAATCACCTCTGACCCTGTCACTAGGCAAAGACATTGCCGGACAACCGGTCGTGGCTGACCTGGCAAAAATGCCGCACCTGCTGATCGCAGGCACGACTGGCTCGGGCAAATCAGTTGCGATCAATACTATGATCCTGAGCCTGCTGTACAAGGCAACGCCACAGCAGGTGCGGATGATCATGATTGATCCGAAAATGCTGGAGCTATCAGTCTACGAAGGCATTCCGCACTTGTTGACACCAGTTGTCACCGACATGGGTGAAGCAGCAAATGCACTGCGCTGGTGTGTTGCCGAAATGGAACGGCGTTACCAACTGATGGCGGCACTCGGTGTGCGCAACATCACCGGCTTTAACAAAAAGCTGGCTGAGGCAGAGGCCGCCAGCAAGCCACTGAAGGATCCGTTGTTCCACGCTGAACAAAACCCGATTACGGGTGAAATACCGGAACAACCGATCCTGGCCGAGCTGCCGTATATCGTCATCATCATCGACGAACTAGCTGACATGATGATGGTGGTCGGCAAAAAGGTTGAAGAACTGATTGCACGGCTGGCGCAAAAGGCACGCGCAGCCGGCGTGCATTTGCTGCTGGCAACCCAGCGTCCTTCAGTCGATGTGATCACCGGCCTGATCAAGGCTAACATCCCGACCCGGATCGCATTCCAGGTCTCGTCGCGTATTGATTCCCGCACGATCCTGGATCAGATGGGAGCGGAACACTTGCTCGGACATGGCGACATGTTGTACCTGCCACCTGGCACCAGCATCCCGCAGCGCGCGCATGGCGCCTTTGTCGATGACCACGAAGTGCATCAGGTGGTGCACTACCTGCAACAAACCGGTCAGCCGGACTATATCGCCGACATCACTCAGGATCCGAGTGAAGCAATTCCGGGCTTGTCAGCGGAAGCTGCTGGTATTGATGTCGAAGATGCGGACCCGCTGTTTGATCAGGCCGTGCAGATCGTGACCGAAACACGCCGCGCCTCTATATCCAGTGTGCAGCGTCGGCTGAAGGTTGGCTACAACCGGGCGGCACGACTGGTCGAAGAAATGGAACGGATCGGTATCGTCAGCGGGCCGGATCACAAAGGCAATCGCACCGTGCTGGCACCTGGACCCATGGGAGAATGAGATGAGCCGGAACACCATCAAAACTTTGCAACACAAAAAAGAGACCCAACACCCGATTGTGATGTTGACCTGTTATGATGCCAGCTTTGCCCGGTTGGCAGAGCAGGCTGGTGTGGATATCCTGCTGGTTGGCGACTCGCTGGGTATGGTGGTGCAGGGACACGAGACCACAGTGCCAGTGACACTCAGCGACATGGTCTACCATGCTGCTAGTGTTGTACGGGCTAGTCGACAGGCGATGGTGATTGCGGACATGCCATTCATGAGCTACGCCACACCAGAACAGGCGGTGCAGCATGCTGCGCATCTGATGCAGGCGGGCGGGGCACAGATGGTGAAGCTGGAAGGGGGTGCCGTTCTGATACCGACAGTGGAGCACCTGACAGAACGAGGCATACCTGTCTGCGCTCACCTTGGGTTGTTGCCGCAATCCATCCACCAACTCGGCAGCTACCAGGTACAAGCGCGAGAAACAGACGCGGCAGAGCAATTGCTGCGCGAAGCGCAACAATTGCAAGCAGCAGGCGCGCAATTGCTGGTGTTAGAGTGCATACCACAAGCACTGGCGGAACAGGTCAGCCGTTCACTGGATATCCCGGTGATCGGCATCGGTGCCGGGCCGGATACAGATGGTCAGGTGCTGGTGCTGTATGACGTGATTGGCATTAGTGCGAACAGGATTCCACGTTTTGCCCACAACTTTCTGGCAGAAACCAACAGCGTGGCAGATGCTATTGCTGCTTATACCAGTGCGGTTCATGAGCGACGCTTTCCGACAGCGCAGCACACCTTTTGATCGAATATCAGTTTTCTATCATTTTGAAAATAAATACTTTTTTATATTTTTTAACAGTAGTACGAAGAAGGCCCGGTAGAATGTCTGCAACTATCATCATGGAGGGTTGATACTGATGGCGATTTATGCAGTTTGGAATAACAAAGGTGGCGTGGGTAAGAGTTATCTCACATTTCAATTGGCTTCTGAATACGCTCGACAGAATCCGGATAAAAATGTTCTGGTTGTTGATTTGTGCCCGCAAGCTAATTCTTCTTCTATGTTGCTGGGTGGTATGTCTGATGGAGAAGAACAATTAACCCGTATTCACACCACCACTCAGCCCAGACGCACTATCTCTGGTTATATTGAAGACAGGGTTCGCAGTCCTTACATGTCACCAAAGTCCGGGGCGGAATTTGTAACACAGGTATCGCATTATAACGATCAGATTCCTGATAACGTTTATCTTGTGGCAGGTGATGAGCAATTGGAGGTTCAGGCATCACGCGTGACCAGCGCCACTTTTCCGGGGCCACAAGATGCCTGGAGAGTGACTCATTTATGGATCAGAGACCTGATTGAAGATATTCGGTTGTCGTGGAATAACGAAGCATGTTGTGTATTCATTGATTGTAACCCCGGCTTTTCTATCTATACAGAATTTGCCTTGACGGCGGCTGAGCGTTTGTTAATTCCGTTTTCCGCAGATGGTTCTTCAAAGCGTGCGGTTAAGGCGGTGCTTTCGCTGGTTTATGGCGTCAGAAGGCATCCTGGTGATCCTCAATCTGATTTTTATCTTGAATCCACCAGATATCGAATGGCTCTGCCTGAGATCTATATGTATATCGGTAATCGTCTGACGCAAATGAATAGTTCTTCAGCGTCGGCATTTAAGACTGTAGTGAATGAGATCGGAGAGGAAATCTGGGGAGTCTGGCAGTCTTCACCACAAACTTTTTGTATTCACCCGGATGGCTCGCCAACGCCCAACTCAAGACGTGCATTCAAGGCAATGTTTCAGTATGAACTGAATGATGCCAATACCGCATCGGTGGTATCTGGAGTGCTCGGGATTCCTATTGCATCATTAACTGCTGGTCGCAGGGAAGTGGCAGGTCGTTGGGTGACGGTTAATCAGTCGCAGCTTGACAAGCAAGTCGGGAATATTACCGATCTGGTGCAAAATATAGAATGATTTTTCAGACCATTCGGTGATTGTCAAAGTTGCGTTGAAAAATCCGCCCAGAAGGGTGGAGCATATGGACATGCTGAATAAAGATGTTCATGTATAGTTTTATGCATAGTGCTTTTTTGTGTTGTTTTTGCTTTGCTCGTAATATTTTTAGCCATGTCCCGTTAATAATGCCTGTTGCCAGGCAGAATGTTGCTGAATCAAAGACAGCGCCTGGTGTAATAATGTTTTGCCAGGTTCTGTCCGATACCAGGTCGACAGACCCGATGGGTGCGGTAACGGAATGGCCTGCATCGCATGGCCAGCATAAGTCACGGTATGCGCCTGTCCTATCACGTCGGTCAGTCGGTTGACGTCCATAAACTGTGCTATCGCCAGTTTGCCAACAGGTAGCAGCAGCTCAGGTTGCAGATAGTGCACTTCCTGCTGTAACCAGGTGCTGCAGAGCGCGATTTCAGTTTGGTTGGGTACCCGGTCGCCACCTTTCGGGTTTTTGCCAGGAAAACAACGACATACCGCTGCCATATAGACTTGTTCGCGAAATGCGGCCTCATCCAGACCGATGCTGCTAAACCACTTGAACAGTGTTTTACCGGCAGTCCAGGCAAACGGGCGGCCAAGCTTTGGCTCTTTATCGCCGGGTGCTTGTCCGACCAGCAGAATGTTGCTTAAACCAGCTCCGCAAGTGACCGGTGGCCCGCTCATCTGGTCACATTGTCGGCATGCCTTAAGCTCTGATTTGTGCTGGACTAAGGCCAGCTCAGGTGACACGGTCACAGGCGCTGCAACTGATCGAACAGTTGTTGTAATTGGTCCGGACTGTTGTATGGAATAACCAGTTTGCCTTTGTCAGGGTTGTGGCGGGTTGGTTTCAGGCTGATCCGGGTGCCCAGTTGACGGGTTAATGCAGCCAACTGAGTCTGATACTGTTGATCCGGATCAGGCTGATGTGTTGTATCTGCCGATACGCTGTTTGCCAGGTGCTGGCGCACCAGTGCCTCGGTGGCCCGAACCGTCAGGTGTTTACGTACGACTTGCTGTGCTGCGCGATGTTGTGTTTCACCAGTCAGGCCCAACAAGGCGCGTGCATGTCCCATATCCAGCTCACCCCGTTCCAGCAGGGTGCTGACTGCCGGGTGTAACTCCAGCAGACGCAACAGATTGCTCACGCTGGCACGTGATTTACCGATTCCTTCTGCCACCTGCTGATGAGTGAGTTGACACTCTTCCAGCAAGCGGCGGATCGCAGCAGCTTCTTCCAGCGGTTTCAGGTCGTCCCGCTGCATATTTTCGATCAGTGCCCAAGCCATCGCAGTCTGATCATCAATTTGTCGGATGATCACCGGGACTTCGCTTAAACCGGCCAGTTGTGCTGCACGCCAGCGACGTTCTCCGGCAATGATTTCGTAGCGATCATCTGCACCGGGACGTACGACAATTGGCTGAATCAGACCTTGGGCATGTACTGAGTTAGCCAATTCACGCAACTTATCTTCATCAAACTGTTGTCGGGGCTGATAGCGTCCGGGCTGAATCTGTTTGACGGATAATTTGTCCAGCGTGTCGGTAGGTTGTGGCTCTGTTTTTGCAGCACCGAGCAAGGCATCTAAGCCGCGCCCGAGCCCTCGTTTTTGCGGCATAACGAAATGTATCAGGTGGGTGGGTGTTGGTGACGGCGCAATAATTCGCTGGCCAGGGCCAGATAACTGATGGCGCCACGTGAGCCTTTGTCATACAGAATCACTGGCAGGCCGTGGCTGGGTGCCTCAGCGAGGCGCACGTTACGGGGAATGATCGTGTTGAAGACCTGGTTGCCGAAATGTTGTACCAACTGCGCGGAAACCTCGCTGGAGAGATTATTGCGCGGATCATGCAAGGTGCGCACAATACCTTCGATCATCAGGTCTGGGTTGCGAGACCTGATCTGTTCAATCGTATCCAGCAGTGCGGACAGGCCTTCCAGGGCATAATATTCAGTTTGAATAGGAATTAACACTGAGCCGGCTGCTACCAGTGCATTCACTGTAAGCATGTTCAGGGAGGGCGGGCAGTCAATGATGATCACATCATAATCATTTTTCAGCGGTGCCAGCGCGAGCGCCAGGCGTTTTTCACGCATGGGCGCTTCTAATAGTTTAATCTCCGCAACGGTCAGGTCGCCATTTGCCGGGAGCACACTGAATGCCTGACTGGCGCTGGGCTGCAATGCTGAGCGCACAGGTTGTGTGCCAAGTAAGGGTTCCAGCACCGAGCAGGTCAGGCTGTATTTGTCGATACCGGCGCCCATGGTAGCGTTGCCCTGTGGGTCCAGATCGATCAGTAAAACCTTCTTTTTCTGTTCAGCCAGTGCTGCAGACAGGTTCACGGCTGTCGTGGTTTTACCGACGCCGCCTTTCTGGTTAGCGACTGCGATGATACGTTGCATGAATATCCTTGTGGGCATTTCTGAAAACTACTGCGCTCGCGACGTTTTCAGCGGTACCCTTGTTAACCAGGTGTTTTGGCAGTAGCCCCGAAGGAGTAAACGGTTGAATCCATTATCTCGCGAATTGCAATTACTGGCCTGGTTGCGCCATGCGTGTGGTTTACATCAGTTTACTCTGACGACGGCTTCTGCAGATGCCAGCTTCCGGCGTTATTTTCGCGTACATCAACCGGGTCAGGCAAGCCGGATTGTGATGGATGCGCCACCGGATAAAGAAGATTGTCGACCCTTCGTTGATTGTGCGGCGCGATTACACGCTGCCGGGGTACATGTGCCACGTATTATGGCTCAGGATCTGGCGCAAGGCTTTCTGTTGCTGGAAGATCTGGGTGACCGGCTGTATCTGCACGAGTTGACCACTGAAAATGCGGACACATTATACGGAGCTGCCTGCCGGGCATTGATCCGGATGCAGTCAGCAGATGTCACAGCCGGGTTGGCGCAATATGATGCAGCCTTGTTACGTCAGGAATTGCAGTTGTTTGAAGATTGGTTTTTACACGCTTATTTGAGGTTGACTCTGACGCCGGCTGAGCAGACGATGCTGCACACCTGTTTTACGGCGTTGGTTGAACAAGCGGTGCAGCAGCCGCAGGTGTTGGTGCATCGCGATTTTCATGCACGTAATCTGCTGGTTTGTGCGACAGATTCGCCTGGTATTATCGATTTTCAAGACGCGGTGCTTGGGCCTGTGACGTATGATTTGGTTTCATTGTGGCGGGATAGCTACATCGCCTGGTCGCCGGAACGAGTGGATACCTGGCTGGTTGATTATACAGAACAGGCAATAGCGCAAGGTATTCTGACTGCAGAACAGGGTGTGCAGATGCCGCGCTGGTTTGATTGGATGGGTGTCCAGCGTCAGTTGAAAATTGCGGGTATCTTTGCCAGATTGCATCTGCGCGATGGTAAATCGGGTTATCTGGCTGATATTCCGCAAACACTTGCGTATATTGCTCTGGCGGCAGAGCGGCAACCTGAGCTACAGCCCTTATCTGATTTTATTCAGCGGCGTTGTCAGTCATCTCCGGAGCGGATGCAATAAGCTGAGCAGTGCATTTGTAGCGCACACTGATCGCAGTGTGGTTGTTTTTTGCAGCTGCGTTGGGCGTGAAGTACGATCAGAGCGTGATACTCCTGATACAGAGTAGTGTCTGCTGGCAGATCCTGCTCCATATAAACGCGTAGCTGATCATAGGGTTCATTTCCGGTGGCCAGACCATAACGTGCCAGTAAGCGGCGGGTGTACAGATCGATCACAAATACAGGCCTGTTAAGCGCATATAGCAGGATATCATCAGCGGTTTCTGGTCCGATACCGTTCACTGCTAACAATCCGGCGCGTGCGGTAGCCAGTGGCAGTGTTTGCAGTGCCGCTACGCCGCCATGAGTTTCCAGGTAGTAGCAAAGATTTTGCAGACGTCTGGTCTTCAGGTTGTGGTATCCGGCTGGTTTCAGATGCATTGCAATCACATTCGGGGATGCGTCCAGCAGGGTTTTGCTGTCCAGCAGATCAGCTTGTTTCAGGTTTGCAACCGCGCTGGCTGCATGTTGCCAGCGGGTATTCTGGGTCAGAATGGCGCCGACTGCGATTTCAAATGGGTTATCGCCAGGCCACCAGTCGGGTTGCGGCCCATAAGCTTCGCGTAGTTGGTGGTACAGTGTGATTGGGGTGATATTTTCACCCGACGTCATGTTGTTTTTGTTGATAGGGTACGACGGTCAATACGACACCATCGACACCAGTGACTTGTACCAGGCTGCCGACCGGGCAGTCTACGCCCTGAATTTTCCAGCGGGTATCGTCGACCTGGATTTTGCCCTGTCCGTGCTGGATGGGTGTGTGTAAGGTGAAGATACGTCCAATGTACTGTTCGCCGCGCCGGTTCAGGCATGGTTGATCAGTCTGAATCGGGTGTCTTTTTAACCAGTAACGTGCGAGCAGGATGCTGCTCAGACTGAGAGCGGCATAGCTCAGGAGTTGTATCTGCCAGGGCAGGTCGGGTAGTGCACCATACAGGATGCCAACCGCAATAGCAGCGAGGCCCAGCCACAGGAAGTAGACACCAGGTGAGAAGACTTCCAGTAAAATCAGTATTAGCCCGAGTAGCAGCCAGTGCCAGTAGTTCAGTTGGCTCAGCCAGTCCATCAGGCTTTTTTGCTGAAGGTTTCCCGGGCAATTTCGCCGATCCCTGCCAGCGAGCTGATCAGGCTGGAGGCTTCGAGTGGCATCATAATCACTTTCTGGTTGTCAGCGGATGCCACGTTTTGTAGTGCTTCGGTATATTTCTGAGCAACAAAGTAATTGATGGCGTTTACGTTGCCTTCGGCGATGGATTGTGAGACGACATGCACGGCCCGTGCTTCAGCCTGTGCCTGCCGTTCACGGGCTTCTGCTTCGCGGAATGCAGCTTCTTTCTGGCCTTCGGCTTGTAAGATAGCGGCTTGCTTTTCGCCCTCGGCCTTCAGAATTTCGGACTGGCGCTGCCCTTCTGCTTCCAGAACAGCGGCACGTTTGTCCCGCTCTGCCTTCATTTGTCGGCCCATGGCTTCAATCAGGTCTCGTGGCGGCGCGATGTCTTTGATTTCGATCCGGGTGACTTTCACTCCCCAGGGCGCGGTCGCATCGTCCACGACATCCAGCAGTCGGGCATTGATGTGGTCTCGTTGGGATAGTAGTGCGTCCAGGTCCATGGAGCCCATCACGGTACGGGTGTTGGTCATCACCAGGTTCAGGATTGCCTGGTAGATGTCGTTCACCTCGTATGAGGCCTTCGCTGCATCCAGTATCTGGAAGAATACGACACCATCAACTGTGACCATCGCATTATCGCGGGTAATCACTTCTTGTGAATTCACGTCCAGAACCTGTTCCATCATGTTCTGTTTTTGTCCGATCTGATCGATGACCGGAATGATCAGGTTTAAACCTGGCTTCAGTGTTCTGGTATAGCGACCAAATCTTTCTATTGTATATTCTGCACCTTGTGGCACCCGTTTGGCGCCCAGCACGACGAGGGCAATAGTCAGACCCAGCAGAGCGATAATGACCATATCCATAACATAATCTCCTTTTATCGTTTTTCAGGTTTCGCTATCCAGAAATGAACGCAGTTTTTCGGAACGGGTTGGGTGGCGCAGTTTACGTAAGGCTTTTGCTTCTATCTGACGGATGCGCTCCCGGGTGACTTCAAATTGTTTGCCGACTTCTTCCAGGGTGTGGTCGGTTTGCATGTCGATACCAAAACGCATCCGCAGCACTTTTGATTCTCGTTCCGTCAGCCCGGCCAGTACGTTGCGAGTTGCCTCGCGTAGTCCCTGGTTGGTCGCTGATTCGACGGGTGAAGACAAGCTATGGTCTTCAATGAAGTCACCCAGATGGGAGTCTTCATCGTCGCCAACGGGTGTCTCCATGGAAATTGGTTCTTTGGCGATTTTAAGAACTTTGCGTACTTTGTCTTCCGGTAGTTCCATTTTTTTGGATAGTTCTTCCGGAGTTGGATCTCGGCCTTTTTCCTGAATCATCTGCCGTGCAATCCGATTCATTTTGTTGATCGTTTCGATCATATGAACCGGGATACGGATGGTACGAGCCTGATCTGCAATGGAGCGCGTAATCGCCTGACGTATCCACCAGGTTGCATAGGTGGAAAATTTGTATCCGCGCCGGTATTCAAACTTGTCCACGGCCTTCATCAAGCCGATATTGCCTTCCTGAATCAGGTCCAGAAATTGCAGGCCGCGATTCGTATATTTTTTCGCGATGGAAATGACCAGGCGTAAGTTTGCCTCGACCATTTCTTTTTTTGCACGTCGTGCCTTTGCTTCTCCCAGTACCATACGGCGGTTTGCGTCTTTGATTGCGGTGATGCTCAGACCGCAGTTTTTTTCAATCGCAATCAAAGCCTTCTGGCGTACCCGGATAGCATCACCCTGCGCGGCCAGTTCGGCAGCCCAGTCTTGTTCACTCTGGCTTTGTTCACTAACCCAGTCCAGGTTTGTGGTATGACGCGGAAATGAGGTGATGAATGTTTTACGCGGCATCCCAATGTTATCGACACATAACGATAATATGGCGCGTTCCTGCTCGCGGATCTGTTGTATCACTTCCTGCAGGTGCTGGTGCAGTCTGTGCAGCAGATCAGGCGACCAGCGTAGTTCCATAAAAGCCTCAGTACAAGCACTCGCGGCTTGTTTGACGGCTGTGGCATCCGTTGGTTGTGCCTGGTGGGTTTGTTGCCACGCATGGTATGTGGTTTCAAGGGCTGCTATTTTGCGGGCAACTTCTTCGGTATCCAGGCTATTGTCTTTTGGTTCGTCTTCATCATCCGGTTGGGAAACTTCCGGCATGGGTATTGTGTCGCCGATATCCGGGAGTTTGAAGCCGATCACAACATCAGCAAGCTTTTTTTCTTCTGTTGCAATGGCGGCATAGTCAGACAATATTCTGGCTACGGCTGGTGGGAAAGTGGCCAGCACTTCGCCCATTTGTGACAAACCGTGTTCAATCCGCTTGGCAATGCGTAACTCATCTCTGCGGGTGAGCAGTTCTACTGTACCCATCTCACGCATGTACATCCGTACCGGGTCTGTGGTGCGCCCGAACTCGCTGTTGACACTGGCCAGAGCTGCGACCGCAGCTTCGGTGGCTTCGTCATCAGCGACTGCATTGTCAGACAATGTCTGGTCGTTGGGATCCGGGGCATGTTCGTGTACGGTGATGCCCATGTCATTGATGACCCGGACAATGTCTTCTATCTGCTCCGGGTCAACGACACTATCCGGCAGGTGATCATTGACTTCAGCATAAGTCAGAAAGCCTTGTTCTTTGCCTCTGGCAATCAGTTTGCGGAGCGAGTTTTCGTGCTGTTGGGCTGAGTTCATGGACATCCTTACAGTGCATGAGAGCAGAGGCGACAAGTTGGGCGGCACCCTTGAAAACTGCTATGGAAGCAGCAGCGTGTTTTCTGAGTGCGTGACCTAACTCTTTAAGATAACATGTTGTGCTTTTGATGAACAGGTAGGCGGTTTATTTTTTCAGGATCAGACGCTCCAGCAAATCCGGTAGCGGTAATACCGTGACCTGGTCTGCTGACTGGTAGCATTCTTCACCGGTATAAACGACAAATTTTGCAGTAGGCTGAATGTCTGCACAAGCCAGATAAAAACCTTTACTGAGTTTCGGTGCTGAGGTGCGTTTGATTTCAATGGCCCAGGTCTGGTCGGCAAATTGTAAGACGAGGTCGATCTCGGCGCCGGCTGCTGTCCGGTAAAATGTGGCTTCTGTATCGCCTGGTGCGACCGACAGGATGTTTTCCAGCACGAAGCCTTCCCAGCTATCGCCGGATTTCGGATGTCCGAGCAGGCTGTCATAGTCGCTGATTTGCAGCAGGCTGTGCATCAGACCACTATCGCGCAGATAAATCTTCGGTGATTTCACCAGACGCTTGCCGGTATTCTGGCGCCAGGGTGGTAAACGTCGTACCAGCAGCAGGTCAACCAGCAGATCAAGGTAGTTGCTGATGGTTTTATTGCTGACCCCGAGGCTGCGTCCTAAGCTGGTATGATTCAGCAGCTCGCCATGCAAGTGTGCCAGCATGGTCCAGAACCGACGCAGGGTCTCTGCCGGAATACGTGGGCCGAACTGAGGTATGTCACGTTCTAAATAAGTACGGATGAAGTTACGACGCCAGGTCTGGCTGTAACGCTCGCTTCTGCCGAGGAAGCTGTCCGGAAACCCACCGCGTAGCCATAAAGTCTGCCACTGATTCGTACCCACTTCGCGCAGGTTAAACGGATACAGCTCAACATACGCAATCCGTCCGGCCAGGGTTTCTCCGGTTTGTTGCAGCAGCTCCATTGAAGCAGAACCTAGTACCAGAAACCGGCAGCGTGTCTGTCCCTGTCGACGATATTGGTCAATCAGTCCGCGTAATATTTGAAACAGTTCCGGCATCTGGTGGATTTCATCCAGAATAATCAGTTTATTCTGATGTTGTTGCAGGTAATGTTCCGGATCGGTCAGTTTGCTGCGATCCCGGGGGGATTCCAGATCAAGATACAGAGAGGTCTGATGTTCACCAACGGCATGCGCCAGAGTGGTCTTGCCGACCTGGCGTGGTCCGAGTATCGCAAGTGCCGGAAAATCTTCTGCCAGCAGCACAATTTCATGGCGTTTGTCGCGTTTAATCATCCTTGTAATTATGAATCTTAATTTCAGAATTACAAGGAAAAAGGTTGACGAAATTCTAACTAAACTTTTGGTTTTCCGATCATTTTTTATGGTTTCTGTCTATGCTGATTCGTCATGGTTCTTCAGCCCTGTCTGCTTTTCGTTGCCGGAGATTGACACAGCAAGTCACGGACAGGGTGGGGCAGCCGGTTTCAATCCGGGCCAGGTTTGTTTATTTCGTTGCAACGCAACAAGCCTTGTCTGTGACAAATGTGGCAACATTAGATCGGTTATTGTCGTCCCGGCCTGAGACAACTGCATTGACCGGCACCTTGTTTCTGGTGGTACCTCGTCCCGGAACATTATCGCCCTGGTCATCGCGTGCAACGGACATTGCGCAACTTTGTGGTTTGCAGCAGGTTGCACGAATAGAGCGTGGTAAGGCCTTTTTTATCTCAGGTACAACATTCAGTCGTGCACAGTGGCAGGTGGTTGCGGAGCTGTTGCATGACCGGATGACAGAAACTGTGTTGCCTGACTTGGCAGCGGCGGAGACCTTGTTTGCCCGGACGGAACCGGTTCCATTCGGTATGGTAGATGTGCTGCAGGATGGTGTTGCCGCCTTACGTCAGGCGGATGCGGCTCTGGGACTAGCATTGTCTGACGGTGAGATGGATTATCTGCTGACCTGTTTCCAGCAGTTGGGGCGTAATCCGACCGATGTGGAATTGATGATGTTTGCGCAGGCAAACTCAGAACATTGCCGGCATAAGATCTTTAATGCGGACTGGATGATTGATGGGACCAGAAAGCCCCGGTCTTTATTTGATATGATCCGACACACAACGGCGCAATCACCGCAGGGTGTATTATCAGCATATAAAGACAACGCAGCGGTGATTGATGGATATACCGGCCAGCGCTTTTTTCCGGATGCAGACGGTGTATATACCGGACATCCGGAAACCATGCCGATTTTGTTGAAGGTTGAAACACATAATCATCCGACGGCTATCTCACCTGGCCCCGGTGCAGCGACCGGATCAGGCGGCGAGATTCGGGATGAAGGCGCAACCGGAATCGGAGCGAAACCGAAAGCGGGTTTGTGCGGGTTTTCGGTTTCAGATCTTCGTATTCCGGGCTGTGTGCAGCCATGGGAAAAAGATGTCGGCAAGCCGGCACGCATCTCTTCTGCCCTGGATATTATGCTGGAAGGCCCGATCGGGGCAGCGGCATTCAATAATGAATTCGGCCGCCCGAATCTGACGGGCTATTTCCGGACATTTACGTCAGCGGTGAATGGTGAACTGAAGGGTTATCACAAACCGATTATGCTCGCGGGTGGTCTGGGAAATGTGCGTCCGCAGCATATTGAGAAAAAAGCATTTCCGGCGGACACGCCGCTGGTAGTGCTGGGTGGTCCGGCAATGCTGATCGGGCTGGGTGGTGGAGCAGCATCCTCAGTAGCGTCAGGTGCATCGGCGGAAGCACTGGACTTTGCTTCCGTACAACGTGCTAACCCGGAAATGGAGCGGCGCTGTCAGGAAGTGATTGATCAGTGCTGGCAACGTGGAGATGACAATCCGATTCTGTTTATTCACGATGTGGGCGCGGGTGGACTATCCAATGCGTTGCCAGAGCTGATTCATGATGGTGGTTGCGGGGGGCGGTTTGATCTGCGCCAAGTGCCAAATGCGGACCCGGGTCTGTCGCCATTACAAATCTGGTGCAATGAAGCACAGGAACGTTATGTGCTGGCGATAGCGGCAGAACAACTCACGGCGTTTGCAGACCTGTGTCGACGGGAGCGCTGTCCGTATACGGTGGTGGGTCAGTCGACCGAACAGCAGACGATTGTGTTGGATGATCCGCAGTTTACGAACCAGCCAATTGATCTGCCGCTGGATGTCTTTCTGGGCAAGCCACCCAAAATGGTGCGTCAGGTCACTTCAGTTGCACCTTATCGGAGCGCGCTGGCGTTGGGTACTGTGTCATTAGCAGAGGCTGCCAAGCGTGTGTTACGCCTGCCGACAGTGGCGAGTAAGTCGTTTCTGATCACAATTGGAGACCGCTCTATCACTGGTCTGGTGGCACGTGACCAGATGGTTGGCCCCTGGCAGGTGCCGGTCGCGGACGTGGCCGTGACTGCGAATGATTTTTGTGGTTTTGCCGGGGAAGCGATGGCGATGGGTGAGCGCACCCCGCTGGCGGTGCTGGATGCGCCAGCGTCAGGCCGGATGGCAGTGGGAGAAGCGATCACGAATATAGCGGCTGCCGATATTGCCCGGCTGAGTGACATTAAACTTTCTGCCAACTGGATGGCCGCAGCGGGCGCACCGGGAGCGGATGCTCAGTTGTTTGCGACGGTTGAAGCGGTTGGCATAGAACTTTGCCCGGCGCTGGGTATTGCAATACCGGTCGGCAAAGATTCACTCTCAATGCGCACCGTCTGGCAGCAGGACGGTACCGAACGCAGCATGACAGCGCCAGTCTCGCTGATCATCTCAGCCTTTGCACCAGTGACAGATGTGCGGCGCACCCTGACGCCACAATTGCATCTGGATCACGGGCCGACCGAACTGATTCTGATAGATCTGGGA
This sequence comes from uncultured Gammaproteobacteria bacterium, assembly GCA_963922315.1. GTDB lineage: Bacteria > Pseudomonadota > Gammaproteobacteria > Chromatiales > Chromatiaceae > JAHDBG01. The sequence continues at coordinate 34,936 of CAWUID010000003.1, forward strand.
GCAGGCCGGAATCGATTGGGTGCCAGCGCCCTGGCGCAAGTGTATGGGCAGACTGGTGATACGGCGGCTGATCTGGACAGTGCTGCACAGTTGCGGGCATTTTTTGCTGTGATCCAACAACTGAAACAGCATGATCTGCTCCTGGCCTACCATGACCGGTCAGACGGTGGGCTCTTTACAACCCTATGTGAGATGGCGTTTGCCGGACGGTGTGGCTTGCAGGTTGACCTGACCGGGCTGGATAAAGATGTGCTGGCTGTTTTGTTTAACGAAGAACTGGGTGCTGTCATCCAGATACGCCAGGCTGAGCAGGAGGTTGTGCTGGCGCAATTGGCCCAGGCCGGGTTGGCGGCTTGTAGTCATCATATCGGTGTTCCGCAGACAGATCAGCAGATTCAGCTCCGGCAAAGTGGCAGCGTGCTATGGGAGACCAGCCGGGCGGCATTGCAACAAGCCTGGTCTGAAACCAGCTACCAGATGCAGCGATTGCGCGACCATCCTGATTGTGCCGACGAAGAATTTGCGCGGATTGCGGCGGAAGATGCCGGATTGAGTGCCCGTTTAACCTTTGATCCGTATGAATCGCTGCCACTGATTGGCGGCACCAAACCACAGATCGCGATCCTGCGGGAACAAGGGGTGAATGGCCAGATTGAAATGGCTGCTGCTTTCCATAAAGCAGGATTTACCTGCGTGGACGTGCATATGTCAGATATTCTGGCGGGCGAGGCCGTACTGGATGATTTTCATGGCCTGGTAGCCTGCGGTGGTTTCAGCTATGGCGATGTGCTGGGGGCGGGTACTGGCTGGGCCAGTGCGATTTTGTTCAATGCCCGGGTCCGGGATCAGTTTGCAGCTTTTTTCGACCGCTCAGATACGTTTACGCTCGGTGTATGTAATGGCTGTCAGATGTTGGCTCAGCTCCGTGAACTGATCCCGGGGACGGCACACTGGCCGCGTTTCGTGCGCAACCGGTCGGAGCAGTTTGAAGCCCGTCTGGTGCAGGTCGAGATACAACCATCCCCCTCCATATTGTTCACCGGAATGGCCGGGAGCCAGTTGCCGATTGTGGTGGCACATGGTGAAGGGCGTGCTGAGTTTGCCGACATGGCAGCATGGCAGGCGGCACAAGTGACATTACGTTATGTAGAACATAATGGCATGGTTGCGGCACGTTATCCGGCGAATCCGAACGGGTCGCCAGACGGGATTACCGGCTTGTGTAATGCTGACGGTCGCGTGAATATCATGATGCCGCATCCCGAACGTGTGGTGCGCACCGTGCAACATAGCTGGCACCCGGCAGATTGGGGAGAAGACGCGCCCTGGTTACGCTTATTCCGCAATGCTCGTTATTGGTTGCAATAGGGGATATTGGTGAAAACAATACATTGGCTGGGCAGCGTAAGATGGACTACTTTCACAGGAGATCAGTCTCATGAGCGATCTGCAACATTATGTACACGAGCGTAAAGCGGCATCAGCCGATTTTGCAGCCGATTACAATGCGGGTTATGCGCATTTCAAGGTTGAAGTCATAACGGCTGAAGCGACGAGGACGGTATCTGCAAAGCGTTCTCGCGTTAAACCCGTTGAGACAGGGTTGGAATATGGCCGGAATTAGGTGCTTTGTGTCTGATGGGCCAGTTCCGGCATGTTTTATGCTTTTTAAAATAGCGTGATGGTGTTAAAGCCATCATTTCTGGTGTTTATTGAAACTTCTTACATTTCTGAAGAGAGTACCGTATGGCTGCCCAAGATGTCTTAGACATGATCAAAGAAAACGACGTGAGATACGTCGATTTCCGCTTTACCGACACTCACGGCAAAGAACAGCACGTGACTGTGCCCGCGCGGGTGGTTGATGCGGATATCTTCAAAGATGGCAAGATGTTTGATGGTTCCTCTATCTCAGGCTGGAAGAGCATCAATGAGTCTGACATGATTCTGATGCCGGAAGCTGACACTGCGGTGATGGATCCGTTTACTGATGAAGCGACCCTGAATCTGCGTTGTGATGTGCTGGAACCTGGCACCATGGCAGGTTATGAGCGTGATCCGCGTTCTGTAGCGAAACGCGCAGAAGCCTATCTGCAATCCACCGGTATTGCAGACACCGCTTATTTCGGGCCGGAACCTGAATTTTTTGTATTCGACGACGTGCGTTGGCGGAATGACATGTCCTGCGCCTTCTACCGGGTCGACTCAGAAGAAGCCGAATGGAACAGCGATAAAGGATACGAAGATGGCAACATGGGCCATCGTCCAGGTGTGAAGGGTGGATATTTCCCGGTATCACCCGTGGATTCGTTGAGCGATCTGCGGGCTGCGATGTGTGATGCAATGGAAGAAATGGGCGTGCCGGTAGAAGTGCACCATCACGAAGTTGCAACAGCCGGGCAATGTGAAATTGGTACTCAGTTCAGTACGCTGGTACAACGGGCAGACTGGAACCAGATTCTGAAATATTGTGTACAGAATGTGGCTCATGCTTACGGAAAAACCGCCACCTTTATGCCGAAGCCACTGGTCGGTGATAATGGCTCAGGGATGCATGTGCATCAGTCGCTGGCGAAAGAGGGTAAAAACTTATTTGCTGGCGACTTGTATGGCGGCTTGTCACAAACGGCACTGTACTATATCGGCGGTATCATCAAACATGCCCGTGCGCTGAATGCATTTACCAATGCTTCAACCAATTCTTACAAGCGCCTGGTGCCCGGCTTTGAAGCACCCGTGATGCTGGCCTATTCAGCGCGTAACCGCTCTGCTTCGATTCGTATTCCTTGGGTTTCCAGCCCGAAGGCGCGCCGGATCGAAGTTCGTTTCCCGGATCCGACCGCAAACTCATATCTGGCTTTCTCTGCGCTGATGATGGCTGGTCTGGATGGTATCCAGAATCAGATTCATCCGGGTGAAGCGATGGATCAGGATCTGTATGAACTGTCAGAGCAGGAAGCGTCTGCTATTCCGACTGTGTGCCATAGCTTAGATCAGGCTCTGGAAGCATTGAATCAGGATCGTGACTTCCTGCGCGCAGGTGACGTGTTCACGGACGATCTGATCGACGGATATATCGGTCTGAAGATGGAGCAGGTCACACAGTTGCGTATGTCGACTCATCCGGTCGAATTTGATATGTACTATAGTCTGTAGCCGTTGAGGGGTAGCGCGCTGAATGATCAGCACGTGCAACCAGCCTGGAAAATCTGTGTTTTCCAGGCTGAATGCTTTTATGTTCAGGAGATAATATGATGAAAAAAACCAATAAATTAAATCGCTTCCGGGCTGGTCTGTTGTGTATCTCAACGATGCTGGCAAGCCCGATAGCGTTGAGCGAGACGTTTAATGAAGCTGTGCTGAAAGCGCATAATGTGCTGCGGGCATTGCATCAGAATACGCCATCCCTGACATCAGATGCTACTCTGAGCAAGGAGGCACAAGCCTGGGCAGAACACTTGTTAGCGACAGGAACACTTAAGCACAGTAGTAGCGATCAAAGATCAGGTGCTGGAGAAAACCTCTATTTTGCATCTCAAAGTAATCAGACCTTCTCCTAGGCACAGATAGACTGGATAAAGCAGAATTATCCGGGTATGGAAATCCCAGCGCCTTTTACGACGGTTAATCTGGCGTATGCAGCGGTGCATGCCTGGTATGAAGAACTTGAGAATTATGATTATCAGACAGGTAGCAGTACGAATGGCCAGGTTATCGGGCATTTCACTCAAGTTGTCTGGAAAGGCGCGACAAAATTCGGCTGTGGTGCTGCGCACAAAACAGAAGGGGAAATGGTTAAGGCTTATGTCGTATGCCGTTATGCACCAGCAGGGAATGTCAGAGGGCAATATACGGCGAATGTGTTGCCGCGTAAGCCAGGGGCAGTAACACCGAAGATTTATGAACTGAATCCGGCCATCCCTGAATACGTATATAATTGATTTTGCTGCACAGACGGCATAACAACCCGAGTGATGGCTTGCCATCACTCGGGTTTTTTTATGGTTTTGACGGTAGGATAACGTGATGCAGAATCGACACCGGCGTGACTTTTTGCGCTATCTGGCCGCAGGTGGCGCTGCACTGGCAGGAGGTGCCTGGGCCTGGTCGCTACGTTCCGGGCAGGCTGACCGGTGGCGTGATTTTTACCAGGTACCAATGCAAGGTCAGGTCCGCATTTTGCACACGGCGGATATTCACGGGCAACTGAATCCGGTCTATTTTCGTGAGCCGAATGCGAATCTGGGGCTGGGTGAATCGTATGCACAGTTGCCGCATCTGGTGGGTAAACAACTATTAAACAAGTTACAAATTCCACCAAACAGCCCGGAAGCCTATGCTTATACTTATCTGGATTTTGAGGCTGCTGCGGCGCAATATGGACGTATGGGTGGCCTGGCGCACGTACAGACCCTGTATCGACAATTGCGGGCAGCAGCAGGTGGTGTGCAGAACACACTAACGCTGGACAGTGGCGATTTGTGGCAGGGATCAGCTACTGCACTATGGACGCGCGGTCTGGATATGGTCGAAGCAGCTAATCTGCTGGGTATCCAGGTGATGGTGGGACACTGGGAATTTACCTATCGTGCAGCAGAAGTGCTGAATAACCTCGCCTTATTTAAGGGAGAATTCATCGGTCAGAATGTGCGGGTGAAGGAAGAAGCCCTGTTCGGAGAGGCCTATCCGGCACTGGTTGCGCAAAATAATGGACGCGGTTTGTTTGATGAAGACAGTGGACATGCCTTTCAACCTTATGCCTTAAGAGAAGTGGCGGGACACCGGGTCGCTGTGGTCGGTCAGGCATTTCCGCGGACGGCGAACACAAATCCACCGGGCTTTATTCCGGACTGGACCTTCGGATTGCGCGAAGATGACTTAACCGACCTGGTAGCAAAAATTCGGCGTGAACATCAGCCGGCGGCTGTGGTGCTGTTATCCCATAATGGGATGGATGTGGACCTGAAGATGGCGCGGCGGGTGCCCGGACTGGATGCGATTTTTGGTGGGCATACGCATGATGCCGTTCCTGTGCCGGTGAAAGTGCTGAATGATGCCGGAGAGTGCTGGGTGACGAATGCAGGCTCTAATGGAAAGGTCGTGGGAGTGATGGATCTGGCGATTGACGCAGGGCGGGTGCAGCGCAAGACTTATCGGATGTTACCGGTGTTTGCAGAACAATTAGAGCCTGACCCTGAAATGTGGGCCTATATCCGCCAGTTACGCGCCAGGGTATACGACAAATCCATTGTTGAAAGCCGTAACCCGCATTATTTTTTTCAACCAGTGCGGGTGGGCAAGACCTATGCGCAGATTCTGGATGAAAAACTTGCGATAGCGGGCACTACTTTGTATCGGCGCGGCAATTTTATGGGTACCTGGGATCAGGTGATCTGTGATGCTCTGCGGGCTGAATATCAGGCCGATATCGCGTTATCGCCGGGCGTGCGCTGGGGCACCAGCGTGCTACAGGGAGACTGGATCCGGATGGAAGATGTGATGGCGCAATGTGCCATGACCTACGGTGAGACTTATGTCACAAAGATGACTGGGCAGCAGATCGTCATGATGCTGGAACAGGTTGCAGACAATCTGTTTGAACCGGATCCGTACCGTCAGTCCGGTGGAGATATGGTGCGGGTTGGTGGCTTGAATTACCGGATTGCACCGAAACAGCCGCTGAATCAGCGTATCAGTGATGCCAGACTGGATGATGGCAAGGCACTGGTTGCGGATCAGGAGTACATGGTGGCAGGCTGGGCGGTGGTTGGGCGAGTGCCGGAGGGGCGTCTGATCTGGGATATCGTGCGCGATTATATTCTGCGCACCAGAGATGAGCAGCAGGTGTTACAAGTCGGACGGATGAATCATCCGACTTTGGTCGGGATGGCAGGTAATCCGGGCTTAGCCGACTACGCAGGCCAGTTAGTTGATTGACGTTGTTGATGTTGCAACAGATCGCGGATTTCGGTGAGCAGCACAGTATCTGGCGGTGCAGGTTCGGCAGGGCTGCTGGCGCGTAGTTTATTCATACCTTTTATCGCCATGAAGACAGCAAATGCGACAATGGCAAAATCCAGCACAGTCTGAATGAAACTACCATAAGCAATCACAACTGCCGGGGTATCGCCGCTGGCGGCCTGCAGAGTGATCGCCAGGTTACTGAAGTCCATGCCACCCAGCAGCAAGCCGACTGGCGGCATCACGATATCGCGTACAAATGAGGATACTGCGTCGCCGAATGCGGCGCCGACTACGATACCGACTGCCATATCTACCATGTTGCCGTGCAGAACAAATTTTCTGAATTCTTGCAACATGGCAATGGCTCGCTGGAAAATGGTGGGCCGTCAGGGATTTGAACCCCGGACCAAGGGATTATGAGTCCCCTGCTCTAACCACTGAGCTAACGGCCCGAAACATGTCATAATAACGCAATTATGTTATTTGATAAACTATGGCGTTTCTCTGATTCACTCTGAAACGGGTAATATTCTGTTGTCTTCTGCATTACAGTTTGATGTTCAGCCAGGCGGTGCCTTAACCGGAAGTTTACAGGTGCCTGGTGATAAATCCATTTCGCATCGTGCTCTGATGCTGGCTGCGATTGCCGAAGGAACCAGCCGGATTACCGGTTATCTGCCAGGTGCAGATGTGCTGGCGACGCTGGCCGCTTTGCGGACGCTGGGGGTCAGGATTGATGTCCTGCCGGAAGGTGATCTGCGAGTGTATGGGGTTGGGTTGCAAGGTCTGGCCACATCTGTACAGGCACAAGGCTGTGTGCCGCAACTGGATCTGGGCAATTCAGGGACTTCGATCCGCCTGTTATGTGGTTTGCTGGCAGGGCAGGGCATCACCTGCACCTTGTCCGGAGATCAGTATCTGCGTGCCCGCCCGATGCGGCGTGTTACTGATCCTCTGGTACAGATGGGTGCGCAGATTGTCACGACGGAATCCGGTACGGCGCCATTGCAAATCGCGCCGACACAACATGTGTCCGGGATACAGTATGTGTTACCGATGGCGAGTGCCCAGGTCAAATCAGCCATTCTGCTGGCGGGCCTGTATGCTGAAGGTGAAACTTGTGTCACGGAACCGGCACCTACCCGGGATCATACCGAGCGGATGCTGCGAGGGTTTGGTTATCCGGTCAGGCGCGAAGGTGCTATGTGTTGTCTGCGCGGTGGTGGCCGGTTGCAGGCATGCGATATTCAGGTGCCATCGGATATTTCATCAGCGGCATTCTTTCTGGTCGGTGCCAGTATTGCAGCGGGTTCTGATCTGATGCTGCGTCAGGTTGGTATCAATCCAACCCGGGATGGTGTGATCAATCTGTTGCGCATGATGGGTGCAGATATCACGCTCAGTAATCAGACTAAAGTGGGTGGTGAGCCGGTGGCGGATATCCGGGTGCGGGCCGCAGCGCTGCGTGGGATTCAGATCCCGGTTGAGCAGGTGCCACTGGCGATTGATGAATTTCCGGCGTTATTCATCGCTGCTGCCTTTGCTGCCGGTGAAACCATATTACGTGGTGCTGCAGAACTGCGGGTAAAGGAATCTGACCGGATTCAGGTGATGGCAGATGGCTTACAGGCCTTAGGTGTACCAGTTCAGGTGTTGCCGGATGGTATAGTGATTCAGGGCGGTCATCCGTTACAGGGTGGCCAAATTAATAGTCATGGTGATCATCGTATTGCGATGGCGTTTGCGATGGCCGGACTGGTTGCTCAGGCACCGGTGCTGATTGATGATTGTGCAAATGTGGATACATCATTCCCCGGTTTTGTGGCATTAGCTCAGTCAGCAGGTTTGCAGGTGGTGCAGCGTGGTTAATCAGCCGGTTATCACGATTGACGGTCCGAGTGGTGCTGGCAAGGGTACCCTGGCGGCGCAGGTCGCGGATCATTTCGGCTGGCACCTGCTGGATTCAGGCGCGCTATATCGGATCGTTGCTTATGCGGTGCAGCAGTCTGGTACCGATGTGACTGACATTGCACAGGTTACCCGCATCGCTCGCGAACTGTCAGTCAGTTTCCGGTCAGGCAGCATTATCTGGCAGGGCGATGAGGTTACTACGGACATTCGTACCGAACAGATTGGTAATCTGGCCTCACAAATTGCTGCCTTGCCATCCGTACGTGCGGCTTTGCTGGACTGGCAGCGGCAGCAGGCACGAGCGCCTGGTCTGGTAGCAGACGGGCGTGATATGGGGACGGTGGTGTTTCCGCAGGCGGTACTGAAGATTTTTTTAACGGCAAGTGCAGAAGAAAGGGCAAAAAGACGTTATCAACAGTTGGAACAACGAGGAATCACTGCTAATATCTCATCTCTTGCGGCGACGATTCGTGAACGGGACGAACGGGATCAGCAACGGCCCGATTCGCCCCTGATTCCGGCGCAGGATGCGACCCTCCTGGACTCTACAAATCTGCCGATTGCCGAGGTGCTGAAACGGGTGTTACAGATAGCTCATGAACGTGGTCTGTAGCGTAATTTTTACTTTTTAACATGTGCTGACTTCAGGTCAGTGCAGGTGTGTATTTATGTCAGAAAGCTTTGCTGAACTATTTGCCGAGAGTTTAGAAACCACCAATCTGCGTGTCGGCGCGATTGTGATCGGAACCGTTGTGTCCGTAGACCGCGATTTTGTGACGGTGAACGCAGGCCTGAAGTCTGAAGGTGTGATCCCGGCTGGTCAGTTCCTGGATAAAGAAGGTGATATTGAGGTTGCAGAAGGTGACCAGGTAGAGGTCATTCTGGAAACTGTGGAAGATGGTTGGGGATGTACACGACTCTCGCGGGAAAAAGCAAAGCGGCATTATGCCTGGAAAAGTCTGGAACAGAGTTTTGCGAATGAAGATATCATCATTGGCATGATCACTGGCAAGGTCAAAGGTGGCTTCACAGTTGAATTAGATCAGCTACGTGGCTTCCTGCCGGGCTCTCTGGTGGACATGCGCCCGGTACGTGACACCACGCATCTGGAAAATCAGGACCTTGAATTTAAGATTATTAAGCTGGATCAGAAGCGTAATAATGTCGTGTTATCACGTCGTGCAGTGATTGAAGCAGAATACAACAAAGAACGTGAGCGACTGTTAGAACACCTGGCAGAAGGCCAGGAAATGAAAGGCATCGTGAAAAATCTGACCGATTATGGTGCCTTTGTTGATCTGGGCGGCATTGACGGCCTGTTGCACATCACTGATATGGCCTGGCGACGTGTCAAGCACCCGTCAGAAGTGGTGCAGATTGGTGATGAAGTTCATGTCAGAATTCTGAAATTTGATCGTGAGAAGATGCGAGTTTCGCTGGGTATTAAACAAACCACTGAAGATCCCTGGCTGAATCTGAAGCGGCGTTATCCGGTTAGCAGCCGTCTGTTCGGAAAAGTTACCAACATTACTGATTATGGTGCTTTTGTCGGCATTGAAGACGGTGTGGAAGGATTAGTGCACGTATCAGAGATGGACTGGTCAAACAAAAATGTCAACCCATCCAAACTGGTTGAATCTGGCCAGGAAGTCGAAGTGATGGTATTGGATATTGATGAAGAACGCCGTCGTATTTCGCTTGGTATGAAACAATGTCTGGCGAACCCATGGCATGAATTTGACACATTGCATAACAAAGGTGATCAAGTCAGCGGTGTCGTCAAATCAATCACTGACTTTGGTGTTTTTGTCGGTTTGGCAGGTGGTATTGACGGCCTCGTCCATTCATCCGATTTATCCTGGGAAGAAAACCCTGAAAACCATATCCGCGATTACCGCAAAGGCCAGGAAGTTGATGTCGTGGTGCTGGGCGTAGATGCTGAGCGCGAACGTATCTCACTGGGTATCAAACAGTTGGCGAAAGATCCTTTCTCCATGTACCTGAATGAGCATAAAAAAGGCTCAGTTGTCACCGGTACTGTGCAGGAAGTGGATGCGAAAGGTGCCACGATTACCCTGGCAGAGGGTGTGGCCGGTTATCTGCGCGTGGCTGAGATTGCTCAGGAGCGTACTGAGGATGCTTCCACTGTGCTGACTGTAGGTGATCAGGTTGAAGCGAAACTGACCAATATTGATCGTAAATCACGCACCCTGAATTTGTCTATCCGGGCAAAAGATATCGACGAAGAACAGGCGGTGATTTCATCTTATTCCACCGGAGCCGCAAGCACGCAGGGTGCAACGCTGGCTGATTTGTTTGAAGATAAATTCAAACAATAAGACATTTCGATGTACCGTGTGTGATCGTACAGGCACCTGAGAACAACGAATGACCCGATCAGAACTCATAGAAAAGCTCACTCAAACCCAGACGAATCTTATGCCGGAGGATGTTGATCTGGCGGTTCGGGAGATTCTGGAACATATGAGTGCGTCTTTGGCAGAGGGTAGTCGGGTCGAAATTCGTGGATTTGGTAGTTTTACCCTGCATCATCGTCCGGCGCGCGAGGGCCGCAACCCACGTACCGGAGAAGAAGTGATGGTGGAAGAACGTTACACGCCGCGTTTCCGGCCTGGCAAATTATTGCGTGACCGGATTATGGCAGCAATCCAGTAACAGGTAGCTTTACTGATCAGAGTATTTCTGCAAAAGCCACACAATTGTGTGGCTTTTTTGTATTTATGTCCTGCGTTTATCTATATTTGTGAGGATGACTTATGTCAGCACTGATTTCGGGTTCCATGGCTTATGACACGATTATGGTGTTTGAAGACAAATTTCAGAATCATATTCTGCCAGATCAGACCCATATTCTGAATGTATCCTTTCTGGTGCCGGAGATGCGCCGCAATTTTGGTGGTTGTGCTGGCAATATCGCCTACAACCTGCATCTGCTCGGTGGTGAAGCGGTGCCGCTGGCGACAGTCGGTAGCGATTTTGCACCTTACGCCGACTGGATGGATGCAAAAGGTGTGACCCGTGCCGGATTGCGTGAAATATCAGGCGCTTTTACTGCTCAGGCATTTATTACGACGGACCAGGATGACAACCAGATTACGGCATTTCACCCCGGCGCGATGAACGAGGCACAGCAGAATCAGATTGCGGATTATCCGCAGACTACGATCGGGATGGTGTCGCCGAATGGACGTCAGGGTATGATTGAACATGCCGCTCAGTTTGCTGCCGCTGGTATTCCGTTTATCTTTGATCCGGGTCAGGGCATGCCGATGTTTGATGGCGCTGATTTGTGTCGCTTTGTTGAGCAGGCAACCTGGCTGGCATTCAATGATTATGAAGCGAAACTGATGGAAGAACGCACTGGCCAGACGATTCCGCAACTGGCGGAACAGGTGGAGGCTGTGATTGTTACCCGGGGCGGGTCAGGTTCGGTGATTTATACGCAGGGTGAGTGTCTGGAGATACCGGCGGCGCCGGTAGATCGGGTGGTGGATCCGACTGGCTGCGGGGATGCGTATCGTGGTGGTTTATTGTATGGCCTGATGCATCAACTGGACTGGTCAGTGACTGGCCGGATTGCTTCGTTGATGGGCGCTATTAAAGTTGCCAGTCAGGGGCCACAGAATCACACCTTTACCCGGGACGAATTTGCGCAACGTTTTGCGACTGCGTTTGGTCAGCCGTTATCGCTGGACTGAGCATGCCTGAACCAACACTTTCTTATCCGGCATGTGAGGCAGCGATGCAGCGTTGCCAGTTCGCCTTTGCGCCAGCAGAAGCGCAGGGTATTGCGGTGGGTCTGTTGGCCAGCGGGCAATCTGATCCGGTCGCCATGTGGCAGGCAGAGTTGTACGCAGATCTGGCAGCTGATGACCTGCTGGCACAAGAGTGTCGCGCCTTGCTGGATGCTGTGTATGCCACAACCTCGCAACAGATTGGCGATCCGGGAATCACTTTACAGTTGTTTTTGCCAGAGGCAGCGCCAGAGCTTATGGTGGCCGCATTGCGTGACTGGGCGCAAGGCTTTTTGTTCGGATTCGGACTGGCTGGCGCCGTGGAGGCCAGCTTATCGGATGACGGGCGTGAGCTGTTGCAGCATGTCTATGAGGTTGCGCAATTGGATACCAGCAGGATAGCTCAGGATGAATCAGTGCAGGAAGGTTTGATGCAGATTGAAGAATTTCTGCGGGTAGCGGCACTATCTTTGTACACCGAGCGACAGGCCGCGACATGCTGAAGTCAGCATATCAACACCGGCGTGCGCGCCTGATGCAGGCTCTGGGTACAGATTGTGTCGCGATCATACCGACAGCGACGGAACAGGTTCGGAATAAAGATACGCATTTTCCGTTTCGTCCGGGCAGCGATTTTTATTATCTGACTGGTTTTAATGAACCAGAAGCAGTACTGGTGCTGGTACCAGGGCGATCCGAAGGCGAGGTGATGCTGTTCTGTCGCGAAAATGATGCGAAGGCAGAACGTTGGAAAGGACGACGTACCGGGCTGACAGCAGCAGTGGCTGAATTAGGTGTGGATCAGGCGTTCTCCTGGCATGAGTTAGATCAGCATCTGCCGAAACTGCTTGGTACGACCCGGCGGTTGTTTTACGATTTGGGTACGCACCCTGATTTTGATCAGTGCATGTTGCGCTGGGTCAGCCAGGTACGTCAGTCATCGCGTAGCCAGTCAGCATTTGACCTGCTTGCACTGAGCACTCACCTGCATGCGATGCGGTTGCGTAAAGACCCGGAGGAGCTTGCCACGATGCGTCGGGCAGCGAAATTGTCTGCTGTTGCACATGTTGAATTAATGCGCCAATGTCGGCCCGGCATGTATGAATATGAACTGGCGGCCCTGTTTGCGTATCAATGTCAGTCACAGGGCGCGCAGGCTCTGGCTTATCCGTCGATTGTTGCCGGAGGTGAGCATGCATGTGTGCTGCACTATGTGGCGAATAACGCCCCTTTGCAGGATAGCGATCTGATACTGGTGGATGCGGGCGGTGAGCTGGATGGATATGCGGCTGATATTACCCGCACCTTTCCGGTGAACGGCCGCTTCAGCGAACCACAACGGCAATTGTATGAATTGGTGTTAGCAGCACAAACAGCAGCGATTGCGCAGGTGCAGGTGGGTCAGCCTTGGGATGCGCCACATCAGGCAGCGGTACGAGTACTGGCTGAGGGCTTATTACGTCTGGGTCTGCTCCGGGGCAGCCTGGCTCAGGTGCTGAAGGATAAGACGTATCAACGCTTTTTTATGCACCGTACCAGTCATTGGCTGGGTCTTGATGTGCATGATGTCGGGGCGTATGCAGTGGAGGGCCAACCCTGTCGGCTGGAACCTGGAATGGTACTGACGATTGAGCCAGGACTGTATATCCCGTCAGGTAGTGAAGATGTGGCTGCCTGCTGGCAAGGCATCGGGATCCGGATTGAGGATGACGTGGTGGTTGGTCAGGACGGGCCGGAAGTGATCAGTGCGGCGGTGCCAAAAACGGTCAGTGAGATTGAAGCTCTGATGGTCAGTTGAGAAAACACAGGCATAAAAAAACGGCATCCGCAGATGCCGTTTTTTTATTGGGTGTAGCTTTTATTAAGCTCAGAACTTGTATTGCATACCGATGGCGACAGCACGTTGTCGAATCAGGTTTTCGATTTCCTGGCTGGTGACGCCGTTTTTCAGAATGGTTTGCAGATCGGCAACATCACCATGCTTATTCCGGAATGCGATGTAGGTATTCACTCTTTTGTTAATCGTATGATTCAGAGCGATACTGGCAAAGTGATTATTTGCTTCGTTACCTGCATCATCTTCAATTTTTTCTGTGCCCAGGTTGACAGAAAGCGCATTATTGCCAAAGGTCAGCTTTCCGGATACGCCGAATGAAGTGCGGTCTACCCCATCCTGCGGAATAATGCCGTATCTGGAAGAGGCAACAGATTCGGCAACTAACAGGTTTTGGGTTTGTTCAAATTGCGCACCAACCATGATGTTGTCAAATTCGTAGCTGCCGCCCAGTTGTAACATTTTGGAGTTACTGGCTTGCGGGCCGACATTCAGTCCTTCAACCTGATTAAGGTATTGTGCAATGAGGTCCAGTCCGCGGTCATCTATCACTTCATAACCAAAGCCGAGTTTGAGTCCATGGCCTTCATCATACATCAGGCCAATGGACGGGCTGGAAAACAGTTTTTCCGTTGTGTCACCGTTTGCATTGACACCAAGTGCTAAAGTAAAGCCAGAATAAACCGGCAATTCATACACAAAAGCTTTGGTTTGCTCGTATTCGGTAAAGCCAACATTGCTGAAATCAGCGATAGAGTCGGGCAAGTGGTTGTTGCCGGTAAACAGGTAAGCCAGGCTGGCTGATGTGGGCTGGTGACCGACTCTGACTGAGCCGAAATCGCCATAAATGTTGAAATAAGAGGCGTCGTTTTCACCCAGCAGGCTGTCACCGTCGAAGCCATCTACCAGAAAGGTATGTTTAAAATAGGCTTTGAAGTCGGAAAAGTCTGCAGAAACTCTGAACCCCAGGGTAGAGTCGTTGCTGTTGACGGTGCCATAACTATCTGGCGCATTGGCCCGTAAATCGAGATGTGCGTGTCCGAACATGCGAACATCAGCTGCGAATGCAGCGGAAGTAGAAAGGACAGCAGCGGCTGTCAGCGTGAGCATTTTTTTATTCACCGGGTGGCTCCCTAACTAAAATGGCTAATGCAGATAATTTCTCAGACGGACAGACTGACAGAAAATGGCAACAGGTCCGGGCGGTCATTTCTTGCGCGCCGAATCCTGAGGAAATAATATATTAACAGGCTATTATACATGACGTGCGTATTTTTTGCGTTCGTGTTCGTGCAGCCATTTTTTGCGCAGGCGAATCGCATCCGGGGTGATTTCAACCAACTCATCGTCCTGTATGAATTCAAGTGCCATTTCAAGGGTGACTTTGACCGGCGGTGTCAGAATGAGGGACTCATCTTTACCGGCGGCACGGATGTTAGTCAGTTGTTTGCCCTTCAATGGGTTCACGACCAGGTCGTTCTGGCGGGTATGCAGTCCGACAATCTGCCCCTCGTATACGGCTTCACCCGGTGTGATGTACAGGCGGCCGCGTTCCTGCAGGTTATATAACGCATACGCAAGTGCTTTGCCCTGTCCATTCGCGATCAACACACCATTGGTGCGTTCTGCCAGTGAGCCGGATTGTGTCGGTGCATAATGCGCAAACACGTGATAGATCAGCCCGGTACCGGAGGTCATGGTCATAAAGTCGGTTTGTAGCCCCATCAGCCCGCGTGATGGGATGATATAGTCCAGGCGCACTCGCCCTTGTCCGTCCGGCACCATGTCCTGCAACTGGCCCTGACGCGCACCGAGGGTTTCCATCACACTGCCCTGGTGTTGTGTTTCGATGTCGACAGTGAGCTGTTCGTAAGGCTCGCAACGTACGCCATCAATCTCACGAAAGATCACTTCCGGACGTGAGACGGCCAGCTCGAAGCCTTCGCGTCGCATGGTTTCTATCAGCACAGCCAGATGAAGTTCACCCCGCCCGGAAACCTGAAACTTTTCTGGCTCTGTTCCTGGTGCGACGCGTAACGCGACGTTGTGGATCAGTTCGCGTTCCAGTCGTTCTTTCAGTTGCCGCGAAGTCAGGTATTGGCCCGATTGCCCGGCGAAGGGGGAGTTATTCACCTGGAAGGTCATGGAAACGGTCGGTTCGTCCACGGTCAGTGCAGGTAATGCCTGGACCTGTTCCGGGTCGCATAAGGTATCGGATACCTTGGGTGCGCTCAGCCCGGTGACGGCGATGATATCGCCGGCATGTGCCTGTTCGACCGGATGGCGTTCCAGCCCCAGATAGCCATACACCAGCCCGACTTTCCCCCGGTAGGTTTGTTCGTCACGTTGTATCACGGTGATCGGTTGGTTGGGTTTGACACTGCCGCGCGTGATACGGCCGACTGCGATGGCACCAACATAGCTGTTGTAATCCAGATTTGAAATCTGCATCTGGAATGGCCCGACGGGATCAACTTCCGGTGCCGGGCAATGTTGCAGAATGGCATCAAACAGCGGTACCAGATCGCCCTGGCGAGCTTCCGCATCGGTACTGGCATAGCCTTGCAGGGCCGAGGCATAGATCACCGGAAAATCCAGCTGATCTTCATTGGCACCCAGTTGATCAAACAGATCGAATACCTGGTTAATCACCCAGTCCGGGCGTGCACCCGGTTTATCGATTTTGTTCACCACCAGGATCGGGCGCAGGCCATGCGCAAATGCCTTCTGGGTAACAAACCGGGTTTGTGGCATCGGGCCTTCCTGGGCATCAACCAGGAGTAAGACTGAATCCACCATAGACAGAACACGTTCGACCTCACCGCCAAAATCGGCATGCCCGGGTGTATCGACGATATTGATATGGTAATCCTGCCAATGGATAGCGGTATTTTTTGCCAGAATGGTAATGCCGCGTTCTTTTTCCTGGTCGTTTGAGTCCAGCACTCGTTCTACCGTGCCGAAGCGTTCACCCAGAGTACCGGATTGTTTCAGTAATTCATCGACCAGGGTCGTTTTGCCGTGGTCAACGTGTGCAATGATTGCTATGTTGCGGAGTGTGTCAGTCGCCATCAGGGTGTCGTGGGTTCCAGAGTTGCAATGGTCAGGTTGTTTTCGATCAGGTAGCGTTGTGCGACAGTGCGGACTTGTTCCGGGGTGACAGCGCGCAATCGTGCTACCTCTTCGGTGCTGAGGCGCCAATCCAGTCCGATGGTTGCCAGCAGGCCGATTTGCATGGCCTGGTAGAACAAGGAATCCTGTTCGTAGACCTTGGCGGCAACTGCCTGATTGATTACCCGGGTTAGTTCGGCAGGTGTCAGTAAATCTGTTTGTAGTCGGGTAATTTGTTGGAATAGTGCTTGTTGCAGATCGGCGATGGTGTGTTCATCTGTTGGTGTGCCGCTGAAATAAAACAGATTTGCCAGGCGGCTGTACGGATCATAGTTGGCACCGATACTGGCAGCGATGCGTTGTTTGCGCACCAGCTCGCCGGGCAGGCGGGCGCTGGCTCCTCCGTCCAGCAGGCTAGCCAGAATTGCCAGGGCATAAGGCTCCCAGTCTTCCGGGGTTTTGCCAATCACCGGGACTTTGTAGCCCAGCATCAGGTAGGGTTGTTGGGCTGGTGTCCGGACTGTGACCCGGGTGATGCCGTGTTGCTTTGGTTCCTGTTGTAGCTTCAGCGGAATGACGGTGCGGCGAGGTATCGGGCCGAAATAGCGTTTTGCCAGGGCTAACACAGCCTCTGGCTGTACGTCGCCGACCACGACCAGGACGGCATTGTTTGGTGCATACCATCGTTGGTACCAGACTTCCAGATCGGCAAGTTTCATCTGATTCAGATCCTGCATCCAGCCGATCACCGGGTTGCGATAAGGCGAGGCTCGCCAGGCGACTGCTTGTAGTTGTTCGTAAGTGCGTCCGGTCGGACTATCGTCAGTGCGCAGGCGGCGTTCTTCTTTGACCACTTCCAGTTCTTTGGCAAACTCAGCAGGTTGTAATACCAGATGTTGCATCCGGTCTGCCTCCAGTGCCAGCATTGGTTCCAGATGTTCCGCAGCCAGGGTCGCGAAGTAGGCAGTGTAATCGCGTCCGGTAAATGCATTTTCGGTACCACCGAGGGCAGCGATCTGGCGTGAATATTCCCCCGGGCCATGCTGTTTGGTGCCCTTGAATAACATGTGTTCTAACACGTGCGATAAACCGGTTGAGCCGGTTTCTTCGTAGCTGCTGCCAACCTTGTACCAGATTTGTGCGACTACCAGCGGTGCCCGGTGATCCGGTTTGACGATCACCTGTAGTCCATTGTCCAGGTGATATTCGTGCACCTTGGTGGCGGCGATCAGTGGTGTGATCAGGCTGCTGAGAAAAATGATCAGAATCTGTCGGTTCATATTCAGTGGGTGGTGAGGCGTTGACGTAAGGTGGTGAGGCGCTCGGGTGTCCCGATGTCCATCCAGTCGCCGGTGTACAGGGTGCCTGAGAGAGTGCCTGTCTCTGCGGCCTGTTGCAGGATGGGAGCGAGTGGGTAGGTGCCAGTTGGCAGGTGGCGGAACAGGTCGGGATGATACACGCCAATGCCGCTGTAGGTCAGCATCGGAGATGACTGGCAGGTCACACGTCCATCGGATGTCAGATGGAAATCACCGTGCGGGTGGTGGGTTGGATTCGGTACCAGGATCAGATGTGCCAGGTCACCTGTGGGTAAGCTGAGCTGGTTCAGTGCCAGGTCGCACCAGACATCGGCATTCACCAACAGAAAGGGCTGGTCGCCGAGCAATGGCAGTGCCTGACGGATGCCACCGCCGGTTTCCAGTCCGGCTGCAGGTGGTTCGGCAGAATAGGTGATCTGCACACCCCACTGTGTACCGTCGCCGAGGGCCTGGACGATCTGTTCACCCAACCAGGCATGGTTGATCACGATCCGGCGGATCTTAGCAGCAGCGAGACGGGTGATCTGCCATTCAATCAGCGAGCGGTCACCCACCATGAGCAAAGGCTTCGGGGTATGCTCAGTCAGTGATCGCATGCGGGTGCCACGTCCGGCGGCCAGAATCATTGCTGTGCGCGGATGAACCTGAGGCATCAGGCGCGTTTCATGGCGGCAAAAAAGCTTTCGTTAGTCTGGGTTTTTTTCAGTTTGTCGTGCAAAAACTCCATCGCTGCGATTTCTTCCATCGGATGCAGGATTTTGCGCAGGATCCAGTATTTTTGCAGTTCTTCTTCCGGTACCAGCAAGTCTTCACGGCGGGTGCCGGAATGGCTCACATGAATTGCCGGGAAAATGCGTTTTTCGGCAATCCGGCGGTTCAGGTGGATTTCCATGTTGCCGGTGCCCTTAAATTCTTCGTAGATCACATCATCCATGCGTGAGCCGGTTTCGATCAGAGCAGTGGCGATGATGGTCAGGGAGCCACCTTCTTCCAGGTTACGGGCTGCACCAAAAAATCGTTTTGGTTTCTGCAGCGCACTGGCATCCACCCCACCAGTCAGCAGTTTGCCGGACGATGGCTGGACCGTGTTATAGGCACGAGCCAGGCGAGTGATCGAATCCAGGAGAATAACCACATCCTTGTTGTGTTCAACCAGCCGTTTTGCTTTTTCGATCACCATCTCAGCAACCTGAATATGGCGTGTGGCTGCTTCATCAAATGTGGATGAGATCACCTCACCCTTCACGGAGCGGGCCATTTCGGTGACTTCTTCCGGGCGTTCATCAATCAGCAGGACGATCAGGTGACTATCCGGGTGGTTGGTCGCAATCGCCTGGGCAATATTCTGTAACAGCATCGTTTTACCCGCTTTTGGCGGAGCGACGATCAGACCGCGTTGTCCCTTACCAATCGGCGAGACAATGTCGATAATGCGCCCAGTCAGATCCTGAGTACTGCCATTGCCGACTTCCAGCTGATAGCGTTCGTCTGCGAATAACGGGGTGAAGTTTTCAAATAAAATTTTATTTTTGGTGGTTTCCGGATCTTCATAGTTGACCCGATCTACCTTCAGGATGGCGAAATAGCGCTCATTATCTTTCGGTGGCCGAATCTGGCCGGAGACAGTATCGCCGGTGCGCAGGCCGAAACGACGGATCTGACTGGGCGAGACATATAAATCATCCGGTCCGGCCAGGTAAGATGAACCACCGGCCCGCAGAAAGCCGAAGCCGTCTTGCAATACTTCCATCACTCCTTCGCCATGAATTGCCTCACCACTTTTTGCCTGAGCCTTCAGGATAGCAAATACCAGATCCTGTTTCAGTGACCGGCCAGCTTGTTCAATGCGCATTTTGCGCGCCATTTTTTGTAGTTCTTCAACGGGTAATTGTTTCAGTTCATTTAAATACATGTGATGCTGCCTGCGGGGAGGATCAGAAGCTGGTGTGATGGGATATCAGACGGGGTGTCGGAAGTGCCGGGTGGCGCGCTGTCATAGCGGGATGATGTGATTCTGGAGAGAAGACAGGTGCGGAGTGTATGAGGAGCAGCCTGCCAAATGCCAGCAGATAATCTTAGCACAGATTTATTGATAATGCCGGAGGACTCGGGCAGTTACCCCGGTAAACAAGGTGTAGGGCACAGTTTGTGCCCAGGTTGCAACCTGATTGATGGGCAGCTCAGTGCCCCATAGCACGACCTGGTCACCACGTTGTGCCGGGATATCCGTCATGTCGATGGTCAGCATATCCATTGAAATGCGACCAACAATCCGCGCAGGTTGCTGGTTGATCATCACATAAGCATCATCCGTGATGCTGCGTGGATAACCGTCACCATATCCGATGCCGACTATACCGATCTGATGGGTTTTGTGTGCTTGCCAGAGGCCGTTATAGCCGACTCGATCACCTGCCTGAACCTGGCGGATGCCCAGCAGAGGGGCCGTCAATGTCATTACCGGTTGCAGATCGTAAGCACTGCCTGGTCTGGTGGGATGTGGTGCAGCGCCATACAACATCAGGCCAGGCCGTACCCAGTCAGCATGGCTGGCAGGCCAGTGCAGGATACCAGCGGAGTTGGCGATGGTTTGTGGCAGAAGATGTTGTTTGCCAAGCTTTGTCATCTGGTCCAGTTGTGGCTGCACGCTGGTATCTGCCGGATCATCTGCATTCGCCAGATGGGTCATCAGGCCACGCAGCCGGATCTGCTTGCAGCGACGTATTTGTTGGATGGCAGTGGCAGCTTCTGTCGGTGCCAGGCCTAACCGGTGCATACCAGTATTGATCTTCAGCCAGCAACAGACTGGCTGGTCGGTATGATTCAAGAGTGTGATCTGGGATGTCTGGTGTACCACCAGTTGCAGGGTGTGATGAACGGCCAGGGTCAGCTCTTCTTGGTCGTGAACACCTTCCAGTAGCAGAATATCGGTAGTAATACCTGCCTCACGCAGGGTGATTGCTTCATGCAGGCGGGCGACTGCGAACATGTCGACCTGACCCTGAAGAGATTCTGCAACAGGTACCAGGCCGTGACCATACGCATCAGCTTTGATGACAGCGATGATCCGCTGCTCCGGTGCGTGTTGGCGAACCTGGGTCAGGTTGTGTTGCAGGGCGGTCAGGTTGATGCTGGCTTGTGGTCGCCAGTCCATTACAGGCTGGTTCCGTAGGGATCCTGAGCGAAATTATCAAACCGGGTATATTGACCCTGGAAAGTCAGATAAACAGTGCCGATCGGGCCATTTCTTTGTTTGCCGATGATGATTTCGGCCTTGCCTTTATCCTGGGTATCTTCGTTATACACTTCATCCCGGTAGATAAAGGTGATCAGGTCGGCATCTTGTTCGATGGCACCGGATTCACGCAGGTCGGACATCACCGGGCGTTTGTTCGGGCGTTGTTCCAGGGAACGGTTCAACTGCGAGAGGGCGATCACCGGTACATTCAGTTCTTTGGCCATCGCCTTCAGTGAGCGTGAGATGGTCGATAACTCTGTGGCCCGGTTTTCTTTATTATCAGTGCCTTGCATCAGTTGCAGATAGTCGATGATCACCAGCCCCAGTGCTTTATGTTCGCGTTGCAGGCGACGACAGCGAGCGCGCAGTTCGGTCGGGGTCAGGGCAGGTGTGTCGTCAATGAACAGTTTGGCACGGCTGAGCAGGTTGACGGCTGAAGTAATGCGTGGCCAGTCATCGTCGGTCAGTTTGCCGGAGCGGATCGCTTGCTGATTGATGCGTCCGAGTGACGACAACATCCGTAATACGAGTTGTTCGCCGGGCATTTCCATCGAAAAGATCGCGACCGGCAGTTCGGTTGACAGGGCGACATGTTCGGCGATGTTCATTGCAAAGCTGGTTTTGCCCATCGACGGTCGTCCAGCGACGATGATCAGATCAGCATCCTGCAGTCCCAATGTTTTGTGATCAAAATCGTGAAAGCCACTCGCCAGCCCGGTCAGCTCTTTGCCGCTGCTGAACAGTTCTTCAATCTGATCAATGGCTGTCGCGAGAAGTGTATTAACCGGTTTAAACCCTGCTCGCCCACGGGCATGTTGTTCCGCGATCCGGAATACCTCCGATTCGGCCAGATCCAGCAGTTCGTTCACCCGTCGCCCTTGCGGACGGTAACCACTTTCCGCAATCTGATTGCCGACTCGAATCAGTTGGCGCGTAACCGAATGTTCGCGCACGATACGGGCGTAGGACGGCACATTAGATGCATCCGGCGTATCATTGGCGAGTGCGCCCAGATACGGCATACCGCCGATGTCATTCAGTTGGTTGCTGCGTTCCAGCTCTTCAGCCAGGGTGACGATATCGAATGGCTGGTCGTCTTCATCCAGCTTCCGGATGGCGGCAAACAAAAGCTGATGCTCACGCCGGTAAAAATCTTCCGCAACCACCTGATCGGCGATTTTTTCCCAGGCCTGATTGTTCAGCATCAGACCGCCAAGCACGGCTTGTTCTGCCGGAATTGAATGCGGCGGTACCCGCAGTGCATCCACATCCGGGTCGCCACTGGGTGGAATCGGTTCTGCTACGTAGGGTGGTATATCGTCAGACGGGTCAGTGGACATGATTACCAGATGGATTCGTTAATGTAGTTAAGCTGTGCCCGCACTGGCTTTGATTCATTTGATTCTGGTTGTTTTTTGATAGTGCTTCGTGCGGTGGGAGGATGAACAGAAATGATTTACCAGGTGAGACCTCAGGTTGCACGCTGAGCAGGTATGCGACGGGAGTATTTCAGGCCCAGGCCATACGCGGCCAGGTAGAGCAGGCTGGATTGAACCGGGCCGAAACCAAGTAATGGCACCGACAGTGCGTTGGCGATGCCGAATCCGGTCCAGAAAATCAGGCTGTTGTTTAACCTGTGTTGCAGTTGTTCAGCGAGCGGAAACAGGTCGCTGATCGGTGCCAGATTATCCTGGGTCAGGACGATCTGCGCTGTTTCGCTGGCGATGGGTGTTGCACTATTCAGGCTGATGGAAACATTTGCCTGTTTCATCGCAATTGCATCATTCAGGCCGTCGCCGATAAAACACACATTCTTGCCTTGCGCCTGGTGTTGTTGCACTAAAGCCGCTTTGTCCTGCGGCAGCACATCGCTATACGCCGCATCCAGTCCCAGGCTGTCAGCCAGGCGCTGGGTTGGTGCCTGCTGATCACCGGAGATAACGGCGATATGGGCAAAACCTCGTTGTCTGAGGCGGGCGATCAGGCCAGGGATTTCGGGGCGTAATCTGGGCCGCAGTTCCAGCATGCCTTGCAATGTACCATCTACCGCCACCAGTATCAGTGTATGCCCGGTTGCCGCCTGCATCGCTTGTCTGATGGTATCAGGCAGTTCGGCTTCCGTGCATTGTATTGCCTGCAGAATGAAACGCAGGCTACCGACTTGTACATGTTGTTGGTTGATCTGCACACTGACACCCAGACCCAAGTCATACTGGCTGTCGCTGACGGGTAGCAGAGTAAGGTTTTGTTGTTGTGCTTTGGTGACAATTGCCTGGGCAATCGGGTGTTCCAGACGTTGTTCGGCTGCAGCGGCCAGGCTCAGGAGCTGATCCGCAGTCTGATCGCCACAACAGGTGATATTCGCAACTTCCGGCAAAGTTTCGGTCAGGGTGCCGGTTTTGTCGAACAGCAGGGTGTCAATTTGTGGCAGCGATTCGAGTACCCGGCCATCTTTAATGAGTGCGCCTTGTTGGGTGATCGATTGCAGGTGGGCTGCGGTCTGTACTGAGAGCATCGCCCGCACCGAGTTCAGCGGTGCACTGTACAGAATGCTCAGTGCGGGAGAAACACCCAGAGCTGGCATGGACAGGGCGCTGATCGTAAAAGCAGGTAATACCGCTTGGTCCGCCCAGTGTTCGCCACGTAACTGGAGTGCTGTTTTGTAGTCCCGGGTTTGTTGTAACAGGGTATTCAGTTGCTGGATGCGGTTGTCTTCTCCGCTGTGTGCAGCCCGGATCACCAGTCGGCCCCGGATCACCAGGGTTGCGGCCAGGGCGTTATCACCCACGGTTTTTTCTGCCGGATCCGCCTCGCCAGTCAGGGCCTGCTGGTCAACCAGTGCCATACCAGTTTCAATCCGGCCATCTACCGGAATGGTTTCACCGGTGTTGACCACAATCAGGTTGCCTGCTTGTACCTGTGTCAGCGGGATCTGGTGTTCCTGATTATCAGCATCCAGCCGCCACACCTGGCCAGGTGCCGAGTTGTAGGCGTCGGTGATCCATTGTGTCGCATTTTTGCGGCTCTTATGGGCATAATGATTGCTTAAGTGGTACAACATATTCTGCATGCCAGCCGCAAAATAATTCCCTGACCCCAACATCAATAGTGTTACCAGGCTGGCATAGCTTTCATTCGTAGTGTGTTGGCTGTCTTGCCACTGATTCAGCGCATCGCGCAGGATCGGGTATATGTTATAGCTGATCACACCCACACTGATCAGCCCCAGAGGTGGATATAGCCAGCCGCCGCTGGCAAGCAGCATGGAAGCGGCACCGATTTTTGCCTGATGGGCATCTTCCCGGCTGGCGGCGATATCCGGGTCAACCTCTTTGGTTATCGCCGGAACGACTTTATGCCGGTTCAGCCAGTGAGTGCCGCAACAGACGCTGGTTAAAATGCCAAGATTAGCGAGCAGCATCAGTTTGTCTGGATTTTGAGGATGGAGGTGAGTCAGCAGCCATCTTGGCTAGTTCTTCGGCAGTAGATGTAATGTCACAGGGCGCCAGGTCTGCTATTTTGTCAGCAGCGATCATGCCACTGGTACGCATCACTTCGCATAGAGTCTGCATTTTGTGCTCCAGTACGTGCAAGTGATCCAGTGTCCGGTGCAGTGCATCTGCCATCGGGTCCGGGGCATCACGGGTGGCGCCATACGCATCAAAGCCTAGTTTGTATGCCATCTTTGTCCGGCGTTGCGTGTCATCTGCGCTGTGATTGCCCGGCCGGATCAGATGTCCGGGGACCCCGACCACGGTGCTGTCTGCTGGGACGGGTTTGAGTACAACCGCATTCGATCCGATTCGTGCGCCTGAACCGATCTCAATCGGCCCCAGAATTTTGGCGCCAGCGCCGACCACTACCTGATTGCCTAATCTGGGATGACGTGCACCTTTCTGCCAACTGGTTCCTCCCAGCGTCACGCCATGGTACAGAGTGCAGTCGTTGCCGACCACCGCAGTTTCACCGATCACCACGCCCATGCCATGATCAATGAAAAAACGTCGCCCGATCTGCGCCGCGGGGTGAATTTCGATGCCGGTCAACCAGCGTGCCAGATGTGCCAGCCAGCGTGCCAGCCATTTTGCACCTTTGTGCCATAGCCAGTGGGTAAAACGATAAGCCAGGATTGCATGTACGCCCGGATACGTGGTGAGAATCTCGAAGCGATTGCGCGCCGCCGGGTCGCGCTCAAATACAATATGTAAATCTTCGCGGAGTTGTTCAAACATCAATAATCCGGATTCTGACTGAGTAACACGGCAATTTTCGGGCGACTATCCTGGCGGCCAATGCAGACTGCGGCCGCCCAGCAGGTGCAAATGTAGATGGTATACACTCTGACCGCCGGCGACATTGCAATTCAGAACAGTACGGTAGCCGTCTTCGGCGATCCCTTCCTGAGCAGCAACCTGGCGTGCGCCCCGGAACAGGTGACTCATAACAGCTTCTGTTTCTGGTGTCAGATCATTCAGTGTCGCGATATGCTGACGGGGAATGAACAAACAATGTACTGGTGCCTGTGGATGTAAATCGCGAAAGCCGACGACCTGTTCGTCCTCATAAACCAGCTCAGTCGGCAGGGTGCCTGCTGCAATCTGGCAGAAGAGACAATTTTCCATGTCGGTGTCCTGTTCGGGATGGTTTAAGAATCAGGCGGTTGATTATGACTGCTGGCGCTTACGATAAAATTCAAAATAATACACCATGGCGATCAGTGCAAAAGCACCGAGCGCGATCAGCATAATCAGCGGTGGGTGCCCGCTTTTCTGACTGACTGCGGGCAGCAGATTGTGGAATACTTGCATAACCGGATGTTCTGTCCCCTGACCAGATGGCGGTGTATGGTACAGGTGCAATGTGTTATCTGCTGGTGTGAATACCATGGATTGCAGGGTATGCTGATTGAAGATGGCCTGATAACGGTTAGCTTTATCCAGCATAATGCTGATAATATCTTTGACTGCTGCCGGGTGTCCACGATCAAATACAGCCAGTTGGCTGAAGCGCTGCCAGCGAAAGTTGTCCTGTGAGTGGGTACAGTTATCTGGTGAGTGGGCCGAGAGATAACAATTCACGACCGCAATCTGATCAGTCTTACCCCACAACTTGTCGGCCCGGTTATTGCTTTTGTCTGTTCTGATCCGGGCCGGCATTTTTTGTGGTTTTTCCAGCACCTGAATGCTGGTGTGATCAGCCATCACCATATTATGATCAGCAGCATAATGATAGCGGGACAGTTGTTTAGTGGCCTGTTGGTTGTTTGTCGCTGTCTCCAGTGCTTTCCGGAGTGCAAATGCGACAGAGTCCTGATAATCTGGTGAGTTGCGTCCAGGTCGGGATAAAGGCGAGGCGATCTGTGCCAGAAATAAACCGGCCTGATTAAAACCAGACAAAATACCAGGACAACCGGCAAAGCCGATATTCACCATATTGTGGTCTGTGCCTGTATATATGGTGATCGCCTGCAGGCTTCTCAGGTTGGCATCAGCTGGCCAGTCCAGGTTGCGCCCGATGATCGGCGTGCCGCTCGCAGAAGCCGTGTGCCAGACACCGAAGACAGATCCCTGAACGCTGAAATGACCCAGATCCGGTAACAATATGAAAGTCCAGTATTCATTCAGTGACAGGCGGCCATCTCCCAACTGGTCATGACCGAATAACTGCCAGCCTGAGGTGATACCGGCCACTTCATCCTGATACGCCGGATCAATCCGGGAGCGGATCGCGTTAACCTGCTGTTGCAGTACCTGGTCAAACTTTGCCTGGTTCGTCAGAGTGTTCAGGTAGCTATCGTAGCGTGCTTCGATATCAGGAAAGCGTTGTTTGATCGCATTGCCCAGAGCCTGACCCACCTGAAAGTCGGTTTTGTCCGTCGTATCCACCCGGAAAACGGGTAAGATGTTATTACTCAGAGCAGTTTGTGTGATGGCCAGACAGAGCAATACGGTCAGTACAGTTTTATTCAGTGGTAAACACAACATATGTCAGGAAATACCTTCGGAACTTTGTTTAAAGTCACTTCATTTGGTGAAAGTCACGGCCCGGCGATAGGTTGTGTGATTGACGGTTGTCCGCCCGGATTACCGCTGACTGAGGCAGATATCCAGCCGGATCTGGAACGGCGGCGTCCGGGTAAGACCCGACACACGACGCAACGGCGTGAAACGGATCAGGTGCAGATATTATCTGGTGTGTTTACTGGCCAGACGACGGGAACACCGATCGGGCTATTGATCCGGAATACGGATCAGCGCTCAAAAGATTATAGCCAGATCGCAGGTAAGTTTCGTCCGGGCCACGCAGATTATACGTATCTGCAGAAGTATGGGGTGCGTGATTATCGGGGTGGCGGGCGTTCATCCGCGCGTGAGACAGCGATGCGGGTTGCTGCAGGTGCTGTGGCAAAAAAATATCTGCGCACAGCTTATGACGTACGTATTCGTGCGTATCTGTCAGCATTGGGTGGCATTCGGCCGCAACGGGTGTGCTGGCCAGATGTGGAACAGAACCCGTTTTTCTGGCCGGATGCAGCACAGGTACCAGAACTGGAAGCGGCAATGGACGCGCTGCGGAAATCAGGTGATTCACTCGGCGCGGAAGTGACTGTAGTCGCTGAAAACGTGCCGCCAGGCTGGGGTGAGCCGGTGTTCGACCGATTGGATGCTGACATTGCCCATGCGCTGATGAGTATCAATGCCAGCAAAGGGGTAGAAATTGGCGCGGGTTTTGCCGCAGTGGCGCAGACAGGGACCGAACACCGGGATGAGATGACCCCGGCAGGCTTTTTATCGAACCATGCCGGCGGCATACTGGGCGGCATTTCGAGTGGTCAGCCGATTGTGGCACGGGTCGCGTTCAAGCCAACCTCCAGCATTCGCCTATCCGGCAAAACCATAGACGAAACGGGGCAGGCAACTGATATCCGCACGACCGGGCGGCATGATCCGTGTGTCGGCATCCGGGCGGTACCGATTGTAGAAGCGATGCTGGCGATCGTGCTGACTGATCATGCGTTGCGCCAACGTGGTCAGAATGGCGCAGTACAACCCGATACGCCGGTGATCCCGGCGGATACCCTCAGCGCGGTGGCAGCGTGACCTGAGTATAACGCCAGGCGAGCAGCACCAGGCCGATCACCGGCAGACCCAGGCCGGCAGTGAGGACAAAAAAATCCGCATAACCCGACTGATCAACAATGAAGCCGGAAAAGCCACCAAGAAACTTCGGCAACAGCAACATCAGAGAGCTGAATAATGCATACTGAGTCGCTGAATAAGCAACATTGGTCAGGGCAGACAGATACGCAATAAAAGCGGCAGAGGCGAGACCGGCGCTCAGATTATCCATGCCGACAACGGCCACCAGCCACCATACATCCGGGCCGATCTGTGTCAGCAGCAGAAACAACAGATTGGTGGCGGCTGCCAGGATTGCACCCAGCAACAACATCGGCATCACACCCAGCCGGTACACGGCGATACCACCCAGCAGCCCGCCCAGAATCGTCATCCAGACCCCGAAACCCTTCGCGACCCAGGCGATTTCAGCCTTGCTGAAGCCCATGTCGTGATAAAACACATTCGCAATCACGCCGAGCACAATATCAGACACCCGGTAGCTGGCGATCAGGGCCAGCACCAGAAGAGCCAGACCACCATAACGCCGGATAAAATCGGCAAACGGGTGCCAGATGGCGGTGGTCAGCCAGTGCTGTAGTCGGTGCAGACGCGACCGGACCATAGTCGGTGCAGAAGTCGGGCGAGTGATGGTGGGTTCAGGTGCCCACCAGGATGTCAGCAGACCGGGCAACATAGCGGCTGCCATACACGCATAAGTGATCGTCCAGGGCAGATGATGATAGCTTGCTGCATCAGGATCGAACCAGGCAGCAATCCCCAGAGCGCCACCGGAAGCGAGCAACATCGCCAACCGATAACCAGTTGCATAAACCCCGGCCAGGATCCCCTGTAGCTCCGGAATGGCGATCTCAATCCGGTAGGCATCAATAACCAGGTCTTGCGTTGCGGAAAAAAAGGCGACCCACAGCGCGAGACCAACCAGCAGGCTGAGGTGTTGCGCCGGATTAGTCAGCCCCATACCGAGCAGGCCGAGCAGAATCGCGCTCTGCGAGAATAACAACCAACTGCGGCGGCGTCCGAGCCAGCGCGACAGGCCGGGCAGTTGCAGATGATCCACCAGCGGCGACCAGCAGACCTTCAGCGCATAGGTCAGAGCGACCCAGCTGACCAGACCGATCGTGGAACGGTCAATGCCCGCTTCACGCAGCCAGAAAGACAGGGTGCCGAACACCAGCAGCAGCGGCAGGCCGGAAGAAAAGCCAAGCAGACCGATGCGCAGGACACGCGGGTCGGCACAGGTGCGCAGCATATCGCGCCAGCCAGGAGCGGTAGTGTTCAGCATGAATATAGTTCGTCGGCGCCCGATGCAAACTGATGTGGAGTAATAAGCTGGGCCATATGAGATCCAATGTTTGTTGTCAACGTCAGGTTCGGCGTTTCCTGACTAGGGCTCTCCGAGGTACGCCAGAATACCCGTCCTGGGAGCTCGGCTGCGGCCGTCCATGGCCGCAGCCGAGACCTCCATGGACGGGTATTCTGGCATCTCTCTGAGAACAGGTCGGGAGAACGCTTGCGAAAAGACTGCAGTAACAAATCTCCACATCAGTTTGAATCACACCCGGTTCGCGGCACAGATCAGACAAAGGAATGGGTATCCGGTAAAATTCAGGTTTATGACACATTATATCTTTATCACCGGTGGGGTGGTTTCCTCACTGGGTAAAGGCATCGCGGCAGCCTCGCTCGGTGCCTTACTGGAAGCGCGTGGTCTGACGGTCACGCTGATCAAGCTGGACCCCTACATCAATGTTGATCCGGGCACCATGAGTCCGTTTCAGCACGGAGAAGTGTTCGTAACCGGAGACGGTGCCGAAACCGATCTGGATCTC
The DNA here is from genome assembly GCA_963922315.1 of uncultured Gammaproteobacteria bacterium. Taxonomy (GTDB): domain Bacteria; phylum Pseudomonadota; class Gammaproteobacteria; order Chromatiales; family Chromatiaceae; genus JAHDBG01. The sequence goes on from CAWUID010000003.1 coordinate 65,039, forward strand.
GGACATTACGAGCGCTATACCACCGCCAGAATGAGCCAGCAGAACAACTTTACCGCTGGCCAGATCTACGAACAAGTGATCCGAAAAGAACGCCGGGGTGACTACCTGGGTGGCACCGTGCAGGTGATTCCGCACATCACTGACCAGATCAGACACAACATCCGGCAGGGCGCGGGAGACGCGCAGATCGCGATTATCGAAATTGGTGGTACGGTTGGCGATATTGAATCACTGCCGTTTCTGGAAGCGATTCGCCAGATGGGAGTAGAGCTGGGCCGCGAAAAGGCGGTCTTTATCCATCTGACCCTGGTGCCCTATATCGCGACATCGGGCGAGATTAAGACTAAACCGACCCAGCACTCAGTGAAAGAACTGCGTTCTATCGGTATTCAGCCGGATGTACTGGTATGTCGCACAGATCGTGCGCTGCCGACCACCGAGCGGCGCAAAATTGCGTTGTTTACCAATGTGCAGGAACAAGCGGTTATTTCAGCCGTGGATGCCGATACAATCTATCGTATCCCGCTGATGCTGCATGCGCAGGGACTGGATGACATTGTGCTGCAACAACTGCGCCTGCCGGAACTGACTGCTGATCTGGCGCCCTGGCAGCGGGTTGTGCAGCGACTGGATCAACCTGAGGGTGAACTGCGCATCGCGATGGTAGGCAAATATATCGAACTGACGGATGCGTACAAATCAGTGAATGAAGCGCTGGTACACGCGGGTATTCAGGCCCGACAAACCATCCATATTGAATACATTGATTCAGAACAACTGGAGCAGGTCGGCACAGCACAACTGGCAGATATGGATGCGATACTGGTGCCGGGTGGCTTTGGTGAGCGTGGGGTGGAAGGCAAAATTCAGGCAGCACGCTATGCGCGTGAACATCAGGTGCCGTATCTCGGTATTTGTCTGGGGATGCAGGTTGCGGTGATAGAGTATGCACGGCATGTGCTCGGACACCAGACAGCACACAGCACCGAATTCGCTCCGGACACTCCCCATCCGGTGATTGCGCTGGTCACCGAATGGACTGAGGCGGACGGGACGGTACAACAGCGGGATGCACAAGTGGACAAAGGCGGCAGTATGCGCCTGGGTGGGCAGACGTGTCATCTGATGGCAGACAGCCGCTCCCGTCAGATGTATGGGCAGGACCAGATCGTTGAACGCCACCGCCATCGCTACGAATATAACAACCAATACCGGTCGGCACTGGAAGAGGCTGGTCTGCAGGTGGTTGGCACCTCAACCAAAAGTGATCTGGTCGAAATGGTTGAGATTCCGGCACACCCCTGGTTTGTGGCTTGCCAGTTCCATCCGGAATTTACCTCGACACCGCATGCTGGCCATCCGTTATTCAATGGCTTTATACGCGCGGCACAACATCATCGGGATGCGACATGAACCTGTGTGGACATCAAGTCGGACTGGATCAACCCTTTTTTCTGATTGCCGGCCCCTGCGTGATAGAAAGCGAACAGCTGGCATTGCAGACAGCGACCCGGCTGCAACAGATCACAGAGCGGCACAAGATCCCCTTCATTTACAAGTCCTCATTCGATAAGGCGAACCGTTCATCACACCAGAGCTATCGTGGCCCGGGTCTGGAAGAAGGGCTGCGCATCCTGCAGACAGTGCGTGAAAAAGTCGGCGTGCCGGTACTAACCGATGTACATGAAGATACCCCGTTAGATGCTGTCGCAGACGTGGTGGATGTACTGCAGACCCCGGCCTTTTTGTGTCGACAGACCAACTTTATTCAGCGAGTTGCCCGTACTGGCAAACCGGTGAATATCAAAAAAGGTCAGTTTCTGGCACCGGCGGACATGCAGCAGGTGGCAAACAAGGCGCAGGCCACCGGCAATGATCAGATCATGGTATGTGAACGTGGTGTCAGCTTTGGCTACAACAACCTGATTGTGGACATGGGAGGCCTGGCGATCATGCGTCAGACCGGATGTCCGGTCGTGTTTGATGCGACCCACTCAGTGCAGCAACCTGGCGGATTGGGAGATCGTTCCGGCGGGCGGCGCGAACTGGTGCCTGTGTTAGCCCGGGCTGCGGTTGCCAGCGGTATTGCGGGCCTGTTCATGGAAACCCACCCGGATCCGGATCATGCTTTATCCGATGGACCGAATTCATGGCCGCTGGATAAACTGGAGGCTCTGCTGATCACCCTGCAAGCACTGGATCACACAGTGAAACAACAGGGTCTGATTGAGGTAAATGTATAAAAACTGTTGAGTCCATCAGAAGGGCGATATAAAGTCTTAGCGCCACAGAATTAGCTGAATTTCGATGTTGGTTCATGGAGTTTGATTCTGAACGATGTGACACTCGAACTGTTAAATCTGAGTATTCCCCGCAGCTTGCTGCGGGGACAAAACCATCGGGGTTTTCAAAGGGGTAGAAGCGTCGCTCTCGCCCCTTTAGTCGTGGGCGAGGTTTTATACCTCGCCCACGATTTAAAATTTGATTTTCAATAGGTGACATGATGGCGAAACAAGCAAAGAAATACCAGATTAAAATTAATCTGCAAGGTGCTAAGCCACCCATCTGGCGCAGGTTGTGGGTTGCGCCGGATATGACGTTAGGGCAACTGCATGATGTGATTCAGACAGCGATGGGCTGGTATGACTGTCACCTGCATCAATTTAATGTGCATGGTGAGTATTACAGTGCGCCGGATCAGGAGCTGGGTCCGGATGTATCAGATGAAGAAGATATAACGTTAGCGGCTGCGTTGCAGGAACCGAAACAACGCATCGCTTATGAATATGATTTTGGCGATGGCTGGGTGCATGAGATCCTGCTGGAGAAAGTGTTACCGCGAGAAAAGCAGGAGACGTTGCCGATCTGTGTGAAAGGTAAACGTGCCTGTCCACCAGAAGATTGTGGTGGTGTCTGGGGGTATGGTGGTCTGTTGGAGGTGCTGGCTGATCCGCAGCATGAACAATACGAAGATATGCTGGAATGGGTGGGGGATTTTGATCCGGAGGCTTTTTGTGTGGATTCAGTCAATCAGAAATTAGCGGCATACCGCTGAGGGCAGCATCATGCCACTGGATCTGAGTTCATTACAGGCCGCGATCACTGCTCTGGATGAGGCGTTAACGTTTGCACGGAGCCCGTTGATGGCACAATTGACGGCAGCACAACGTCAGACGGTGCAGGCAGGCGTGATTCAGTGTTTTGAATGTACCTATGAGTTGGCCTGGAAGATGATGAAGCGCTGGCTGGAACATAATCTGGAGTCAGTGTATGTCGATGGTGTTACCCGTCGGGCATTGTTTCGGTTGGCTGCAGAGTACCAGTTGATTGATGATGTGACCGTTTGGTTTGATTATCACACAACGCGTAATCAGACGACGCCTACCCATGCATTGCAGATAGCGACCGAAGTTTTTCAGATGGCCCCGGCTTTTCTGGACGATGTACGAGGTTTACTCTGCCAGTTGCAGCAAAAAAATGATTGATCTGACTCGCTCTGAATATCACCAAATGTAGATGTTACTGGCAGCTAAGTGCGTACACTGATGCGCACATCGGTTTCTTTTTTTAACCCGGCCCTGCCCAGAAAGCTGGTCCAGCCCAGCTGTACTCCCTGTTTTGTGTCAGTATTCAGTTGTAGAGGCGGTATGTCCTGCTGAACAATGCCCAGCCGCAGGTCATACGCCAGCTGATCACGCAGCAGAAACGATATCAGTGCCTGTAATGGCGCAAAGTGTTCTCCATCCGGCAGAAACTGGCGAAAACGTGCCTGACTCAGTCCCCGGATGACGATACTGAATTTGCCACCGATGCTGTGTACCCGTTCTCCCAGGGTAAAGCTCCGGCCCAGGTTGCCGTTACGCTGGCCCAGGCGGATCTGTTGATCAGCAGGTACGAGAGTGTGGTACGGCTGCCATTCCTGAATCTGTACCTGTGGCAGGTCAAAGCTGTGCGCAATGATGCCGCCGACCATCGACGGTGCCCGGCTGCGTGTGGCGATCATCCCGGAGTAGGTGAGTAAGCGGCTCCAGGGGATCGGTGTTTCGCCGCGCAGGCTACGGTCGTTCAGCCCGATCAGTGAAAATACGGTTTGTGAAAAGCGATCGGTCGCGTCCTGCTGGAAGCGGACATAGTAGCGATATTTGCGCCAGCCCCGGTGTAGCAGGGTCATCAGGCGGTGGTTGAAGAAATCAAAGAATGCCGCGCGGATGCCGATGCCCTGATGACTTTCATAGGCGATGCGTTCCAGGTAATGATGCGGTAATGGTGAAGCGCCGCCATGCATACCCAGAAATGCGACCTGCAATTGATAACGCTGTATTTCTTCAGTCGTATCCGGCTGTGCCAGAGTCACTTCTGCGCGTGGGAAGCCCAACGCCGGGTCGGTACGGAACCGCAGCCGTTCGTCTTCCGGGCGAATGTCCAGCATCTGTTCCAGATTGTCACCATGTACCTGGTGCAGTCGTTCCACCAGTTGAAAAAACTGGTGCCGGTGTGCCTGCGGCAGCAGGCTGAGGGTCAGATTACCGGTTGTGTCCCGCTCATCAGTTCCCATGTGTACTCTTCATTGTTAGTGGCATTATGCAGCCGCAGCAGGTGAAATGAATTGATGCTGCTGTACAGGGTAAAAAAGTGTGATAGTACGGTGGCGAATAAATACATCTCGCCTTCGCAGGAAAACGCTTCCTGATCCAGGGTCAGGGTGCTTTGCAGGCCGCGCACCGGGAAACCGCGAATAAGCCGGTCCACTGGCTGGGTATCAATCGACTGAATGCCTGCCAGGCGCTTTTGTGCGCGGCGTTCGATCTGCACGTCCTGCAAGGCGGCGAAGTCGTAAACCCGCAGAATATTTTTTAGCGGTTCTGGTTGCAGCAGCGACAGGTAATTCAGTGCCAGGTTTGAGATCAGTGTCCAGTGCAGGCTGCTATCCAGTACCGGGCGGCAGGTCGCTGTCGGTGCGGTGATGTTGGTGAAAGTGACAAATGACGGGCTTTTTTGCGACGGCACGTCGATATCGCCCACTGTTAATGCTTCCGGCAGAGTACCATTGGTACATTGCAGCGTGACGGATATAGTTTCCTGACGACCCAGATAGTGGGCTTCATCGCCGCGCATGAATGCCAGATAGTGTAGCAGCCGATCGTCTTCCACTGCGGTGGTGACCGCCAGTCGATAATACAGGCGGGTGCGATGGTGTTTACGTTCAATTTCGTGCTGGAATGATTCAAAGGCCGGATAGGCCCGTTCTTTTTCTTCACCAGTCTTTTCTTCAGTGCTCGCGACCCGTTCAACCTGAAAGATTTCGTAACGGCCCTGCCGGTTATCAGCCGGAAACAGCGGATATTGTATGCGTTCGCCGCTTAGTACAATCGGTTCTGCAGTGTGCTCAAACAGATTCACTGCCGGTACGCAAAAAAGAGACAGGTCTTCACTTCTTACCTTGATGTCTTCTGGCAGTGCGCGCTTGAAATAACATGTGATCACGACCGATGAGCAGCTGTCGCCAGGCCAGCATGAACCGCGCTGATTGTGCAGATGTTGCAGCATAAAGCCATAAAAGCGGCGCGGAAAAGCCAGAAATTCCTGAATGATGCGGTAGCCGTCAAACACATTCTGCGGATAGGGCAAGATCGCTTCTTCCGGGCTGAAGCCGATGCGTGTCAGGTTGTCGGCCTGGAGCGTGCGGGTGTGTGTCTGGTTATAGGTGTCGTCATCGGTATCCGGCTGAATCGTGATCCGGTCCAGGTAGCGGAACAGCCACAGGTACAAGGTCAGGGCGGTATAGTCTGTACCGCTGAAAAAGAAGGATAACCGGTCGCATTCAATGGAGCGCAATGGCTGTGCCGACAGAGTTTGCAGTTGTATCCGCAGCACGGATTGTTCGCGGCTGCGTTGTTCGACCAGCCGCGCAATGCGCAGTGGATATACCGACAGATCGGCTGCTGTGCGGAACTGACATGGCAGCCCTTCCACCGGTCGTGATAACAACAAGGTGTCTTTCGGTACTACCTGGTGTTTCACAATTGCCTGTTCTACCGGATCAAAGCGCATCATGCTGATCGCTGGTACCGGGCGCAGGTAGTTCGGCCACAACAGGTTCAGCAGCGAGAAAGTCAGCTCCGGAAAGTCGTCTTCGATCTTTTCGCGCAATCGGGCGCTGAGAAAGGCAAAGCCTTCCAGCAGCCGCTCAATATCCGGATCGGTGGATGACTCGCCAAGAAAACGCGCCAGCTGCGGATGCTGCTTAGCAAAACGTTCGCCCTGCAGGCGCAGAAACGAAAGTTCATCACGATATAAACGTTGTAGTGTGGTCGACATAATAGTGTGGGATTAAGAACTCTTGCTTTGTATTGGGCACGCTAGTGGGCGGCGCTGGTAGCGTCGAGTAGGGCGAGAAGCAGGCTGTTTGGGTCGGTCTTCAGGTAGTACTGGGTGCCGTTGTGGGTCTGTGCGACGATGTCTCCGGCGCTGTTGTAAAGTGGACCCCATAGTCCAGACCAATAGGGTCGAAAAATAAGGAATTTTATGGCTGAGAAGAAACGGCTCAAGCAAAGTGAATCGCCTGAGGCGTTGCATAGTCGAGTGACTGGTGTAGCCGTTCGTTGTTGTAGAAATCAAAGTAAGACTGGAGCCCTTCGTACAGTTCGGATACGGTGTTAAATTCTTGCAAATAAAGCATTTCCTGCTTAACTGAGCGCCATAAACGTTCCACGAAGATGTTGTCCAGAGCCCGTCCCTTGCCATCCATACTGATTCTGATGTCCTGGTCTATGAGGGGCTGAAGAAAATCCTGACTGGTGAACTGTAGTGGTCTAATAATCTCGTACCCTATGAAGAGTGAATTCACCCCCATCCTTCAAGCGTGAAGAGAAGCCACAAATGCCACGGAAATCTTACCCACCAGAATTCAAGCAAGAAACAGCCAGCCTGGTGCTGGATCAGGGTTATAGCCGGAAAGCTGCCGCAGAAGCGATGGGAGTTGGTTACACCGCGTTAGATCGTTGGGTCAGGCAACTGCGGCAGGAACGCCGTGGCGAACCCCCTGAAAAAGGCCGGGCTATCACAGACACCCAGCGCCAGATACAAGAGCTGAAAACCCAGATCAAGCGTTTGGAACGGGAGAAAGCCATCTTAAAAAAGGCTACAGCGCTCTTGATGTCGGACCTACCCAGCGTATAGAGTTGGGAGACATTTTGAGCGCTGATTATCCAAAACGTGAATTATCCCAGGTGTTAGATATTCCGCGCAGCACCTATTATTCGTATCAGCAACGCAAAGGCACGGTCAATACAGAGCGAGAACGGTTGAAAGCCAAAGTCGTTTCGCTGCATCAGGCCAGCCGACAGGCGGCAGGTAGCCGAACGCTAACTGGCCAACTGAAACAACAAGGTGAACGAGTTGGACGTTACAAAGTGAGAAGCCTGATGAAAGAGGCCAACCTAACCAGCAAGCAACCCGGAAAACATCGTTATAAACCAGCGACTAAACCTTCAGATGTTGCTGATAACCATTTAAATCGACAATTTACGACAGATCAAACCAATCAAGTTTGGTGCGGTGATGTGA
>CAWUID010000004.1:0-70775 GCA_963922315.1 uncultured Gammaproteobacteria bacterium
TTGTTAACCTGGCTTTTCTCACCTTATTATTGCGAAGATTGTAAACAGGTTCTTACACTTTAATGCAAAATGTGGGTACGCCACTTTGTATGATTGGAATACCAATGCAAACACTGTTCAAGGCTGAATTCATGATGCTTTTGAAAAGAGAAAAACTGTCAATCCAGATAACTCCTATCCTTCTTTTTCAAATAATCGTTCGGGTGATAGGTGGTCAGAATGAAATGGGGTAAATGGCTTGAACAGTGGGATATGACATCCCTCAAGGTCAAAACACCATTCTTGGATATGGAGTGGAAGCCACAAGATGAAGATAAAGCAGCAGCATGGGAGCTATATGTTGAGCTACTTACACGGATTACAACACAACCACTTGCAGACACTCACGGAGATGAACAAACCGCTTTGACAAGCATTTACTCAATTTTTCCAACCACAAGAGGCGTAATGAAGCGCAATGGAAGGTATTGCGTTGAATTTACAAAGATCGCAGTCCTAGTTCTGAATCAGAAAATCAGACCATTTACTGCCAAATGGCATAGACTGGCTTCAGAAGGTGCATTTGCCGACAAAGATAAATGCGAGGAGTTTAGGGTCGAGCTGGCAACATTGCAGGCAGTATTAAAGGTATATACGCAAATGCTTGCTGATATGGCAGGTGTCGAAGACCTCACAGAGCTAGAAAATGAAACATAACAATGCCATAAACTCGGACGCCAAAAAGCTGCGCCGCTCGTTCCTCGCTATGCAGCTTTTTGTCTCCGGTTATGGCAGGCGTTATGTGCTCAAGTTCGGTGCGAGAGTTGAATATAGATGACAAGCATGAATGAAATAATGCCCTCAACCTATCTGATTGACATGGCAAAGGAGCACACCAAATGGCTGTTTGGTCTCCATTTGAAAGAAAAGTGGCTTCCAACAAGAAAAGACAACAAGTTGTTTGTTAATCCTGTGCATGGAGAGCTTTTTCGAGGTGAAAACGAGGTTTACGACTCATGCTTTCCAAACGCGTATAGGGGGTTGGTGGAAAGTACAAAAGTATATAAATGCAGCATCGGTAAACAGGCTGAACTTGTCATAAGGAATGCCAAAACTTTGCGTTTTACTCGCTATGAACTGCCAGAGCACCCCGTGATAAAACTCTGCGAAAAAGTTGGTTTTTATTATGATAAAACGGCCGTTGCTCAGCACTATGAGCTCGCAACCTCATACTTAGATCTCACCCATGACTTCTCTGTTGCTGCATTTTTTGCCACTTGTTACAAAGAAGGTGAAGAATGGAAGCCTATAAAAAAAGGCGTGGGGGTTATACATAAATTAACGCCAAGTGAAGAATGGTCTCAGGAGTTACGTAAAAATAATATTTTTATCCCAGAGCCATTGGGTTTTCAATTAATGCTGAGACCTACCGAGCAAAGCGCCTGGACACTGGAGATACCCTTCGCTTGGAATTTTTTGTCATACCCTACCCACAAGCGATTAAAGTTTTTTCACTCTGAAGAAGTTGGTCAGTATTTTTTAGACTTATTTTACGGCGGAAACAAGTTGTTTCCTTTTGATCCATTAAGTAATGTTGCGGATAAAGTAAAGAAATCTCAGGATATTGAAGAAAAAATTGTCGATGATATTCTTGCCGCTTATAGCGAATTTAAGTGGGGAATTAGAGACAAAATAGCTGTAAAAGATGTTATAGCTGGAAAATTAAACTTTCAAGCCAAACAAGAGCCTGTTTATATCTTTGAAGAAGATAAAAAAGCAATGGAAGATGCCAAAGATAAAGCTTGGTGGGAGCTTTGTATGACATCAAAATCTGCATATGGGGATGCCAAGTATAGTTTTGGAAAAAATAGAATATTTCCAGTTCCCTTTATTCGTGATGACAGTCCATAAGTAATGAATAGGCATCACAGTAAAGTGGACCCCATAGTCCAGACCAGTAGGGTCAAAAAATAAGGAATTTTATGGCTGAGAAGAAAAGGCTCAAGCAAAGTGAATAGCCTGAGGCGTTGCATAGTTGAGAGACTGGTGTAGTCGCTCGTTGTTGTAGAAATCAAAGTAAGACTGGAGCCCTTCGTACAACTCGGATACGGCATTAAATTCCTGTAAATAAAGCATTCCCTGCTTAACTGATCGCCATAAACGTTCCACGAAGATGTTGTCCAGAGCCCGTCCCTTACCATCCATGCTGATCCTGATGTTCTGGTCTATGAGAGGCTGAAGACATGCCTGACTGGTGAACTGACACCCTTGATCCGTATTAAAAATGTCAGGTGTTGCGGAGGTCAGAGCCCGGGTGAGTGCCTGGCAGCAGAAAGAGACATCCAGTGTATTGGATAACTCCCAGCTAATCACATACCGGCTACACCCTGTGTCAGGATCGATGACCGCTGTATTGATGAGAGAATCCACTGCAGGGGGCGGCGTAAAGGAGCACAAGATGGCCAGACATAGTCAGGCGTTCAAAGAGCAGATTGTCCAGAAGTTACTGATCCCGAATGCTCAGTCTGTGGTGGATATCAGCCGTGAAACCGGGATAGGCCAATCCACCCTGTACCGCTGGAAAAGTGATTATCAGGGCACGACAGTCCAAGCCTCCAGTCGGATTGTGGAGGTGCGATATGAGCGTCAGTTCGATTATTGGTAATGGTTAAATTGTGACTGCTTCTGATTTAGCGCTCAGCGAAGCGACATAAGTAATCAGTTGATAATTTGCCAGTTATGATTTAGTGCCAGCAGTTCCAATATAACCACTACCCGATTATTTACAGAGAGTCATATTTGGCACAGACAAATCGATTACCGGATATTTGCAGAAGGGTGATCTTTATTCTGATGTGGTCAGGGTAATTTCTGTCAATATTTTGTGCTTTGATCTGAGTCAGGGTGAAGATTATGTGTATCATGGTTTGACCCATTTCAAAGATTTACGTCGGCATGACATGTTGCAGCTCTCCGAAAATGAGCAGGCGCTGTATCAGAAAAACCAGTTACAGGAATTGTTCCCTGAATATTATCTGATCAGGTTAAATAACTTTGATGATATCACTGAAGACAAGTTAGATGAATGGGTTTATTTCCTGAAAAATGGAGAAATTAAAGCAGATTTTAAGGCAAAAGGAATCAAAAAAGCCCAACAAGCTCTGGATATTCTGCAACTATCCGATAAAGAATACCAGTCCTATGCGCACTATCAGGATAATCTGCATTATCAGGCCAGTATGATGGAGTCATCGTATACCATTGGTATGCTGAAGGGCATCAGGAAAGGTAGGGAAGAAGGTATAAAAGAAAATGTGAGAAAGGAACAAAGTAAAGAAATAGCACTGAATTTAGGGCACCTCTAAATAAACTGCTTATCGTTTGATGCACTTGGGTTTTTTCAAAAAACTGTTTTTAACGCAAACTGATCTCAGTTTTCAGTGTGAAATGGGGCATTTTCTGATCAATCTCAGGTTGTCAGGCCTGTCAGTCCCTCGACTCATGCCAAGGCCTGCTTGAGTGTGCGCCATCGTTTGATGTTATACACGATATTGATCATGCCTAACTTGACCCGGGCCCTGGCATAGCCAATGGTGCGGACGATATCTCCTGCCATCTGTTTGTGTGTTGCAAAGACATGCTCAACACGAACGCGCACTGTTGAACGTTTTTTGTTCGCACGTTGTTGTGTGTCTGATAAGGGCTTACCAGCCCGACCCTTGGTGTGGATGTGGCTACGATAACCCGCTTCTTTGAGCCAGGCTTCGGTACGCCGTGAGCGATAAGCTGAGTCAGCCCAGACATCTTTGGAGGTATTCCCTTCATCGACCAGATACGGAAACATCTGACTGTCATGGACAGAAGCCGAGGTGACTTCAAAATGACGGATCAGCTTGTATTGATTGTTGATGCCTATATGGTTTTTATAACCATAATAGTTTTCACCGTTTTTCTTTGTCCAACGCGCATCAATGTCTTTCTGTCTCAGTTTGGCCGGGTTATCTTTCCAGCTTTCAGGGATGTCACCTTGCTTGATTTGGGCATTCTCTTCCCGGCTGTTACGCTGACGCGGTGCCGCTATCAAACTGGCATCCACGATCTGACCTTTGCGCGGACGATAGCCTGCAGACCGGATTTGGCGATCTAATGCCGCAGACAGCTCATCTATCAGGTCTGCCTCTTTCAGGGCTTCACGGAATACCCAGATTGTCTTCGCATCGGGAACTTTGTCTTCAGGCGACAGGCCTAGAAAACGACAAAATGAGTACCGGTCACGGATTTGGTATTCCGTTTGATCGTCGCCAAGGCCATAGAAACTTTGCAAACACAGGATTTTGAACATCAGCACCTCATCGTAAGGCTTGCGCCCTGAGCCACTTTTGCGTGCTTTCTGACGAATACGACTCAGCAAGGAACGAAAGCCTTCCCAATTTACCAAGGCTGACAATGTTGGTCATGGATCACCCAGCTTGTCGAGCTGCTCATAGCGACTGTCGAGGTCAAAAAATCCCGGTTGCATGATCATTCTCCGTGAGGCTCAAGTCGATGATGTATCAAAGCTGAAACGATCCATTTTTAGAAGCCCCCTTTACTCAGTGGCAGTAATCTGGATAGACGGACTATTGCACAAGTAACCGAATTAAGTGTGGCAGATATTGAGCAACTGAATCAGGTGAGACAATAAACGGAAGGTTAAATGGATAATAAAGGTGTGATGCAGCAGGCCTTGTTGCAGATCAGGCAGTTAAAGGCAGAGCTGGCGGCAGCACAACAACAGACGCATGAGCCGATCGCCATTATCGGCATGGGTTGTCGTTTCCCGGGTGGTGCCGGTAATCCGGCGCAGTTGTGGCAATTGCTGGCGACAGGACAGGATGCGATAACCGCAGCCCCGGCTGATCGTTGGCGCGGCAACCTGCCTGACATACCGCCGGGTGGTTTTCTGGCCGGGCTGGATCAGTTTGATCCACATTTTTTTGGTATATCGCCACGCGAAGCACACACACTGGATCCGCAACAACGGTTGTTGCTGGAAGTCAGTTGGGAAGCATTGGAAGCCGCCGGTGTTATCCCGGAGACGGATAGTGCAACCGGCATATTTGTCGGTATTGCCGAGAATGATTACCGGCTGTTGCTGGATCGTCATCCGCCAGCTCAACAGGAACATCTGCTGACCGGCACCAGTCTGGATATGGCGGTCGGACGTTTATCTTATAGTCTTGGCGTGACCGGCCCCAGTGTGGCGATCAATACCGCCTGTTCTTCCTCTCTGGTGGCGGTACATCAGGCGTGTGCCAGTCTGCGACAACATGAATGCGATCTGGCCTTAGCCGGTGGGGTCAATCTGATGCTGGTGCCGGAAGGCACCCAGGCACTGAATGCCACCGGTGCATTAGCACCGGATGGTCGTTGTAAGACATTTGCGGCCACCGCCGATGGCTATGCGCGGGGCGAGGGTTGCGGCATGATAGTGCTGAAACGCCTGACGCAGGCGCAGCGTGACGGTGACCGGATTGCTGCGGTGATCCGGGGTTCTGCGGTCAATCATGATGGTCGCAGCTCGACTCTGGTGGCACCGCGCGGCGTGGCGCAACAACAACTGATTCAACAGGCGTTGCAGTCTGCCCGGATCACACCAGCCGATATCGATTATGTTGAGGCACATGGTACCGGTACCGCATTAGGCGATCCGGTTGAACTGGATGCACTGAGTGCTGTGTTCTGGGAACGGGAGGATCCGTTAGCGATTGGTTCGCTGAAGACCAACATCGGTCACCTGGAGGCAGCGGCTGGCATCGCCGGACTGATGAAGGTGGTTCTGATGTTGCAACAACAGGCGCTTCCACCGCATCTGCATTGCGCGATGCCGACACCTCAGGTTGACTGGGACAACCTGCCGTTGCAGGTGCCGACTGAGCTGCAGGACTGGTCGGGCAATCTGGCTGGTGTCAGTTCTTTTGGCATGAGTGGTACCAATGCCCATGTGATTCTGGAAAAGGCACCGCCGGTGGCTGCTGTGTCTGATGAGGTTGAGCGACTAGTTCATCTTCTGACACTGAGTGCACCGGATCGACAGGCCCTGACTGCGTTGGTGCAGTGTTATCAGGATGAGGGGTGCGCGGCATCCACCACGCTGGCAGATGCGTGTTATACCGCGAATACGGGCCGGACCCCGTTTGCGTATCGTCTGGCCCTGACAGCGGCAACCTGGCCGCAGATGCAGGCCGCCTTAGCGGACTGTGATGTGCAGCAGGCGGGCTATGTGCCTGCCTATCAGGCAGCGCCGAAGATCGCGTGTCTGTTCACCGGTCAGGGTGCCCAGTCGGTGGGTATGGGGCAGGTGTTATATCAGACTCAGCCCACCTTCCGGGCAGCCCTGGCGCATTGTGATGCCTTACTGGCATCGTCTCTGCCGGATTCGTTGTTATCGGTGTTATATCCGGCTGAACCTTCTGCACAACTGCACCAGACGGCTTATACCCAACCGGCGCTGTTCGCGCTTGAGTATGCCTTATATCAGTTATGGTCTGCCTGGGGTGTGCAGCCGACAATCCTGCTGGGTCACAGTGTGGGTGAGCTGGTGGCCGCCTGTGTAGCCGGGGTCTTCAGTCTGGAAGACGGGCTGAAGCTGATTGCAGCACGGGGCCGCCTGATGCAGGCCCTGCCTGCCGATGGTGCCATGGTGGCCCTGATGTGTACTGAGGAACAGGCTCAGGCCGCTCTGGCGGATGATGTTGATACCGTCGCCATTGCCGCAGTGAACGGGCCGCGCAGTGTGGTGATTTCAGGTCAGGCAATGCGTGTGGATCGGATCGTGGCCCGATTGCGAGCAGAGGGTGTCAGGTCGAAGCCGTTACAGGTGTCACACGCATTTCATTCGCCCCTGATGGAGCCGATGCTGGATGCATTCCGCCAGGTCGCACAGAGCATCACGTATCACGCACCACAGATTCCGCTGATCTCGAATGTGACCGGGCAACTGGCAGATGAGACGATCAGCACACCGGACTATTGGGTGCAGCATGTGCGTGCCGCTGTACGGTTTGCCGACGGGGTGCAGGCGGCGTATGCGCAGGGTGTGAACTGTTTCGTGGAAGTCGGGCCGAAACCGGTGCTGCTGGGTCTGGCGCGGCTGGCGGATGGGCCGGAGGATGTCAGCTATCTGCCCAGTCTGCGGGCTGACCGGGATGACTGGCAGGTCATGTTGCATAGCCTGGGTCAGTTGTATACCCGGGGTGCTGCAATAGACTGGTCTGCATTTGATCAGGATTATCAGCGGCAGAAGGTGATCCTGCCGACCTATCCGTTTCAGCGTGAGCGATACTGGATTGCAACGGATCATCACCAGCTAGCACCACAATTATCCCCGTTAGTAGACCGTCTGTTGCGTTTGCCACACCAGCAACAGGTAGTGGCAGAAACCGAATGGAGTCTCACCCGGTTACCTCTGTTAGCCGAACATCAGGTCGCCGGTCAGTGGGTCTCTCCGGGTGCCTGTCAGTTAGCGATGGTACTGGAGACGGTATCGCAGGCGTATCCGCAGAATGCCTGGCAGTTGGCCGAGGTGGTCCTGCCGCAGGCCCTGGTATTGGCAGAGGCAACCGATCGGCGCACGGTGCAGGTGGTATTGCAGACCCCAGGCGAAGATGGAGGTGGTGCACCAGAGTTTAATCTGGTCAGCTTTGTGCCGGATCAGACTGCAGCGGATGTTGCCACCCACGTCAGCGGGAGTCTGGTGCCGATGGTGCAGGAGTCTGTGTCGGTTGACCTGTCTGCCTGGCAGGCTGAATGTGCGACGCCGGTGGATGTGACGCAATTGATGGCAACATTCCAGGTGCAACAGATTCAGCTGGGCCCGCAGTTTTGCTGGCTGGCTGAGGTCTGGTCTGGTGCGGAATCGGTACTGGGTCACTTGTGTCTGCCTGACGAGGTGGATCGGTCAGCTGATTATGTGTTGCATCCGGGGCTGCTGGATGCGTGTCTGCAATTGACGGCAGTCTGGCAATTAGCCGATCCGGAGGCGCAGACTGAGACCTTGTTACCCTTTGCGCTGGGTGCCCTGAAGTTGTTGCAACCGATAGCCGGTACCGAATGGTGGGCCTGTGCGCAGCGCCTGGACGCAGAGCACTGGGATATCCGACTCTGTGACACGCAGGGTCAGCTGTTGCTACAGACAGACCGGTTCAGTGTGCGTGCCCTGCCGCCACAGGCATTAGCGGAGCGACCGGTCTGGCAGGACTGGTTGTATGAAATCACCTGGCAGCAACAACCACGTTCTGCTGATCTGCCGGATGATCTGCCCGCGATGACTGAATTCAGTACCGCCCGGGCAGACACCACTGGCGAATCCCCTGCGCTGCGTCGCACCTGGTTATTACTGGCGGGAACCGACGGCCTGGGGGACGCCTTAGCAGCCATATTGTCGCAGCAGGGTGAGCAGGTCATACTGGTGCATGCCGGAGAGATCTGGCAGTCATTGGCGCCGACAGATAAAGGTGTCGGCAGTACACAGACCGGCCAGATACGGCCAGATCAGGCGGCAGATTATGACCGGTTGCTGACAGATGATGGCCCGACACCGGATGTCGTGGTCTTTCTGTGGGGTCTGGATGCGCCTGAAGTATCGGATACCGCCTCTCTGACCCGGGGGTTACAGTCGTTATGTACAGCGACACTGCATCTGGTGCAGGCGTTGTTACGGGCTAACCTGGCACAGACCGCCTTATGGTTGATCAGCCGCGAGGCTCAGGCAGTCTTACCGGATGACCGGGTGTCCGGGCTGACCCAGTCCACCCTCTGGGGGCTGGGCAGAACGATTGAGCTGGAACATCCTGAATTGCAATGTACCTGTCTGGATCTGCCACAGGTCGCAGCTGATCCATCCGCCTGGCAGGCTCAGGCCGAGGCACTGGCGACCGAATTATCTGCCGGTATGTCGGTACAGGCGGTTGGAACGGAGGCCGATCTGCCGGAACGGCAGCTCGCCCTGCGCCGGGGTGGTCGTTATGCCGCGCGTTTGCAGGCCTGTGTTGCCGAGCCATCGGTACCAGCAGGCCCGTTCCGGCTAGATAGTCATGCATATGGTGATCTGACCCAATTATATTTTGCTTCCGCCACAACACGGGATCTTGCCGCAGACGAGGTGTTGATCCGGGTACAGGCAACCGGCCTGAATTTTCGCGATGTGCTGATCGCACTGGCTGCGTATCCGGATCCGGATGCAGCGATGGGCAGTGAATGTGCCGGGGAGATCGTTGCAGTCGGTGCGGCAGTGACTGATCTGGCGGTCGGTGATGCCGTGCTGGCGTTAGCAGATCATAGCTTCAGCGACCATGTGATCGCACGGTCGGCCTGCACTGTCCGCAAGCCGGACGCACTCAGCTATCCGGATGCGGCGGCATTGCCGCAGGTCTTTCTGACGGCTTATTATGCGTTACATCATCTGGGACAGATGCAGTCAGGAGAACGGGTATTAATCCATGCTGCCAGTGGTGGTGTGGGGCAGGCCGCAATTCAACTGGCACAGGCTGCGGGTGTGGAGGTGTTTGCCACAGCCAGCCGTGCGAAATGGGACGTACTGCACGAGCAGGGTGTCACCCATGTGTATGATTCACGCGCGCTGGATTTTGCGGCACAGATCCGGGCCGATACGCAGGGTGCCGGGGTGCATCTGGTACTGAATTCATTAACGAGTCCGGGTTTTATTGCACATAGTCTGTCGGTGCTGGCACCACATGGGCGTTTTATTGAAATTGCAAAACGCGATGTCTGGACATCGGAACAGATGGCAGAGCAGCGTCCTGATATTGCCTATCACCTGTTGGATTTAGGTGATCCGATACAGGATTCACCCGACTTAATACAAGGCTGGCTGAGGAGACTGATGCAGCAGTATGCGGCGGGTATCCTGCTCCCGCTACCCTGCACGATATATCCGCTGTCACGTGTGACCGAAGCGTTCCGTTACATGCAACAGGCGCAGCATGTTGGCAAGGTGGTCCTGACACAAGCCAGTTCGCCGGACTGGACGATCCGACCAGACCGCACTTATTTATTAACCGGTGGCCTGGGCGGCCTGGGGCTGGAAGTATCGGACTGGCTGGTGGCGCAGGGTGCGCGTCACCTCCTGTTGCTGGGTCGCAGCCAGCCGGGTGTAGCGGCGGCACAACGGATTGCCGCACTGGAGGCGACCGGAGTCCGTGTACAGATACAACGGGTCGATGTCAGCCAGTACGATGCACTGGCTCAGGTACTGGCGCAGATTCCGGCAGATACCCCGTTAGCGGGCGTCATCCATGCGGCGGGTACGCTGCAGGACAGGGCCTTATTGCAGCAGGACTGGGCGGCATTTGCGCAGGTGTTTGCGCCGAAGGTGCTGGGGGCCTGGCATCTGCACCAGTTGACCGAGGGACAGGCCTTAGACTTTTTTGTGGTCTTTTCTTCGATCACTGGTCTGTGCGGCAATGCGGGTCAGGCCAATCATGCCGCAGCGAATGTCTTTCTGGATGCGTTAATGCATTATCGACGGGCGCGTCGGTTGCCCGGACTGAGTATCGCCTGGGGATCCTGGTCAGAAGTGGGTGTTGCTGCCGGGTTAGTGCGGCAGGGTCAATCATCCATGCAGGCACGGGGTGAGGGCGCGATTGATCCGCAGCAGGGTATACAAAGTTTTGCTTATCTGTTGCAACAGAACCGTACCCATGTCGGTGTGATGCCGACCGACTGGGCCACCTTTCTGGGGACAGCGCAGGCGCAGACCGCCTTTTTTGCCGATTTTGCCCGTCAGTTCGCGCCATCTGAGTCGGCCACCATGCTCACCACGCCGACCAGCCTGCGGCAGCAATTGATGCAGGCCGGGCCTGCACAACGGCGCAACATTCTCATGGATTATCTGCAGGAGACAGTCGGTCGGGTGCTGGCCTGGAACAAACCTGAATTGTTGGATGAACAGGCAGGCCTGATGGATATGGGGATGGATTCGCTGATGGCAGTGGAATTGCGCAACATACTGGGGCGCGCGACAGAACAACAGTTACCGGCAACCTTATTGTTTACCTACCCGACCTTAGCGGCACTCGCAGATTATCTGTTACAACAGGTGATCGTACCGGACGACGATCCTGTTGCGGCAGAAGATGCCTTAGACGGTCTGTCGCCGGATACCCTGGCCGATGTGTTAGCGGCAGAACTCAGGTAATTTGAAAAATACAGGGTGTGGATGATGTATGACGGATAAAGTGGCCCATTATCAGGACTTGCTGAAAGAAGCTGTGCGTAAGGTCAGAGATCTGAAAGGGCAGCTTGAGTCGGCGCAGCGCACACAGGATGAGCCGGTGGCGATTCTGGGTATGGGATGTCGTTTTCCGTCAGCAGCCGATACACCAGCGCAATTCTGGCAATTATTGCAGGCTGGTACCGATACCATTGAAGAGATGCCAGCACACCGGCGGCCTGCGCAGACAGATGAACGTGAGACACATCAGGGTGTCCCCTTGTATCGTGGTGGCTTTCTGCACCAGGTGGATCAGTTTGATGCGTGCTTTTTTGGTATTGCACCCACAGAAGCACATTGTCTGGATCCGCAACAACGGTTGTTACTGGAAACCAGCTGGGAGGCCCTGGAGTATGCCGCCATAGCACCAGGCGGGTTAGCGAATAGTGCGACTGGCGTATTTTGTGGTATTTCCGGTTCTGAATATGATGCGGTGTTGCGCTCCAGTGAACAGGCGGACAGCCTGTATCGTTCCACCGGTACTGACAGGAGTACCGCTGCCGGGCGGATTGCGTATACTCTGGGGCTGACTGGCCCGGCAATCGCGCTGGATACGGCCTGTTCGTCGTCACTGGTAGCCGTGTATCTGGCCTGCCAGAGCCTGCGTGACCGCACCTGTGATCTGGCACTGGCCGGTGGCGTCGGGATCATCTTAAGTGCTGATACTACACGTATGTTTGCCGATGCCGGCATGTTATCGCCGGACAGTACTTGTAAGACATTTGATGCTGCCGCGAATGGCTTTGTGCGTGGTGAAGGCTGTGGTGTGCTGGTACTGAAAAGATTATCGGATGCGCTGGCAGCGGGTGATCCGGTACTGGCAGTGATCCGTGGGGCGGCTGTCAATCAGGACGGGCGCAGTGCGGGTCTGACTGCACCGAATGTGTTATCGCAGCAGGCAGTCATCCGGCAGGCACTGCAACAGGCCCGACTGACCCCGGATCAGATCAGCTATATTGAAACGCATGGTACCGGCACGGCATTAGGCGATCCGATAGAAACAGAAGCAATTGGTACTGTGTTTGCATCATCTGCTGAACCGATCTGGCTGGGTTCAGTCAAGACGAATCTGGGACATCTGGAGGCAGCAGCCGGTATTGCCGGGCTGATCAAGGCGGTGTTGTGCCTGCAACACCGGATCATTCCACCCAATCTGCATTTTCACACACCGAATCCGCATATTGACTGGGAGAACCTGCCAGTACGCCTGCCCACAACACCGGTTGCCTGGGAGACAACCGCAGCCTGCCCATCACGTATCGCAGGGGTCAGCTCATTCGGTTACAGCGGTACCAATTGTCATGTCATCCTGGAACAGGCACCCGCCCGACCAGAAGCTGATCAGTCTCCTGCTGATCAGCCATCCTGTGCCATACTGCCATTATCAGCCAAACAGCCGGCTGCACTGGCGGCACTGATTGCCCGATATCATACCTGGCTGGCAGATTCAACCGCACAGAAAGATCTGACACTAGACGACCTGTGTTACACCGTTCAGGTCGGCCGGGATCACTTTGCCTATCGAGCGAGCTTTGTCGGTCAGACACGGGAAGAGGTGTTGACGCAACTGGCCGCCTGGGATAGCGCAACCGCAGGTCAGGTACAGCAGCGGCCAAAGGTGGCTTTTCTGTGCACCGGGCAGGGCAGCCAGTATGCCGGAATGGGGCAACAACTGTACCAGACTCAACTGGTATATCGTGCCGCATTGGATGAATGTGATGCCTTGCTCAGACCGGAGCTGGGTGGACCTTCTATTCGTGAAATTATCTCGGATACCGCATCAGAACAGATCCACCAGACAGCCTGCACTCAGCCCGCCCTGTTCGTGCTGGAGTATGCGTTAGCCACATTATGGCAGGCCTGGGGCGTGAAGCCTGCGATCCTGATCGGGCATAGTGTCGGTGAGCTGGCAGCGGCCTGTATCGCCGGGGTATTTTCACTGGCAGACGGTTTGCGGCTGATTGCGGCCCGTGCCCGTCTGATGGGTGCCCTGCCAGCCGGTGGTCAGATGGTGTCGTGTCTGGCAGACGAGGCAACGATCCGGCAGGCGATTGCCGAAGATACTGAGACAGTCTCCATTGCGGCAGTGAATGGACCGCGCAGTGTGGTGATTGCAGGTGCAGCCACAGCACTGAACCGGATTGTTGCCCAGCTCAAAGCGGCAGGTATCAGAACTCAGCAGTTGCAAGTGTCACATGCATTTCATTCACCCCTCATGGCACCGATGCTGGCGGACTTCCGCCAGGTGGCAGAAAGTATCACCTATCACCCACCGCAGATTCCATTGATCTCAAATGTGACCGGCCAGCTGGCGGATGAGGCGATCAGTACCCCGGACTACTGGGTGCGCCATGTGCGCGAGGCGGTGCGGTTTGCCGACGGCATACAAACAGTGTATGCACAGGGTGCCACCTGTTTACTGGAGATCGGGCCAAAGCCAATTCTGCTCGGTCTGGCCCGTCAGGCAGACGGGCCGGAGGATATCAGCTATCTGCCAGGCTTACGCGCCGGACGGGATGACTGGCAGATGCTGCTGAACAGCCTGGGTCAGTTGTATACCCGGGGTGTGGCGATAGACTGGGCAACGTTTAATCAGCCATATCAGCGACAGAAAGTGGCTCTGCCAACCTATCCGTTTCAGCGTGAGCGCTTCTGGGTGAGCACACATCAGCAGACTTATCGTCCGCCAATACCATTCAGTGTGGGTACAGATTCAGTACAACAACCTCCTGACTTCAGCCTGTTGCCGCGCTATCTGCCAGAGTTTACCGTTCTGAATCAGGCATTGGTCGCATTCAGTGATGAACGGCTACAGGCACCTGAAGTGCAGCGGCAGGTACAGGCAGCTCAGGTATTAAAACCTTTATGCGTGGATTATATTCTGGCGGCTCTGACTGAACTGGGTGTGTCCTTACAGGCAGGTACGGAATGGCATCCGGATGAATTGATGCAGCAGGCAGGTGTAATACCAGCTTATCATCGTTTATGGCATCGTTTGTTCGGGTTACTGAATGAAGCAGGGGTTCTGC
This sequence comes from uncultured Gammaproteobacteria bacterium, assembly GCA_963922315.1. Classification (GTDB taxonomy): domain Bacteria; phylum Pseudomonadota; class Gammaproteobacteria; order Chromatiales; family Chromatiaceae; genus JAHDBG01. Next base: position 14,281 of record CAWUID010000004.1, read on the forward strand.
AAGGTACAGAAGGTCGGTGGCGACTCAGGCAGATGCCTGTCCTCAGCTCATCGCAATCAGTCAGCAGTAATCTGGCAATGCGTGATAAAGATCTGATGGAAGCTGAACTGAATCTGTTAAAGGCATGTGCTGAACATCTGGCAGCTGTGTTACGTGGCACTCAGGATCCCCTGGCATTGCTGTTTCCGCAGGGGGATAACAGCCTGGTCAATCAGGTATATCAGGGTTCGGCGATAGCCGATGTGATGAATCAGATCGTGCAGGCAGCACTCAGGCAGGTATTGGTAAACCTGCCACCAGAACAGGGTGTGCGTATCCTGGAGATCGGAGCAGGTACCGGCGGCACAACAGCCAGTGTTCTGCCATTATTACCGCGTGCACAGACAAAGTATCTGTTTACTGATATTGGTGCTGGTTTTTTTGCTACTGCACGTGAAAAATTCAGTGATTATCCTTTTGTGCACTATCAGAAACTGGATATTGAGCAACCGCCCGCTGAGCAGGGTTTTAAGCCAGCGCACTATGATATTGTCATTGCTGTGAATGTGCTGCATGCAACCCGGGACTTACCAATAACACTGCATCATGTCCGGCATCTGTTAAAGCCTGGTGGTTTGTTACTCCTGTCAGAAGCGACTCATGCTGCAGGCTGGGCAGATCTGACCTTCGGATTAACTGCAGGCTGGTGGCGGTTTGCGGATGATCGAACCTATCCATTAATATCGGTGAAGGCCTGGAAACAAAGGTTATCAGCAGCTGGTTTTTCAGCAGCGGCGCATACGGTAACCGATGATGAGACAGGGCAAAATATCTTGTTAGCTCAGCAGACTGATGAAATGACTGCACAGGCAGATCAATCTGTCCGGTTCACAGATATCCGACAGTTACCTGTTGCAGAACGTTATAACTATATAAAAGACCAGGTTAAATGTTATATCCAAACCATTACGGGTTTGACGCCGGATGATGAACAATATTTTCCGGACCTGGGACTGGACTCATTAATGGCGGTCGAGTTACGTGGTAAGCTGGAGAAAGCGACTGATCTTGAGCTACCTGCAAGCCTGATATTTGACTATCCGACGCTGCATCAGCTAACAGATTATTTGCTGAAACACCTGTCGGAAAAGTCAGCTGCACTACCACGGGCTGAATGTGCCGAAGGTTCAGAGGTTTTACGACAACAATTACAGCATGTGATTGCTACCGGTTATCCTGAGTTGCATCTTGGTGACTGGTGCATCCGACCAGCCGTGCTGGCAGATGTGGCAAGACTGAGTGAGCTGGAGCAGGCAGCCTATGGCTGGATCGGGGAAGAAGCGGTTGCCTCACCAGAGCTGATTGCTGAACGTATTGATCGACTGAATAGCGGTGATCACGCCTGGTTCTGGGTGATGGAAAAGTCAGAACAAGTGGTTGCCTGGCAGGTATTGCAGCCGACTCAGGTGGAACCGTATGCCTATCGCAGCTGGGCAGAAGCGACCGATGACGGCACCTTAGCCTCGACCTTCGATCCGCAAGGTCGTTATCTCTATCTGGTCGCCGCCGGGTCAGCTCAGCAACTGCCGACTGTGGCCAGTCATTTACTGACATTACAGACTCTGGTACTGCTGCGGGAAACGGGACATGACTGTCTTTTTTATTGTTCAGCTATGCCAGGCTATGCACAGCACTACGCTGAAACCGGGCAGTCACCGGAAGACTATATTGCGATCACTGATCAGGCAGGTATTCCGAAGGATGAGTTTATTGCCTTATCCGTGTATGGCTGGCCGGTTCAGCCCTCATTCCGGGTACTGCGCGATGGCTATCCGCCGGATCGTGATTCGTGCGGACATGGTGTCAGCGTGGTTTTACCATTCACTGACCCTGATGCAGCAATGCATACTGTGTGTCAGCAGATTATTTATCATGCCAGATCGCTGGATTTAGCAACAGATATGAATGCACAGGATCTATCTTAAATTGATCAGGATAATGCAAAATGCAGGTGATTACAGACACACAGGTTGTACCGAGGAACGTTTGTCAGGGCAAGCGCGAACCTGTTTTATTTAAAGGCTATGCAAAGACATGGCCCGCGGTTGAAAAATGGACCTGGGATTATTTAAAACAATTAGCGGATAATCGTCAGGTCAGGTTAGTTGTGGGTGATCGGGAATCAGGTCAGGCACAATTTACTGAAATGGCGCTGACCCGGTATATTGATATACTGGCCGATCCGGATAATTGTCAGGATAAACGTAAGCTATATCTGAAAGAATTTGACTTATTAACCGAGTTTCCCCAATTGCAGGGTGATATTCGGTGTGAAGCATTCTTTCCGGAAAATATGACAGCTTATCAGCATGCCTGGATTGGTGTCAGGGGTGCGGCAACGGGTCTGCATCATGATATCTTCGATAACCTGTTTACCCAGATCAGGGGCAGAAAGACTTTTTTGTTACTGGCGTATGATCAGATCAGCCCGCATGATCACAGTGATAAATTTGATTATTTTGCCCGGTTGGCAAAATTAGATTTATTTGCCGAAAACGATCAGGTGAGACGTATTAAGCCGATTACGATAGAAGTCGATGCCGGAGATGCATTGTATATCCCTCAAGGCTGGTGGCATCAGGTGCGGTCATCTGATCCGACGATCAGTATTTCAGGCTTTATGGCAACTCGCTGGCGGCGCTGGATTGCCGGAACATGGGAAGATATCCGTTATTTCGCGCATAACAGAGGATGGTACAAAAAAGACCATTGCACCTGTCATGTCAGCTAACCCTGACTCATGATGCAGAACGCTGATATCCTGATTACTCATGCTCATCTGTTGTCTATGCAAGGTGAAGGGGTGGGTTATATTGCTGACGGGGCAGTCGCTGTCAGAGGCAGTCGTATTGTGGGTGTCGGATCAACTGAGTCTATATTGCAGCAGTTCACCAGTGAACAACAAATTGATGCAACCGGTTGTGTGGTATTACCCGGGCTGATCAATGCCCACATAGATACCAGTCTTGCTCTGGTACGGGGTGTTGCGCAGGATATTCAGCATTGGCTGATGCAGGGTATTCTGCCTTATCTGTTGCAGATGACGCCAGCAGCAGAGGTTGCGTCCACGCAGCTGAGCGTGTTGCAGGGACTGAGGACGGGTACGACCACCTTTGTCGATAACAATGCGATCAGCCCATCCTGGGGGGACTGGTATGCTGAGGTCGGCGTACGTGCGGTGCTGGCACCCAGATTTGATGCGTTGCCACCGGATATGCCGGATATGTCGCCTGATGCTCTGTATCCGCTGGATGTACAGGCTGGTCGCAAGGCCTTAACAGAAGCTGTCGATTTTGCCGGTCACTGGCAAGGTGCTGCCGAAGGTCGGATTACCACCCAGTTAGGCCCTTATGCAGCGGATATGCTGCCGTCGGAATTGTTGCGCGAGGTGAAACAGGTTGCGCAACAAACCGGATTACGTGTGCATTTACATGTCGCTCAGGGAACGCGCGAAACAGATCAGATCCGGCAACGTTATGGCAAACGCCCGATTGCGCTGCTGGCGGAGTATGGCCTGCTGGATGAACAGTTATTGGCTGTTCATCTGACAGATGCAACACCAGATGAAGTACGTCAGGTGGCCGCAAGTGGTGCCAGCATGGTGTTATGTGCCGGTATGATCGGCATGATTGATGGCCTGGTGCCACCAGCACAGCCATTTCGTCAGGCCGGGGGTGCGGTGGCTCTGGGGAGTAGCTATCCGAACCTGTTCCGCGAAATGCAGACAGCCGCCTTGCTGCACAAGATACATCACCAGGATCCGACCGTGATGCCTGCCTGGGATGTATTGCGTATGGCAACGATAGAGGGTGCTCGTGCCATCGGCCTGGAGGATCAGATTGGTTCGATAGAAACCGGCAAACAGGCTGACCTGATCTGTGTTGATTTACAGACGCTGAGTCTGGCACCAACGATACTGGAACCAATTCGTAACCTGGTACCGAATTTGGTGTATTCGGCCACCGGTAACGAAGTGAAGCATGTCATGGTTGCCGGCAGGTTTCTGCTGAAAGATGATCAGTTACTGGTCGCAGATGAAACGGCTATTCTGGCTGAGGCACAACGACAGGCAGAACAACTGAGCCAACGAATATTGACAGAGACTGAATATAAAAACCTCGCTTTAATCCAGGCAATGCAGCAGCAAAAACTATAATCCTGTGCTGGATACACAACTTTGAGAGATATGTGATGTCGATACAGCAAAAAGATGAATCCTTTGCAAAGCTGGTACAAAAAATAGCGCCGGGCGCCAGATTGTTACAGGTCCGGGAGTTGTCTGGCGGACTGTCTAATGAAGTCGTTGCATTTGATATCGCCCTGCCAGATGGCAAGGTAAAAAGAATGGTAAAACGCGGTGGTGAAAATATATTAAGCCATTATAAAAAAACAGATGCCTTAGAGAATGAATTTCATTTATTAAATATATTGCATCAGCAGGGCTATCGGGTACCAGAAACGTATTGCCTGGATACCTCTAGTGAACTGTTTGAACCAGTTTATTTTGTTATGGCTTATATTGAGGGCGCACCCTTATTTAAGCCGGATAATTTATCTGATTACATCATACAGTCCGTACAACAGCTAGTGCATATTCATCAATATTCATCGGCTGTGACCAGATTATCTTTTTTACCGGAACTGAATACAGCCCTGGCAGACTCACGAAAAAAACGCGTCTGGCTGGACACTGCATTGAATGAAGTGCGCATCGGAGAAATATTAGAAGCTGTCTGGCCGTTACCACAACAGCATTCACCGACTTTAGTACATGGTGATTTCTGGCCGGGCAATCTGCTGTGGCAGGATCAGCAACCGACAGCGATCTTAGACTGGGAATTTGCTGCCATCGGTGACCCGTTGTTCGATCTTGCGACCGCCCGGCTGGAAATATTGTGGCAGTTTGGTGCAGAGGTGATGGATCAATTCACACAGCAATATGCTGCGATTATGACGCAGCTGGATTTCAGCCAGTTACCCTACTGGGATCTGGCCGCAGCCTTTGTCAGACCCATTAATGAATGTCCGGAGATGTTTGCTGAATCGACTCAGGTTTCGATTGAGGTATTACGCACAGGTCATCTGTGGTTCACGACGCAGGCACTTGCGAAGTTAGCAGGCTGAACGGATGTTGCCATTATTGCCTGTAGCGGCAGCTGGTATAGCCGTGATACTCGGTGCACGATCACGCAAAGAACGTAAGAAACTGGCTGCGCAGCAGCCAGATGCAGTGCAGAAAAAAACCAGTCTGCAACAAATGAAAACGACCATGGTTCGTCATATTGCCAGGGCTGATGAACGTTATCAGAACTTTGTGCAACATCATATTGACCCGCTGCTGGGTAAGACGCGCAATGCACAATTACAGAATCTGCTGAGTGCAGAAACATTTGCATTGAGCCCGGAAGAACGCACTGCGAATCATCGTCTGGGCCTAGGGGTTGTTACTCTAGGTTTAGCGTTGACTGGCCAGTGGTTGTTTTCACCGCTGATCTGGGTTGCAGCACTGACCGGATTTATCGCCGGGCTGAATACCTATCAACTGGCTTATCAGCAATGGCAACAGACCAGGCGATTAACCGCATTACACCTGATCTGCCTGTACATGATATGTTTGTGGCTGGGGGGTTATGCGGCGTTTGGTGCGCTAGGCACCCTGTTACTGGGTATCGGACTCAAGGCGAAGGCAATTACTGAAAACCAGTCACGTAACCAGTTAGTTCGTCTGACTCAGGTACAGCCGGGTCGTGTCTGGATACGCACGCAGGATAACGAGCTGGAAATTCCGTTTGACCAGTTAGCACTGGGTGATGTACTCGTATTGCAGGCCGGGCAGACAGTGCCGGTAGACGGTACGATTGTGGCGGGTGGTGGTTGCTTTGATCAGCATCAGCTGACAGGTGAGTCACAACCCGTTGAGAAAGGTGAGGGTGAAGCGGTATTGGCAGCAACCCTGCTGATATCAGGCCAGATTGAGCTGCGGGTAGAAAAAACCGGTGCTGAAACAACCGCCGGTCAGATTGAACAGATTCTGAATAGTACGGCACAATATCAGCCACAAACCAGCCTGAAGGTTGAGCAACTGACCGACCGTCTGACATTACCCACCTTAGCGTTGAGTATCGTCAGCTGGCCCTGGCTGGGAACTGTCGGTGCGGTTACCTTGCTGGGAGCCAATTCGACCTTTGCGACCCAGATGTCCGGGCCGCTTGGTGTCCTGAACTTTTTAAATCTGGCGGCTGACCGCGGTATCTTAGTGAAAGATGGTCGTGCGCTGGAACAATTCAGTGGGATTGATACTGTACTGTTCGATAAAACCGGCACTCTGACGCTGGATCAGCCACAAGTCGCTGCGGTACACCCCGTTCAGGGTTGGTCTGCGGACCGGGTACTGGCACTGGCAGCCGCAGCAGAAGCCCGCCAGACGCATCCGATTGCGCAGGCCATTCTGGCTGCTGCCGATGCGCAGGCACTGGATCTGCCTGCTGTGGCACCAGTACATTATGCACTGGGTCTGGGGCTGAAAGTCCGTCTGGTATCAGACCGGCCTGCTGCACAGGATCAGTATGACCCGTTGATCCGGGTTGGCAGCGATCGCTTTATGTCAGCGGAAGGCATTGTGTTACCGGAAGAGATCGTGACGCTGACACAGAACTGCCAGCAGAATGGTCATTCGCTGGTGATGATTGCCGTTGATGATCGCCTCGCAGGGTGTATTGAATTACAACCCACGGTGCGTCCGGAAGTACCAGAAGTGATTCAAGCCTTGCGGGCAGAGGGACTGCGACTGTATATCGTGTCAGGTGATCAGGAGGCACCGACGCGCCATCTGGCACAACAGCTTGATATGGACTATATCGCCAATACGCTACCGGGACAAAAGGCAGACCGGGTCAGTGCATTACAACAGGCCGGGCATCGGGTCTGTTTTATCGGAGATGGTATCAATGATGCGGTTGCGATGCGTCAGGCTGATGTGTCGGTCTCATTACGGGGTGCGACCACAGCGGCGACCGATACGGCACAGATTATTCTGATGGAAGGCAATCTGCACGCTTTGTGTTCTTTGTTACAGCTAGCCACAGGTTTTGAACGTAACCTGGCTTATAACTTCCGGTTTACTACCGGGGTCAGTCTGGCGGCGACTGCAGGCATTTTATGGGCAGGCTTTACCTTTGCCGCAACTGAACTGTTTTTTTCTGTTTCATTAATCGGCGGACTGGCAATTGCCATGCAACCATTACTCAATAATCGTAAATATGATTCTTTACCAGGAGTGGATAATACGTGAATACCCCGGACCCTGTACAGGCTCAGTCACATGAATACTATGCCAGAAATGCCGATCTTTATGCGAAGGTCATCTATGATTTCTATGATGATGTGTACACAGATATCTCACATCCCGGATTTACTAATGATCGGGATCTGATTCGTATGGTACAAAGCCTGGTACCGAAGGGTGCGCGTGGACTGGATGCCGGTTGTGGTGCAGGTGCACGAGATGTATTCAGTTATTATCAGGCAGGTTACGATATTTCTGGTGTAGACGCTGTGGCTGAGAATATCGCGGTAGCGAAACGGGAACATCCTGAAATTACAGACCGTGTTGCGGTTTCTGATCTGACTGCACCCTTAAATTTTGCGGATAACTATTTTGATTTTGTGACCTGCAATACGGTGATACAACATATCAATCCGGACCTGGTGATGCAGCATGTCTTGCCGGAGTTTACCCGGGTGCTGAAAAAAGGTGGTATTCTGCAATTGATGTTCAAATCCGGCCAGGGTACGTTACAACATTATGATGATCTGTTTAAGGCAGATCGCACGTTTTATCTATATGATCCGGATGAACTGCTAGCGGCACTGCAACCACAGGGTTTTGTCCTGATTGAGGAACAACTGGACATTGAGAATGCGCCTCTGTTAGGTGGCATGGTTTATTTTACAGATCCGCGATCTATCCGAAATTGCGCCTTCTGGGTGCAGAAAATCTGATCAGTATATTTTTTGTCGCTAGTTAAAAAACTGCAGGCAAAGGGTATTGCGCAATAACAAAATGATTACCAGGGCCATCAGTATTGGCTGAGTGGTAATAACCAGACAGGTAGTGCTGATAATATATCGTCCACAGGTGTCGGATGGGCGTCATAGCCCGCCATAACTAGACGGCTGATACGTCCCCCGGTCTGTTCACGGCAGCTGGGTAGTTGCCAGTGTTGTACGTTGAGTGGCACGATGGACTGAGTTGTGACCAGGTTGGCACCGTCCGGAGTAATTGCCTGGATCTGGATATTGCCCGCAGTCGATAGTGCCGAAGAGGCTTCGATTTGTACTGGTCCGGAGGTCAGCAGATAATCAGCTTGTAGGTGGATGTTTCCTCCGGGTCCGCCATACGCGTTTGCTTGTAGTTGACTGTTTTCCAATAAAATGAAGATCGGGTCTATCGCGATATTGCCGCCACGTCCGGTACCGCCTTGTACACTGGTGCTGATCTGGCTGTCTTGTAACCAGATGCGTTCACGCGCCTGCAATGTGATGCTGCCACCACTTGCATTGTGTGCGGTGGTGGTCAGGCGACTGTTACCACACAGGTCAATCGTATCCTGAGCCAATAGCTCAATATTGCCGGCTGCTGTCTGAGTTGACCGGCTGTCCGAAGCCAGCATACTGCCATCATCCAGCAGAATATGTCGTCCGGTTAGCCGGATGTCGCCAGCACTGCCGTTGGCCATGTCATGTTCGGCACTCGCATAAAGTACGCTGCCGATCAGTTCTAACTGCTCAGTTGCGTGCAGATAAATAGAACCGCCGCGTCCGCCACCTGCCGTCTTGGCCAGAAGCTGGCTGTTTTGTTCCAGCCGGATGTTGGCCGCGTCCAGGCACAGATTACCGCCGGCACCTGCTGCTGCGCCCGGGCTCTCCGTACTGACGGTGATGCCATGCAACTGATTTCCCGGTATCTGGCTGCCACGCAACAGAATGCGTTCAGTTGCTGCTAAGGTGACTGAAGCACCGGCACCACTGCTGCTGGTAGAAGCCAGAATCCCGGCGTCGCCACGTATGTGGATCTCTCGTGCACGTAACAGCAGCGTGCCGCTGGCACCGGCCCGGGCCATTTGTCCGGAACTGTTCACGATGATTCCGCTGGATCGATAACCAGTCGGGTCTGTGCCGGTGATGATAATCTGCTCACTGGCTTGTAATGTGACTGATCCACCGGTACCTTCACCCCAGGTTTCTGCCAGAATACCGGCGCTGTCAGTGATCAGAATATTCGCTGCATTCAGTTCAACATGTCCACCAGCTCCGGCTTGGGGTTGGGTACTGATGGTGCTGACAGTGATCCCGCTGGCTTCCTGTTGTGACGCATCGCGCCCCTGTAATTGAATCTGTTGTGTGGCCTGGAGTTGTACTGCGCCACTGTTACCGGTACCTTCGGTTCTGGCCCAGATCTGGCCGCCATGGCTCAGATGAATATTAGCGGCATTAATCCGTACATCGCCTCCCTGGCCAGCACCTGTTTGAGCACTGGTTGTGGCTGCCCAGATATCACCATCTTGTAGCCATACCTGCTGATCAGCCTGCAGATGTACGGTACCGCCTGGACCAGCACCATGGGTCATTGCATGTAACTCAGCGCCGGTGGCCAGCAGGATATTGCCGCTCGCGTGCAGATGAATTGCGCCGGCCTGTCCGGCCCCGGTTGTTGTTGTGGTCACTGTGCTACTTTGTAATAACTGAATATCTGTGGCATCAATCAGTAAACCGGCATTTTGTGCATGCATTGCACTATGGTTGTATGAATCCATCGTACTGCGCACGATTCGCACCTGATCGGCATGTAGTGTGATGGTACCGGTCTGCTGGCTGTGGGAGTGGTTACTGACGACCAGAGCAGTGTCAGTCAGATGGATGTCAGCGTATTGTGCAACCTGATGCTTGTCATCCAGGTCCACTACTCCTGCGTTACGCACGGCAGCCAACTGAATTTGTCCGGCATCCGCTTGTATACGAGTGTTTTGGCTCAGTGTCAGGTTGCCACCTGTCAGACTGATGCGCTGACCCTCACGCAAGGTTAAATGGGCTCCGGTGATTTGTATCGGGGCAACTTGTGTGGTCAGAAAACCAAATGCTTCGGGTGGTGCAACGCTGAGCTGAACGTCTGAACCTGCGCCGGTGGCTATCCGGGTATTGTCCTGCAGGATGAGTTGATCTGCAGTACTCAGATGCAGAGAACCGCGCATATCTAAGCTGGCTTGTTCACCCAGCAGGATACCCTGCGGATTGAGCAGATACAGGTCGGCATCTGAACCGCTGACACGGAGTGTGCCGTTAAGCCAGCTTTCCTGTCCGCCTGTCACCCGGCTGATGATATGTTGTGTCTCTGACGAAGTCTGGAAATCAGCCATTTCACCAGTGGCAATGCTAAAAGCACGAAAACTATGGAACAGGTTTGCTCCTTGCTGGATGCCACCGCTAATCGTGTGTAGTCGACCCTGTGTTGCTATGCGTGTATCCCAACTGGGATCAGCGCTGAGTCGGTTATCTGCAGATAATATCGGATTCCATAACAGACTGGCCGCCAGACTGGCATAATACAGGTTACGCAATGTTCTGAGGTGTCCTTGGTATGAGATATGTTATGTTACTGTTAAGTATTGGGGCCATGTACAGCACAACCCTGGCAAACGACGACACAATCACGGCAGCTGTTTCTGAGCCCGTGACACAAACTACTTTTGAGAGAGGCCGCCAGTCCTGGCGTCAGATTCAATAATTTATGCCGATTTTACGTATTGCGACCCGCAAATCTCCTCTGGCTCGCTGGCAGGCAGAACAAGTTGCGCAGCAACTGACCAGACTAAATTCAACACTGACCCCGGTTATTCGTGGCTTCAGTACTCAGGGTGACAAAATTCAGGATACCCCCTTGGCGAAGGTAGGGGGGAAGGGCTTATTCGTCAAAGAGCTGGAAGTCAGCCTGTTGCAGCATACGGCTGATATCGCTGTGCATTCGATCAAAGACATGCCCGTGCTGTTGCCTGAAGGGCTGCATCTGGCAGCGATCCTGCCACGTGCTGATCCTCGGGATGCATTTGTCAGTCATCAGTACGCAACTTTAAATGATTTACCGGCAGGAGCTTGTCTTGGCACCTCCAGTTTGCGCCGCGCCTGCCAGATCAGACACCAGTATCCGCACCTGCGTATTGAATCGCTGCGTGGCAATGTGAATACCCGACTGGCCAAACTGGATGCAGGAGAGTATGCAGCCATTTTGCTGGCTGCTGCCGGATTGCAGCGATTGGAACTGACGCAGCGGATTCGTCAATATATTCCGGCGCACATCAGTCTGCCGGCGATTGGTCAGGGCGCTATCGGGGTGGAATGCCGGGTAGATGATCAGGTAACCCGGCAATTATTAACGGCATTGCATGATGCGGATACCGCTGCTTGTGTCACCGCAGAACGCGCGATGAACCGGCGTCTGGAAGGCGGTTGCCAGGTACCGATTGGCGGCCATGCAATCTGGCGCGACGGCCAGATCTGGTTGCGTGGCCTGGTGGGTGCTGTGGATGGCAGCCGTATTCTGCATGCTGAAGGTTACGCGCCCGGAGATCAGGCTGAATCGTTGGGTACTCAGGTAGCCGACGCGCTGCTGGCACAAGGTGCGGCTGAGTTGCTCCGCTCAGCCGGTTAATATCCTTCAGAGGTGCTCGCTGTTATTTCATACTGACTCTGGGTTTATCAATGCCTTTTTTCTTTTCATAAGTACGTAATCCGCCGAGTCCCAGCATTCCCATCAAGACGGTCATTAAGGCAGCCATATCAAATGATGGCAGCGATGGTGGCTTGTCAACAATATAGGCCAGAGTGAATTCGGCCATTGGCTCCAGCACAAAGTGCCAGGCAAAGGCAAGACCACAGATCCAGCCGATAGCGGGCCGCCAGCCGGCAACAAACAACGAATTACTGGCAGCTTCCACTTTATTCACTTCAACCTGCGCATCACCTGAGCATGTGCCTGTTTTTGCGCCAGAGTGGCTATTTCATGTGCCAGCTTACTTTTCTGATCTTTATCTTTGATCACTTTATCCAATAACGAAGTGATTGGTCCTAATAACATGTCAAACATATTTTTCTCCTTGGTTTTATCAGGCAGCTTTCCTGAGATGCTGCTTTTTCAGATGAATACGTAACAGAGACAAAGCTGCCGGGGTCACGCCCGGAATACGACCAGCCTGGCCAAGTGTGGCGGGTTGTTGCTGAGATAATTTTTCCCGGACTTCAGCCGACAGCCCACTGACCTGATGGTAATTAAAACCAGATGGCAGGGAAATGTCTTCAGCCGCTTTGTCACGCTGAATTTCTTCCTGCTGGCGTGCGATATAGCCAGCATACTTGGCCTGAATTTCAACTTGCTCGGTCACTTGAATGCGCAGATCAGCAGCGATCACGGCTTTTCCAACGGTCGGAATCTGTGTCACCCTGGCGTAATCTGATTGCGGGCGGGCCACCAGATCCAGCGCCCGGGTTTCGCGCCGCAGCAGATCGCCGAGCAGTGTTTCTGCTTGTTCCGGGGCCAGATGGTGCGGTTGTACCCAGGTATCCCGCAGTCTTTGTTGCTCCTGCACAATCGCTTCCTGCTTCCGGTTGAACCAGGCCCACTGTGTTTCGTTGACCAGTCCCAGCGTGTGGCCCTGTTCAGTCAGGCGCAGGTCAGCGTTGTCTTCCCGCAATAATAAACGATATTCAGCGCGTGACGTGAACATACGATACGGTTCTTGTGTGCCGCGCGTGATCAGATCGTCCACCAGCACACCGAGGTAGGCCTGGTCGCGCCGGGGATACCAGGCAGGTTGTTCACGTACCATCAGAACGGCATTGATCCCAGCCAGCAGGCCTTGCGCAGCGGCTTCTTCATAGCCGGTGGTGCCATTGATCTGACCGGCAAAAAACAGCCCCGGAATGCCTTTTGTCTGTAGGGTCGGGTGCAGATCGCGCGGGTCAAAAAAATCATATTCAATGGCATAGCCGGGGCGGGTAATGCTGGCCTGCTCCAGACCGCGCATCGAACGAACCAGATCCCACTGCACATCAAACGGCAGCGACGTAGAAATACCGTTCGGATATACCTCGTGGCTGCTGAGTCCTTCTGGTTCCAGAAAAATCTGATGTGAAGTCCTGTCTGCAAAGCGGATAACTTTGTCTTCAATGGAGGGGCAATAGCGCGGGCCGACGCCGTCAATCACGCCGGTATACAAAGGTGAACGAGACAATCCTTGCTGGATGATGTCGTGAGTCTGTGCATTAGTATGCGTGATATGACACGCGACCTGGCGTGGATGCTGGTCTGTCGTGCCCATGTAAGAAAAGACCGGGGTTGGCTGATCGCCGGGCTGTGTGGTTAAAGCTGTGTAATCAATGCTGCGTCTGTCAATACGGGGTGGCGTGCCGGTCTTCAGTCGTTCCACCCGGAATGGCAGCTCGCGTAAGCGGGCAGCCAGTCGGTTGGCTGGTGGGTCACCCGCTCGTCCGCCCGTTTGTTGTTCCAGTCCGATATGGATGCGTCCGCCCAGAAAAGTACCAACCGTCAGTACCACTGCCGGTGCGCGGAACTTCAGGCCCATGCGGGTGACTACACCTGCGACCTGGCCTTGTTCTATGATCAGGTCATCTACACTTTGCTGGAAGATGTCCAGATTCGGCTGTTGTTCCAGTGCAGCGCGTACAGCGCTTTTGTATAGCATCCGGTCAGCCTGGGCACGGGTAGCACGTACTGCTGGTCCTTTGCGGGCATTCAGAATGCGGAATTGAATGCCTGCCTGATCTGTTGCTCTGGCCATCAGGCCGCCGAGTGCGTCGATTTCTTTTACCAGGTGGCCTTTGCCGATACCACCAATCGCCGGGTTACAGCTCATCTGGCCGAGCGTGTCGATGCTGTGCGTCAGCAACAATGTTGTGGCGCCCATACGTGCTGCAGCCAGCGCCGCTTCGGTGCCGGCGTGGCCGCCACCGACAATAATCACCTGGTAGCTATTAGGATGAAACATCGCGATAATAAGTGAGAGCGCCTCTGGCTACTGTTGTGCTGGTACAAAACCCAGACACGATAGTTGCTACAAAGATGCTTGTTTATCAATGAACGAAACAGTGAGATTTATGCACCGATATCCAGTCAGAGTCGAGGCCGAGACCTTTTATCTTGAAGAACAATCCACGCCTGCAGACAACCGTTATGCGTTTGCCTACACCATCACTATCAGTAATCTGAGTACAGTACCTGTCACCTTACGTCGGCGACGCTGGCTGATTACAGATTCAGACTGCCAGGTGCGGGAAGTCGCTGGTGACGGTGTAGTCGGAAAACAACCACGTCTGTCGCCAGGTACACAATTTCGTTATACCAGTGGTGCCATGCTGGAAACACCAGTAAATACGATGGAAGGAGAATATGAAATGGAAACAGATACCGGGGAAGTTTTTGTTGCTCCGGTAAATCGTTTTACCCTGTCCATTCCACGTACCCTGCATTAAGCCTGATGGCAACTTATGTGGTTGGTGATATCCAGGGTTGTTATGCTACGCTGGATTATGCCCTGACTCAAATGCGTTTTGACCCGGCAGCTGACACTTTATGGTGTGCGGGCGATCTGGTCAATCGTGGTCCGGACTCATTGCGCGTGCTGCGGCTGCTGCATCAGTTGGGCAACTCAGTGATTGCGGTACTGGGTAATCATGATCTGCATCTGCTGGCACTGGCCGCCGGCAATCTGAAATATGCTGAAAAAAGCAATCTGAATGAGGTGCTGACAGCTCCGGACAGTGCTGATCTGATCCACTGGCTGCAACAACGACCCTTGCTGCATTGGGATGCCACGCTGGAATTTGCCATGCTGCATGCAGGCCTGCCACCACAGTGGAATATGACTCAGGCCTTAGCGCATGCCGCCGAAGTGGAACACGCCTTGCGTAATAACGAGGCGAGCAATTATCTGACTGAATTATACGGCCATGAACCCAGTACCTGGTCTGACTCTCTGACGGGTATGTCGCGCTTACGTTACATTACCAATTGTTTTACCCGACTACGGTATTGTCGGGCAGATGGTACTCTGATGCTGCACGAAAAAGGTCAGCCTGGCACTCAGTCTGTTGCATCTGCACAGCCCTGGTTCAGTCATCTGCACCGGGCCAGCAGAGAAACCCGCATAGTCAGCGGTCACTGGTCCACACTGGGTTATTATGCAGGAGATAATATCTGGGCATTGGATACGGGATGTGTTTGGGGTCAATACCTGACTTTTTTACGAATTGACCAGGCAGAGCCAGGTGTACAGCACTATCCGGCTCAGGAGAAATAAAATATGCCACGCAGATTGATCAGTTTTGACTGGGCAATGAAAAAGCTGCTGAGAAGTAAGGCTAACTTTGAAATTCTGGAAGGTTTCCTGAGTGAGCTGCTCAAAGAAAACATCCGGATCCTGGAAATTCTCGAAAGTGAAGGTAATAAACAAGATAGCCAGGATAAATTTAACCGGGTTGATCTGAAAGTCAAAAATCAAAAAAGTGAAATTATCATCATTGAAGTGCAATATGAACGTGAATTTGATTATTTGCAAAGAATTTTATTTGGAACATCGAAGGTCATAACAGAGCATCTTAACGAAAGTAGTCCTTACTCAGAAGTCGTTAAAGTGATTTCAGTTAACATACTGTATTTTGATCTTGGTCAGGGTGAAGACTACGTATATCAGGGTATAACAACCTTTCAGGGTTTGCATCATCAGGATATATTAAAATTATCAGAAGATCAGCAGGAGCTTTATAAAAAAGAAAAAATACATGAGATATTTCCGGAATATTATCTGATAAAAGTCAATAGCTTTGACGATTTTGCCAGAGATACACTGGATGAGTGGATATATTTCCTGAAAAATGAAGAAATCAAAGAAGATTTTAAGGCAAAAGGTTTAAAACAAGCAAAGCAGGCGCTTGATATTCTGAAACTGCCTGAAAAAGAGCGTCTTGCCTATGAAAGATATCGGGACGACCTGCACTATCAGGCCAGTATGATTGAATCATCTTATGTAGTTGGCAGGAAAAAAGGCAGAAAAGAGGGGAGAGAAGAGGGGAGGAAAGAGCGTGACATTGAAATTGCTATCAAGTTACTGGCTTCTGGAGTAATAGACAAGCAAATGATTGTTGATATGACGGGGTTGACCTTGCAAGAGGTGAATGCATTAAAGCTACCACCATTACTTAGTGAGCATGATGTTAACTTTAGATAAGGCCTGAATAGTTATGCGTTACCTGAATGTAGTTCGTTTGATGCTGGTCATGACCTTGGTGGTGATTATCCTGGGTGCTTACACACGTCTGGCAGATGCAGGTCTGGGTTGCCCGGATTGGCCGGGATGTTACGGCCAATGGCTGGTACCGGAAACACCCGCTGAAGTCGAAAACAAAGACTATCTGGCGCAGCGCCCGCTGGAGGTTGGCAAAGGCTGGCTGGAGATGATCCACCGCTATTTTGCTGGCATGCTCGGGCTGTTGATTGCGGGATTGGCCGCCTGGTCCTGGCAACGCCGTTTTCGCCAGATACCGCAGCAACCCGTATGGTTGCCAACCGCATTGCTTGGGTTAGTCATTGTGCAGGCCATGCTGGGGATGTGGACAGTCACTTTATTACTTAAGCCAGTGATTGTGATGATGCACCTCCTCGGTGGCTTCACACTGTTCGCCTTGTTATTCATTCTGATGTTACGGCTGCAGTCTGCCCATCCGTCTGTCGCAGACGCAGACCGCCTCAGATGGGCAGCTCGTATCGGGCTTGTGTTACTGGTGGTACAGATTGCTCTGGGAGGGTGGACCAGCACGAATTATGCAGCGCTGGCTTGTACTGACTTGCCGACCTGCCAGGGCGTCTGGTGGCCGCAGATGGATTTTGCGGAAGGCTTCACCTTGTGGCGCGGGATTGGCACAAACTATGAGTATGGTGTGCTGGATCATCCGGCACGGGTTGCAATCCATATGGTGCACCGGCTGGGTGCGATTGTGGTGTCTATCTGGCTGGCAGGATTGGTGTATGCATTGGTGCGGCACAGCCAGGTATTGGGCACGATGGGAATGCGGATGGGCGCTTTGCTGGTTCTGCAGGTAGTGCTGGGATTGAGTAATGTACTCTTTCACCTGCCTTTGTGGGTAGCAACCGCACATAATGCAACAGCAGCTTTGTTACTGCTCGCCGTTGTTCAGATTAACTTCACGCTGCGGCGCACCTGATGCACATGACCGGCACCCAACACCTTTCAGCATTTATCAATTGGCGTAGCTATTGGACCTTATGTAAGCCGAAAGTCGTCGCGTTGATCGTTTTTACCGCTATTGTTGGTATATTTCTGGCCTCACCGGGTTTGCCGCCACTCGGCATCCTACTGAATGCCACTCTGGGTATCGCGCTGGCAGCAGCGTCTGCTGCCGCGATCAATCATGTGGTGGATCAGAAAGTAGACGCACAGATGGGCCGCACAGAACAACGGCCTTTACCGCAGGGCAGGGTCGGTAGTACACAAGCAATTGTTTTTGCATTGTTGCTTGGGGTCAGTGCTATGTTAATTCTGAGCCTGGGGGTGAATGGCCTGACCGCTATACTGACGTTGCTATCGTTAATCGGCTACGCAGTCATTTACACTCTGTACCTGAAACGGGCGACACCACAAAACATTGTGATTGGTGGTGCTGCCGGAGCGGCGCCACCATTGCTTGGTTGGGTTGCGGTGACAGGTCAGATTGATCCGGAAGCGCTGTTATTATTTCTGATTATCTTTACCTGGACGCCGCCCCATTTCTGGGCATTAGCAATTCATCGGATGGAAGAATACCGCCAGGTTGATATTCCGATGTTGCCAGTGACGCATGGCCTGGCCTATACCCGGTTACAGATTCTGCTATATACCGTGCTGTTATTTGTGGTGACTTTATTGCCGTATGGCTATGGTATGAGCGGCATCCTGTATCTGGCAGGCACTTTGATACTTAATCTGGGTTTTCTGATCTATGCAGTTCTGTTATATCAGAATGCGCACACCAGTCTGCCAATGCGCACCTTTGGCTATTCCATTATCTATCTGATGGGACTGTTCGCATTATTGTTACTTGATCACTATGTTCCGGTATGGCAGCAGGTTCTCGCCTGACACAAACAAAAAAAGCTGTCCGCAGACAGCTTTTTATTTTGGGAGTAACATCTGATTCTGGTGGCAAGGGGCGGACTTGAACCGCCGACCCCCGCATTATGAGTGCGGTGCTCTAACCGGCTGAGCTACCTTGCCAGACCGGCGCGCAATATACCGGACACCTGTACTATCGTCAAGAAGACCGCAAATGCCTGGGTCATTATTTCATCCGTCAAATGATTATGTCACCCTGGCAGATGGTCAGAGGGTATATGCCAGTCCGGATCGGGGTGTCAGTCTGACGGTAGCGGCGCCGGAAGCATTCGGTTTTCTGGATGCAAACGTCAGCAAGATTCAGATCAGTGGCAGTCAATTGAGTGTGGCAGATGATAAAGCGATCAGCCTGGTTGGTAGCGATATCACGATAGACGCTGGTGCCAAATTGCAAGCTGCTGGTGGCCGGGTTGATCTTATTGGTACGGCTTCTGCCGGTGAAGTGCCATTGCCACAAGCTGATGTTATTCCATCCTTACCAGTGAAATCAGCTGTTGTTCACATCGCAGACAGCCAGTTGCAGGCAGATGGCGTTGGTGGCGGGCGTATTACCATTGCCGGAGATCAGGTCAGGATTGAAGACAGCACTCTCAGCGCGCGAACCAGTGGCAGGCAGGATGGGCGAGGTATTGCGTTGCAGGCGCAGCGTGAACTGAATCTGACCCGCAGCCTGGTTGATACCCGCACCAGCTATACCGGTGATGCCGGAGATATTCAGGTACAAGCACCGAATATCACGCTGGATATGCGTGATGCGACGGGTGAAGTTGGCCTGCGCAGCCGCTGTCGGCCATGGAGAGCGAAGCGATGGCCGATAGTCCCGGGCAGGCGTCAGGCGCGAGCGTACGGTCGAAGTCGTGTCAGGGCCGTAGGCCCCTCAGACACGGTGAAGACCGTATGCAAAGCGCATCCGACACGCCGTCAAGCCATTTGAGGGAGCCTATCATGCCATGCGAACCAGCGGGAAGTATGGCATGGTAGGTGGACGCAGGGCGTACCCGGGCAAAACATGGTTGTCGCCATTTCCCGAGTCTCATCTGGCGGCATGGACGCCGCCAGATCTCACGAGGGATAACGCGACTCCCCGAGATTCTGTCGGTGAAGATTTGTCAGTGTCGTTTACGCTCAGCCTGCAGCTGGATAAATTCCTGCACGAAGATCGTGATCTTGCAGCAAGCTTGCTGGATGCGATGCTGGAAAGCCCGGCAGGTACGGAACTTGTTTTATTTGAGAAAATTATACTCGCTGACATTGTAGACATTATCCTTTCAGATGCAGCTGATACGTTGCTTGTTGATGGCACTGTAGACTTTGAAAACAAAATATTCCGTCCACAGGAAGCCTTCCATAGTCTGGATGGTGAAACGTTGGATGGTGAATGGAAACTACATATCACAGAGTACCGTCTTTTTAGTACGGAGAATTTTTCCGGGCTAAGACGCTGGTCTTTACAATCTTTTGGACAAGACTTCAGGTCTACTGATGTACCGAAATTGCTCGGTGATGATTTGTATATCTCTGGAGGTATTGCGGCAGCTTCCGATATCACCTCGACGCTATCCATTTCGGGTGTCGAACGTCGGATCGGCGATCCATTGGCTCCGGGTCAGGCTGGTGCGATTCAGATTCAGGCAGAACAACAACTACAAGTCTGGAATAATCAGCCGCAAGCGGCGATGCTGACGGCGCAAGTGGCAGCGGCGGACGCTGTCTCGGGTGATATCCGGGTACAGACGCCGCTGCTGCAAGTGAACGGTGCCGCAGCGACAGATAGTTGGTTTCGATCAGAATCAGGCATCGGATATTTTGAGCGTCAGAGTATTATTTCCGGCAACAGTCCGGAGCAGATGCACCGCCCGGCAGGCCCAGATTATCAGATACCGGCAAGCTGGGGCAAATTGCTGGGTGAAAATTTGTACCATCATTTTTCTGTGTTTGATCTGGATGCCTGGGAAAGTGTGACTTTTAATGGCCCAGATACGGTGCAACATATCATTGCCCGGATACAGGGTCCAGTTTCGCAGATAGAAGGTACATTGCGCAGTGCCATTGCCGGATCTGATCTGTGGTTACTGAATCCTGCTGGCATCTGGTTTGGCGAACATGCGGCTCTGGATTTGTCCGGTGCATTGCACCTCAGTACAGCGGACTATCTTGTCCTGGCCGATAACAGCAAAGTTTCTGTGGACGCTGTTGCAGAAAACCTGGTGAGTCTGGCTACCCCGATCGGGTTCGGCTTTCTGGACGCGGATATTGGCCCGATTCAGGTGCATCAGAGCCAGTTAAGTGTGGCCGCAGGTCAGGCGATTAACCTGGTGGGTGGCGAGATTACGCTCGAAGCGGGCGTGGAGCTGAAAGCGTCTGGCGGAAATATCAATCTGATCGGTCTGGCTGCTGCGGGTGAAGTGTCTGTGTTACCGGAAATGAATCTTCCTGCGTCGTCAACCCGTTCAGCCGCTGTGCAGATTACCGATAGCACCTTGCGCACAGATGGCACCGGGGGGGCGGCATGACGATCAGCGGAAACCATGTCACAATTCAGGATAGTGTGCTGAGTGCCCGAACTTATGGTGCACAAGATGGGCGTGGCCTCGCGTTACAAGCAGACAGTGAATTACATCTGATTCGCAGCCTGCTGGATACCCGTACGACGTATACCGGAAATGCTGGCGCGATTCGGCTACAGGCACCACAAGTTGCGCTGGACATGCGGGATGCCACTGGCGAAGTCGGTTTACATACGCTGTCGGCCATGGAGAGCGAAGCGATGGCCGATAGTCCCGGGTAGGCGTCAGGCGCGAGCGTACGGTCGAAGTCGTGTCAGGGCCGTAGGCCCCTCAGACACGGTGAAGACCGTATGCAAAGCGCACCCGATACGCCGTCAAGCCATTTGAGGGAGCCTATCGTGCCATGCGAACCAGCGAGGAAGTATGGCAGGGTAGGTGGACGCAGGGCGTACCCGGGCAAAACATAGCTGTCGCCATTTCCCGAGTCCCATCTGGCGGCATGGACGCCGACAGATCTCACGAGGGATAACGCGACACCCCGCCTGATTCCCTGGGGACCGATATCTCGGTATTTGAACTGGGCTTGATGCTAGAGACTAATAGTCGATATTACACGGATTATTTGATTGCTACTTTGATCAGCCCGACTGGTACTGAGCTCACGTTATTCAGAGACCTTGATGGTTACAACTTTTTCTATTCTTATGAAGATGACGTTATTGATGCAGTTTTTGCGGATACAGCCAGCATATCGATTAACGATGCGATTGAGCCGTTTATTGGTACCTTTCGTCCGCAGGAACCTTTTTACACACTGACCGGTGAGCCACTGGATGGTGAGTGGCAATTACGCCTCACCAAGAGATGGGGAGATGTGGGTGAATTGCAGGGCTGGTCCATGCGCGTGCTCGGGCAGGACTTTAATAGCATAGATACGCCAAAAATAATCCCGGAGCCTGAAAATTGGCTTGAGGATAGTACAGTGACCTCCGGAATAACAATTACGGGTACCGGGCAGCAGGTTGGTGATGGTCTAGCAGCGGGTGAGGCAGGTGCTATTCAGATTCAGGCCAGGCAACAACTTCAGGTCTGGGCCAATCAGCCACAACCTATCATCACGGCACAAGCTGAGCGGAGCCCGATGCCTGGTGAGATTCTGGTACAGGCGCCTGATCTGCAAGTCAATGGTGCTGCAGCGATAGATAGTCGGTTCTGGTCAGAGTCAGGTATTGGCCATTTTGCACGTCAGAATATTGTGTTGGCTGACGCTTCAGGTCAGGTGCAACGTCCGCTGGGGCCGGATTATCAAATACCAGCTGACTGGGGCACAGTTTTGGGAGATAACTTGTACCACAGCTTCTCGGTCTTTAATCTGGACGCCTGGGAAAGTGCTACCTTCAATGGCCCGGATGAAGTACAGCATATTATTGCCCGGGTATATGGCCCGATGTCGCAGATCAACAGCACAATACATAGTGCGATTGACGGCGCTGATCTGTGGTTAATCAATCCCGCCGGGTTATGGTTTGGTGAGCATGCGAAGCTGGATTTATCTGGTGCACTCAGACTCAGCACAGCAGATTATCTGACTCTGGCAGATAGCACCCCAGTTTCTGTAAATTCTTTATCAGAAGACCTGGTCAGCCTGGCAGCACCAGAAGGCTTTGGCTTTCTGGATGCGAGTATCGGCCAGATACAGGTGAGTAAAAGCCAATTGACGGTTAAACAGGGTGAAGCGATCAGCCTGGTGGGTGGTGAGATTACACTCGATTCGGGTGCTTTAGTACAAGCTCTGAACGGCCATATTGATCTGGTGGGTGTGGGCTCGGCGGGTGAAGTGCAACTAACCGCCAGCGACATTCATAGTACTGCAACGACCTCGGCGGATATTACTCTGGTTGATAGCCTGGTCAATGCCACTAGTGAGTATCAGTCATCATGGGAATGGGACGATATTACCGGCGGTTTTGTTGATGTTATTCCCTCACTTGGTAAGATGCGGCTACAAGGCGGTCGGATCGTGCTGCAAAACAGCGAGTTACGCTTGGATTATTTTAGCGATCTGGCGGCTTTGGGTGACAGCATAGAATTGCAGGCTAATGCCGCTGAATTGTTGGGTTTAAAAATCTCAGCAGTGGTTGATCGTGGTGCACAGGGAGGTAGCGTCAAATTGCAGATCGCGGATCGGTTGGTGATGGATCGCAGTGAGATTGATATGCGCTCCACTTATAATGGAACCTGGGGTGAAGAATACGCTGGTAACGGTGGTGGTGGTGACTTGTTGGTTCAGGCAACTGACATCATGCTGACGAATGGCTCAGAGATCAAGATGCAGCCTCTGATTGCAACCGGTGGTTCAGTGCGATTGGAAGCAGTTGATCAGGTTGCCCTTAGTAACAGTAATATTGTGATGTCATCAACTGAAGGGTCGTTTTGGGTCGCTCTTTTACAGGCCTTCTCCGGTGTAACGGGCGACCTGACCATTCGGGCAAAAGATATTTCGCTGACAGATGCATCATCCGTACAGGCAGTCGCTTCTTCATTAAGTGATGATCAGAGCGGTTCGGTTCGGTTAGAAGCGATTGATCAGGTGACATTACAAAACAGTACACTTGATTTTTTAGTGACCAGTGAGTCCATATACCTTGCATCCGATTTAGCAAACGGCTCTGGTATAGACTTAAACATTCAGGCAAAGAACATTCTGTTGGGAGATGCATCATCTATAATCAATATGGTCTGGGGTGCGGGCCGGGGTAGCAACATCCGGTTGGAAGCAACTGGTCAGGTTGAGATAGATGACAGCCATATAAATATGGCAGCCGTTGGTGACCTGGATGAAATCAGTATAGGTGGTGATTTGGTCACTCAAGCAGAAAATATCTTAATAACTAAATCAATTATCAGTGCATCAAATACCAGCTCGGAGACTAGTCAAGCTGGTGCAATCCGACTGACAGCGGCAGATCAGATGCAGATCAGTGACTCGTGGATTACCAGCTCTTCACATGGTCCGTCAGCAGGTGGCATCATTCAACTGCAAGCAACCGACTTGACTTTATCAGGCATTTTGTCAGAAGAAGGCAGTCTGATTACATCTACCAGTGGCACTTTAAATCCTGGTCTGGATGCTGAGCTACCATTCCAGTCATTTTTTTACCCGACCGGTGATGCGGGTCGGATTGAGATTGACCTGACTGGCGCATTGCATCTGAATGATGGTAGCCAGATTTCAACTTCTGCCAGCGGCATCGGTGCGGCTGGCGATATCCGGATTGGTATGACCAGTCGTCCAACAGTATTGCAGATGACAGACGGTGCGATTATTTCTTCTGGTAGTTCCTCCGATGCAACCGGTGCTGGTGATGCAGGCCGCCTGATCGTGCTGACTGAAGAACAGATTCTGATGCATGATAACAGTCAGATAACGACAGAATCTGCGAATGCAGGTGGTGGTGGCATCCGGGTTGAAACGCGTGACTTATTGCATTTGCAGAATAGCCGGATTACCACCAGCGTGGCTGGTGGTACGGGGCAAGGCGGTAATATTGATATTGATCCGGTCTTTGTGATTCTGGAAAACAGCCAGGTTCAGGCTAATGCTCATGGTGGCCCGGGCGGTAATATCACATTGATTGCAGACTATCTGATGAACTCTGGTGCCTCAGTGATTGAGGCGTCTTCAGCCTTATCCACACCTGGTGAGATTGAAGTGCAGGCAGTGGATGTAGATGCGGGTAGTTTGCAGGTCGCCGCTCAGGCGAATCCACTGAATGTGGCGCAATGGGTGCAGGTGCCGTGTCATTTACGCCAGGGCAAGATCAGCCGTCTGGTGATGGCAGGCTATGATGCCCATCCGACACCGGCTGACGATCTGTTGTCTGCTTTACCGCTGTACCCGATGCGGCAACAACCAACACCTGATGCTGCAACCGGTCCAGTGGCACCCCAGGCCAGATATACCCCAACCATTGTGCCACTAACAGTGCAACACAGTTATTTGGTAGCCGCTGCAGGGGCTGATGTCGGCTGTTCATTGTTATAAACTCACTACTGACTGTATCTTTTCTACCTGAAATCAACAGAGGCTATGTCACCCACCCAATACACCCCGGCTTCGCGACAGACGCCGCACACCCACCAGCGCGGACAAGCAAAGGTTGCGCGGATTCCGGTCAAGGTACAACGAACCACTCGAACATTGCGCAAGCCATCCTGGATTCGGGCAGCGCTACCTACCGGGTCTGGTGTGCAGCAGATTCGCAAAATCTTGCGTGAGCGTGAGCTGCATTCCGTATGTGAAGAGGCACAATGTCCGAATCTGGGCGAATGTTTTTCGCATGGTACCGCGACCTTCATGATCATGGGGGATGTTTGTACCCGGCGTTGCCCTTTCTGCGATGTGGCACATGGTCGGCCACGACCGCTGAATCCGGCTGAGCCGCGTCAGCTCGCTGAGGCGATTGCCCAGATGCAATTGCGTTATGTGGTGATTACTTCAGTAGATCGCGATGATTTGCGAGACGGAGGTGCGCAACATTTTGTGGATTGTATCCAGGCCGTACGCGAACTAACGCCCGATACCACAATTGAAGTCCTGGTACCCGATTTTCGTGGCCGGATGGATGTCGCACTGGCCTTGTTTAATCAGGCGCCGCCAGATGTGTTTAACCACAATCTGGAGACAATACCGCGTTTGTACCGGCAGGCACGGCCTGGTTCAGATTACGCCTGGTCGTTGCAATTATTGCAGGATTTCCGCGCCCGGCATCCGGATGTGCCGACCAAGTCGGGTCTGATGTTAGGACTAGGGGAAACGCTGGAAGAAGTGGAGCAGGTGATGCGGGATCTGCGTGCGCATGATTGTCAGATGTTGACTCTGGGCCAGTACTTACAGCCGAGCCAGGATCATCTGCCAGTCGAGCGATTCGTATCACCAGACGAGTTTGATGCGCTGAAGGTAACAGGAGATGCGCTGGGGTTTGCAAATGTGGCGAGCGGCCCGATGGTGCGTTCGTCGTACCATGCTGATCAGCAAGCAAGCCTGCTGAGTGCTGAATAAAAAAGCTATTGTGGCGGGATGGGGTGTCGGCCAGCGAATGCATGAGCTAGGGTGCCGCTGTCGATATAATCCAGTTCGCCACCGAGTGGCACGCCATGTGCAATGCGGGTAATGCGGCAATCGAATGCAGCAGCGATTTCGCCGATGTAATGGGCAGTCGCTTCGCCCTCGACGGTAGTCGTGGTTGCGAGGATTAATTCATGGATGGTACTAGTCTGCAATCGCTCACGTAGTTGATCCAGTCCCAGGTCTTTTGGTCCGATATTATCCAGCGGAGACAGGCGTCCACCCAGTACGAAATAGTTGCCCTGGTAATGAGCGGCCTGTTCCAGAGCCAGCACATCGGCAGGCGTTTCAACAACACATAAAGTGTGTGCGTCTCGTTGTGGATTCTGGCACAGTGCACAGACGGCCTGTTCGGTCAGGGTGCGACATTGTGCACAATGTCCGATGGTATCAATTGCCCGGGTGAGGGTCTGAGCCAGTCGCTGCCCGCCAGTTCTGTCACGTTCCAGCACATGCAGTGCCATACGTTGTGCTGATTTCGGGCCAACCCCGGGCAGGCAGCGAAATGCATCTGTTAATTGTTGCAGCAGCGGGGTGGCCATATGGCTGAGCTCAGGAGAAAGGGAATTTCATCCCGGCTGGTAATTCCAGTCCTGAAGTCACTTGAGACATCTGTTCACTGGTTTCATCTTCCAGTTTGTGTACCGCGTCGTTCATAGCGGCGGCTACCAGATCTTCCAGCATCTCTTTATCTGTTAGCAGTGCGTCATCAATGTGTACCTGACACACTTCATGACGTCCGTTCATGACGATGCTGACCATGCCACCACCTGCCTGACCTTCAATTTCCGCCTCAGCCAGTTCTGCCTGTACTTTTTTCAGTTCTGCCTGCATTTTCTGCGCTTGTTGCATGATATTGCCGAGTCCAGCTTTCATAACATGATCACTTTTGTGTGGTAGTGAAGGGTGCGTAGTGAAGGGTGCCCTGAAATCAATCAGGGTGTAACAAGTTGTTGAATTTGTTCGACTAAGGTATTAACCCAGTGCTCGACCTGAGCGGCATCCTCGCCTTCAACCATCACGCGGAGTAATGGTTCAGTGCCAGAGGCACGCAGCAGGACGCGACCTTGTGAGCCCAGTGCTTGTTCGGCAGCAGCCACTGCAGATTCTGCCTGCGTGAGTACGGTTGCCGTGTCTGCTGTGCCCAGAGGCACATTTTTCAGCCGTTGTGGGTAGGGCGTATACTCAATCAGATCAGCCAAGGCCTTGCCGGTGGTCTGCATTTCAGCGAGCACCTGCAGTGCGGCGATAATGCCGTCGCCAGTCGTGGTCTGATCGCGACAGATGATATGTCCGGACGGCTCGCCACCCAGGTTCCAGCCTTGTGCCACCAGGCGTTCCAGAATGTACCGGTCACCGACCTGAGTGCGGGTCAGGCCGATGCCTTGGTCGCGCAGGGCGACTTCCAGGCCCATATTGGTCATCACAGTGCCGACCAGGTTACCGACCAGGCGTTGCTCCCGCTGACCGGCGCGGGCAAGCAGGTACAGGATCGCATCGCCGTCACATAACTGGCCCTGTGCATCAGCCATCAGCACTCGGTCGCTATCACCATCCAGAGTGATGCCAACATCAGCCTGATGTTGTCGCACGGCAGCGCATACGGCTTCCGGGTGCGTGGCACCGAGTTGTTCGTTAATGTTGTTGCCGTCTGGTGTGGTACCGATGGTGATCACTTCTGCGCCGAGTGCGCGTAGCGCGTCCGGTGCAATCTGATAGGCAGCACCATGAGCACAATCCAGCACAATGCGCAGTCCATCCAGTCGTACCGGGATACTGGTCTGGCAAAAATTGGTGTAGCGTGCGGCGGCATCTGCCAGGGTGGTGATCTGTCCCAGTTGTCGGGTAGATACCAACTGCATGGGTTGTGTCAGCCAGGTGCTGATCGCAGCCTCTGCTGCGTCCGGCAATTTGTCACCGTTGGCTGAAAAGATTTTGACGCCATTATCCGGGTATGGATTGTGCGATGCTGTGATCACAATGCCAGCATCGGCACGCAATGTTCTGGTTAACCAGGCGACACCGGCAGTTGGCAGACAACCGAGTCGTTGTACGTCAGCACCGGCAGTTGTCAGGCCGGTCTGCAGGGCAGCGGCGAGCATGTCGCCGGAACGCCGGGTATCCTGTCCCATAATGACCCGGGCACCAACGCCGACTTGTTGTCCGATTGCCCAGCCCAGGTGCAGCATGAATTCAGGTGTGATCGGCTCTTGTCCGACAGTGCCACGGACACCGTCTGTACCAAAATGTTGTCTCGACATTAGTTTCTCTGCTGTATCGCTGACCAGACCTTGAGAGCATCCACCGTCGCGCCGACATCATGCACCCGCAGAATGTTAGCACCTTGCTGTAAGGCCAGGGTGGCCGCCGCGACGCTGGCAGCAATCCGGTCTGTTGTGGCGCGTCCGGTGATGGTGCCAAGCATAGATTTACGTGATATGCCAATCAGTACAGGGTGTTCGGATTGTGTGAAGGTGTGTAGTTCACGCAATAATGCCAGGTTATGCGCCAGGGTTTTGCCGAATCCAATACCGGGATCCAGTAGTATCTGACCTGCTGACATACCAGCCGCCAGTAGTGATTCTGCCCTGGTCTGTAAAAAGGTGCGAACTTCATGCACCACATCCGTATAGTGTGGCTGATGCTGCATGTTGTCAGGTTCACCTTGCTTATGCATCAGACAGACCGGAACGCCAAGCGCCAGCGCTGTGTTTTGCGCCTGCTCACCCTGCAATGCGTTCACATCGTTGATCAGACTGGCACCGGCTTGTACGGCCTCCCGCATGACCGCCGCTTTGCTGGTATCAACGGAAATTGTCACTGGTAACTGTGCAGCAATCGCTGCAATTACCGGGATCACCCGATCCAGCTCCTGTTGTGTCGAGACGGGTTTCGCCCCTGGTCGGGTTGATTCACCACCGACATCTATCAGGGTAGCGCCTTCCGCAGCCATGGTTTCAGCATGGCGCAGGGCATCTGTCAGGTTTGTGTAACGTCCACCGTCTGAGAATGAATCTGGTGTGACGTTCAGAATACCCATGATCTGCGGCCCGGAAAGATCCAGGTCTGCGAATGTGGCAGCGACCATTTGTGCTCAGGTTGTTGCTGGTTTGGCAGCAGCACCGCTATTGTTACCATTATCTTTCCAGCCAACGGGTGGCTGAGCTTCTTTGCCTGCCATGATGTCTTTGATCTGGCCTTCGTCTATCGTTTCATAGCGCATCAGGCTGTCCGCCATAGCATGTAGTTTATCCAGATTATCCTGCAGGATTTTTTCGGCACGCTGGTAGTTGCGATCAATAAAGTTGCGGATTTCTTCGTCTATCGCATGAGCTGTGTCGTCTGACACATTTTTGTGTTGCGTGACGGATCGACCTAAAAACAGTTCTTCTTCGTCATCGCCATACGCCAGTGGCCCCATCCGGTCAGATAAGCCCCATTTTGTCACCATGTTGCGTGCGATTTCTGTGGCGCGCTTGATGTCATTTGAGGCACCTGTGGTGATGGCCTTTGCGCCGAAGATCAATTCTTCCGCGATTCTGCCACCGAACAGGCTGGATATCTGACTTTCCAGATATTCTTTACTGTGGCTGTAGCGGTCTTCTTCCGGCAGGAACATCGTGACACCCAGTGCGCGACCGCGCGGAATGATGGTCACTTTATACACCGGATCGTGTCCTGGTACATTCAGTCCGACAATGGCATGTCCCGCTTCATGATAAGCCGTCAGTCGTTTTTCTTCTTCTTTCATGACCATAGAACGGCGTTCTGCACCCATCATGATTTTGTCTTTTGCTCGTTCCATGTCCTCCATATCAATGATTTTTTTGTCTGCTCTGGCGGCGAGCAAAGCGGCTTCATTCACCAGATTTGCCAGGTCAGCACCGGAAAAGCCGGGGGTACCACGTGCGATCACGGATGCTTTCACATCTTCTGCCAGAGTCACTTTTTTCATGTGTACTTTCAGAATCTGCTCGCGCCCCAGAATGTCAGGCAATCCGACCACTACCTGGCGGTCAAACCGACCCGGGCGTAATAAGGCTGGATCCAGCACATCCGGGCGGTTGGTGGCAGCAATCACAATCACCCCGGCAGTCCCCTCAAATCCGTCCATTTCGACCAGCAATTGATTCAGGGTCTGTTCGCGTTCATCATGTCCGCCGCCCAGGCCAGCGCCACGGTGGCGACCAACGGCATCAATTTCGTCGATAAAGATAATGCAAGGCGCATCTTTTGCGGCTTGTTCAAACATTTTGCGCACGCGCGAGGCACCCACACCAACGAACATTTCAACAAAATCAGAGCCGGAAATCGCAAAAAACGGCACTTCTGCTTCCCCGGCGATGGCGCGGGCGAGTAAAGTTTTACCGGTTCCCGGCGGGCCAACCATCAGCACACCTTTCGGTATTTTGCCACCGAGCTTCTGAAATTTTTTCGGGTCGCGCAGAAAGTCAACGACTTCTTTCACTTCTTCTTTGGCTTCTTCACAACCGGCAACGTTATCGAATTTAACATCAATTTTGTCTTTCGCCAGCTTGCGTGCTTTGTTGCGGTTGAATGACATGGGGCCACGTCCCATCCCGCCCTGCATCTGACGCATAAAAAACAGCCAGATACCAATCAGCACAATCAATGGGAACCAGTTAATCAGGATCTGCATCAGCAGTGAAGGTTTTTCAGGCTCTTCCACCTTAAAAGATACATTGTTCGCCAGCAGATCGCTGACCAGCCAGATATCATGTGGTGCCATAGTGCGGAATTTGTTACCGCTGTTGGTGGTACCTTTAATTTCGGTAGCGCGCCCCGTGTCAACCAGCACAACGTCTGCGATGTTGTTAAGTTTGACCTCTTCCACAAATTTGGAGTATGAAATTTCGGGTACCTGCTGTTTACCGGAGCTATCAAAGTTATTGAATAATGTCATCAGGACGACAGCAATAACAATCCACAGCAGAATATTTTTGGTCATGTCGCTCAAGTTGAATGTACTCCGGACAGGTGCCTGATACGGGATCAGTCAGCAGGTGGGATGATAGTGTTTGGCTACAAGATACAGTTCGCGACTGCGGGCGCGGGAGGCATCGGGTTTACGCAGTTTAGCCTGACGGAAGCAGGTACGGACTGTTTGCAGGAAAGCATCAAAGCCTTCTCCTTGAAACAGTTTGATCACTGCGTGGCCGCCGGTAGTTAAGTGCTCCTGACAGAATGCCAGAGCCAATTCGCACAGATACATCGCGCGCGGTTGGTCAACCGCCATCACTCCGCTTATATTGGGGGCCATATCGGAGATTACAAGGTCAGGCCGCCGCCCTGCCAGGGTGTCTGCCAGTTGTTGCACAGTTGTGGCATCGTGAAAATCGCCCTGAATCAGAGTGGTTCCCGGAATCGGATCAATTGGCAGTCGGTCAAGTCCGATCAATGTGCTGCCAGGCCCTGCGACGTCAGCTGCGACCTGCAACCAGCCACCGGGGGCCGCCCCCAGATCCACAATCGTCTGGCCGGGGCGTAAAAAACGGTCTTTTTCATTCAGTTGCAACAATTTATAAGCAGCACGCGAACGATAGCCTGCTTGTTGAGCTCGTTGCACGTAATGATCCTGTGCCTGACGCTGTAACCAGCGCTGGCTGCTATTTGATCGTCCCATACAAAGAAGTTCCTGATAAATTTTCGCCAGTAATAGTCTGACAATTCTGATTCACGATATCGTTTCCTGTTTTGCTGATTACCGCACTGTTTAGGTCAGTCATAACGATGAAAATGTTATCTGAAGTATGTCATTAAATTTAAATCGTGGGCGAGGTAAGAAACCTCACCCACGACCAGAGGGGCGAGAGCTATGCTTCTCTCCCTTCAGCAACCCCCCTGGTCTTGTCCCTGTCGCAAGCAGTGGGGAATACTAAAATTTAAGCCGCTATTCTGATTCATTAAAAACATATGTTTTTCTTTTTCCTGAACAAGCTTTAGAACAATATTTAACCTGATTCCATACCTTTTTCCATTTTTTACGCCAGACGAATGGACGCTTACAGACAAGGCATATTTTAGTGGGTAAATCAGACTTTTTTTTCATGAGAGGTTGCTTAAGAAGTGCCTGCTGTCATGACGAATAGCTTGTTGTTTTTCTTCACTCATACGATCAAAAGTCTTATACATCATACTCATGCGAGGATTGCCCGCCAGTTTTTCACGGTTACGATCAAGAAAGTCCCAATACAGATAATTGAAAGGACATGCATCGGGACCATGCTTTTTTTTCACTTTATAGCTGCATTTTTTGCAATAATCAGACATCTTGTTAATGTAGCTACCGCCAGCGGCATAAGGTTTGCTGGCCAGATAACCACCATCGGCAAACAAAATCATCCCTGATACATTAGGAAGCTTTACCCATTCATAGGCATCAGCATAAACAACCAAAAACCATTCATTCACATCTTCAGGGCGAATGCCAGCGAGCAAAGCAAAATTTCCAAGTACCATCAGGCGCTGAATGTGATGAGCATAAGCGTTTTGTCTGGTTTCAATAATACACTGATGCAGACAATTCATCTTTGTGTTTGCCGTCCAGTAAAAGCTCGGTAATTCCCGCGATGCAGCAAAAAAGTTTACATCTGCATATTCTGGCATTTTAAGCCAGTAAATACCGCGTACATATTCACGCCAACCGATGATCTGGCGGATAAATCCTTCAACTGCATTGAGTGGTGCTTTTCCCTGATAATATGCTTTTTCTGCGGCTTGTATGCATTCAAGGGGGAGAAGCAGACCACAGTTCAGATAAAAACTGATGTGTGAGTGATACATCCAGGGCTCGCCTTGCAGCATGGCATCTTGATAATCACCAAAATGATACAAACGCTGAGTGATGAACCGGTGAAGAACTTGCAGTGCATCTTTACGTGTAACAGCAAAATAAAATGGCTCTACATTTCCGAAATGATTGTTAAACCGTTCAGAAACCAGAGCCATAACATCCTGAGTGATCTCGTCAACTTTTCCGCTATAGGGTGGCGGTATATTAACTTTGCTTTTTATTGATTTACGGTTTTCTGTATCATAGTTCCATTGCTTGCCAACGGGAGTGTCGTCTTCCATCATTAAGATATGATACTTTTTTCGCATTTCACGGTAAAAGTATTCCATGCGCAGCTGTTTGCGATTTTTAGCCCAGGATGCAAAATCATCAATGCGGCATAAAAAGCGGTCATCTTCTCTGATTTCAACCGGAATGCCCAGGTCGTCTTCCCAATGTCTTATATCCTCAAGTACCCGGTATTCACCCGGATGCGTCACGACAATGCGGTCAAAAGTATATTTTTGCAGAACGTTTCTTAACTCACTTTTGATTGAGCCTGTGTTATCAGGGTCATCCAGTTTCGTATATTCAATATTATAGCCCTTATCTCTCAGGGCCTCAGCAAAATGCCTCATTGCTGAAAACAAAAAAGCAATTTTCTTTTTATGGTGCTTAACGTAAGTCGCTTCATCCCAGACCTCACACATTAAAATGACATCTTTTCCGGGAATATGATGTTTAAGGCTGGAAATAGTCTCAGCGAGCTGGTCACCTAAAATAACGCTCAGAGTTTTCACGGTAATATCTCTTCGCCGCTCCAGGCAAAACATTTCCCCGTTTGCTCTGGAGTCAGACCTTCTAAAATTCCCAACAATTTTTTTGCAGAATATTCGGGTGTGAATAAATTTTCATCTGCAACATTGCGCTGAAACGGCTCTGATAAATGACTTTTCACTGTCCCGGGGTGCAGTCCAACAATGATTGCCTGCTTATTTCTTCTGTTAATTTCAATAGCTGCATTTTTGATGATCATGTTTAATGCTGCTTTCGAAGCACGATAAGCATACCAGCCGCCAAGACGATTATCTGAGATGCTACCTACACGTGCTGACAATGCGGCAAATATTGATGTTTTTTCTTTGTTCAATTTTGGTAAAAAATATTTGGCTATCAGTGCAGGCGTAATAGTATTCGCCTCGAAAAGCTGGTGAAACTTATCTGCTGATAAATCTTTCAGGCTTTTTTCAGGCATCAATCTGTCACCATGCAGGATACCATTCGGTACAATGACTAAATCTAAAGGCCTGGTCTTTGCGGCCAGTGTGGCAGCTTCAGCAATAGAATCTTCACTGCTATAATCAATCGGATACTCTCCATTTCGAGAAAAAGTATAAATCTCAGCACTTGGATACTTTTTACACAAGAGTGCTGTAAAAGCACTTCCCAAAGCACCAGAAGCACCTAAAATTGCTATATTTTTCGGATCAAATTCCATAAATCACCTTGTTTTTACCTTATTCTGGCTGAATGTTAAATCTGAGTACACCCCGCAGCTTGATCTGACAGGGCCGATAGTTCAGATAGTGAGTCAATTTTAAGCCGCTTGTGGTGGCGCTCGAAATTAAAGAACTCCGGGTGTCTGTTGATTCTCCATAGTGTTCACCGCAGTAGTATATAATGATGAAAGCGTGTCGTGTTCAGAAGCCTCCTGTTGATGTTCTTAAGCAAATACGAGTACAAATATGGTGACATTGCAATACCAAACCTACGGTAGTGTCGGGTGTCCGGCATTGATATTACTGCATGGTTTGCTGGGTTCTTCTACTAACTGGAGCAGCATCGGGCGGCAATTGTCTACAGATTATTATGTGCTGGTGCCTGATTTACGCAACCATGGCAATTCCCCGCATGTTGACGGTATGACCTATACCGAAATGACGCAGGATCTGATCGGGCTGCTGGAACATGAGCGGATCGCACAAGCGACCTTCGTCGGACATAGTATGGGAGGTAAGCTGGCGATGCGCTTTGCCTTGCTTGCACCACACCGGGTGCGAGCTCTCGGTGTGGTTGACGTCTGTCCCGTCACCTATAACCATACATTCGATCATTATTTTGATCTGTTTGCGAGTATTGACCTGACGCGTATTCATCGTCGCGATGATGCACAACAACAAATGATTGCTGCGGGTATCGATGAAGTGATGCAGTTTTTCCTGCTGCAAAATCTGCGTAAAACCGCAACAGGTTGGGCCTGGCGCATCAATCTCGCGGCGCTGAAAGCCGGGCAGCCTGATATTACCGGCTTTGATGCACCACTGGGTTATCGTTATGACGGCAAGACCTGGGTGATTTATGGTACTGAATCTGACTATGTGTTGCCGGAATATGGCGCCACACTCAGTGCTTATTTTCCAGGTGTGGCTTTGCACGCGGTTGTCGGTGCCGGGCACTGGGTACATGTTGATCAGCCGCAACAGTTTATCCGGACATTGCAGCAATTTCTGGAAACATGACAGAGCGATCAATCTTTGTTAAAGCCCGCACAAAAATCGAATGATCTATTTATCATATTCTGACCCCTTTTTATGAGGAGGCCTACATGCTGAATAATTATCTGGCAAATGCTGTTATTGCTCTGACAGCGCTGATGTCCCATCAGCTATACGCGGCGACATGTGAGTTCATTGTATCTAATGAATGGAACAGTGGCTTTACCTCGTCTATTGCGATCACGAATGACACGAATCAAGTCATTGATGGTTGGAAGGTAGCGATTGATTTTGCTGGTGATGCAAAGATTACCGGTATGTGGAATGCTGATCATAACGATCAGATATTTCCGGATCAGGCGACTGATGCAGGTTATAACGGTCAGATATTACCTGGTGGGAAGATACAGTTCGGATTTAATTCACAAAAATCTGTGCCGGGTTCACCTGCACCAATCCCGGCCCTTAGTGGCATTTGTGCAGAGGATGATAGCGATTCAGACACGCCACCACCACAGGCCGAACCATCACCAGAGCCTGCAGGTGCTGCTGCACAATGTGACTACATTTTGCGGAATCAATGGCGGAATGGTTTTACGGCAGCAGTAAAAATCAGGAATGTTAGAAAACAGCCCATCGAAGGCTGGGCAGTATCTTTGGCATTTCCTGCGGGTGTGCAGATTACTAACCACTGGAATTCGGCTCGTGATCCGATCAAATCTGATCAGTTAGTCAACCTTGGTTGGAATGCCAACATACAGCCCGGCGGCGCGGTTGAGTTCGGGTTACAGGGTAGCAAATCATCACCAGGTCTGGATGTGACTCCGGTGCTTGGTGGCATCTGCGGCGATGATGCGGCGCCCTCTAATCAACCGCCTGTTGCACAGGTAACTGCTTCGCCCCGGCAGGGCACCGCGCCGTTAGCTGTCAACTTCAATGGCAGTGGATCTGTTGATTCTGATGGTGACAATCTGAGTTATCTCTGGAATTTTGGTGATGGTAATACCGCAAATACAGCAACAGCCGTGCATACCTATACCGCAGCGGGTACATATGCTGTCTCTCTGACAGTGACGGACACAGCAGGAGATTCAGATGTTGCCAGACTGACGATTACCGTCACGACTCAGGAGCCGGTGCAGCCGACCGCTGCGTATCGTCTGGACGCTGCGCGATCATCGTTATATTTTGTTTCAACCAAAAAGGTACATGTTGTAGAAACGCATACCTTCGGCACACTCAGTGGTGACATTACGGCGGATGGTGCGGCGGCGGTACGCATTGATCTGGATAGTGTGGATACTGGCATCGATATTCGTGATGAACGGATGCGCAATTTTTTGTTTGAAACAGCGACCTTTCAGTCTGCCGATATCACTCTGGATGTCGCGCTGGCAGATGTCTCCGATTTGCCAGTGGGCCAGTCACTGCAACGAATAATCACACCAACGCTGGACTTGCATGGGTTCAGTGTTCCGTTATCGGCTTCCGTGCTGATCACAAAACTGGCAGATGATACACTCCTGGTGCAGAACGTCAGCCCGGTGATTGTGAAAGCGGCCGATTTTGGTCTGGTCGACGGCATTGAGATATTGCGGGATCTGGCGAAGCTTAGCGTGATCAGTTATTCGGTGCCGGTTAATTTCACCCTCATCTTCAAACAACAATGATTGTGGGAGGAAAGATGATGAAAACGATAAATTATCTGTTGGGGTTTGCTGCCGTTCTGGCGGCACCCTCTGTCCAGGCTGCCGTTTCCTGTCAATACGAAGTGGTCGACGAATGGAACCAGGCGTTTAAGGCAGAAGTTTCGATTGTGAACACCGGTGCGCCTTTTCAGAACTGGGAGCTATCCTGGTCCTGGGATGACGGTGCAACCTTTAACAATGGTTGGAATGCCACTTTTGATTGTGCTGCTGGTCGCTGTACGACCACACCTCCTGGTTGGAAGCCAACGATCCAGACAAATCAGACCTATACGTTTGGTTTTATTATGGATAAAGCAGGGCAGGCAGCGAACCAGAATGTTGTAGTGAATGGCGCTGTCTGTGGCGATGTTGTGACACCGTCACCAGCACCAACACCCACACCGGAAACATCTGATGTGTTGTGGCAGTTAGATGGCGCACGTTCGTCACTACACTATGTTTCGATGAAAAAAGACCATGTTGCTGAAATCAACACCTTCCTGGCTGAATCCGGTCAGCCTGCGGCACTGAATGGTTCTATCTCGAACACCGGTGATGCGGTGTTTGCAATAGACCTGAATGATGTTGCCACCGGTATTGATATCCGTAACAGCCGCTTGCTGTCATTGTTATTTGAGACCGGGTTGCTGCCTACAGCCTATTTCCGTGCACAAGTGGATACGGCGGCGCTGACACAGATGGTGCCGGGTGATACCCGGTTTGTGACCCTGACCGGTGACTTCAGCTTGCATGGCATGCGACAAGCAGTGACAGCAGAAGTGCTGATTGCCAGAACATCAGCGAACGACTTGTCAGTTTCCACAGTGCAGCCGATTCATATCGACAGCAAACAGTTTGACATGGCAGGTGGGATTGAAGCACTGCGGACGGTAGCGAACCTGAGTTCCATCGGTGAAGTGGTACCGGTTTATTTTAATCTGCATTATCAGGCAAATGCTGACACATCCGTGCAGCCAGTAGACATGCCGGTTGCACCGCAGGATCCGACGAATCTGACTGGCACCTTCAGTGCAGCGACGGCACAGGCAAATCTGGATTGGCAGGATAACAGCGCCAACGAAACCTTATTTCTGGTCAGACGTAAGCCGGTAGTGACCGATGGATACTGGCAGACTGTTTCTGAGATGACGGCAAATACCACACGTCTGACTCAGGCATTGCCCGAAACAGGTGAATATGACTATAAGGTTGTTGCGTTAAACCAGGGTGTTCCATCATTGCCGACGAATACAGAGCGGGTAACCGTTACTGAAGGTAATCAGGTTGCGCGTGGCGAACACCTGTACCAGCAGGATTGTGCTGGTTGCCATGGTGTAGAAGGTGAAGGCGTATCAGGTGCGCCGGCCTTAAATACCGAGCGTGATCTTGAGACTATGATTACGTACATCATAGATTTGATGCCACCTGCAAACCCAGGTTCATGTGATCGGCAGTGTGCTGAAGATCTAGCCGCCTTTATTCAGACCTTATGGGAGCAGGAGGTCGTTTGTGATATGAGCGGCGCGACCCATTATGGTGCTCGCTTGTTAAAGATCCTGACCCGATCTGAATATCAGAACAGTATCGAAGATTTGCTAGGCGTTGATTTTGCAGCCGCAGAGGGTTTATCTGCCGACACCCAAGTGGGTTTCTTTAAGAATAATACGTATGCGGCGATTGTGCCGACTTCTTATAGCAACTACTTATTAGTAGCAGAAGAAATTGCACAATGGTCATCAGACCGCAATTTTGCTCCGGCACTGAACTGTGCCAGCTTTAATCAGGATTGTGCAGATCAGTTTATGACGAGTCTGGCACCTGACATATTCCGGCGTCCTCTGACAAATGATGAAGTCAGCCTGTACCAGGAGATGGCAAATGGTAGCTACACGAATGGCGATGTAAAACTGGGTATGCAAATGGCGTTGGAAGGTATGTTGTCTGCACCGCAATTTTTGTATCGTCATGAACTCGGTGAAGCAAATCCGGCTAACTCAGCATTGGATGCAGATGCGTTTGAGTTGACCTCTTATGAAATGGCGACCTTCCTGGCTTATACTTTTACCGGATCAACCCCGGATCAAACGTTGCTGAATGCCGCTGCCCGGGACGAATTGCGCACTGAAGCACAGATTGTACAGCAGGCACAACGTCTGGCTGGTGATGCAAAGTTGGTGATGAGCGATTTTGTTGGTAGTTGGCTGGGTACGGCAGGACTGGAGATTGCAGCTAAAGATCCGGTTGCCTGGCCTGGCTTCAGTGATCTAGTGCCGCACCTGAAGGACGAGATCAACGAAACCTTCGCTCATATCATGCTGGAGCCAACGGAACAGTTTGCCTCATTGTATGCAGGTGACTATACCTTCCTGAATGAAACATTAGCCCGGCATTATGGTATCAATGGTGTGACTGGTAACGATATGCAGCAAGTGAGTACCACTGATCGGGGCGGTATTCTGGCAAACGGAGCCTTTATGGCGCGCTGGGGTGAATCGGTAGAAAGCTCGCCGATTTTGCGTTCGGTGCGGGTGCGTCGCCGCATGTTGTGTCAGGAACAGCCAGATCCACCAGCAGGCACCTTTGCTGCACGGGAAGTAAAACTGGCGGAGCTATCCAGCTTTCTGCAGGATCCGGCAACGACTAACCGTCTGAAATATCATCGCCTGACCGAAGATGTTCCCTGTACCAGTTGCCATCTGCAATATATCAATCCACTGGGCTTCGGGATGGAAGATTTTGATACAGTGGGTCGCATCAGGACGCATGATTTGAATGGCAATACAGTTGATGCGTCAGGCACGCTGTACGCGCCGTTAAAATATAGTCATGTTAATGAGTCAGAACCCTTCATGGGTTCCCATGGCCTGGGGTCGGTGTTGAGTGGTTTGTCGTCAGCACAGCGTTGTCTGCCGAAACAGTTATTCCGCTATTTTGTTGGTATTGGCGACCAGGAGATTAACAGTGCTAATCCAGACGGACCACAACTGAGTGACGATGAAAAAACGGGCTATGCATGCGCGGTTGACGATCTGACTGACGCGATGCTGAACCAGAGTCCCAGGACCATGCTGGAGGCGTTTGGCTCGCTGGATGTGATTCGTTACCGGAAAGCCTGGTCTCGCCAGTAATACTCTGAATCTGAGGAAGTGAACGATGGACAACCGAAACATAATCGATAACACACGTCGTAACCTGCTGAAGAGCTTTGTGGCGTCGGGTATTTCCAAGGCACTAATCAGCAGTTCTCCCCTGATTTCCGGGGTATTGCTGACCCGGCAGGCTGAAGCGCAAGGCATAGGTGGCCCGAACAAATCAGTGGTGATTTATGTGCCAGGTGGTGGTATCCACAGCCAGTGGGCGCCAACCGGGGCTGGCGAGGGTATGATGTTGGGGCCTATGTCTGGCGGCTATCAGAATGTCAAGACCGAGTGCAACTTTCTATTGAATATGTCGCATGAAAATGCTGGTCATGGCAGGATGCCGCGCCTGCTATCTAATCGCTGGGGTAGCGCAGATACCTATGATGTGCTGATGGGTAAACAATTGGGTGGAGATCTGCCGTTTACCTATATCAACCTGGGAGTACACAGTAACGGCCAGGGTTATATGACCCATGAGGGGAATACGGCGATACCATTTGAGGATAATCCGTTTACGGCTTTCCGGCTGTTATTTGGCACGAACACGGGTGGCAATAGCAAAACGCCGATATTGGATGCACATGCTGAGGCAGTGAATGCAATCAAAAATAAATTGGCTGGCTACGAAGTGGCACGCCTCAATGATCATCTGGACGCGATTGCTGACACGCAACGCCGTCTGAATGAGCTGGCCGGTGGTAGCAGTTGCGCCACGACCCCGGACGGTACGGAATTTCCTCTGACCCACGACACTTTCAGTCAGCAAGCACGGTTACAGGCAGATATTGCTGTTGCAGCTTTGCAGTGCCAGCTTACCAGCTCTGTTTCTATTGCATTTGGTAATCACCAGTGCGAGTTTCGAATTCCGGAGCTGAACTATACAGGCAACTACCATCAGTCAATTCACGGTGGCAGTAACGGTCAGGCGAATTATCCGGATTATGCTGAGGTACGTAACCACCTTGGCAGCTTGTCTGCATATCTCATTCAACGATTGCAGGAAGCGAATATCCTGGATAGCACCGTCGTTGTAGAAACGACCGATATGGGCAACGCTGACACGCACGGTGCCAGCGATGTACCACTGATGATCGCTGGTGGAGGAAGTGCCATCCAGCGCGGCACTACCACCGCAACTGGTGGCAGCTATAATCAACTTGATGTGTTACACACAGCGGCGGCGGCTTGTGGTGTTACACTGGGCTTTGGTCAGATCATCCCTGGCGTGCTGGCTGCCTGATGAAGTTGTCGCTCGCCATATTTAGCTGAGCTAAAGATGATTTAGAAAAAGATTTTTTGAATCGGATTTTATAGTTTTCCATGGCATTTTAAATCTTTCAGCAACTCCTCATAGCTTAATGTCGGCTCCGTTGCGCGTTCTTCAAAAGCGTTCAAATCTTCCTGATCCTCTTCATTAACAAATTCGGAAAGGGATTGATTCGTATATGCGGTTTTAGTACGCAGCGCATTGTAAATATCTGGTTCAAAGTAAACCATTGATTTTTTTTCGGTTGGTTCATAAGAAAAGATCCCCAAATCATTGACGGGCTACATCTACATTCAGGACAGAATAAATTTCGCACCTATCACCAAGTGATCCACCATACTTACGGTGTGATATCGCGTACCAGCCGGATGCGTTTTTTATCCTGACGGTCTCCGTAGATAAAGACACCATCGGCAAAATCCAGAAACCAGGCATAATGCGGGTAAAACCGATAGGTTGAAGATGACCAGACATGCCCGATGCCATTGTCGGGAAATAATGTCAGGTTAATGGCAGGCTGGCTGCATTGCAGCTCAACTAAAGATGCCAATTCACGGATATTCGGTAGCCGCCAGTCCTGATATCCGCCAAGCCGGGTTTGTGGTGTTTCCTGTGCCAGATATAACAGTGCTTCTGCCCAGGAAAGTTGTTCAGCCGTTCCGGTGCTGCAATCTTTGCCTTGTTGCCCGACCAGACAGCGTTGCCACATGAGTCCGGTCGTTTGGTCAGTCAGTGTGCCATCCTGATGCTGTACAAACTGATCGGTTGGTGTTGCAGCGAGGGTACTGTTGGGTTGGCATACCTGGGCACTGAGTACACTGGTGGTATACAGGCAGAAGCAGCCGATACAAAGTAGATATTGTTTCATCGTTGGATATCCCGGACGAGTCTGACAGGTTGAGTGTCTGTTTTGCGGATCGGACTGGCATAGCCAAATTCAAACTGAATTGCCCAGGCTTCTATCGGGCGCCCCGCGACCGGATTCGCAGTCCAGTAAAATGTGTCCAGCGTCTGCGGAAAATAGTTCTGTTCTATAGCAGGTTGTGATGCCCCGAAGTGGATCAGGCTGGTTAACTCGGCACGTGTCGGCACCCGCCAGTCCTGAAATCCACACAATCCTTGCTTATTCACCCGACTGACAAATTGTTCGATATGGCAATAACTGCGTGGTTTACCGGATGTATAGCCAGTGCAATGTGCGCCATGCCGATTCCAGTCACCAATATTCCCTCCGTTCATAGTCGGGTTTGAGTGATACCAGGTAAATCTGTCGCTAACCGAGTGCAGATGATCTGGTATTTTACGTTTTACTTCCCACATCAGACCACTTACTTCATCTGTCACACAATCCCACTCAGCCGTCTCTGGGGGTAGGTTCTCGCCAGACGCACCAATTTTCTGGTAGCTGAATACGGATGCAGTCTGTTGTGTGTTCGCGCTCAGCCCGGTGGAACAATCCTGTTGCTGAATAAAGCTTTCAGCCTGATCCTGACTGACGTTAAACGAAGTAATTTTTGCGGTACAGTCGGTATGAGTCCCTTGCGGGTAGTCACCACCATACTGAATACCGGTGTCATTAAGCCGTGGTGTTGCTTCACCTGCGTAAACAACGGATATCAGCAGATGACAACTGAGAAGCAATCCGGCATATTTCAATGTCGCATATGCCGCTGTAGCGTGTTGAGAAGTTATTTTTAGAGCAAACATCTATTCATCCGGTCAGGGTTATGGCGGTAGAAACCAGGTTGTGTTGTTGGGGTACGAAGCTATTTAGTGCAAAAGTCAGACAATAAAATACGTTGCATATTGTCAGGAACACTAATACCAGCATCATTTGTCAAAAACAGGTTACAACCTTCATTCATAGCTGTCGCTATGTGAAGTGCATCAGGAGTTTTCATTCCAGTTTCTCCACGTAAAATCCCTGCGTGGATAGCTACATTCTTAGAAATTCTAACGATCTCAAAATTGTCCAAAAAATCAATTATATATTCAATAGCTTCTTGATTATTCTGCCTTGCATGATAAGGCAGTATTTCGGTGTAAATCAGATCGCTACTAAAAACCCTGATCTGGTTAATGGTAATGAGTCTTCTTATATCGTCCAGAGCTTCAATATATGTTTCATTTCCTTCTAACAAGTAGATAAAGATATTAGTGTCAAAATAAACATCATTTTCTTTCAGTACTTCAATTAATTCCACGAGGCGCGTTCGTTACGGATATATGCATCTATTTCTTTAACTGAACCAAAAATTCCTCTCATTGAACCTATATATTCAGAAATATCAAGACTTTTTCTTTGAGGGATTTCTTTTGTGACAGGCGCCATTTTTTCAAGCGTCATAATAATCTTATTATTTTTAACCTCAAAGTTGAAAATATCGCCTTTATCTGCATGTACCTGATTGCAGATAGCCATAGGAACTGTTATTTGCCTTTTATCTTTTAGCGTTGCCAATGGCATTTTTGACCTCATAAGACTTGTGGTTAAAAATTAGTCATCGCATTGTGGTATGGAAGTACGATTTTTGTCATTTCATGAGTTTGATTTGTGACTGCTTTTGGTTAGTGGGCAGCGGTGTGAAATTACAAAGTAAGACCATAATTCGTAAATTATGATTTGGTGCCGATAGTTCAAAAACAGGTTCTTGCGGCTTGATATCAGTTTGCATTACATTCAAGTTGTTGCCAGCGATTGACGATGTGACAGAACAGGTGTGCAGTCTGGGTGGCATCATATTGTGCACCATGTGCCTGACTCGCATCCCAGGTCAGTCCGGCCATGCGACTGGCGCGGGCCAGGACTGTCTGCCCATACATCAGCGCACTCAGGCTGACAGTATCCAGTGTGCTGAAGGGGTGAAACGGATTACGTTTACTCCGGGTACGGTCAACTGCGGCATTGATGAAGCTGAGGTCAAATGCGGCATTGTGTCCGACCAGAATGGCACGTTTGCAGCCGCTGGCTTTGACTGCCTGGCGGATTGGGCGAAATATCAGGGTCAGTGCTTCTTTTTCATCAACTGCCTGACGCAAAGGATTATCTGGCTGGATCTGGTTGAAGTGTAATGCTTCCGGATCCAACTGTGCACCCGGAAAGGGTGTCACTTGTGCGCAGTGTGGTTCTGTCGGGTGCAGTAC
Organism: uncultured Gammaproteobacteria bacterium; assembly: GCA_963922315.1. Lineage (GTDB taxonomy): Bacteria > Pseudomonadota > Gammaproteobacteria > Chromatiales > Chromatiaceae > JAHDBG01. Next base: position 58,718 of record CAWUID010000004.1, read on the forward strand.
TCCCGCAGCATCCTGCCAGAGTGGGATGGCGGCGATCTCCAGCAGGGCATCGGTGGTTGGGTTAAATCCGCCTGTTTCAACATCCACGACAACCGGCAGGTAGCCACGAAAACGTGTTGCTATTCTGGGGTGATACGGGAGCGGATCAGTCATATAAGAGATCGTCATCCCAGTCATCCGGTGCTATCCCGGCTCCGTCCCGGATGACTGATGCCTGCCGTTGCAGATACGCATCCCGGACAAAGCTATACGGGTCCAGCGCCTGATCGACTAATCGATCAAGTGGTAGCAGGTCAGCACGCTGATCTATCAGGCCCAGGCTGCGTAATGTATATTTAGGCGCCTCATTCGGTAGCATATTCAGTGGTTCAGTCCACCAGTCGGTCAGACGTCCTGCCAGGCTCCGGATGCTGCCAGGTCCCAGTACTGGCAACACCAGATAAGGGCCAGACTGGATACCCCAGACGCCGAGTGTCTGCGCAAAGTCTTCCTGGTATTGTGGCCAGCCGAGTGGGGTAGCGACATCCAGCAAGCCAGCGAGTCCGGCAGTACTGTTCAGGGCAAAGCGTACTGCCGTTTGTCCGGCCACATCGGGTTTGTTTTGTAACAGGCTATTCAGGAATGTTGTCAGGCTGTTCAGGTTGTTGAAGAAATGGCTGATACTCTGATTAACCGGTGTTGGCACAATCTGCTGATAACCCCGGCTGAGCGGGCGCAGCATATATTGATCCAGTGTTTCATTGAAGGCATAAATATGGCGGTTGAGGTCTTCGTAGGGATCGCGTGTATCGCTGAATTCAGCATCCAGACTAGCGCAGGCGGTGACACTTAAAAACAGAATAACGCAACAAATGTACCGTACGATGTGGAGCATGAGTCAGGTATCGTGGCCTAAAGGCGCAAACAAGTTATACAGGTCGTCACGGGTCAGAGCAGCTTTGTTTTGTTCACCATCAAACAGGGCATCAGCCAGTGCCTGTTTTTTTTGTTGCAGGTTGTTGATTTTTTCTTCAACGGTGCCTTGTGTAATCAGTTTGTACACAAACACTTTATTTTTTTGTCCGATCCGATGTGCCCGATCTGTTGCCTGGCGTTCTACGGCCGGGTTCCACCAGGGATCATAATGAATGACCGTATCGGCTGCCGTCAGGTTCAGGCCAGCGCCACCGGCTTTCAGACTGATCAGAAATAAGGGCACTTCCCCGTTCTGGAAGCGATCTATCGGTGTTGCCCGGTCTCTGGTCTGTCCGGTCAGTTTGACATAATCAATGGTATGTTCAGCCAGAGCTTTTTCAATCAAGGCCAACATGCTGGTGAATTGTGAGAACAGCAGGACACGACGACCTTCGCTGATCATTTCCGGCAGCAGTTCCATCAGACGTTGCAGTTTGGCTGACTCTTTCACTTTTGCTGCTGTATCCAGTTTCAGCAAGCGTGGATCGCAACAGATCTGGCGCAGTTTGAGTAGTGCATCCAATATGATAATCTGGCTGCGTTCGATGCCTTTTTTGTCGATGGCTTTGCGGATTTTGTCATGCATGGCGATCCGCACAGTTTCATATAGTTGTTGTTGTCCACCGCTCAGCTCAACATCGGTAATGATTTCGGTTTTTTCCGGTAGCTCCTGCACAACCTGTGTTTTTTCCCGGCGCAGAATAAAAGGAGCAACCCGTTGTTGCAGTTGTTTCTGGCGGAGTTCGTCACCTTGATTTTCGATAGGTTTGCGGAACAGCTGCCGGAAGTGTTTTTCGTCACCCAACAGCCCGGGCATCAGAAAATGGAATTGTGACCAGAGCTCACCCAAGTGGTTTTCGATGGGTGTGCCGGTCAGACACAGACGATATTCTGCCTGCAACCGGCGAGCTGTATATGCGACCTTGGAGCGCGGGTTTTTGATATTCTGCGCTTCGTCCAGAATCAGCAGGTGCCAGTGTTGTTGCAGTAACACGTCACTGTCGCGTGGCAACAATGGATAAGTACTGAGTACCAGGTCGTATTCAGGGAGATGGGAAAAATGTTGTTGCCGGTCTGAACCTTGTAAGGTGACGATGCGCAAGTCGGGGGCAAATTTTGCAGCTTCCCGGGCCCAGTTCATCATCAGTGAGGTAGGTGCAACGACCAGACTGGGATGCTTCGTGCGTCCGGCTTGTTTTTCAACCAGCAGGTGAGCGAGCGCCTGGACGGTTTTGCCCAGGCCCATGTCGTCTGCCAGGATGCCGGAGAGACCATATTCACGTAGAAATTGCAGCCAGTTCAGACCATATTGCTGATAAGGGCGGAGTTCTGCCCGCAGGCTGTCCGGTGGCTGAATTGTGTTGATGCAATCAAAGTTGGCCAGTTGTTTTGCCAGGCGGCGTGGGCCTTCAAGACCACCCCAGATTAATTTGACTTCATCCAATGCCTGCAGTTGAGCTGCCTGGTAACGGGATATAGTGAGTTGTCCGTCTTTGTTCAGTGCGTTCGGGTCATACAGCTCAACCAGTGTTTCGATAATATGCCGGACTTTGCCGAAAGGCACACGCAGCAGTCGCCCGTCTGCCAGTGGCAGACGCAGCTCGGTATCCGCCGGATGATCCAGCCATTCATTCAGTGTGTTGGCATGGCGTTCGTTCTGGATAAAATCAACCAGAATACGTAACAGATTGAATGACTTACCCTCAATGGTGACACCTAATTCCAGATTGAACCAGTTCTCGCCACTACCTTCATCCAGATCCGCGTACCAGTCATCGGCTTCGACCAGGTTATAGCGAAACCCTGGCGCAAAAGTGATCTTCCAGCCTTGCTGGCGCAGCGCTGGAGTTGTATTACTGACAAAGTCAAGCCAACCTGCTTCTGCTTCCGGGTGTTGATAGCGCGTGCTGTTGATTGAGTTGTAGGTGCCACGTCGTGTAGTGACTTTTTTTAAGCCGGACTGAACTAAGATTTTTTTGTGTTTGCGTTCTAGTGTTGGCCGACGCTTAATCTGTTCGAAATGGTTGCCTGTCTGTTGTAGCAGAATGGTCTCAGGGTCTGCCGGATTGACCTGTGTATCACCATACTGAAATGATAGTTCAGCATAGTCGTCCCAGTTGTCTTCATAATCATAAAAAGGCATTGTAAGATTTTCCCTGGTGACCAGGGACAGACAAGGCTGGGGTTTGATGTCTTTTCCGGTTAGCTTAATCTTTGCTTTTGGTAGCGGTAACGATTTGTTCGGGAAGTGTTGTTGCAATACCTTAGCAACCTGCTCGCATTGACGCACCGGTATCGGCGGCGCCTGAATCAGAGTTGCGGCAATGTTAGCCGGGAGCTCTGTTTGTAACGGGCCTGCCTGCCAGGTTTGCGGGTCTAAATACCAGGGTGGGGCAACCGGCAATAATGTCAGGCCTGCCGGTTCAGTAATGGTAATTTTTGCCTGTTGTTGTTCCAGTTGCCAATTGATCTGGCCAGGTTGGGGTTGGCCCAGGTTCAGAATCGCGCCTTCCAGGCTTTCCCAGTGAGCTCGTCCGCTCCGGATCAGACGTTCCAGCAGATAAGGCGCAACGTCACCCTGTAGTATCGCGTTCTGATGGCGGCGATAACCGAATTCCGCACTGTTTGCTTCCAGCAGACGAGCGAGTTCTTTATCTTGTGCGGTCAGAAAAGTCGATTGTGACTGGCTTACCTGCGTTAAGTGGGTGCCTTTACTCCAGCTGTTGCGGCTTTTCAGACGGCGGGTTTTATAGTTGGCGATCTGCAATAGTGGGTTGCCGAGACGGTTATCATGCGTCAGTGACAGGACGTAATGCAGTTCAAATTGATGAGTGGATTCAGGTGATGCTGTTGTGGATTTGGCAGAGTGCTGAATGGTATTCAGCCAATATCTTAATATCGGATCCAGATCAGGTGGTGCGTCATTTTCATTGGACAACCTGATTTGTTTCTCGTGTGCCAGTAAGGTGGCAGCCACATGTTTGCAGTTGTACCCGACCGGGCAACTGCAATGTCCCCGAATTTGCACTAATGTGGTACTTTCCGGGTGATAATTCAGGTTTACGATAACCTGATAAGTCTTACGGTTACTGCCAGCGACACTGGATGTGATCTGTGTGCCACCACGCAGTACTTCCAGCTCATGTACCCGACCCTGGATATAGTAACTATCTCCCCGGCTGATGTACGTCTGGTTGATATGGCGGTTAATGTCTTGTCGGGTCAGTGGCCGCATATCCGTGCGTATTGGTTAGAGAAGCAGGAACTTTCCTTTTCTCATTGAGAAAAGGAAAGTTTATGGCAGAAGGTTGAATTACAGAGCAGCTGCTAAGGCCGTTGCTTTATCGGTATTTTCCCAGGTAAAGCCTTCATTTTCACGACCAAAGTGGCCGTAAGCAGCGGTTTTGCGGTATTTGATCTGTTCTGCATTCAGCAGATCCAGCATTCTGAGAATGCCATAAGGCCGCAGATCAAAATGTTCGCGTACCAGTTCGGTAATCTTTTCATCGGCCAGTTTGCCGGTACCGAAGGTTTCGACCATGATGGAAGTGGGTTCAGCGACACCAATAGCATACGAGACCTGAATTTCACATCGGTCCGCCAGACCAGCCGCGACAATGTTTTTTGCGACATAACGTCCGGCATACGCCGCAGACCGGTCGACTTTGGAGGGGTCTTTGCCGGAGAAAGCACCGCCGCCATGACGGGCTGAGCCGCCATAAGTATCGACAATGATCTTACGTCCGGTCAGGCCGGCATCTCCCATCGGGCCACCAATCACGAAGGCACCGGTCGGGTTGATATGATATTGTGTGTCGGCTGTCAGCCAACCGGTTGGCGCCAGCACCGGCTGAATGATTTCTTCCATGATGCCTGCCTGCAGGTCACTCAGGCTGATATCCGGGCTGTGCTGGCTGGAAAGCACCACCGCATCAATGCTGACCGGTTTGCCATCACGATAGTGAAAGCTGACCTGGCTTTTTGCATCTGGTCGTAACCAGGGTAGGGTACCGTTGTTGCGTACTTCCGACTGGCGCTCAACCAGTCGGTGCGCATATTGAATGGGCGCCGGCATCAGCACATCAGTTTCGTTTGTGGCATAGCCGAACATCAGGCCCTGATCGCCAGCGCCCTGATCTTCCGGTTTCGCCCGGTCAACACCCTGATTAATGTCAGGTGACTGTACACCGAGTGCGGTCATGACTGCACAAGTTTCCCAGTCAAAGCCCATATCTGAACTGTTATAGCCGATCTCCCGGATGGTCTGGCGGATAACCGCTTCATAATCCGGCTTTGCGGTAGTGGTAATTTCACCGGCAATCATCGCCATTCCGGTTTTGAATACGGTTTCGCAGGCAACGCGGGCATACCGATCTTCGGCCAGAATTGCATCCAGTACGGCATCAGAGACCTGGTCTGCCATCTTGTCCGGGTGGCCTTCGGAAACAGACTCGGACGTAAAGATATAGTCATTTGCCATACTGCAAAGCTCCTGATTAACATTAAGGTAAAGGCCGGCGAAGGTGTGCAACTATACACAACATAAAAAAGTAACGTCCCATTATGGCGGAATCTGGTCTGATTGCAAATGGTCTGTAAGAACTCAGGTATGCAAAAAACAGTGCAGCAGGTTGCATCAAATTTTAAATCGTGGGCGAGGTATGCCATCTCGCCTACGACCAAAGGGGCGAGAGCTATGCCTCTCCCCCTTTGGAACCCCCCCATGGTTTTGTCCCCGCATCAAGCTGCGGGGAATTCTCAGATTTAATTGACACTTATGATAATCTGACAGGTGACAACTATGCAGCATGATCTGATTCTGGTTGATGGTTCCTCATATTTGTTCCGGGCCTATCACGCACTGCCACCACTGACCAACTCACGTGGCGAGGCGACAGGTGCGATTGTGGGGGTGGTCAATATGCTGCGTAAGCTGCTGACTGACTACCCACCACGCTATGTCGCGGTGGTTTTTGATACGCCTGGAAAAACGTTCCGCGATGAACTTTATCCAGCTTATAAAGCAAATCGTCCACCACTGCCAGACGATTTGCGCGTGCAGATAACACCTTTATTACAGGTAGTCGAACGCATGGGGTTGCCGTTATTGGTCATCGATGGGGTGGAGGCAGATGATGTGATCGGTACCCTGGCCCAACAAGCCAGTGCTGCTGGCTTGTCAACTCTGATCTCGACCGGTGACAAAGACCTGGCACAATTGGTGAATGATCAGGTGACGCTGATCAATACCATGACCGATGTGCGGTTGGATCGTCAGGGTGTGATGGATAAATATGCGGTCTGGCCAGAACAGGTGATTGATTACCTGGCACTGATGGGAGACAGCGTGGATAACATACCGGGCATCCCGAAATGTGGCCCGAAGACGGCGGCAAAATGGCTGGCAGAATACACTTCACTGGATAACCTGATCGCACAGGCTGCACAGATCAAAGGTAAAGTCGGTGAAAACCTGCGGGTGAACCTGGATCAACTGGCATTGTCGCGCCAATTGACCACGATTAAATGTGATGTGCCGTTGCCACATCAGGTGACAGAATTACAACCGCAACCTGCAGATACAGCAGGGCTGAAGACCCTTTATCAGCGGTTGGAGTCGCGGCGGTTGCTGGCCAGCCTGGAGCCGACGGAGCCGGAAATATCCCAGGTGCCGGAGGTGACTGCCGCGGTTGCCACTGATTATCAGACGATACTGGACGAAGCTACCTTTGCCGTCTGGAAGACAAAATTGCAACAGGCCGATCTGATCGCACTGGATACGGAGACGACCAGCCTGGACACATTACAGGCTGAACTGGTCGGATTATCCTTCGCGGTGGCGGCTGGTCAGGCGGCTTATCTGCCAGTGGGACATCGGTATCCGGGTGTGCCACAACAACTGGCACGTGACTGGGTCTTAGCGGAGCTGCGACCAATTCTGGAAAATGCCCGGATCCGGAAGGTGGGGCAGAATTTGAAATATGATCTGGGAATCCTGGCGAACGAAGGCATTCAGCTACAGGGTGCCATCCACGACACCATGCTCGCGTCGTATGTGGTAGACAGCCTCGGACGGCATGATATGGACAGCCTGGCTGAGCGCTATCTGCAACATAAAACGACAACATTCAGCGACATAGCTGGGAAGGGTGTGAAGCAACTGACGTTTGATCAGATCCCACTGGAACAGGCCGGGCCTTATGCGGCAGAAGATGCGGATATCACCTGGCAGCTGCATCAGACGCTGTGGCCAAAACTGACCGCAGAGCCAGACCTGACGGTGTTATATCAACAACTGGAAATACCGCTGATACCAGTGTTATCCCGTATGGAGCGCACCGGCGTCACCATCGACCGGGAATTGTTACAGGCCCACAGCGCACAACTTGCCAGGCAACTGCATGAACTGGAACAGGAAGCCTATCGCATTGCCGGCCGGCCTTTTAATCTGAACTCACCAAAACAGATCGGCGAGATATTTTTTACCGAGCTGAAGTTGCCGGTCGTCAGCAAAACACCGAAGGGTGTGCCTTCCACGGCAGAATCTGTTTTGCAGACCCTGGCCGCAGACGGGCATGAATTGCCAGAGCTGATTCTGCAACACCGCAGCCTGGCAAAGCTGAAATCGACCTATACCGATAAATTGCCACAGCGAATCAATCCGCGCACCGGGCGGGTGCATACCAGTTACCACCAGGCAGTGACGGCCACCGGTCGGCTCAGCTCATCTGATCCGAACCTGCAGAACATTCCGATACGTACCGAGGTCGGCAGGCAGATCCGGCAGGCATTTGTGCCACAAACCGGCTGGCGGATGGTCGCTGCAGATTATTCGCAGATTGAATTACGCATCATGGCACACCTGTCACAGGATGCCGGATTATGTCGGGCATTCGCAGAGGGCGCTGATATCCATACGGCGACGGCGGCAGAAGTCTTTGCAGCAGACAGTCAGCAATCCGTGACACCGGATCAGAGGCGGGCAGCGAAGGCGATCAATTTCGGCCTGATTTATGGCATGTCAGCCTTCGGACTAGCGAAACAACTGGGCATAGAGCGCAAGGCCGCACAGGACTATGTCGACCTGTATTTCAGTCGTTATCCAGGTGTGCAGCAATTTATGCAGCGCACGCGCGAACAGGCACAACAGGATGGTTATGTCGAGACCTTATTCGGACGTCGCCTGTATCTGCCAGACATCACCTCGCGCAATGCGAACCGTCGGGCAGCCGCCGAACGTACCGCGATCAATGCGCCAATGCAGGGGACTGCCGCTGACATCATCAAGCGAGCGATGCTGGCCATCCATGCTTGGCAGCAACAGACACAGCCGGAGCTGAACCTGTTGTTGCAGGTGCACGATGAGCTAGTATTTGAAGGTGTGCCGGAACGACTGGATGAGTATTGTGCTGAGATCAGACAACGAATGGAATCTGCCGCTGAGTTGCGAGTGCCACTGGTCGTCGAAATCGGGGTGGGCGATAACTGGCAGGAAGCTCACTGAGGTTGGTCATGTCTAATGAATTGCCCAGATTACCGCTGGATACGTCCGATTTTCCCACGTTGCGAAACGAAGGTTACGTGTACGTGGACAAAACCCGGCAAATCCATCAGATGCTGGTCAGCGCCAGGTACTTCTTCCTGTCCCGACCGAGGCGATTTGGCAAATCACTGACCGTATCAACATTGAAGCACTTGTTCCTCGGGCGGCGCGAGTTGTTTCAGGGTTTGTGGATTGGTGAAAATGATCGTTGGGACTGGACGCCACACCCGGTAGTTGTACTGGATTTCAATCTGGCTCCGACTGCCGGTTCGGGTGACCTGAACGCGCGACTTGTCGAACGCTTGCAATACTGGGCGCAGCAGTACGAAGTCAGTCTTGCTATTGGTGCCCCTTCCAGCATGCTGGGCGACCTGATTCATGCTCTGGAGGCGAAATATCAGCAGCCTGTGGTGATCCTTGTTGATGAATACGATAAACCGCTGATTGATCATCTGGGCAAAGGTGAAGAGGGTTTACGGCTGGCCCTTGAGAATCGCGACACACTCAAACGACTGTTTGGTGTGCTGAAAGCTGACACTATCGTTGATAAGTTGCGTCTGGTATTCATCACTGGCGTGTCGCGTTTCAGCAGCGTGTCGATTTTCTCCGAGCTGAACAACCTGAACGACTTGAGTATGGATAAACGTTATGCTGATCTGGTCGGCTGGACGGAAGAAGAGCTACGGACGAACTTTCCTGAGCATATCGCACAGCTGGCTGGTAAGTTGCAGCAGGACGAACAAAGCACGATAGAGCAGCTGGCCTGGTTTTATAATGGCTACCGGTTTACCCGTGCACCGGTTCAGGTCTTTAATCCGTATTGCCTTGCTCAGTCTCTGTACCGTCAATCGCTGGACGGCTTCTGGTTCCGTTCGGGCACACCGTCCTTTCTGGTACGGTTACTCAAGGAGCATGATGTTCCGCCACTGGATCTGGAAAGCGTTCAGGCGGATGTCGCCGAATTCGATACGTTTGATTTAGAAAATCTTAATTTCAAAGCGTTATTGTTTCAGGCCGGCTATCTCACCATCCGCGATTACCAGGACGACGAATACACCCTGGGGTTTCCGAACCAGGAAGTGCGCAGTGGTTTTTACAAGCAACTTCTGTTGAGCGGCGGTGACAACTACCTGCCATTGGGTCAGGCGACGGTAGCGACGGGTTTGCGCCGTCGGCTTGATCACGAAGACCTGGACGGATTCATCGCAAACGTCCGCAGTTTGTTTGCCGCGATTCCTTACCAACAAGGGGTGCAGCTCCGTGAAGCCCACTTTCATGCGTTGTTTTACATGATGCTGGCACTCAGTGGCATGCGGGTGCATTGTGAACTGCTGACTTCACGTGGCCGAATTGATTTAGCGGTTGCATTCCCGGACAAGGTATATTGTCTGGAGCTGAAATGTGGTCAGTCAGCAACCGATGCGCTGGCCCAGATTGACCGGCAAGGCTATCTGGATCGTTACGCAGGTAGCGGCAGAAAACGAATTGCGATTGGTATCAATTTCGATTTCGCAATGCGCAATATCTGCGAATGGAAACATCAGGTTCTCTGCAAGTAAACTGCTGAATGCGGCTGATTACAGTGTTCCTCCATCACTGCGTAGTTTCCACCAACACATACGGTGACCAGAAGGCTGGATCGCGCTGAATCGCATTACCCTGGTTAATAAAATGCAGTTTGGTCTGGCGCAGCGCCAGTGCCGGGTGTTGCGGAGGACCACTCAACCACTCGAAATAAAACTGCTTCATAAAGCGCATCGCCCGTGCGTCATTCACCTTGCGCAAGGTCATCAACACATTGCTGGCCCCGGCCAGCTTAAACGCCAGAACCAGCCCATACAACCCTTCCGAATAATCCAGGTCACCCTGACCGGTTTCACATGCCGACAAAGTGACCAGCTCGGTCCCCTCCAGATTCAGATCCACCGCTTCCAGCGCATATAAAATACCATCTTCCTGATCCTGATCACGCTTGCCCTGTAACCCCTGATTGGCCTGTGCCAGCGCCAGTCCGGATGATACCAGCGGGCGTTGGGTATTATCCTGGTCCCGCAGATAAAAACCGTGGGTGGCCAGATGCAGAATGCGTGGCGGGTCGGTGATCTGTTTCAGAGCGTGTTCCGTCGCCTGCCCACCTTTCCGCACAAGTAACGGACCAATGTGCTTCCTGTTCCAGAAATCCCGGGCAAAATGATCCATTTCTTCCAGGCTGGCGGGCAAAAACGCAAAGCCCTCCTCAAGCCCCCGTTGCGCTAACACGGGCTCATGCAGCACCGGCTGCGGTTGCTTAATCTCAGACGGCTCCGATATTGCTTCACCATACGCAATCCCCCCGAATGCCACCAGACCTTGGGTTTGCAGATAATCATTGCGGCGCAACAGATCGCGCGCGGTGTGTAGCCGACGAATGGACTGGCGCTGTAACCAATAATCCCCATTCGGCAAGCGCCAGCTACCGAAATCGGCCTGATGTAAAAAATAGTCAGGTACGATATACAACTGTTTCACACTGGCGAGCAATGGATCCAGACTGGCGAACAAATGCTGGTATAAATCCTGGCTGGCTTGTGGGTCGCGTTGGGCCGCCTGCCACAGCGCCAGACTGTCCTCAACTTCGCCCAAATCATACAAACGCACCCGCATCTGGCCGTCAGCCTCACGGGCTATCCAGGCGGCTAACCAATGCAATGCCTCTACTTTGCCTGTTTTTGGGTTATATGAATTGAATACCCGTAACACCAGCAGGCCAGTTTTATCCTCCAGCACATCCTCTAAATCGCTGACATCCACCTGACCAATGGCTAATTGTTGTCTGAACTGTGGACTTCTGCTGGTGAGTGTCTGCTCAAGATCCTGCAACTTTTGCACAAGTTGGTCTGATTCCGGGCGATTGAAAGGCTTCCGATGCGCCGCTGCGCTGACCCTCTGCCGTTGTCTGGCTAATCGTTGCGCCAGATGCCGAATCTCAGAATCGGTACTCTGCCGAAGCAAACGTTGTAAAAAGAGTTGTTCTTCGCTTTCCACCTGCTGCCAACGCAATAACACCGTGGCGGCAAACCGCCGGGTTTGCGCGGTAGGGTGTTGCAATGCCAAGCTGAATACCAGATCTTGAAAAGTGGAGTGCTTGAGCAATAACTGGCGTTTATCGCGTACATCCCGCTTCTGACGTAATTCGCGACTGGCGAGCTGAAATAAACCGGATTCATAATGTTGCAACTGTTCCAGGCTTTGCGCTGCTTGATGGCGACTCAAAAAGTTTGCTGCCAAATTTAAGCGAGTTGACAAGGTGCCCGGATGTGCTTGGCCAAGTACACTTTCACAGCCTTGCAAAGCGCGTTGATACAGCGGCTCGGCTTCGGCATAGCGGCCTTGGGAGTGATATACGCCAGCCAGATTATTGACGCTGGCTAAGGTATCCGGGTGTTCCTTGCCCAACACGCGCTCACTGGCTTTCAAGGCACGTTGATATAACGGTTCGGCCTTGGCATAGCGGCGTCGAGTCTTATATAGAGCCTGCTTAAAAAGTAACAAGTATTTGATAACATTATAAAAGATAGTCTG
>CAWUID010000005.1:0-70750 GCA_963922315.1 uncultured Gammaproteobacteria bacterium
ACGCTTGCGAAAAGCCTGCGGTAGCAGATCACCACATCAGTTTGAATCGCACCCTGCTGTCTGAACAAGGCTGCTGAAAAATGGTCCGAACCCAGCCATTTTCAGCAATACTCTGGAGCCACTGAGCGGAATTGAACCGCTGACCTACTGATTACGAATCAGTTGCTCTACCGACTGAGCTACAGTGGCTGAAATTGACCGCGAATTATAGAGAAGCTGCGTCGGATGCGCAAAATAATCCAGCGTGCTCTACTGAATCGTCCCGCCACCCAGACATATCTGATCGGCGTAAAACACCACTGCCTGGCCTGGTGTTATCGCGCGTTGTGGTTGATCGAATACGACTTGTGCTGTTATCGGATCGTCTTTGTCGATGGTTACTGTACAGGTTTGCAATAGCTGGCGGTGGCGGCAACGGGCCAGGCACTGAAAAGTATCTGCCGGAGCTGACCCGGCAATCCAGTGCACAGGAGTTGCGACCAGAGACTGCCTGAACAGGTGTGGGTGGTCATGGCCCTGCACTACCACCAGGCGATTCTGCGTAACATCCTTTGCGGCGACAAACCAGGGTTCAGTGCCGTGTGTTGCCTGCCCGCCGATGCCCAATCCTTCGCGTTGCCCGATCGTGTAGTACAACGCACCCTGGTGCGTACCCAGTACTTCACCACTGGTGGTGACAATCTCGCCCGGTTGGTTTGGCAGATAAGCGGCCAGGAAGTCGCGGAAGCGGCGTTCGCCAATAAAACAAATCCCGGTACTGTCTTTTTTGCGGGCATTCGCAAAACCTGCCTGAGTCGCCAGCGCCCGGACTTGCGGTTTGGTAACGGATTGCAGCGGAAATTGGGCATGACGCAGGGCATGCTGATTCAGCAGGTGTAAAAAATAGGTCTGGTCTTTATTCTGGTCCAGTGCACAACTGAGTTCGAACGGATCTGCTGCTGCGTGATTCAGTCCGGCATAATGCCCGGTTGCGATATAATCTGCGCCCAGGTCCAGCGCATAATCCAGAAAGGCCTTAAATTTGATCTCGCGATTGCACAGAATGTCCGGGTTCGGCGTGCGGCCAGCCTGGTATTCGGCTAAAAAATGTGCAAATACCTGATCCCAGTATTCGGTCGCGAAATTGACCGTATGCAGCTTGATGCCGAGCTTATCGGCAACCTGTTGAGCATCCAACAAATCAGCCGCCGCAGCGCAATAAGTGGTGGTATCGTCTTCTTCCCAGTTTTTCATAAACAGGCCTTCCACCTGCCAGCCTGCCTGCAACAAACGCAGTGCCGCTACGGAAGAGTCTACACCTCCGGATAAGCCGACGATCACTTTGCGTTTTGCGCCGGTCCGTTGCTCACTCATTCATTTCACCTGATTCTACTGTTATGTCAACAACCACACAGCCTGGCTGGGAACGTCAGTTAGTCGAAAAACTGGCGACCGATGCGTTACTTGAAAAGCGTCGACGTCGGCGCTGGGGAATCTTTTTTAAGCTATTCGTGCTGATCTGGTTGACCGCTGTGGTCTGGTTTGTCTTTCTGAGTCAGCCTGGGCTGGATCACCTGGATATCAGCAGTGAACATACCGCTGTGGTTCGGTTACAGGGGGTCATTAGTGATACAGAGGGCGTGGAGGCTGATCGGATTATCGAAGGGCTGCAAGAGGCATTTGATCATCCGGGAACCCAGGCGGTCATTCTGCGTATCAACAGCCCGGGTGGTTTGCCGGTACAATCCAGCCACATTCATAAAGCGGTCGTCCATCTGCGCCAGCAACATCCGGATACGCCATTATATGCGGTCGTGGATGATATCTGTGCCTCGGGCGCCTACTATATCGCCGCCGCGGCAGACCGGATTTATGTGAATGAATCCAGTATTGTCGGTTCCATCGGCGTGCGTCTGGACAGCTTTGGCTTTACCGGTGCGATGGAAAAAATCGGCGTGGAACGACGTCTGTATACCGCAGGCAGCTACAAAGGCATGTTAGATCCATTCAGCCCGGTAACTGAAGCTGAGCGCCAGCATACCGACCAGATGCTGAATGACATGCATCAGACCTTCATTCAGGCAGTGCAGGCAGGCCGTGGTGACCGGTTAAGCGATAATCCGGACTTATTCAGTGGTCTGGTCTGGACCGGGCAGCGCAGCATTCAGCTGGGACTGGCCGACGCGATTGGCAATACTGGTTCCGTGGCGCGGGATGTGGTGCAGCAGACACACCTCGTGGATTTCACACCTCAGGTCGACCCGTTAGAACGCCTGGCAGATCATCTGATGCTGTCAGTCAGTCAGACGATACAACACTTATTGGCGCGTACTGCGCAGTTTATTTATTAATGCACTGGCTATGGAAACCACACAATTAACCCAGCACTATTCGCAACAGTTTAATGCCGATCTGGATAAAATCCGTAATCAGGTGTTCCAGATGGGTGAGCTGGTGGAACAACAATTACAACAAGCACTAGTGGCACTGCAATCCGGCACCGCATCGCAAGCAAAAGAGGTGATCGCGAATGATTATAAAGTCAACGCGTATGATGTCGATATTGATGAACAATGTACCCGGATATTAGCCCTGCGTCACCCGACGGCCAGTGATCTGCGTCTGGTGCTGGCAGCGATTAAAACCACGGCAGATCTGGAACGGATTGGCGATGAAGCGAAGCGTATCGCACGCATGGCGGCGCGTACCACCGCCGGGCGTTCCGGCCCGGACCTGAATAACCGGATCGAACACCTGGGCCGCCAGGTGGCAACGATGCTGCATCGTGCCTTGCAGGCCTTCATGCAGCTGGATGTGGCTGAAGCGATTGCCGTTGCCCGCGAAGATGACCGGATTGACCGCGAATACGAGGGGCTGATGCGCGAGAGCATGACCTACATGATGGAAGACCCGCGTGCGATTCCGAAGTTGATGGATATTATCTGGTCTGCCCGCTCGCTGGAACGCATTGGTGACCGATGCTGCAATATTTGTGAATATGTGTTGTACTTTGTAAAAGGTAAAGATGTTCGGCATATCAGCCTGGAAAAGATACAACAGACGTTTGCCGGGTAATCCGGCCAGATCATCATGAACGCGGGGAGTGAACCGGTATGGAAGTGATAGAAGCAATCGCACTGATGCTGGGTGCTGCCTGGGCTTCCGGCATCAACCTGTATGCCACGATTCTGGTACTTGGCTGGATGAGTGGTGCCGGTCATATTGATTTGCCGCCGGATCTGGAGGTGATTCAGAATCCGGCGGTGTTGCTGGCTGCCGGTGCCATGTATCTGGTGGAATTTTTTGCCGATAAAATACCGGGGCTGGATACCAGTTGGGATGCCATCCACACCTTCATTCGTATACCAGTGGGTGCGTTGCTGGCTGCTGGTGCGGTGAACGGTGTTGTTGACTATCAGGCGACTGAATTAGTAGCAATGATCCTCGGCGGTAGTGTGACAGCGGCCAGTCATACCACCAAAGCCAGTGCCCGGGCCTTGATCAACACCTCACCTGAGCCATTCAGCAACTGGGCCGCCTCAATCAGTGAAGATGTCGCCGTCATTGGTGGTTTGTGGGCTGGTCTGCAGCATCCCTGGTGGTTCCTGGCCGCACTGATCGCCTTTCTGGCGCTGGTGATCTGGTTGCTGCCGAAGCTGTGGCGGACGTTACGACGTTTATTCCGCAAAATCGGCAGTTGGTTCAGTGGCAGCGGTAAGACAACTGCACCATGAAGACAGAAGCTGCGGCTGACCTGTTGCATGCGGTGGGTAATCATAAATATGCTACTGTCCTTGCTGACCCACCCTGGCAATTTAAGAACCGCACGGGAAAAATGGCACCGGAGCACAAGCGGCTGAGCCGTTATCCGACCCTCGATCTGGAAGATATTCAGGCGTTGCCAGTCGCTGAGATTACTGAGGAGACAGCGCATTTGTATCTCTGGGTACCCAATGCCTTATTGGCAGAAGGGTTACAAGTGATGCAAGCCTGGGGTTTTACCTATAAAACGAATCTGATCTGGTACAAAATACGCAAAGATGGTGGCCCGGATCGTCGTGGAGTCGGGTTTTATTTCAGGAATGTGACGGAAATTATCCTGTTTGGTACCAAAGGCAAACAAGCCAGAACTTTACCGCCCGGGCGTAGTCAGGCAAATCTGCTTGCCTCACGCAAGCGGGAGCACAGCCGTAAGCCGGATGAACAGTATGAATTGATTGAAGCCTGTAGCTGGGGGCCACGTATTGAGTTGTTTGCGCGTGGTGCGAGAGCAGGCTGGACTGTCTGGGGGAACCAGGCAGCGGATTACACGCCGGATTGGGAAACTTATGCCCATCATTCCGGGATACCGACTGAACTGACAACACAAGGTCAGTTGTTTTAACTTTTAAAAATCAGCAGATTATTATCATGACACAAAAAAACTCGAAAAAGGCAGCATCTGGGAACAGGCCGATCTGGATCATGACGGCATTGTGAGTGATGAAGAGCTTGCACGGACTGAAAAAATGATCCGTGTGGAAAATAATGACAAAATGGCCGATCAGCAACGATTGATGGTCTGGGTATCATTAATTTCAGTGATTCTGTTTATTGCCGTGTTGTTAACGCCCTGGGTCAGCATCGAACGGGTCAATGCATTGATTGCGTTTGGCAGTACCTGGGTCGTCGCGAATATGGGCATCATCGGTGCCTTTATTGCCAGTAATGCCTGGATTAAGTCCAGAGAACAAAAAACTAACTAAACCATGACAGCGAAGCAACGCTGGTTATCTCGTTGCGCGACGGGTTTTGGTGCCGGGTATCTACCCGGAATGCCTGGTACCTACGGCACCCTGGTCGGGGTGATAATTTATCTGATACTGGTACCTTTACCATGGTCAGTCTACCTGTTGCTGACCGCAGGCGTGGCGGCGGCGGGTATAACGATCTGCCGATATGGTGCTGAACAACTGGGCAGACATGATCATCCCGGTATCGTCTGGGATGAAATAGCCGGATTTCTGGTTGCGATGATGGCTGTACCACTCAGCCTGGCATCTGTACTGGCTGGATTTGTGTTGTTTCGGTTATTCGATATCCTGAAGCCCTGGCCGATTGGCTGGCTGGATCGAAAAGTATCGGGAGGCGTTGGCATGATGCTGGACGATCTGGTTGCCGGTATGGCAACTTGTGGTTGCCTGCACGGAATGGTTTACATCGGCTGGTTGATATGACCATTCAGCCTGTGCCGTTGCGGATGCCTGCATCAGGCTTGTATGCGATCACTGACCCGGATTGCCCACATTTATACCAGGCAGTCGAACAGGCATTGCAGGGTGGTGCCTGTCTGGTTCAGTATCGGGATAAGCGATCAGATCCTGCCAGCCGCCGGGCACAAGCGCTGGATTTGTTACAGTGTTGTGCAGCGTATCAGGTCCCTCTGATTATCAACGATGATGCGAGACTGGCGGCTGAGATTGGTGCTGCCGGTGTGCATCTCGGACACACAGATATGCCGCTGGCACAAGCCCGACAATTACTCGGGCCGGACGCAATTATCGGGATGTCTTGTTACAACCAGTGGCATCTGGCGGAGCAATATGCGACTCAGGCGGACTATATTGCTCTGGGTCGTTTTTTTTCTTCAAAGACTAAACCCCAGGCTGTGCTGGCGGATATGGCTCTGTTGCAGCGAGCGCAGCGTTTGCCTTGCCCGGTCGTCGCGATTGGTGGCATTAATCAGTACAACGGAGATACACTGATTGCTGCCGGTGCTGATCTGCTGGCCGTGGTGCAGGGTGTATTCGGTGCCCCGGACATCCGTCAGGCAGCACAACAGATCACTCATTTATTTGTGTAATTCATTATGTCTGAGCATCCTTTGCAAACTGCCCGACGTTATATTGCTGGTGGTGTGAATTCACCGGTACGGGCTTTTAATGGTGTTGGTGGCGAACCAGTCTTTATTCGTCAGGCACAAGGGCCTTACCTGACCGACGTCAATGATCAGCGCTATATTGATTATGTCGGCTCCTGGGGCCCGATGATTCTGGGCCATGCGCACCCGGAAGTGATTGCAGCAGTGCAGGCTGCGTTACCACGCGGCTTGTCTTTCGGCGCACCGACCGACATTGAGACCGAGCTGGCGCGTACAGTCTGCGAACTGATGCCTGCGATTGAGCTGATACGCATGACATCGTCCGGTACCGAAGCAACCATGTCTGCCGTTCGCCTGGCACGGGGCTATACCGAACGTGACAAAATCATCAAGTTTACCGGTTGTTACCATGGCCATTCAGATTCATTACTGGTTCGGGCTGGTTCTGGTGCGTTGACCCTGGGTAAACCCTCTTCTCCCGGCATTCCCGTGGAATTGGCGGCACACACATTAAGCCTGGACTATAACGACCTGTCACAGGTTGAAGAAGCATTTGCTCATTACGGTGAACAGATTGCGTGTGTGATTGTAGAACCGGTCGCGGGTAATATGAGTTGTGTATTGCCCAGGCCGGAATTTTTACCCGGATTGCGGCGGCTGTGTGATGAATATGGCAGCGTGCTGATTTTTGATGAAGTCATGACCGGCTTTCGGGTTGCTCTGGGCGGCGCACAAGACCTGTACGATGTGGCGCCTGATCTGACCACATTGGGCAAAATTATCGGCGGTGGCATGCCGGTTGGTGCATTCGGTGGCAAGCGTGAGCTGATGGAATATATTGCGCCACTTGGCCCGGTCTATCAGGCCGGCACGCTATCCGGTAACCCGGTGGCGATGACTGCCGGGCTGGCGACTCTCAACTTACTGCGCGAACCTGATTTTTATGCTGCACTGAACGCCAGAACCTGTGAATTAGTGCAGGGCCTGAAATCAGTCGCTCAGGAACATCGGGTGCCGTTTACCTATAATCAGATCGGTGGCATGTTCGGCCTGTTTTTCACTCTGGCAGGCAAGGTCAGCGACTTTGCCGGTGTGCGGGCGTGTGAGCCGGAACATTTCCGGTTATTTTTTCATTCGATGCTGGAACAGGGCATTTATCTGGCACCTTCGCCGTTTGAAGCAGGCTTTGTATCCGCTGCGCACGGTACGTCAGATATTGAAACCACACTGGCAGCCGCAGACCGGGCCTTCGCACTGATTGCGAAAGAATTTCAACTGTGAATGAAGCCTTCGACAATCTGCTGCTCTGGATCAGTCAGCATCCGGAACAAGCGGGTTGGGTGATTGGCTTCATTGCCTGTGTGGAATCACTTGCTCTGGTCGGGGTGGTGATTCCTGGTGCTGTCATTCTGATCGGGGCAGGTGCCCTGATTGGTGCGGGAGTACTCGATTTCTGGAGCAGTTGTGCCTGGGCCATTGCCGGGGCAATCGTCGGCGATGGGGTCAGCTATCTGCTGGGGCGACGTCTGGACTATCTGACCACACGTTGGCGCTGGTTGCGGATAAACCCGGACTATGTGCAGAAGGGCGTCGACTTTTTTCAGCGCTACGGTGATATCAGCGTCGCACTGGGGCGTTTTCTCGGTCCGACACGTGCTGTGGTGCCGATGGCGGCGGGTATTCTGAAAATGCCGGTACGTCGTTTTTATATTGCGAATGTGTTATCTGCGATTATCTGGGCGCCTGCCTATCTGGCGCCAGGCATATTGCTGGGACACAGCGTGAATCAGAGCGACTGGAGCCATATTTTGTTGTCTGTGCTGGGTCTGACCACCCTCATTCTGATCTGGCTTGGAATACGTTCTTTTTCTAAAAAAAAGACCTGACTCCTTTTTTGCCAGGTACGTTGGATGGTAACAGCGGATGGTGTCCCCGACAGGGTTCGAACCTGTAACCTACAGCTTAGGAGGCTGTCGCGCTATCCAATTGTGCCACGGGGACAGAAATTGTTACGGGTTGTGTTTGGGGGGAGGGAAGGGAGTAATATTAGTTTTACGACCATCTTTATCTAAAATTTTGTTTTTGCCCTTATGTTCCATCTCATCAATCCGGATCACTGAGTGTAGTGGCAGAAACAACCGTTTAACATCTTTAAACTCGGTTTTCAGCTTTTCTTCAGATGGATCGATGACTACGCCGGTATGTTCGTCAAAAATCAGCCCTTCCACTTCAATAAAGCCATATAAATCGGAACAATCAATACACTTTGCATGCAACTGGAAAATTTTATCGTCATGATGAAACGAGATTCTGAAGATATGCATCAATTCCTGCTCAGCAGAGGGGCAAACAATGTCAGATGAATCTGAGTCTTTTGAACCGGCGCAATTACCGTGGAATAAAGATGGTCTGTTGCCAGTGATTGCGCAGCAACATGACACAGGCGAAGTGCTGATGCTGGCCTGGATGAATACCGACGCACTGGCTGAAACATTGCAGACCGGTCGGGTCTGTTACTGGTCGCGTTCACGCCGGCGCTTATGGCGAAAAGGAGAAAGCTCCGGGCAGACTCAGTCTCTGCGTGCATTGTACCTGGATTGTGATCAGGATGCTGTGTTACTGCAAGTGGATCAGACTGGTCCGGCTTGCCATACCGGGCGGCGTAGTTGCTTTTACCGGCAGGTCGTGGGTGACCAGATGCAGATAACCACCGAGCCGATGATTGCACCAGAAAAATTATATGCAGGTCATGCCAATGCCAGCACTTAACATCAGCGCAATTCCCGGATTCGAAGATAACTATTTCTGGTTGCTGTCTGCTCCGGACAGTCCCTGGGCAGCAGTCGTTGATCCGGGTGATCCTGTTCCTGTACAGCAGTCCCTGCAACAGGCTGGGCTGCAACTGGAAGCGATCCTGATCACACACAAACACAGAGATCATATCGGCGGCATCCGGGCGCTGAAAGCGGCCTGGCCGGACGCGGTAGTCTATGGCCCGCTGGATGAGCCGATCACCGGACTGGAACAAAGAGTGCAGGCAGGCGATCAGGTGACACTACCTGGACTGGCGTGTCAGCTACAGGTACTGGAGGTGCCAGGGCATACCGAAGGTCATCTGGCCTACACGATGCCGGGCCGGGTATTCTGCGGCGATACCCTATTTGCGGGCGGGTGTGGCCGGGTATTCAGTGGCACCTTTGCGCAACTGAGTGCTTCGTTGCAACAATTGGCGCAGCTACCACCGGAAACGCTGATCTATTGTGCGCACGAATATACACAGGCGAACCTGGGGTTTGCCGAATGGGTTGAGCCGGAAAATCCGCAACTGCAAGCACGGATTGCGCGCGTCGCGGCGCAGCGAGCCCGGGATGAAGCGACAGTGCCGAGTACCCTGGCAGAAGAACTGGCGACCAATCCGTTCATGCGCACCAGTGAACCAGCGGTGATTGCGGCTGCAGAGGTCTGGGCACAGCGTCGTTTAGCGACGCCCGCAGAAGTATTTATTGCATTACGCACCTGGAAGGATCAGGATTATGACTGACAAAATACTGATAAAACACGCCCGGATCGTCAATGAAGGGCAGATCCAAGAGGCAGATGTATTGCTCCGGCAGGGCCGGATCGCACAGATCGCGACAGCGATAACCGCAGATCACACCATGCAGGTATGTGATGCCGAAGGTCTGTACCTGCTGCCCGGAATGATCGATGATCAGGTCCATTTTCGCGAGCCAGGTTTTACTCATAAAGCAGATATTGCCACCGAATCACGCGCGGCACTCGCTGGAGGCATCACCAGTTTTTTTGAGATGCCGAATACCCAGCCGCAGACCACCAGTTGCGCCGCACTCGAAGCGAAGTTTGCACTGGCAGCAGATCGGGCCTGGGGCAACTATGCATTCTATCTGGGTGCGACCAACGACAATATCGACGAAATCCGGCGTTTACAGCCGGGCCAGACCTGTGGCATCAAAGTCTTTATGGGTGCCTCGACTGGCAACATGTTGGTGGATGCGCCGGACACACTGGAACAAATCTTCCGGGATGCACCGACCCTGATTGCGACCCATTGTGAAGATACGCCAACCGTCCAGGCGAACGAAGCACGTTATCGCGCGCAATATGGCGCAGAAATCCCGGTACAGTATCACCCCGACATCCGCAGCGAAGAAGCCTGCTGGCGATCATCATCCATGGCGGTCGCGCTGGCAAAACAGCATGGCACCCGGTTGCATGTGCTGCATCTGACCACCGCCAGAGAACTGTCCCTGTTTCAGCTAGGGCCAGTCGAAGGTAAGCAGATCACCAGTGAGGCCTGTGTACACCATTTGTATTTCAGCGCTGAAGACTATGCCGAGCGAGGCAGCCTGATCAAATGCAACCCGGCGATCAAACAAGCGAGCGACCGGGCTGCGCTGCGTCAGGCACTGGCAGAAGACCGGCTGGATGTGATTGCCACTGACCACGCACCCCATACCTGGGAAGAAAAACAGCGTACTGATTATTTCCAGACCCCAGCCGGATTGCCACTGGTACAACATGCCGTGCCGATGGCGCTGGAGCTGGTCGCAGCGGGTAGCCTGACCCTGACCCAGGTAGTGCACAAAATGGCGCATGCCCCGGCACTGCTCTTCGGGATACAAGAACGGGGCTTTATCCGCGAAGGGTATCAGGCCGACCTGATACTGGTCGATCCGACCTTATCATCTCCGGTTCAGCGAGACCAGGTACTGTACAAATGCGGTTGGACACCACTGGAAGGTGCCACACTCCAGCATCAGGTGGTACAGACTTATGTGAATGGCGAATTGAAATATGATCGGGGACAATTCATCGGTTTGCCAAACGGGCAACGTCTGAGCTTCCGAGCCTGAGAGTAGGTGGGGTAGTCCTGCTATAGTATGAGATTATCAGACCACTATATGTATTTTAAGCGCAATGTCGTCAAATTTCTGAAGCATAAATATCTTTGGAAAGATCTATTATGACACAACCTGTCTCTATACAACTTGAAGATCAAAATAAAGCTTATATTGATCTCTTTGCAAAAATGACAAAGCGTTCTCGTTCTGTTGTTATCAATGAGGCTGTTTCGGCTTATTTAAAAGACCATATTCAATACCTTGATCAGTTAAATGATGCTGTTGCAGAGGCTGAAAGTGGTTATGGGCACTCAAGTGAACAGATGCATGCCTGGATGAAATCCTGGGGTACTGAAAATGAGCTTCCTGTGCCAACTCCGGATATAACGCCTGGCTCATAATTCAAATGCAAATCGTCTATACACGAAAAGCAAAGCAGGATCTCCAGGAGATTCGTGAATATTACGGAAATCATACGCCTGCAAGGCTACAAAATATTATCAGTGATATAATCGGTTTAGTTGAATCAATCCCGAATTCTTTATCTAAAGGACGAACGACAGCTCATCCGGATGTATGGGAGAAAATCTCACCGAAATATGGCTACTTATTACCTTATTATGTTTTTCAGAAAAAGGTTTATATTTTGAGTGTTTATGACCCCAGGCGAGGTGGGATTAATTACAAAAAAATAGTGAATTTAGAAGAATAAAAAAATGCTGGCCTAAGAATCAGATGACTTTGCAATATCACCATGACCTCAGTTTTGTGACAAACGCTGTGTGCGAGTTTTTATACCTTGTACACGATACCCTGCTGTTATTCTTGTGCTGCAGATAAAAATCCGGCCTTGATGGTGACAGCGGATAACAGATCATCTGCCGGTGTCGGATAAGCATCCAAACCGTTGATGACTAATTGGTTGGTCTGGCTGAGTGCCTGGCAGGACGGGGGTATCCATGGCAGGATATCTAATGGTTCGATACTACCCAGTCTCCCCAGCAAGCTGTCACTATTCACTGTTATTGCATTGACCGTGACTTCACCCTGCACAGACTTATTGGAAGAAGCTTCAATGACTGAAGCGCCGGATGACAGCAGGTATTCTGCCACCAGACTTACATTTCCGCCTTTACCTGCATCTGCATTGGCCTTTATTTCGCCACTTTCTAGTAAAACAAAGACCGGGTCAATAGCGATGTTGCCACCTTGCGAACTCCCACTACGCACACTTGTGGTAATACGACTATTCTGTAAACGCAGCCAGTCGCGTGTTTCAAGCGTGATGTTACCTCCTCCGGTATTTTCAGCGTCAGTATTAAAAGTGCTGTTCCTCCGCAACTCAATGGTCTTATAGGCCAGAATATTCAGCTGACCGGCCTCCCCAGCTTTTTTTGCTGTGGACTGACTTTGTGACTGAATGCCTGAATCATCTTCCAGAATGATATGTTCCGGACGTTTCCGGGTACCAATCAGAATATCTCCGGCGGCTCCACTGCCTGCTGTAGAAGTACTGATTCTGCTGGCATGACTCAGGTATAAAGTTCCTGTCAGATCAATCTCAATCTGTCCGGCGGTACCGGTGCGTGAAATACTCTCGGGTATGCTGTCAGTATTTATCCACGCAGGCGGTGTGAGATCAAAACCGCTGGTTGCCTGGATGCTGGCCCCACTTCTCAGGCTCAGAGATTTTGATTCTACCTTGATCATTCCTGAGTTTCCTGAGCCATGCGAGGCGCTGCTGATAGTGGTTTCTTTCCCGTCGAGTTGTATTTCATCTGTGGCAATAAGTGTTACTGATCCACCCGGCCCGGTACCGAAAGTTTGAGCATAGATCAATGAATCGTTCAACACAATGACCGGTGCCTTGATGTTCAGGTTGCCACCTTGACCTTCATTCACTTTGTTATTCGTACCGAGGGTTGCTAAGGTGATTCCGGATTTGCCAACCAGTTGTACCAGGTCATCAGCTACCAGAGAAACACGCCCCCCTTTGCCGGTACCATGCGTATCACTTTGTATAAATGCACCATTTGTTAATTTGATTTCCGCTGCATGAATTTCTACATAGCCACTGTCTCCTCCAGCCGAGTTGTGCGCTAATGCGGTGATACCTGATCCTCCATCCAGCATCACCAGCTTATCAGCGACTAATGATACGCTCCCACCTTTACCCTTATCACTCGCATCAACTTGTATGACAGTGTTGTTGAGCAATTTGATTTCCGGCGCCTTAATTTCCAGTATTCCACCAGCGCCTTTGTCATCTGCGTTCAGATCAATTTCACTTTTATTCAGCAGTACCAGTTTATCAGCCACTAGCTTGACATCACCTCCTTGCCCTGATCCATCAGTGTCAAATTGTATCACTGATCCATTCGTCAGTTTAATCTCAGCAGCTTCTATCAAGAGTTCGCCACCTTGACCATGATCAAATACATCCATATTAATTTTGCTATTATCCAGCAATACTTCATTGTTTGCAGTCAGTGATACATAGCCACCGCCGCCACTACCATCTGCATCAACTATAATTTTCGAATCTTCTGCTAATTTTATTACGGGAGTTCTTATCGTCAGTGTGCCTCCCATCCCTTTATCATGTGCTTCCAGGTCGATATTACTTTTATTAAGCAGGATCATATTCGTGCCTTTGAGTAATACATGGCCGCCATCACCACCACCGTAACTTTCAGACAGAATTTCTGAATGATGAGTCAAATTTATCATTGGTGCATCAATTTCTACAAACCCTCCACCCCCTGCATTGTCAGCAGTGCTTTTCGTGGATACTATAATTTTTGATTGATCCATCAGCACTTGATGGCTACCACGTAATAACACAAGCCCGCCGTCTCCGGTGCCATCAGTGTCAGATATGATGGCTGAGTGGTTAGTCAATCTGATTTCCGGGGCCTGAATCTCTACAAAACCCGCATTTTTTCCATCTGTAGTATTCAGGTCAATTTGACTGTTATCCAGCACGACTGCCAAATCAGCGCGCAGTATGGCTTTTTTAGGGTTTTCCAAATCCGTACTATGCGCTGTATCTTCCTGTACTGATAACTGAATATTTTCCAGGATTATTTTACCTCCTGTCCCACTTTGGACAGGCGTTGTTGCAATATCCCTGTTCTGATGATTGTTCAACACAGTCTCCTGCGTGCTGATATTCTCCCGGGATAGATCTGTGATATTGATTCGGGCGTGGATACCTTTACCAGGTGAAGCAATCGCAGCCATATGTATCTGGCCCTCTGCCACGATAAGCCTGGCATCTGAAGATAATGTGATATCTCCAGCAACCAGCCCAATACTTGTACCTGTACTGGCAGAGAGCTGGCTGCCTTCAATGCGGATGTTGCCCGTACTATCGTCCAGAAACCCGAATGCCTCTGGTGCCGCAACAGTCAAGCTGACACCCTGATCCGGATTGATAAACACCTGTTGTCCATCTTGCAGGATCATATAGTCGGCTGTGCTGGCGTACAAAGCGCCCTGCATATCCAGACTGGCCTCTTTACCAAATATGATTCCATGCGGATTCACCAGATACAGATCAATCGGCTTATTTCCCTGAATACTGATGGTTCCATTGATCCAACTGTCATTGTCACCAGTCACCCGGCTGATAATTTGTTGTGTTTGTGGCTCTGCCTGAAAAGAAGCTGTTTCTCCTGCTTCAATATTAAATTCGCGAAAACTGTGTAACAGATTACCCCCCACAGCTTTGCCGCCAGCGACGGTATATACCTGGTTGTTGGCAGCTACCCGGGTACCTGAAGTCTGATCCGCGATCATGCCGCCACCTGATGCTGCGTGCAGGGTACGTAATAACAGAGCACTAAGAACGATAATCTTCATTGTTTTTGACATAGTCAGAGTCTGTTTGTGGTGGTTTGATAATCCCTTGCTATTGAGGGTATACCAACATGCGCTGGCGAAACAGGTGATTGAAAGTAAGCTAAATAAAGACCAGGTACTTTGTCGGTGTTTTTGATTGTTATTGGAGAATGCGGCGTTCCGTATCAGCTGATGCTGTTGTACAGAAGTGGCGAACTGAGATACGATCAGGGTCGATTTCTCAGTTCGCTGAGCTGGCACTGTTTGAGCTACCGGGCCTGGTCAGATCAGGCGTGTAGTCCCGAGGTGTATTTCCTATTGCTGTAGGTCAGGGCTTGTTTGCGGTTAGTTAGTCCCGGTGGCTTTAAGCTGACATGCACCCAGCCAGAGGTTGGCTCGCCCGAGCGATAGCACTCCAGAATGAGCTGATCAAATTCCAGATTCTGTTCGATCCATTTCGCCAGATCGTAATTGCTGACACCGGGGACTTCAATGTCTACCGCTTCGCCTTTGCAATGTTGCGACTTGGCAGAGCCACCAACAGCTGAGTTCAGTTCAGGACCACGGTAACAACTGTTGGGGCGGAAGGGCTTGCCGTAATGTTGTCTGACCGGCTCCAGGATATGTTCACACAGACGTATCAGATTGGCCTCAATATCTGCTGGTGGCGTGTTATCAATATGTTTACGGGCAGCGGTTTCTGAAAAGATGAGTTCGCCCAGACAGAAGTGATCAGACAACTTGTCATTATTGTGCATAGATATATCCTTATAAAGTTTGAGAATTATGGGTAGGGGCGCACGGCGGTGCGCCCGTACATCCCGCGCGACCGTGCAAGCGTACGGGCGCATGGCTGTGCGCCCCTGCTACTAGACGGCCCGGTTCGGTACGGGCGCACCGCCGTGCGCCCCTATTTGTGCTGATCCTGCATCATCACCATGCTCTTTGAGGTTTTCAGCAACTTTTTTACATAGTTTATTAAAAGTTTTGCCTCCCAGGTTTTCCTTAATCGTCGTTGTTTGATTCACAACAATATGTTTAACGTTGTTGATTGCCTGATCATCTACCTGATCTTCAGCAACAGATTTAGTCCCATCATCATTTACCTGAAGCATTTTATACTTGCGTATGTTCGGTAGATTCAGGGTTAAATCAGCTTGTTGAGCGGCTTTACTACCAGGCAGGCGCTCCTTTACTTCGTTAAGCACTTCATTCGCTTTGCTAAGTACTTTCGTACCACCCATAGCCAGAGTCCGTCCAACATCACTGTTGAAATAATCATCCGCTATTCTGTTAGCTTCCCTGCTCACAGGTTCGGCAACAATGAATACAAAAGGTGTTGCTGAGATGTTGACTTTACCTGCTTCACCATGCACACCGACGACGACGCTGATTTCATAGCGACCTGGTGCATCGACCACCCAACCCAGTTTGCCACCAGCCAGGCAGATCTCTCCGGTAATGGATTCACCAGTGGCTAAGCTCACCCCGGGTTCATCTTTATGGCAAGGCGTTGCGTAAGGCTGATATTTTTTAGCAAGCTGGCCATTACGAGAAACCTTAATGGTCATATGAGCGGTATCATCAAGCAGTTCCGGATCAACCTGCAGCGTTTCACCGCCTTTATTCGTGAGCGTAAGGTCAAGATTCACCAGTTCCAGAAACTCGTACACTGGCTTCGCTTTGTTACAACTGACGACAAGCTCAACGTCATTTGTCACCGGCTCGTCACCAGGCGCACCTGCTTCATTCTCAAAACCACCGCCAGCATGATCTGTGCCCCAGGCGTGCCCACCCATCTTCACAAATGATTCTGGTGCATGACGTAAAAACAGCAGCTCCTGATCGCTGAAACGGTATTCAAATGTATCAAAAAAACCATAATAACCCGCCGCGACACGGCTGGCATAATTCATATAACTTCTGGCTTCAGATTCATTCGCAACGCGGTTACACCAATTGCTTGTGCCAGACGTTTTAACCCATGAATGATACAGATTAAAGTTGTGACCCATTTCATGTATCAGTGTCATGAATTTATGGCGGTTGACGATGCTGGCACTGGCTCCGGAATAACTTGAGGTGCCGTGAAACAGCGCGGTGCCACAACGTTGATGTGCCCCTATATCGTCAAACATGATGCCGGTATGGTCGTCATCATGCTTATTAGCTTGTAATACCCACATCGCCCAGGCTGAAGATTCATCTTTTGACCAGGCAGTCTGCATCGCATCATGTAGCTCGGCATTACTCCAACGTGAATTAGAACCGGCATTGCTTGTCGCAACAGCACCTTCATTGCTGGTATTGCGGACGATATTGATCCCGGCTTTCTGAAAGGTAGAGGCGATTGTGATGTCTGCATTGGGTAAAGAGGCCGGACGATGATTATCAATATTATGCGGATTTAACGATAAAATCGGGCTAACGCCAGCTTCATGATCAATCTCGACATTCACTTCGCGGAAATGATCTGATACCTTTTTGTACCAATATTTCCATGCTTTATTTGTTCCGGATTTTTTAAGGTACACATAGATATAGTCATAGCCTCCGGCTGCATAGTGACCACCATAGTACACCCGTATTCTGTCTGGAATGTCGCCGCTACTGCCAATTCGGCCATCGCTGGATACCTTCAGAGAATCAGCATTGTCTTTGCGATACCAGATGTCGCCTTCCCAGTTGTTGTCGCCATCGGGAGCGAGGTCTGCAATCCAGTGTGATGGATAAGTGCTGCCGAGAGACAGACTGACTTTATTTTGCGGGTAGTCTCCATCAACATCAAAATGAGCAGTAAAAGTATGCCCGCTGATGGTTTGAGTATATTTTCCACTTTTCATGGTTAATCCTTATTATCGTTGGTAGCAGGAGCGATGATGTCGCTCCGTACATAAAGATGGTCTCAGCTTAGGCCATCCGACCAGTCGACCCGCAGTAGTTTGCCAGGTAGCCAGGGCAGGGCGATGATGCCGATGCCCCAGGGTAATTTACTGAGCATCTTATCCAGGCTGAGCACAACCGGTTCAAAGACCAATGTGTCGACTTGTGAACTGAGCAGGATATTAGCAATACACCATACCTCAGCACAAGGCTCGGCACCGAGTAGAGAAAGTGAGACAGTTGCCAGTAATCTATTTAAACTGATCAGATTTGCATCCTGTATGTCTTGCACCTCTAATGGTCAGTCAGTGTTGCACCGATGTTATCGGAGGTAGCAGAGAGCTTGGTGCATTGTTGTGAACTGATTTGCTGGTCTTGATGTGCTTCTATGTGGTTCTGTTTTTCAAACGTTAATTTGCGTTGGTGTGCGTATAGTCGGTGATCAGTTGTTCGACGACCGCAGGTTCCGCTAAGGTGGAAGTGTCTCCCAGGTCGGTCAGTTCTCCGGCGGCGATTTTACGCAGGATGCGGCGCATGATTTTGCCGGAGCGGGTTTTTGGCAAGCCTGGTGCCCACTGGATGATGTTGATCGTTGCGATTGGCCCGATTTCGCGGCGTACCTGCTGTATCAGTTCGGTCCGGAGTGCCGTGGTTCCGGTTTTCCCTGCCATCAGGGTGACATACGCATAAATGCCTTGTCCGGTGATGTCGTGCGGATAGCCGACCACTGCGGCTTCTGCCACTTGTGGATGTAGCACCAGGGCAGACTCTATTTCTGCGGTGCCCAGCCGGTGTCCGGACACGTTCAGCACGTCGTCTACCCGTCCAGTGATCCAGTAGTAGCCATCCTCGTCCCGCCGTGCGCCATCCCCCGTGAAGTAATAACCGGGATATTGTGCAAAGTAGGTCTGGTAGAATCGTTCCGGGTCGCCATATACGCCACGCATCTGGGATGGCCAGGGGTGTTTCATCGCCAGGTTACCCTGCGCCGGATTGCCGTGGATTTCATTCCCGGTATCGTCCAGCAGGACTGGCTGTACGCCGAAGAAGGGCAGGGTGGCTGAGCCTGGTTTCAAGGGTGTGGCACCAGGTAGTGGGGTGATCAGATGCGCACCGGTTTCGGTTTGCCACCAGGTATCGACGATCGGGCAGCGTTGGTCGCCAACCACTTCGTGGTACCATTTCCAGGCTTCCGGGTTGATCGGTTCGCCGACGGTGCCGAGCAGGCGTAGGCTGGTGCGTCGGGTCTGGTGTACCCAGTCATCGCCGTTGCCCATCAAGGCACGGATCGCGGTCGGGGCGGTATAGAAAGTGGCAACCTGGTGTTTGTCGCAGATCTGCCAGAAGCGAGACGCATCCGGCCAGGTCGGGATGCCTTCGAAGAATAAGATTGTGGCGCCATTGGCTAGCGGGCCGTATAGACAGTAGCTATGTCCGGTGATCCAGCCGACATCGGCGGTACACCAGTACACTTCGCCGGGTCGGTGGTCGAATACCAGGTCGTGGGTCATCGCGGCCTGCAGCAGGTAGCCTGCGGTGGTGTGTAAGACGCCTTTCGGTTTGCCGGTTGAGCCGGAGGTGTACAGAATGAACAGTGGATCTTCTGCTGCCATCGATTCTGCCGGGCAGTCGGCTGAGGCGGCCTGCATCGCATCGTGATACCACACATCCCGGTTATCATCCCAATCTACCGGTTCTCCGCCGCGTTGTACCACGATGCAGGTGTCGACTTGTGGGCAGTCGGCCAATGCCTGGTCGGCCTGGGCCTTCAGTGGGATTTTTTTGCCGCCCCGGACGGACTGATCGGCGGTGATCAGCACGGTACAGTCGGCATCCTGAATGCGGTTTTTCAACGCATCTGGTGAGAAGCCGGCAAATACGACGGAATGGATGGCGCCGATCCGGGTGCAGGCGAGCATGGCGATGGCGGCCTCCGGGATCATCGGCAGGTAGAGGGAAACCCGGTCTCCTTTACGTACGCCCCTGGCCTTCAGCACATTGGCGAAGCGGCAAACTGCAATATGCAGTTCGCGGTAGCTGAGACGACGTGTCTCGTTTGGATCGTCACCTTCCCAGAGGATCGCGGTCTGTTCAGCACGGGTTGCCAGGTGCCGGTCGATGCAGTTAGCAGACACGTTCAGGGTGGCACCGTCAAACCAGCGGATGTGCAGGTCGTCTGCCTGGTAAGACCAGTCCAGTACTTGTTGCCAGGGTGTGTCAAATTGGAGATACTGCGCCGCTTGTTGTGCCCAATAGGTTTCCGGGTCTGTGATGGATGTCTGGTATTGTTCAGCGTATTGTGCGGCATTGATTTTTGCGTTTGCTGCAAATTCACGAGGGACTGGGTGCATCATGGTTGTCAGCTCCGGTTTATGGGTCGCTATTATCTTTATTGCAGGGTGAGTGTTGATGTCGAATCAGACACCGTTATTTGAGGCGCATGTGGCGCTGGGTGCCCGTATGGTACCTTTTGCGGGTTGGGATTTACCAGTCCATTTTGGTTCGCAATTGGATGAACATCATGCGGTACGGCGCCGGGCCGGGATGTTTGATGTGTGCCATATGCGTGCGGTAGATGTGACGGGGGCGGATGCGTGTGCTTTTTTACGCCGGGTGCTGGCGAATGATGTGCAGAAGCTGCGTGTACCGGGCAAGGCTTTGTATTCGTGCTTGTTGTCCGATGATGGCGGTGTGCTGGATGATCTGATTGTGTATTTTCTGGCTTCAGACCGGTTCCGGCTGGTGGTGAACGCGGGGACAGCGTCGAAGGATATCGCCTGGTTGCAGTCGCAGGCAGCTGATCTGGCAGTGCAGGTTGTGCCCCGGGCTGATCTGGGGATGATCGCAGTGCAGGGCCCGCTGGCGCGCGAGCGGGTGTTGTCGTTGTTGCCGGATTCTGTGCGGCAGGCAGCAGCACAATTGAAACCGTTTTTTGCGCTGGTGGAAGAGGAATGGTTTGTGGCGCGGACCGGGTATACTGGTGAGGATGGGTTTGAGGTGATGCTGGATCAGGCAGCTTTGCCATCTTTCTGGCAGCAGTTACTGGATATCGGGGTTCAACCTTGTGGTCTGGGTGCACGGGATACGTTGCGGCTGGAGGCGGGGATGAATCTGTACGGGCAGGATATGGATGAACAGGTTTCGCCTTTATCGTCCGGCCTGGCCTGGACGGTGGATCTGCACGATCCGGCACGTCGCTTTATTGGCCGCGAGGCGCTGGAGGCGGAGCTGGCTGCTGGGAGTGCTGCGCAGTTTGTCGGCCTGGTACTGGCTGGTAAGGGGGTGTTGCGACAGCATCAGCCGTTATTTGCGGATGATCAGCCGGTGGGTGAGGTGACATCTGGTGGCTTTGCGCCGACGTTACAACGTTCGATTGCCCTGGCGCGGGTGGTACCCGGTGTGGTCGGATCTTTATGTGTCGGGATTCGTAACAAGCGGATGCCGGTGGTGCAGGTGAATCCGCCGTTTGTGCGGCGCGGTCAGGTCAAAGTTGCAGTATAGGTGCCTCAGGGCATGTTTGATTTTTAATGAGGATTTGTCATGAGTCATATTCCAGATAATCTGAAATTTACGACTAGCCATGAATGGGTGCAGTTAGCTGACGATGGCACTGCTAATATTGGCATCACGGATCATGCGCAGACATTGCTGGGCGATCTGGTGTTTGTTGAGCTGCCGGAAGTCGGGGACGATCTGGCACAGGGTGATGAGTGTGCGGTGGTGGAGTCGGTAAAGGCAGCTTCCGATGTCTATGCGCCGGTCAGTGGTCAGGTGGTTGCCTGTAATGGGGCATTGGAGGATGCACCAGAAACTATCAATGAAGATCCATATGCGGAGGGCTGGTTGTTCAGGTTGAAATTATCTGACACAGCTGAGCTGGATGACTTGCTGGATGCGGCTGCGTATCGCGCATTGTGCGAGCAGGACGATTAGCATTAAATCGGATTTGCCGCTCAGGGTTTGATGTGTGCGGTCTTCACACAGTTATCCTGCGTTTGCAGGATATCAATCGGAACGCCGGCAATCCTGACGGATGTGCCGCTCTCCGGCAGGTTTTGCAGGTGTTCCACGATCAGGCCGTTGAGTGTTTTGGGTCCAGTCAGCGGTAAATCCCAGTTCAGCAGGCCGGCCAGTTCGCGCACGCTGGTGTGCCCCTGAACTAAGAAGGTATTGTCGTCCTGCAGCTGGATATCCGGTATATCGTCTGTGGGTACGGTGGTAAATTCTCCAACGATTTGTTCCAGTAAGTCAGACATGGTCAGCAATCCCAGAATGTCGCCATATTCGTCAACAATCAGTCCGGAACGGCGTTTCTGGCGTTGAAACTGATGCAGTTGCTGGTGCAGTGAGGTGCCTTCCGGAATGTAGTAGGGCTCGCGTAACAGTGTTTGGAGTTGAGTGTGATCCAATTGTGGATGCTGCAGGCTTGCCCCCAGCACCTGGCGGACATGCAGGGTACCGACCATCTGATCAATATTGTGTCGATAGACCAGTACTCGGGTGTAGGGTAAGGTCTGTAGTCGTTGCAGGATCTGTGTCATCGGCTGGGTGATATCTACCCCTTCCAGATCCTGTCGAGGCACCATGATATCTTCAACCTGCAATTGCTCCAGATCGAGGATGCTGAGCAGCATGTTGCGGTGCCGTTGTGGTATCAGAACATCGGCCTCATTCACCACGGTACGTAATTCTTCGCGGCTGAGACTATCGCCTGCCTGCTGGTCGGGGTTGAGTCGCAGCAGGCGCAAGATGCTGTTTGCGACCAGGTTTACCAGCCACACAACCGGTGTGAGTAAACGCAGCAGGGGGGTGTAGATCCAGGCAGCTGGGTAGGCGAGCTTTTCCGGATGTAATGCAGCGAATGTTTTCGGTGCCACTTCGGCAAAGATCAGCACGATCAGAGTCAGCAGGCCAGCTGCGATCGGGATGGCGCCTTCTCCGCCCAGGCGCAGCGCAATCAGCGTGACCAGAGCGGAAGCCAGAATATTGACGAAGTTGTTGCCGAGCAGAATTAGTCCGATCAGTCGGTCGGGTTTTTGCAGTAAGGCATGGGCGAGGCGTGCACCAGCGTGACCGCTATCTGCCTGATGGCGCAGGCGATACCGGTTGAGGGTCATGAGGGCGGTTTCAGAACCGGAAAAAAAGGCAGAAAGGCAGAGTAATACGATCAGCAGGCCGCCTAAGACGGCAATCGGAATGGTGTCCAAACGGATGGGTACCTGTGTGGCTGGAATGACTTATCATTTACAGATATTTTATGTTTCATGTCAAGCAAGTTGTAAAAAATCAGTAATGACTCAATGTGGGCTACTTCAGTTAAAATATAGATGAATATCACTTGTAAAAAGTCTGCTCGGGTGATGTTCGGAAACATCATTACAGGGTTTTCGGATGTTGGAAAGACGTAGATCATTCTCCATTTACTAAGAAGAAAAGTCTGGCTTGATTATCTGAAAATTTATACTTGAAATACCCCGTCGCTTGCGGCGGGGACAAAACTATGGAGGTTTCCAAAGGGGGAGAGGCGTGGCTCTCGCCCCTTTGGTCGCAGGCGAGGTTTCATACCTCGTCTGCGATTTAAATTTGATTCTGGCAGGCGGCTTCATCTGCGAAGAGTATTTAAGGTGTTATAACATAAAATTTTATGCCACCTTTTTTCCTCTGATTATTTTATCTTATATCAAAGCGAACATCACCATGTCCCAAATCAGTAAACTGCCTGTAACCGTACTTTCCGGTTTTCTTGGTGCAGGAAAAACGACAGTACTCAGTCATATTCTGAATAACCGACAAGGCAGAAAAGTGGCCGTGATCGTGAATGATATGAGTGAAATCAATATTGATTCGGCGATTGTGCGAAATGAAGTTTCGTTAAACCGTAGTGAAGAAAAACTTGTGGAAATGAGTAATGGCTGTATCTGTTGTACCTTACGTGAGGATCTGTTAGAAGAAGTTAATAAGCTTGCACAGGATGGGCGCTTTGATTATTTGTTGATTGAATCCACAGGAATTTCTGAGCCCCTGCCGGTGGCAGAGACTTTTACCTTTGCAGATGAAAATGGTATTTCATTATCTGATCTGGCTGATCTGGATACGATGGTGACGGTGGTTGATGCGGTTAATTTCCTGAAAGATTATGAAGAAGCACAATATTTACAAGAAGTGGGTGAGTCTTTAGGTGAAGACGATGAACGTAGTGTTGCTGACTTGCTGGTTGATCAGGTTGAGTTTGCCAATGTCATCCTTGTCAGCAAGACAGATTTAGTTGAAGCCAATGATATTGAACGCCTGATTGCTATCCTGAAAACGCTTAACACGAATGCTCGGATTATCCCAATCAATCGAGGTAAGGTAGACCTGGATGATGTTTTGAACACGGGTTTATTCGATTTTCAGCGCGCGCAGGAAGCACCTGGCTGGCTCAAAGAAATGCGTGGTGAGCATGTTCCTGAAACCGAAGAATATGGTATTAGCAGTTTTAGTTACTTAGCACGTCGTCCCTTTCATCCTGAAAAGTTTTACCAGTTTCTTCATGGTACAGAAGATTACGGCAAATTGATTCGTTCTAAAGGTTACTTCTGGTTGGCTTCACGCCCACAATTTGCGGGCCAATGGAGCCAGGCAGGAGGAATTGCTCATTATGGATTTGCTGGTATGTTCTGGAAAGCTGTACCTAAAGAGAACTGGCCCACTGATGAAAGTTATCTGGCTTCTATTGAGAAACAGTGGGTTGAGCCTTTTGGTGATATGCGCCAGGAGCTTGTATTTATCGGCCAAGGGCTGGATCAGGATGGTGTTACTCAAGCGCTTGATAATTGCTTATTAAATGAGGAAGAAGTGTTGCGGGGTAAAGATTACTGGGCCACATTGGCTGACCCATTTCCTGCATGGGATCAAAACACCTGATTGCTACAAGCTCAGCTCTGCTTAAGCCGTTGAGCTAGTCTTATATCCGGACTATCGACATCAGATGGTATCCTCGAAATACCTACCGCTTTTTAATCTGAGAATTCCCCGCAGCTTGCTGCGGGGACAAAACAATGGAAGATTCCAAAAGAGGAAAGGTGTAGCGCTCACTCCTCTGGTCGTGGGCGAAGTTGCATACCTCGCCCACGATTTTAAATTTGATCACCGTCTTTAAACTCACCGTACGTGTTGTCTGGCAGTCGGGCCGGACGATGTTTTGCTGCGAAGTGCCTGAGGCAGGTTGAAGACGACGTGTTCAGTTTTGCCTTGCATCTGGGTTATCTCACTGGCTCCCCAGGCGCTGAGTTGAGTCAATACTGCCTGCACGACTTCTTCTGGTGCTGAGGCACCTGCAGTGAGTCCAATGGTATCGCAGCCGGTCAGCCAACCGGGTTGTATGTCGTCTGGTCCGTCGATCAGGTAAGCCACGCAGCCCTGTTGTTCTGCCAGCTCCTTCAGACGGTTGGAATTCGAGCTTTCGGGTGAGCCGACGACCAGAATCTGGTCACATTGTGCAGCAAGCTGCCGGACGGCGTCCTGCCGGTTCTGAGTGGCGTAGCAAATATCATCTTTGCGTGGCCCCTGAATAGATGGAAAGCGGGCGCGTAACGCCTGAATAATCTGCGCTGTATCATCTACAGACAAGGTGGTCTGGGTGACGAATGCCAATTTGTCTGGCAGATTAACCTGTAATCCGGCAACATCATCCGGCGTTTCTACCAGATAGATCCGCTGACGTGCGGTATCCCGGTACTGTCCCAATGTCCCTTCCACTTCCGGGTGTCCGGCATGGCCAATCAAAATCACTTCGTGCCCGGCCTGACATTGTCGTGCGACTTCCAGATGAACCTTCGTCACCAGTGGACAAGTGGCATCGAATACCTGTAGATTATGCGCCTCGGCGGCTTGTCGGACGGCCTGTGATACTCCATGTGCACTGAAAATGACAGTATTGCCGTCAGGTATTTCGTCCAGTTCATCGACAAAAATGGCACCACGTTGCTGCAATTGCGTGACTACGGTGCGGTTATGTACCACTTCGTGCCGGACGTAGACCGGTGCGCCGAGCAGTTCCAGAGCGCGTTCCACAATTTCAATAGCACGATCCACGCCGGCACAAAAGCCGCGTGGGTTAGCAAGTAATACCTTCATACAGAATCTTTCTTCCATGAATCAGGTGGTTATGCCGGATTACCGGCATGAATTTATTCAGTTTGCCCTGCAGACAAATGTGCTGCAATTTGGCGAATTTGCGCTGAAATCGGGCCGGATCAGCCCGTATTTCTTCAATGCTGGTCTGTTTTATACCGGTGCGGCTCTGGCTCAGCTGGGGCGTTTTTATGCCCGTGCCATCACAGACGCTGATTGTGTATTTGATGTTTTGTACGGTCCGGCATACAAAGGGATACCGCTGGCAGCGGTGACTGCGGCAGCATTATACGAAACGTATCAGCGAGATGTCCCGTATGCATTTAATCGCAAAGAAGCGAAGGGTCATGGTGAAGGTGGGCTGACTGTTGGAGCACCGCTGGCCGGACAAAGGGTGCTGATCATAGATGATGTGATTACAGCAGGCACGGCGGTGCGTGAGTCTATGGATATTATCCAGGCTCAGGGCGCAACCTGTGCTGGCGTGGTGATTGCATTAGACCGGCAGGAGCGTGGTCAGCATACCTTATCTGCGATTCAGGAAGTCATACAGCAGTATCAGATACCGGTCATACCGATTGCGCGGCTGGATGACATGGTGGCTTATCTGCAGCAGCAGCCGGCACTGGCAGGCCATGTCAGTCAGATTCAGGCTTATCGGGCTGAATATGGCATTCATTCCTTCGATACAACCACCAGCTCATGACGCAAGCTATTCCATATAATCCGCAGCAGGTCGAAGCGGATGTCCAGGCCCATTGGCAGGAAACCCAGGCGTTCAAGGCCACAGAAGACCCGCAACGTGAAAAATTTTATTGCTTGTCGATGTTCCCTTATCCGTCCGGTAAGCTGCATATGGGCCATGTGCGCAACTATACCATTGGTGACGTCATCGCACGTTACCAGCGGATGCTGGGTAAAAATGTGTTGCAACCGATGGGTTGGGATGCCTTTGGTCTGCCGGCTGAAAATGCTGCCCTGAAACAAGGCCGGGCACCGGCAGACTGGACCCGGGAAAATATTGCCGGGATGAAACAACAGCTTAACCGGCTTGGTTTTGCGTACGACTGGGATCGTGAACTTGCGACCTGCGACGCGGATTATTATCGCTGGGAACAATGGTTATTTACCCGGCTGGTGGAAAAAGGGCTGGCGTATCGCAAACAGGCAACGGTTAACTGGGATCCGGTAGATCAGACCGTACTGGCGAATGAACAGGTGATAGATGGCAAAGGCTGGCGTTCCGGTGCGGTGGTTGAAAAACGGGACATCACCCAGTGGTTTTTAAAGATTACTGATTATGCTGAAGAATTACTACACAGCATAGACCAGTTGGATGCCTGGCCGGAACAGGTACGCACCATGCAACGCCACTGGATCGGACGTTCCAGCGGTGTTCGGATGAGGTTTGGTGTGGCCGGGCAAGCCGATGAGATCGAAATTTACACCACTCGTCCGGATACCGTGATGGGTGTCACTTATCTGGCGGTTGCAGCGGAACATCCGCTGGTTGCGCAGCAAGCGCAGCAGGACACAGTCCTGGCGGATTTCGTCCGCAGTTGTCAGCAGGGCGGTGTGGCCGAAGCCGAACTGGAAACGATGGAAAAGCGTGGGTACCCCCTGGGCTTACAGGCGATACACCCGATCAGCGGTGAGTGGGTACCGATCTATGTCGCCAATTTTGTCCTGATGAGTTATGGCACCGGAGCTGTCATGGCGGTGCCGGCACATGATCAGCGCGACTGGGAATTTGCCCGCAAATACGACATACCGGTCCGCCAGGTGATTGCACCAGCAGAAGGGCCAGAAGCTGATATCAGTCAAGATGCGTTTATTGAACCAGGTGTGTTAATTAACTCTGACCCTTTTAATGGGCTGGCTTCAGCAGAGGCCTGCGATGCGATTGCCGACTGGCTGCTACAGCACAACAAAGGCGACCGACAGACCCAATATCGATTACGCGACTGGGGTGTCTCGCGTCAGCGATACTGGGGCTGCCCGATACCGATGGTGCATCAGGCTGATGGAACATTGCAGGCCGCAGATGAACTGCCAGTAGTTTTGCCGGAAGACCTGGTGCCGGATGGCGCCGGGTCGCCGCTGAAAAAATCACCAGCTTATTATGATCTGGGCGATGGTCGGCAACGTGAAACCGACACGCTGGATACGTTTTTTGAGAGTAGCTGGTATTACGCGCGCTATTGTTGCCCCGACGCTGACCAGGCTATGCTGGATGAGCGGGCAAACTACTGGCTACCGGTGGATCAATATGTTGGCGGTGTGGAACATGCGATACTGCATCTGTTATATGCGCGTTTTTTCAACAAATTGTTACGTGACGAAGGTCTGCTGAACTGCGATGAGCCGTTTACGCGCCTGCTGACACAAGGCATGGTAGTTGCTGAGACCTATTATCGTGTAAACCCGGATGGCAGCAAAGATTGGTACAACCCGGCACAAGTGCAGGTCGAAAGAAATGAAAAAGGCCGCATACAGCAGGCCTGGTTGCAGACTGACGGGCAGCCGGTGATAGCGGGTGGTGTGGAAAAAATGTCCAAGTCTAAAAACAACGGGATTGATCCACAACGCCTGATAGACCGGTATGGTGCTGATACAGTACGTTTATATGTGATGTTTACTGCACCACCGGAACAATCCCTGACCTGGTCAGATGATGGCGTGGAAGGTGCCCATCGATTCTTAAAACGGTTGTGGGCTCTGACATATCAAGTCGGGCCAGTATCTGCTACAACAGAGTCACTCACTGACATGGCGCAGGTACGCCATACGTTACACAGCCACTTGCAGAAAGCGCTGTCTGACTACGAACGGCAGCACTACAATACGGTAGTTTCAGCTTGTATGAGCATGCTGAATCTGTTGCAGCCACTGGGTTCAGAGGTAGCCGCCCGTGCCATTGTGCACGAAGGGCTGAGCTTTATCCTGCGTTTGCTGGCGCCGATCACACCACACGTGACCCATCATCTCTGGAACTATCTGGACTATGGAACAGATATTCTGCAGGCTGACTGGCCACAAGTTGATAATGCCGCGCTGCAGCAGGAACAGATCAGACTGGTCGTGCAAGTGAATGGCAAAGTACGTGCTCAATTAACAGTTGCTGCTGATACAGACGATAGCAGACTGAAACAAGCAGCGCAGGAACATGCTAATGTACAGCGATTTATCCATGACAAGATCATCCGGAAAATCATCATTGTCCCCGGACGCCTGGTGAATATTGTCGCCACGTGACCTGGTTAACGTGCGGGACTATCGGCTTTGTCGTCGGTTGATGAACTGGATTCAGCTTCAGCGGCAGCCTCTTTTGCAGCCTTAATCTCATCTTTCAGGGTTTGCACAAATTGTCTGCCATTTTTCAGCTCATGCTTGAAAAAGGCTTTTGCCTGTTGCATGTCCAGATCTTCCAGCGTGCCGCCTGCGGCAAAATGCAGCATAAAAGTTTGTCCGACAGCATACGTGATGGTGCCTGAGATAACACTCAGGCTGGCTGTGCCTGCTAAGGTGCCAATACCCGGAATGGTCTTGATCAGGCTACTGATGCCGACAATACCCAGGACCGGCGTTGCGCCACTGATCAAAGCAGTCAGTAGCGGCTTTAAATCACCGTCTTCGAATGGGATGTCATAATACAGACATAGTCTCTGCAGCAGACTCAGTTGAGTTGCTGTTAAGGCTGATACGTCTACCAGAGGTACTGGGATCAAGCTCAGGCTCATACTCGCGATGATGTGGTTTTTAATTGTATTCTCAGCCATCATGGCAGTTGTTGGTAAAGGTTCTGACATGTCTTGGATTCTCCGGCATGTTACAGCAAGGTTAAACTCTGAATAATCCTATGAGCGTTGAGCAAAGTCAACATATATCTGTAACCGAAGACGATCTGGTCGAAGAGCAGGAACAGCTCAGTCTCAGTGCTACTATCAGGCAATGGTTCAGGCGAAAACTGCCGATACTGTTGATAGTCCTTTTGATAACAGCACTGGGTGTGGCGTTTTTCTGGCGTTTGATCGTTATTACCGTGCATTCCGGAGAAGCTGCGGTCTTATTTGAACGGTTCAGCGGTACCCGGATTGATAAGGTGTACACTGAAGGTTTATATGTCTTTAATCCGATTGATATCGTACAGATCTATGAAGTTCGGAAAAGAATTGCCTACCATGAATTCGATGTCATTTCCAACAAAGGATTGACAGTACATCTGTCTCTGGCGATTCGGTATCGGCCTGAAATAGAACTACTGGGCTTATTGCATCAAAAAATCGGACCAGATTACCTGACCAGAGTAATTTTACCGCAAATCGAATCTGTTCTGCGTAAAGAGCTCGGTAGTTACACGGCGGAGCAAATTTATACAAATGAAGCAGGTTTATTAACAAATGCTATCTTAAAAGCATTAGATGAAGTGGGTCGAAATTATGTGGAAGTTGATGATATCATCATTCGCAGTATCACTTTACCAACCGAGATTGTGACGGCGATTCAGAACAAATTAAAGCAAGAAGAATTGATGAAATCGTACGAATTCCGGATTGAGACTGCCGAAAGAGAAGCAGAACGCCTGAGGATTGAGGCACGTGGTATCTCTGACTATCATAAAATTATTGATGAATCACTGACTGAATCAGTATTGCTACATAAAGGTATTGATGCGACTCAGGAGCTGGCCGGGTCGGACAATGCAAAAGTTATTGTGATTGGTGGTGGTAAAGATGGTTTGCCACTCATCCTGAATACAGGAGAATATCAGGCACCGACCAGGCAGGAAAAACAGCAGATTCAGGAAAAAGATCAAATGATGCCTTTATCGTCTGGTAGTCCGTCAACAGATCAGAATACCAGTAAATGATATGACTGCTCATATGCATGATTCTGTATTTTGGTCTGTTCTGCGCAGAATATGTATCAGTGCGGTATTCGCCGCACTTTGTACCGCCTGTAGTCCGGATTATGCACAGATGGCGTCAGACCGGATTAACTATGCTCGTAATAATAGCGGTGACATTAAAGTCGTTGTCGTCAGAACTGCTTACAGTGATGCTTATGTGAATGGTGCGAAGTTG
Source organism: uncultured Gammaproteobacteria bacterium (assembly GCA_963922315.1). GTDB lineage: Bacteria > Pseudomonadota > Gammaproteobacteria > Chromatiales > Chromatiaceae > JAHDBG01. The sequence goes on from CAWUID010000005.1 coordinate 30,627, forward strand.
GCAGCAGAACAGATTAATCAAAGATCTGACAGATTGTTGGGGCGTCATCTCAGACTTGATATCCGGCCAGCAGATAAGGATGGGTTTGTGGGGAGTCGCAATAAAATATTGAATATTGCTGCAGATCCAAAAGTGGTTGCTGTACTGGGCCATGATAGCTCCTCAGTAGCCATACCCGCTTCGGTAATTTATGAAGAAAGTAAACTGATCTTTATTTGCTCTTTTGCGACTGCTCAGTCGTTTACCCGACATGATTTTCGTTATGTTTTCCGCATGGTACCGAGTAATCCGGTATTAGCGGGTCAGATAACAAATATTGCTGAAACATTCGGCTACAAAAAAATGGTCGTCTTACATGCACGGGACAATCTGAATCGGGAACTCGCTTTTTTGTTTGAGGATGCTGCGGTTGAAAAAGGTATTAAACTAGTTAAACGAGCTTCTTTTTTCGACAGTACAGCAGATTACCGAACTCTTATCTCAGAACTGACTAAACTATCTTTTGATGCGGTTTTTCTGGCAGCACCCACTGATGCAGCAGGCCGTTTAGCCAGACAGTTGCGTGAAATGGGTCTCAACCAACCTATTCTGGGTGGAGATGATATTTTAGGTGAAACTTATATTGAGATTGCCGGGAACAAAGCCAGCAACAAAACAGTGCTTCCGATAATCTACAAACCAAATAAAAAAGATCCTGCTGGTCAGGCTTTCTCGCAAGCCTACGAAAAAAAATATCAGAAAAAGCCGGATGTGAGTGCTGCTCAGGGTTATGATTCCGTGATGTTACTGGCGACTGCAATTGAGCGTACACAATCTACAGTGACCTCTGCGCTCAGCTCGACACTCCATTATATGCCGCTCTTTGTTGGTGTGACCGGTGTGCATGCTTTTGATGAAGCCGGAGATGTTCAGGGGAAAAAATATTTTTTCCAGGCAATACATGGTGGTAAATTATATTATTTGCCAGCGATTGAACAATTTTACCTGTTGAGTAAGTTTTCCGAGAGCTTGAAAAGTCAACATGGTAGTGATTATCAATTTACAGATTTTCTGGATAAATTTACGCAATCTGTACCGGATGAAGATCATAAGACTTATCTGCTTGATCTGGCACACGAAATGTTAGGCTTTGATCGTATCGGTATTATTTATGAAAATACCAAAGAAGGTAGAAAAATTGCACATTATTCTATTTTAAAGCAGTCTGCCGAAAAAAAAGGATTCGAGGTTGTGGAATGTCATATTCCTTTCTCGTCTCTTGATGTCGAGCGGATTAAACAAAGACTGTTTGCTTGTTATGGTAAACTTTCTCTAGATGTGGACGCACTACTTGTGTCTTCTTATTATAATCTGGATCGAACATTTATTAAAAACCTGCATAGTAGCCTCAGATTTTACAAAATTCCTTCTATTGCATTTTCTGGCAGAGTAAATCCACCTGATGTCAGTGTGTTACTGGGTAAACGATCAGACGTTTCTGCAGGTAATCAGGATACCATGAGACTATATGGTGATTTACTGAATGGTATTAAATCGCACCAATTCTCGGAGAGTTTGTCTGGGTTGCCAGAAATTATTATGAATGTAGATGATTTAAACAATAGTAAAGTGAAAAACAGCATTCTGGATAAACCAGTAGATGTTTATCTACAGTCCACGATGAATTGACAATAGTATGGCTCGAATACCATTTTCTTTCCGGCATGTCCTTCTGATTTTATGCTCACTGATTTTGCTGTTTCAAATACGTATGGTATTCGCTGAAAAACCACTATATATTGGTATTCAGTCAAGAAACTTGCCGTACACCAGCTATACTGGAAATACTGCGGAAGGCATACTAGTTGATATGATGCGGGGATTGTGCAATAAAATAGAAGTATCTTGCGATTTTTCGGCATCAGAAATTGATGAGTTGTTAGAGTCACTAAGATACAGAGATCTGGATGCGGTTATCTTATCAGATCACTTTTTGTCTGATAAGCAGGCGCAAGGTCTTTTCTTTCTTCCAGGTTTTTGTACGCTGCGAGCAGCGTTTATCTGGAAAAAAGGTATTGAGCCCGCTGTGAAAAAAAATGATTTTTCCTATAAATCAATCGGTGTTTCAGCAAACTCTTATCTTGAACTTTATCTGCAGAACCACTTTCCGTTAAATATTCGGATTTTGCCTTATAAACTGATGGAAAATGCCATATTCGACCTATTAAATGATAAAGTCGATGCTGTATTTTCAGATGTTGCATTGTTCGAAGCCAGAGCGAAAAAATTATTTACCGAAGATGTCACTTACAGACTACCTACAGTAGCAACTGTGATGGCTGATTATATTCAGCCAGAGCGCGTGATGACATTAATTATCAGAGATAGTGATGATGAGCTGAAGCAGAAGCTACTGGACAATTTTCAGACACAGCGCATGGCACATTGTGCTGACTTTCTGTCGGATAATTTTAAATCGAAAAGTTTAAAGCTTACAAGAGATTAGGTCGTTTTATGTCTGGTATGGCTCTATTCCGCTTTCTGCTGATTGTTTGTAGTTTGATATCTGTTAATCTGGCTTATGCAGTAGATGCTCAGGAGCAGCAAGCATCAGCTCAGAAACTGTTGGTTGACTTGGAAAACTATCAAGTCAGACTTAAAGAAATTGAACAGGATAGCCGTAACCTAAGCACTAAAACGCAAACAGAATTCGAGAATTATGATGAACTCATACAAGGCCTGACACAGGATATTAAAATCAGTGAAAAGAATATTCAGAGCCTGGAAAGATTTGCATCTGAGCTCAAATCGAAAAACAGACTTAATGAAGAAGAGAGAAAAGACCTGGCTGTCACAGTAGATACATTGATGGAAGAGGTTAAAGATGTGCGATTTAAAACCTCTACTCTGGGTGAGCAAAAAGATCTGATTGAGGAAAATTCAATTCGTTTATATGAAGTTCTTTTAGATGTCAGAGCTCGCTACGGTCATCTTTTTGCCGAGCTGAAAAAACTAGAAGATCAACAAGCTGATTTTGTTCGGGCACTAACAAAGAAAAATCAGGAAGCAGAAGAAAGTGTTTCTGTCAGTCCTTTGACATTAAAAAATTTGTTTTTTATCTCATTCGTTTTTTTTATTCCGCTAGCATTTTCATTGAGAGATAGAGATATTGCGTCCCGGGATGTTGTGCTGATCATTACAATAAGTGCTATCTTAGGTTACGCTGTGTTAGGTTTTGGCCTGAAATATGGTGACAGCTCGACTGGATGGATCAGTTTTTCTAATCCATTATTGATGAGTCTGATTAGTAGTGATGTCGTAGTGCCTGACCCCGGCCTGATAACTGATTTTCTGCATAAAATGAGCTTTATTCTGCTGCCTGTACTGATTATTGCTTGTATTATTAATCATCAGTTTTCAGGTCTGGCTCATATGATCTTTGCATTCCTGGTTAGTACTGTTCTGGTTCCGGTCTTCGGTTATTGGGTATGGGGCAATGATGGTTGGCTGGCACAACAGGGCTTTGTTGATAGTATGGGTAGTGTTGTGATTAATATGGTGCCTGCCTGGTTTGCTTGTATGGTATTGTATCGGCGGCGCTCTGTCTGGATTAAACCAAAACATGCGCAGTTATCTGCTTATTCAACTGCCAGTGCACTATTATTATTATTAGGCTGGTTTGGTTTAGCGCTTAATTCGTCTGTTGAGTCAGGTGACATCTTCAGAATATTGCTCAACATTTTACTTGCGGCCAGTATGGGTGGGATATGTGGTTTTGCTTACCATGCATTTTTCGAATCTGATCCTGTCAGTCGGTCACATCGTTTAACCGGTGGTTTTGTCGCCGGATTGGTTGCTATCGCAGCATGTGCTGACGTGGTCACTTTTCTGGAGGCATTAAGTATTGGAGCGGTGGCAGGTATTCTGCATAATATAGCGATTAACCTGCTGCGGAAAACCGTGCTGCAGCCGTCTTGGCAGGCACCAGCGGCTCAATTAATTGCGATTCATGCAATGGGTGGTCTATGGGGAGCACTGGCGGTGGGATTATTTAATTCCGCTGGTGGTTTTGGTGAACTGGATACAAATCTGATACTGGTGCAGTTAAAGGGGATAGGTATTGCACTGGCTTACAGCACTGTACTGGGATTATTGCTAGGTAAACTCCCGTTTCTTTCGAAAAAACAGCCTTCTTTCGCTTAGGGGGCGTTCTCAATCAACTTCATGGTTTGATTTCGGCCCTTTTCTGCGCTGACTGTGTTGCAACTCGTCCCAATAGAACCACTATGACTCCTCATTGCGCCTTGTCAGCACAAAAAATGGCTCGAAATCATTTCCACTCAGCTAATTGGGAATGCCCCCTAAAACTGACTGATATTCATTTATGCGTTATACCAGCGCTGCGATTCGTGCGGCTTTTCTTGATTTTTTTGCTCAGCATCAGCATCAGCAATTACCTTCTGGTTCACTTGTCCCGGATGATACCGATACCAGTCTGTTATTTACGAATGCTGGCATGGTACCGTTCAAAAGCGTTTTTCTGGGTCAGGTTGCGCCATCTGATGTGCGTGTGACCACGGCACAGCGTTGTGTTCGGGCTGGTGGTAAGCATAACGATCTGGACCAGGTGGGGTATACAGCCCGACATCACACGTTTTTTGAGATGCTGGGTAATTTCAGCTTTGGTGATTATTTTAAGCGTGAAGCGATTCAGTTCGCGTGGCAGTTTTTAACACAAGTATTGCAGCTACCGCCGGAAAAGCTTTGGGTGACAGTCTATCAGTCAGATGATGAAGCGGCTGCTATCTGGCTGGATGAAATGGGTGTGGATACCGCTCGTTTCAGTCGTATTGGTGATAAATCAGCTGACCAGCCGTATGTCAGTGATAATTTCTGGTCGATGGGGGATACAGGCCCTTGTGGTCCCTGTTCGGAAATTTTTTATGACCATGGACCAGACATTCCAGGTGGCCCGCCAGGAACGCCGGAAGAGGACGGTGACCGGTATATTGAGTTGTGGAACCTGGTGTTCATGCAATATAACCGGGATGCAGCCGGTCAACTGACACCCTTACCAAAGCCATCGGTGGATACCGGCATGGGGCTGGAGCGGTTAGCGGCTGTACTCCAGGGAGTGCATTCTAATTATGAGACAGATCTGTTTCAGGCCTTGATTCAGGCAGCTGCCGCTGCGACGGATACCCGGGATTTACAAGCAAAATCGTTGCGGGTGATTGCTGACCATATTCGTTCAGCTGCCTTTATGGTGGTTGATGGAGTATTACCTGCCAATGAGGGTCGGGGTTATGTATTACGTCGGATTATTCGGCGAGCAGTGCGACATGGTTACCAGTTGGGGCAACAGCAACTGTTTTTTCATACTCTGGTCGATGCCTTAGATCAGCAGATGGGAGATGCGTATCCGGAACTGCGTCAGGCAAAGACGCAGGTGATGCAGGTGCTGGAGTCAGAAGAGACGCGGTTTGCTGAAACCCTGAGCCAGGGAATGCGGATGCTGGACGAAGTTATCAACGACTTGTCAGGCCATCAGGTTCCGGGCGAGGTATGTTTTAAGCTATATGACACCTATGGTTTTCCGCTGGATTTAACGGCTGACATAGCGCGTGAGCAGGGCCTGAGTGTGGATGCAGCAGGCTTTGAGCAGGCGATGGCGGCACAACAAGCGCGTGGCCGGGCTGCCAGCCGGTTTGCAGCAGAGCAATCCGGGCGATTGCCGGTCTCCGGAAAAACGGATTTTGTCGGTTATGATCACCTGACTGACAGAGCGACGGTGGTTGCACTGTTTTGCGATGGTGCGGCAGTGGATGTGCTGCTGCCAAGTCAGTCAGGTGCCATAGTGCTGGATAAGACAGTGTTGTATGCTGAATCTGGTGGTCAGGTGGGTGATACTGGGCTTCTGGCTGAGGGCGAAAATTGTTTCAGGGTGCATAATACGCAGAAACAAGGTGATGTGATTGTACACATCGGGCGACAGCAAACAGGCTGTCTGCGTTTAGGCGAGATGGTGCAGGTAACAACAGATGCAGCCCTCAGACAGCAGATTACACTGAATCATTCGGCGACCCACTTGCTACATGCTGCCTTGCGCCAGATACTGGGCTCACAAGTGCAACAACAGGGTTCGCTGGTGACAGCACAGCGGCTGCGTTTTGACTTTTCTTATACCGCACCGCTTTCCACCGAACAAATAGAGGCAGTTGAACAACTGGTTAATGCACATATTCGCCAGAATCATCTGGTTGAGACCCGTCTGATGGCGTTGGAAGATGCACAGGCGAGTGGTGCACTGGCATTATTTGGCGAGAAATATGCAGCGCAAGTCAGAGTGTTGCGCATGGGAGATTTTTCCACTGAATTATGTGGTGGTACCCATGTCCGGGCGACTGGTGATATTGGTTTATGTAAAATTATTGCAGAAACTGGTGTGGCTGCCGGGGTGCGGCGGATTGAAGCCTTAACCGGTGAAGAAGCGTTGCGTTGGGTGACACAAAGCACAAGTTACCTGACAGAACTCGGTGAACAGCTACATTGTACCTGGTCTGAATTACCGGCGAAGTTGGGCAGGGTATTATCGGAACAAAAACAACTGCATAAGACGATTCAGGCATTGCAGGCCGAATCAGTGGCTAAGGTTGGTATGGCACTGGCTAGCCAAGTGGTAGAAGTAGCAGGTATTAAGGTATTATCTGCTAAAGTACCGTCTGCAGATAAAAAATCGTTACGTGGCCTATTGGATCAATTGCAGCGTCAACTGGTACCGTCGGTCATTATGCTGGCGACCGTATCCGCCGGGAAGGTACAGTTGTTTGTTGCAGTCAGCCAGACATTGCAGGCAGATTATCCGGCACATGTGCTGCTGCAACAGGCAGCAGTGTTGGTGAATGGCAAGGGTGGGGGACGTGCAGATCGTGCGCAGGCGGGTGGTACCAATCCATCTGGTCTGACTGAAGCGCTGGCTCTGGTGTCCGATTGGGTATCCGTACGTGCTCAGAACAAGTCAGATTTCAAAGTTGATTCAGGAGAATAATATTATGACATCTATCATTTGTGAGACCTCTGAAGCTGAGAAAAAAACTCAGGCATTGCTGAGTAAACAGATACCACATCATCGTCAGGCTTATAGTGACCGGACAGCCTGGTTGATGGCGTGTTTGTCAGAGCTGTCTTATTTGCGGTTTAATCCGATCTTTGCTGATGATGGTAAAGATAAATTGCTGACTAAGCTGATGTCGCTGGTACATTCTGAAAAGCATGAAATGCTTAATAAGTTTATTGACCGGATGGTGTACGATCACGAGGCAGAAAAGCAGAAATTGGTTGCCGGGTTGAAAGACTTAAATATGAGTCTGGTTGAAACCTTTGATCAGAAAGGTACACAGGCAATTCTGGTTCGTTGTGATCATTTCATTGCACTGGCATTTCGGGGAACTGAGCCAGCTGAAGTACGTGATCTGATCGCAGATGGCAATATTGCAACGACACCTTGTGATCATGAAGGTAAGGTGCATACCGGTTTTTCTGATGCCTATGAAGCGGTGAGCGAACAAATCCAGACAATGTTGAACCGGGATGATGATCTGGCAGATAAACCATTGTTTATTACCGGACATAGTCTGGGTGGTGCACTGGCGACTCTGGCAACAAAAAGATTGACTCATCGGGGCGGGATTGCTGCCTGTTATACCTTCGGGTCACCCAGAGTTGGCAACAGTGCCTGGGTCGGGCAGATGCGCATGCCAGTCTATCGTGTTGTGAATGCGGCTGATTTTGTGACGATTCTGCCACCCAGCGGAGTACTGATCAGTGCTTTGGGTGGCGTTGCGCAATTTGTGCCGAAATTTGGTACGCAGATGAAAAAGTGGATCAGTGGTTTCGGCGGTTACCTGCATTGTGGCAATATGCGTTATCTGACCAACTGTCGTCAGGGTGATTATACTGATGTGCAACTGTTATATTCAGTGGATCTGCCATATCGTATCAAAGGCTTGATAGCGAACCAGATGACCCGCTGGAATCGTACGAAAAAGACCCTGGCTGATCATTCAATCAGCATTTATCGCAAAAAATTATCTTTGATTGCATCACGAAGGAACAATCTGTAGTTGATTTTCTTATAGTTCTCCTGATTCTTATTATAATTCTTTAGCTGATTGCAGCCTTGTAATTCTGGCAAGGCTGCTGATCCCATACCGGGTGATGAGTTAACGATATTTTACACCTAACTCATTCATTATTTTGCGTAAAGAGTCTGTGGCGCCTTGTCGAATCCGGTACATGCTTCTGATTTTTTTACCATAATCTTCCACAGTATCACTTTCATTAATGCATTCCAGTGCTTCAATTAATGCGGTTACTTTGCCCTTCAGAACTTTATCAACTTTTTCGTTACTCGCACCGATATAAGGAATATATTTGTAAATCTCAGATTCAATCAGTTTTCGAACAGAATTTAAGTCGCTCATTATTAGTATCCTTGTTGATTAGTACCTTAGTGACGCTGCTTTGGCGTCTGCTGTTGGCAATGGATCTTTTCGACTGGTAATATTTGAAGCGTTTTCGGCTTCATTTGCATTAAACTGTATGAAGTTATCCAAGGCATCACAGTCCGACAAAATCGCTTCTACAGGGCATTCAGGTTCACATGCCCCACAATCAATACATTCCTCTGGATGTATCACAAGCTGGGATGCTGTTTCATAAAAACAATCAACTGGGTAAACCTCAACACAGTCAGTATATTTACACTGATCGCAGTTATCAGTAACCCCCTGTGTCAGGATAGATGACCGCTGGCTTAGTGAGAGAGCCCACCGCCAGGGGGCGGCCAAAAGGAGCCCATAATGGCCAGACAAAGTCAGGCATTTAAAGAACAGATTGTGCAGAAGCTACTGATGCCGAATGCGCAGTCAGTCGTGGACGTCAGCCGGGAAACCGGGATAGCGCAATCCACCTTGTATCGCTGGAAAAGCGATTATCAAGGCACGACGGGCCACGCCTCTGCTACTACCGGGTCGGATACGAAGAATCCGGAATGCTGGAGTGGCCAGGAGAAACTGGCGGTGGTGATTGCCACTGCGGGTTTGAACGAGCACGAACGTTCTGCGTACTGCCGCGAAAAAGGCCTGTATGTTGAGCAGATTACCCGCTGGAAGGCACAAGCTGCTGAAGGCTGCAATGGAGCAGGCTTGTCATCGGCGTCACAACGACAAGAGCTGCGTCAGCTGAAACAACAAGCTCGTGAAGCCGAAAAAGAGATCCGGCGTAAAGAAAAAGCGCTGGCTGAAACAGCGGCTTTATTGGTGTTGAAAAAAAAAGCCCAGGCACTCTGGGGGACAGCGAGGCCGCCTGACTCCCTCTGACCAGCGCCAGCTGGCGATCACCCTGATTCAGGAAGCGGTCTTGGCTGGCGCACGTCAACACAAGGCCTGTGAAGTGTTAGGTATCAGTACCCGAACCTACCGCCGCTGGCAAGATCAGCAGCGTCGCCTGGAGACCCTGACAGATCAACGCCAGTCGGTTCCCAGAGCACCGGCGAATCGCCTCACAGAAGGTGAACGGCAACAGATCATTGCGGTTTGCAATCAGCCAGACTACCAGGATTCACCCCCATCACAGATCGTGCCCAGGCTGGCCGATGCCGACCAGTATCTGGCGTCAGAATCGACGTTTTACCGGATACTCAAAGCTGCAGAACAACTGCACCACAGAGGGCGGGCTAAGTCTCCGAAAACCGTCGTTAAACCGAAGGGATACCGAGCCACTGGCCCGAATCAGGTCTACACCTGGGATATCACGTATCTGGCCACCACCGTGAAAGGCCGCTTCTATTATCTGTATCTGGTCGAAGACATCTTCAGCCGGAAGATGGTGGGCTGGGAAGTCCACGACAAAGAAAGTGCCGATCATGCCAGTCAGCTGATAGATCAGATTGCCTTGCGTGAAGGGCATACACCAGTACAAGTGCTGCACTCAGACAACGGCAGCCCGATGAAAGGGGCGACTATGCTGGCAACCTTGCAACGACTGGGCATTGTTCCGTCGTTCAGCCGACCCAGCGTCAGCAACGACAACCCTTACTCAGAAAGCTTATTTCGCACCCTCAAATATGCCCCGAAACACCCCATCAGGCCGTTTGAAGGACTGGCGGATGCCCGGCAGTGGGTCGCTGATTTAGCCACCTGGTACAACGGCGAGCACCGCCATAGCGGCATCCGTTTTGTGACGCCGAACCAGAGACATCAGGGCGAAGACCAGGCGATTCTGCAACGGCGACACGAGCTCTACCTTGAGGCCCGGCAGAAAAATCCGCAGCGCTGGGCTGGCAATATCAGAGACTGGCGTTACACCGAATCTGTCTGGCTGAACCCGCCTAAGGATGTCCGCGCTCAGACCTGATATTCTCATTTCAATTTGAGAAGCGCGGTCATCTTTCTTGACAACTACCGGTAACAACATAAGTCATTTTTTAGCTCCTTTTAAAATCAAATTTTAGTTTATTTCATGAACCTATTTTTATTCTGCAGGTAGACAAAAAAGGTATTTTGATTATAAATAGATACTCTGATCTATATCAATCAAGCCACTCCAGTTATACGTCAGGTCTTTACTAAATGCGAGTGCTTTGAAGCGTTCACCCATCATGGTGGGTAGAGTAAATTGTTTGACCGCAGCGAGCAGCGTGGCTTCGTCCTGAGGGTGTGCTTGCAATGCCTGTGGCAATAGTTCAGGCAGGCCGGTATTCAGCAGAAATTTTGCCTGAGTGGTAAAACCAGCCAATTGTAATCCGGCATCCGCTCCGGCATGAGCTAAATCACTGAAGTTGACATGGGCGGTGATATCCTGCTGCCCGATTCGTTGGTACGGGTCTGTATTCGCCTGATGGCGGTGGTAACACATGAGTGTGCCACTTGCGCGTTCCGGGTGGTAATACTCGGCGGCAGTGTAGCCGTAATCTATCAGGAGCAGCGCGCCTTGCAGCATATGCTCTGTGACCGCGTTGAGCCAGGGAGCAAGGCGCAGGTTGATTTCGGTCTGATAGCCAGTAGGTAATGATTCAGTCGGGATTTTCCGGACTGCCTGTGCCAGTCCCGGGCTGTGCAGCGGGCCTGAGACTGGCTCAAAACGGCCTTGTTGCCAGGTGACAAACTCTTCCAACCACTCCGTCCCGGTATAGTGCACCCGGTGTACCGGCAGTGCATCCAGTAGCTCATTGGCTAATATGATGCCACGCCAGTTGGTTGTCGGCAGGCGATCCAGCCAGGTGACACGCGGCATCAGATCCGGTATGGTCTGTTGCAGGTATGCGTGTTGCTGTGCCCGCAGATCCGGGCTGGTGTCCAGAATCAGGTAACGTTCAGGTAGCTGATCCAGCGTGTGCAGGTGACGTAACAGGCTGGCGGCCAGGCGACCAGTTCCGGCGCCGAATTCGAGCAGATTACCTTGCCCGATGACTGCCAGTAATTCGGCACATTGGTTAGCCAGGCACTGGCCGAACAGGGGAGAGATATCGGGTGCGGTGACAAAGTCGCCGTCTGCGCCTAGTTTGCGGCGGCCATTCACATAATAGCCGGTGCCCGGCGCATACAGCGCCAGTTGCATGAATTGATCGAACGGTAATTGTCCGCCGGACTGCCGGATGGCGGTACGGATGACAGATTCGGGTGTGGCTGGCATCAGGAGGTAGGTGTGACAGGTTGAGGGCGCAGGGTCAGACGCAGATCCGGGCCAATCGACTGTGTCTCAATCAACTGCAAAGACAGGCGTTGTGCCAGTTGTTGCAGGCCCGGTAAAGTGACCAGGCCACGTGCCTGATCTCCGAGCAGGCAGGGTGCCAGATAGACGATCAGTTCGTCCACGATTCCGGCTTGCAGGGCGCTACCGGCAAGGGTTGGCCCGCATTCAATCAGGATGGTATTCAGTTCGCGTTCGGTCAGGTGTGGAATCAGATGCGGGAGGGAGAGACGGTTGTCAGATAGGGGTAAGCTGATGATGTCGGCCCCGGTATTTTGCAGTGCCTGGCATCGTTCGGTGGGAATAGTCGGGCTGGTGACAATCAGGGTCTGACCTGGCAAGCGCAACATCTTTGCTTGTGTCGGCATTCGTGTCTGGCTGTCGAGCACAATCCGCAGGGGTTGGCGATGATGGTCGGTCGGGATGTCGTTCAATTCATCGGGACGAACAGTCAGTGCCGGATCGTCGGCAAGTACGGTGCCGATACCGGTCATGATCGCTGAACTAGCTGCCCGCAATCGCTGTACATCCGCTCGTGCGGCCGGGCTGGTGATCCACTGGCTTTCACCGTTGGCCATCGCGGTGCGTCCGTCCAGGCTCATAGCGAGCTTCAGACGAATCAGTGGCTTCCCCAGCTTCATGCGCTGGATAAAGCCAGGGTTCAGGGCATGGGCTTCTGTCTCCAGCAAGCCAACCCGGGTTGGAATACCAGCAGCCCGCAGCGTAGCGATGCCCTGTCCGGCAACTTGTGGATTCGGATCCTGCATCGCGACGACGACATCTTGTACGCCAGCAGCAATCAGCGCTTGGGTGCAGGGTGGTGTTCGTCCCTGGTGGCAACAGGGCTCCAGTGTGACATATAGGGTCGAGCTTTGTGCTTGCTTGCCTGCAGCACTTAATGCATGGCGTTCGGCGTGAGGCTCGCCAGCACGCTGGTGATAGCCAGTGCCAATGATGGCCTGATTTTTGACCAGAACGGCACCAACGCATGGATTCGGGTCGGTCGTGTATCGACCCTGTTCAGCCTGTTGCAACGCGATCGCCATAAACTGACGATCTGCTGCTGAAAAGGCTGACATGTTAGCGGGTTGCGTACACCGGATAACGTGCACACAACTCAGCCACCTGTGATCTGACAGAAGTGATCTGGTCAGCGTTGCCCCGGCTGTCGATGATGTCACACATCCAGCCTGCGAGCTGGCTGCTGTCTTCCTCAGTCAGGCCACGTGTGGTGATGGCTGGGGTACCGATGCGGATACCAGAAGTGACGAAGGGTGATTGCGGATCTTGTGGTACCGCGTTTTTGTTTACGGTGATATTCGCATCACCCAGCCAGGCATCCACTGCTTTGCCGGTCAGGCCTGCCTGCACAAAGCTGACCAGGAATAAGTGGTTATCCGTGCCACGTGAGATGACGTCATAACCGCGGTCCATAAATACCTGTGCCATCGCCTGGGCATTGCGCACCACTTGATGCTGGTATTCGGTAAACTCAGGTTCCATGGCTTCTTTAAAAGCGACGGCCTTTGCGGCAACCACATGCATCAGCGGGCCACCCTGGCAACCGGGAAAGACGGCTGAGTTCAGTTTCTTTTCGATTTCCGGGTTGCTGCGGGCCAGAATCAGGCCAGAGCGTGGGCCACGTAATGTTTTGTGGGTGGTGGTGGTCGTTACATCAGCAATGCTGACCGGGCTCGGATACACGCCTGCTGCAACCAGGCCGGCGATATGCGCCATATCGACCAGCAGATAAGCACCGACCTGGTCAGCGATAGTGCGAAAACGCTGCCAGTCTACGATTCGTGAATAGGCGGAAAATCCGGCGACGATCATTTTAGGCCGATGAGTCTGTGCCAGTTGTTCCACCTGGGCATAGTCCAGTTCGCCAGTGGCCGGATCCAGGCCATACTGGACTGATTGATACAGTTTGCCGGAGAAGTTAGGTTTGGCACCATGAGTCAGATGGCCACCTTCAGCCAGTGACATACCCAACACTGTATCTCCCGGCTGGCACAATGCCAGATATACAGCAGCATTTGCTTGAGAGCCGGAATGTGGTTGTACATTCGCATAGTCGGCGCCGAACAGCGCTTTCGCCCGGTCTATCGCCAGTTGTTCTGCATCATCGACAGCAGCACAACCACCGTAATACCGTTTGCGCGGATATCCTTCGGCATATTTGTTGGTCAGTACCGTGCCCTGTGCTTCCATGACACGCGGGCTGGTGTAATTTTCTGACGCGATCAGTTCGATATGCGATTCCTGGCGGGTCGCTTCGGCCTGCAGGGCCTGGTGCAGTTCGTCATCATAGCCTGCAATCTGCATTGTGTGTGTGAACATGCGGTCTCCATTAACGAAAAGACAAACAAAAAAGGCCGCAGAGCGGCCAGTTAAGTGTTGTATGATCTGGGGTGGGTAATGGGACTCGAACCCACGACGACCGGAATCACAATCCGGGGCTCTACCAACTGAGCTATACCCACCATAAATAGAATAGATGTGGTCAGAAGCAACCTGTCTGCCGGATATGGCACGCCCGGCAGGACTCGAACCTGCGACCCACGGCTTAGAAGGCCGTTGCTCTATCCAGCTGAGCTACGGGCGCAGAAGCTGTTTGCCGGCACTTTTTTCGGCGACTGGTCGGGGTAGAGGGATTTGAACCCCCGACATCCTGCTCCCAAAGCAGGCGCGCTACCAGACTGCGCTATACCCCGTTTGATCTGTCAAAGCATTCAGTATTTTAATCGGGAACAGAAGATCAGGTCAATCACTGTGCCGATATTATTTTCCGACGCATTGGTCGGAGCGGGGAGATTCGAACTCCCGACCCCCACAACCCCATTGTGGTGCGCTACCAGGCTGCGCTACGCTCCGGTTCAGAATTGTCTTCAGGTATCATCAGATTTTAAATCGTGGCAAAGATAGGTCATGACCAAAGGGTAAGAGTGAGGTCTCTCCCCATTTGGAATCCGCCGTCGTGTACCCGCAGCAGGCTGCAGAGAACCCTCAGATTAAATCGGGTTAGATTGCGGCATTGGCTGCATATAGGAGATGGGAGCGGTTTCCTGATCAGCAAAAGTGACTTCTTCCCAGGCTTCTGTTTGTTGCAGCAGGGTGTTCAGCAACAGATTATTCAGTGCATGCCCTGATTTGTACCCGCTGAACTGACCGATCAGACTGTTGCCGAGTAAGTATAAATCACCGATCGCGTCCAATGCTTTGTGCTTAACAAACTCATCCTGATAGCGTAAACCGTCTTCGTTCAGAACGCGAAAATCATCTACCACCACTGCATTGTCCATGGTACCGCCCAGTGCCAGACCGCGATCCCGCAGGTGTTCTATGTCACGCAGAAAGCCGAAGGTACGTGCCCGGCTGACTTCCTTAACAAAGGAGGTGGAAGAAAAATCAATAGTGACTGAACCGTGTTGGTCCGGAATGGCGGGGTGATCAAAATCAATGCCGAAGTGCACCTTAAAACCGTTGAATGGCTCGAAGCGAGCCGTTTTGTCGCCATCTTTGACTTCAACTGTTTTTAGGATGCGGGTAAAGCGTTTGGCCGCGTTCTGTTCCTCAACACCAGCGGACTGAATCAGGAATACAAAAGGCCCGGCACTGCCGTCCATGATCGGTACTTCGGGTGAATCCACATCAACGAAGGCATTATCAATACCAAGCCCGGCGAATGCAGATAACAGGTGCTCTACAGTGGAGATTTCTGCGCCATCATGGATCAGTTTGGTCGAAAGTTGGGTGTCACCCACATAGCAGGCTTTCGCCGGAATACAGACAGCAGGTGAGACATCTGTGCGGCGGAAAACAATGCCGGTGTCCACAGCTGCAGGCCGTAGTGTCAGGCGGGTTTTTGCACCAGTATGCAGGCCGACGCCAGTCGCGCGGATGGTGTTTTTTAAGGTACGTTGTCTGATCATGAACGAAAAAATTCAGGAGTCATATTTTGCGGATAGCAGATCATTTTAACGGACACTAACAGGTTATGTCTATGTCGCATTCATTCGTCAGGGGTGCTGGCTGCTTGTATGCGCCCCTGTTGCAGATGCACAATGCGTTTTCCCAGAGGCTGAATCAGATTTATATCATGTGTCGCGATCAGTAGTGTGACACCAACCGTGTTAAACTCGGTGAATAAGACCATAATATCTCGCGACAGCTCAGGATCCAGATTACCGGTCGGTTCATCGGCCAGCACAATCGGTGGTTTGCTGACTAGCGCACGGGCAATGCCGACGCGCTGTTGTTCGCCACCGGACAGGCTGATCGGGTAGCTGCCTGCCTTGCGTGCCAGCCCGACCTTGTTCAGAACTGCCTGCACGCGCCGCCGGATGTCCTGATGGCGTACACCGGCTACCACCAGTGGCAGGGCAACATTGTTATATACCGTTCGTTGTGGCAGTAAACAATGATCCTGAAAAATCATGCCAACCTGACGTCGATGGTGTGGAATCTGCCGTGCTGTGAGCTTGTTCAGATTACGCCCGTTTACCCACAATTGCCCGCGGGTCGGGGTTTCGAGTCGCCCGATCAATTTCAGCAAAGTACTTTTACCTGCACCGGAATGACCAGTCAGAAATGTCATTTCACCTGCTGCCAGGTGCAGGTCGATATGGGTTAACGCTTCGTGTCCGGTAGCGGGATAGCTTTTGCTGACTGCCTGAAAGCGTATCATGACTTGCAGACCTTTCTGAAACCTGCTGCGCTCGCAAATAGTGTGTTAAAAATGTTCATGTGCTATTCGTACACTGCTTGATTCTGCCTCGTCTTTGCTTCACTCGCGACGCTTTCAGGGGTACCCTCGAACAGTGCTTGTACAAACGCTTCTGGTGCAAACGGACGCAGGTCGTGGATACCTTCACCGATACCGACATACCGGATCGGAATGGGTAACTGGTCGGCTATCGTGAACACAATGCCGCCTTTTGCGGTACCATCCAGTTTAGTCAGAGCGATACTGGTCAGGCCCACGGCTCGATGAAATTCACGGGCCTGATGCAGGGCGTTCTGGCCGGTGCCGGCATCCACGACTAACATGATCTCATGTGGTGCCTGCGGGTCTTGTTTTTTCAGTACCCGGACGATCTTGGTCAGTTCGTCCATCAGGTTGTTTTTGGTGTGCAGTCGCCCGGCTGTATCTGCAATCAGGACATCATAGCGGCGTGCCTGTGCTGCCTGCAGGGCATCAAAGATGACCGAGGCGGCATCAGCCCCCTGGCCCTGGCTGATGACCGGAACGTCATTCTGCTGGCCCCAGTTCTGCAGTTGTTCGACGGCAGCAGCACGAAAGGTATCGCCAGCCGCCAGCATCACTTTGTTGCCTGCCTGCTGGTAGCGGTGCGCCAGTTTGCCGATAGTTGTGGTTTTACCAGCCCCATTGATACCGACCAGCAGAATCACCAGCGGCTGTCCCGGGTCGGGCTGTGGCACCGGTTGTTCTGTCTGCTGCAGAATCTCGATCAGACGAGCTTGTAATGCCTGATATAGTGCGGCACGGTTGCTCAGTGCGCGGCGTTGTACCTGCGCTTGCAGTTCGTCAATCAGTTGTCGGGTGGTTTCCAGTCCGATATCTGCGGTCAGCAGGGTGGTTTCCAGGTCGTCCAGCAGGTCATCATCAATGGGTTTTTCACCGAGTAACAAATCGGCCAGGCCGTCATTAAAATTATCCCGGGTGCGGGTGAGGCCGGTTTTCAGACGTTGGAATAAACTGTTTCCGGGCTCAGACGGGGTAGTCATCAGGAACGGCTCGTTAAATGGATAGGAATATGGATATACGGGTAGGACAGGGTTTTGATGCGCATCGTTTCGGTTCAGGCGATGCTATTGTGATCGGTGGTGTGACAATTCCACACACGCAGGGTATTGTCGCGCATTCTGATGGTGATGTGTTAATCCATGCCATCTGTGATGCGTTACTGGGCGCAGTGGCGCTGGGGGATATCGGGCAACACTTTCCGGATACGGATCCTGCATTGGCCGGGATCGATAGCCGGGTGTTATTGCAGCAGACCTGGTCGTTAGTGCAGGGTCTGCAATGGCAACTGGTGAATCTGGATGCGACAGTGATTGCCCAGGCACCGCGTCTGTCCCGACATATTCCGCAGATGCGTGACAGACTGGCAGACATTCTGACTGCTGACAGCGGACAATTGAATATCAAGGCCACCACAACCGAACAGATGGGCTTTACCGGACGTGGTGAGGGCATTGCTGCCCAGGCGGTGGTATTGTTATCCCGGCATGTCATCTCATGAACATCAGTATTCTGCAAGGACGTGTGATTGATCCGGCCTCAGGGCTGGATGCCTGCTCAGACATACATATCGCCGCAGGTCAGGTAATAGCGATCGGTGCTGCGCCGGATGATTTTCAGGCAGATTTGTGCCTGGATGTGCACAATCAGGTGGTGTGTCCGGGGCTGGTCGATCTGGCCACCAGTCTGCGTGAACCGGGGTTCACGAAGAAAGGTACTCTGGCCAGCGAAACAGCAGCGGCGGCGAAGGGCGGGATTACCACGCTGGTCTGTACACCGGACACGAATCCGGTGATTGATACGCCAGCAGTGATTGAATTGATCCAGCGTAAGGCCCGACAGGCGGCGCAGGCGCGGGTACTGATCATCGCGGCGCTGACGCGCAGCCTGCAGGGTCGGCAACTGGCCGATATGGTGGCATTGCAGCGCGCTGGTGCAGTTGCTTTCAGCCAGGCCGGGCGACCCTTTGCCGATGCGTCAGTGCAACATCATGCCCTGGCATATGCTGCGACATTTGACCTGCCGGTATTGTTATCTCCACAGGATCCGGCGCTGCAAGCCGACGGTTGCGCTCACGCCGGGGCGACTGCAACGCAACTGGGCCTGCCGGGTATTCCGGTAGTCGCTGAAACGGTTGCATTAGCGCGTGACCTGGCGTTAGCGGCGGATACGGGTACGCGGATCCATTGTCGTGGCCTGTCAGCAGCCGACTCCCTGCCGTTGTTACAGATGGCGCGGCAACGGCGGCAGGCTGTGAGTGCCGATGTCGCGATCCACCAGCTACATCTGACCGACTGGGATCTGGCCGATTTTGATGCACGTTGCCATGTATCTCCACCGCTGCGAACGCTGCGGGATCGGGATGCGTTGCGGCAGGCGGTGGCTGATGGTCTGATACCAGTGATCAGTTCGGATCATCAGCCGCATGATCAGGATGCGAAGACCGCGCCTTTCCCGGCGACTGCACCGGGCATATCCGGTCTGGAAACCCTGCTGGCGCTGACATTACGTCTGGTACAGGAACAAGTGCTCAGCCTGCCAGACGCGCTGGCGCGGATCACCTGCAACCCGGCAGATGCACTGGGATTACCCTATGGCCGGTTAGCGATTGGTCAGGTGGCGGATGTGTGTATCTTTGATCCGGACGTACACTGGACTTTGCGGGCTGACCAGATGTGCAGCCGGGGACATAATACCCCGTTCGATGGTTGGGACTTTATCGGGCAGGTGACTCATACGATCTGTGAGGGTCGGCTGGTATATCAACGAGATCAGGAGACAGGAACATGATTCAGGGCAGCATCGTGGCGTTAGTCACCCCAATGACCGAAGCCGGAGACATCGATTATCCCGCACTCGGCGACCTGATCGCGTGGCATATCGCATCCGGGACCCGGGCACTGGTCTCAGTCGGTACCACCGGAGAATCCGCGACCTTAGACACAACAGAACATTGTGCGGTGCTGGAATTTACCATACAGCAGGTTGCCGGGCGCATTCCGGTGATTGCCGGCACCGGTGCAAATTCAACGCGGGAAGCAATACATTTGACGCAACATGCGTGTGAGCTGGGTGCAGATGCGTGCCTGCTGGTGACGCCTTACTACAACAAGCCAACTCAGGAAGGACTGTATCAGCACTACAAAGCGATTGCCGATGCAGTAGCCATCCCACAGATTTTATACAACGTGCCGGGCCGTACCGCAGTTGACTTGCTGCCGGAAACGGTTGCGCGCCTGGCTGAATTGCCGAACATCGTCGGGGCGAAAGAAGCAAGCGGTGATGTGCCAAGGATCGTCAGCCTGCGTGAGCAGGTTGCGCGTGATTTTGCTATCTACAGTGGCGATGATGCGACCGCCTGCCAGGCGATACTGCAGGGCGCAGATGGTGATATCTCAGTGACGGCGAATGTGGCGCCAGCGCAGATGCAGGCGATGTGTGCAGCGGCGCTGGCTGGCGATGCTGAGCGGGCACAAGAGCTGGATGCCGCATTAGCCGGACTGCATCAGGCATTATTTGTTGAATCCAACCCGATCCCAGTCAAATGGGCGCTGGCAGAAATGGGGCGCATAGCAGCCGGCATCCGGTTGCCGTTGACGCAGTTATCTGCAGAGGCACAGCCTGCGGTCACGCAGGCATTGCGACAGGCCGGAGTCATGTAAGCACGTAGATCGCAGCATGCTAATAAAAACGATTATTCCGATACTAATCAGCGGCTTATTGCTGAGTTGTGCTTTGTCTGCTGCCCCGGGTGGTGGACTGCTCGCCGATCATACTGCGGGCACTACACTCAATTTACAAGACCAGACCATTGCGATCACCGGAGGCACGGTTCGGGGCGGCAATCTGTTGCACAGCTTTCAGGAATTTAACGTCGAGACTGGTCAGGCGGCTGATTTTCAGGCAGCGCCCGATACACAACACATCATCAGCCGGGTGACCGGCCCGAACGATAGCTGGATCGACGGCCAGATCAAAAGCACTACCAGCAGTGCTGACCTGTACCTGGTGAATCCGAACGGCATTGTGATGGGTAAAAATGCCAGCCTGGACGTCAAGGGTGCGTTTCATGCGACCACTGCTGACTATGTCACATTGGCAGATGGACAGCAGGTGTATGCCGATCCGGATCAGGGCATCATACTTACCGTTGCCGCACCTGACGCATTCGGCTTTCTGGATGCGGATGTCGGCCAGATTCAGATTGAAGGTAGTCAGCTACGTGTAGCGGATGGCAAAGACATCAGCCTGGTCGGGGGTACGCTCATGGTTGAATCAGGTGCTGAACTCCAGGCAGTCGGCGGAAATATCGACCTGATTGCGGTGGATTCAGCCGGTGAATTGCAGTTGACTCAGGATCAGGTCCATAGCACTGCGGCACTGGCAGATATCACCTTCATAGATAGCCGGGTCAGCGTCAGTAACCAAGCCGACAGTACCACGCTTGGCAGAATACGAGGGCAGGGAGCCAGGATCAAGGCGTCTGGTAGCTTCCTTCTGGCAGATAATAACAGTCGCATTGACGCAACAGACTACGACGGCGTGGCATTACAGGCTGAAACTATCGAATTTTCTGATTCATATATCACAACGGAGGTGAATAGCACTGGCCAAGGTGGTTCAGTTAGATTGCATGCCATTAAGCAGGTGGAGCTGAACAAAGTTTACATTTCTATGGAAACTTACAGTGACGCCACGAATGCTGGCAAAAGTGGAGATCTGGAGATTGCGGCACCGACAATAATTCTAGCTGAGAGTATATTCTCTACTGCAACCTATGGCGGTGGTCAGACGGGTTCAGTCCGGTTGAAGGCCATCGAACAGGTGATGATGCGCAACAGTAGCATTGAGATGGAAACAGGCGGCACCGGTACGAGCGGCAATCTGGAGATTACGGCACCAACGATTATTCTGTTGGAGGATACGGAGATAAATGCTTACACTCTGGACAGCGGCCAGGGTGGCTCAGTCTGGCTGAAAGCCACTGAACAGGTGCTGATGTATAACAGCAGCGTTGACATGGGAACAAGCAGTGATGCTGCAGATGCTGGTGCGGGTGGTAATCTGGAGATTACTGCACCGACGATCATTCTGGCGGAGGGTGTGGAGATAGATGCTTCTACTTCGGGCAGAGGCTGGGGTGGTTTAGTTCGGCTGGAAGCTACTGAACGGATTTTCATAAACAATAGCTTCATTGATATAGAAACAAGCTATAGGAAAACGAATGCAGGTAGAGGTGGCGATCTGAGGGTTATGGCACCGATGATCACCCTAGCGGAGAATACACAGATCACGGCCGCAACTTTGGGTAGAGGAAACGGTGGTTCAGTTTTGATAACAGCTGATGATCTGATTCGGCTCAGCGGTCAGAGCACTCGGATCAGCAGTTCTTCACATAGTAAAGGCATAGCTGGCCCTGTGCTGATATGGGCGAATCACCTGACCTTAGTAGAAGGTTCCAGAATTGAATCAACCAGTGGGTTTGCGTACCCGGGAAAAGGGTCTCCCATTTTTCCTCGCCCCGAGTTTGCTGCTCAGACGATCAGGATTAATCTGAGAGGTGTACTGCGCATGAGTGGCGGTAGTCAGATCACGACATCGACTGCTGGTGTCGGTGATGCAGGCGATATCCGGATCGGTGAACAGAACCGACCGACGGCGTTATATATGGCGGACGGTGCGCAGATTACCTCAGGCAGTGAGTCTGACGCAGAGGGTGCCGGAGCTGCAGGTCGTCTGGTGATTTTGACTGGGGAACAGATTCAGATGCAGGGCAGCAGTGCCCTGACAACTGAATCACAAAATGCCGGTGGTGGCGGTATCCGGGTTGAAACACCTGACCTATTGCACTTGCAGGACAGCCAGATCACTACCAGCGTACAAGGTGGCGATGGCCGGGGCGGAGATATTCAGATTGATCCGGTGTTTGTGATTCTGGAAAACAGCCAGATACAGGCAAATGCACATGGTGGTGCCGGTGGTAATATCACGCTGGTGGCCGATTATCTGTTGCGTTCCGGTGCGTCGGTGATTGAGGCCTCATCAACTTTATCCACCTCCGGCGAGATTGATGTGCAGGCGGTGGATGTGGATGCAGGCAGTTTGCAGGCCACCACGCAGATTGCGCCTCTGAATGTGGCGCAATGGCAACCAGTGCCATGCAGCCAGCGCCGTGGTAAAACCAGCCGTCTGGTGATGGCCGGTTATGATGCGCATCCAACAGCAATAGACGATGTGTTGTCTGCACTACCGCTGTATACCGGATTGCAACTACAACAACCGGTACCTGACGATGCGACTGGCCCGGTGGTACCACAGGCCAGGTTTATGTCACCCGCAAAGCCACTGACGATACAACACGGCTACCTGTTAGCTGCTGCTGGGACGGATATCGGTTGCTCTGTGTTATAGTTGTCTAATGAGGCAGACTGATGACATCACACGATCAGAACTTCAAAAATCTGTTCATTGATTATCTGTTACAGGCATTGCGCTTCTTTGCTCCGTCAGAAGCTCGGTATATTGACGCAACAGCTAAGATTACGCCGGTTCGTCAGGAACAACTGCAGGATAAGCTCGGCGAGCGGTATCATGAGCTGGACTGTCCGCTACTGGTTGACTGGCCGGATCAGCGACGCGAAGCGCTGTTATTTGTGCTGGAAGAAGAAACTGAGCCAAAACACTTTTCGATCCATCGGTTAGCCCGTTATTGTCTGCATCTGGCTGAGATGTTTGAGACTGACCGGGTAGTACCGGTGGTGGTCTTTCTGCGGCGTGGCCGTTATGCCACGGAACTGAAGCTGGGTAGTGAGCAGAAGACGTATCTTGATTTCAAGACTGTTATCTGTGATATATCACGTCTGCCCTATCAAAATTATCTGCACGAAGATAACATTCCGGCTTGTGTCAATCTACCGAATATGGCAGATGCAGAAGCGAATAAGCTCGCTGTGTATGCACATGCTACGCAACGTTTGCGTCAATTGGAGCCAGATCTGAGAAAATTGGCAAAATATCTCGACTTTATTGATATCTACAGTGCGCTGACTGAACAGGAGCGCAACGAATATATCCGATGCTATCCGGAGGAGGCAAAATATATGAGCGCATTTGCTGAAAGGTTTCGTCAGGAGGGTCGTCAAGAGGGTCGCCAGGAAGGTCGCCAGGAAAGTTTATATCAGGTTGCCTCGAACCTGCTGAACAAAGGCTCCGATCTGAATTTTATTCAGGAGGTTACCGGGTTATCTGCATACGATATGCAACAATTGCGTAGCGGCCTGTAATCCGGTATTCGCACCATTTAGCATTTGTTGAAGGGTATTCTGTTGTTTATCGTCTTTTTTCTGATGGTTGCGGCCTATCTGCTGGGTTCTGTGTCCAGTGCGATTCTGGTCTGTCGGTGTTTTCGTCTGCCGGATCCACGGACGCAGGGGTCACATAATCCGGGTGCTACGAATGTGTTGCGCATCGGTGGTAAATTGCCTGCAGCAGTTACTCTGGTCGGTGATATGGCAAAGGGCCTGATCCCGATGCTTATCTGTCACCTGTTGGATGTGGCACCACTGGTATTTGCCTGTGTTGGGCTAGCAGCCTTTCTGGGCCATCTTTACCCGGTCTTTTTTAAGTTTCAGGGTGGTAAGGGTGTGGCAACGGCGATGGGGATGGATCTCGGGCTGCACTGGCTGATCGGGCTCAGTGTGATCGGTCTCTGGTTGCTGGTAGCGAAGGTGATGCGGGTGTCTTCACTGGCAGCGCTGATTTCTATGACGTTGGCGCCTCTGATCGTGGCCTGGGTCTGGCCTGCGCCTGAAATTATCGGATTACATCTGGTAGTGACGCTCTGGTTACTGGTGCGCCACCGTAGTAACATTCAGAAGTTAATACGTGGCGAGGAAGACAAGATTCGCCGTTAATCAGTTTTCAGATACCTTTACTTTAATAGCTGGAGTTTTTGATGGCAGAGTTTGCACAGGAAGTTGATGCATCCGGGTTGAATTGTCCTCTCCCGATTTTGCGGGCTAAAAAGATGCTGAATAGTATGCAGAAAGGTGAAAAGTTGCGTGTTATTGCCACCGATAAAGGATCTGTTCGTGATTTTGATGCCTTCACGAAACAGACGGGCAACCCACTGTTAGATTCCAGTGAAGAAGATGGCGTCTACACCTTTATCATAGAAAAAGGATAAAGTTCGTGGCACAGAAAAAACTGGCGATTATCGCGGGAAAAGGCACCCTCGACGGTGCTTATCCGCCTTTTATTCTGGCCTCGACCGCTGCCGCGCTGGATTATGAGGTGCAGGTCTTTTTTACTTTCTATGGTTTGCAGTTGTTACGTCGTGATCTGGACCTGAAGGTGACCCCGCTGGGTAATCCGGCGATGCCGATGCCGATGAAGATGGATAAATGGTTTCCGACCATGCTGACCGCCCTGCCAGGTATGGAAGCCATGATGACGACCATGATGCAGAAAAAGATTGCGGAAAAAGGTGTTGCCAGTATTCAGGAGTTGCGTGAGGTTTGTCAGGAAAGTGGTGTACGCTTAGTTGCCTGTCAGATGACGGTTGATCTGTTTGATAT
Organism: uncultured Gammaproteobacteria bacterium; assembly: GCA_963922315.1. Taxonomy (GTDB): domain Bacteria; phylum Pseudomonadota; class Gammaproteobacteria; order Chromatiales; family Chromatiaceae; genus JAHDBG01. The sequence continues at coordinate 55,698 of CAWUID010000005.1, forward strand.
GAACCCGGATGAATTCATTGACGGCATTGATTATGCCGGTGCGGCTGATTTTTTTGCGTTTGCCGGAGAGTCGGATATCTGCCTGTACCTGTAACATCCATTATGACGATGGGCACCTCTAAAAACGTTGCGAGCAAAGCAAAGACGAGGCGCAAAAGCGCAGTGTACAAGGCGTACATGAGCATTTTGCAACAAAGTCTTTGCAAGCATAGTAGTTTTTAGAGGTGCCCTGATGATGCGGATTGTATTGGGTGTAGTGCGCAATATTGCTGGTGAGGTACTGATCACCCGACGTGCAGCAACGGCACATCAGGGCCGCTTGTGGGAATTTCCGGGTGGGAAATGCGAGGCGGGCGAATCGGATGCTGATACGCTGTGCCGTGAATTACAGGAAGAAGTGGGCATTGTGGTTACTCAACAACGTCCACTGATTCGGATTTGGCATCATTATCCGGATAGACAATTGGTGTTACAGGTACAGCAGGTGATTGCCTGGGAAGGAGAGGCGGTCGGGCGCGAGAGCCAGCCTTTGCGTTGGGTGCAGCCGCAAGCTCTGCCGGACTATCCGATGCCAGAGGCGAACCGGGCAATTGTGCGGTCGGTACAATTGCCGGATACTTATGTCATTACACCCTCTGTCTGTGGAGATCATTCACACTGGTTGGCTAGTTTACGTCAGGTCTTGTTAGATGGTGTCAAGTTGATCCAGTTGCGGGTATCCGATCTGAGCCAGCCAGATTATGCTGTGTTGGTTCGCGCAGCAACTGATTTGTGCCAGACAGCAGGTGCGGTGCTGATGTTAAATGCTGGTATCAGTTCGGCTCAACAATTGGGTATTCAAGGCTTACACCTGAACAGCCAGCGGTTGTGGGACTGTCAGAAACGTCCCGCTGGATTGCGCTGGTTGGCAGCATCCTGCCATTCGCCGACTGATATACAGCAGGCGCAAGCGATTGGGGCTGATTTTGTTGTACTCTCGCCGGTATCATCCACCCTGAGTCATCCGCAGGCAGATCCACTGGGCTGGCAGACATTTGCCGCTTGGGTCGCAGTGGCGCAAATCCCGGTATATGCGCTCGGCGGTATGACGTGGTCCGATCTGCCACAGGCCTGGCGGTCAGGTGCACAGGGTATTGCCGGTATTCGGGGGCTGTGGCCCGAAGACTTTTTGTGATCCGACTGCCGAACTATCCTTCTGCATGATCACTTCTGTCTGATAGGAATACTTTGTCCCAAAGAGCACTTGTAGTTGGATGGAAAGTGCCGGTATTTTGGTACTTGACCTGAGGTGGCAATGATTCTACCGGCTCTGTAACATTGGACTAAGTTGTATGATTTTCCTGATCAAGCCACCTGACCGCCGCCGTAACTCTGTTATTCTGCTGGTCAGCTTGGGCATTCTTATCAGCCTGCTGATCGCCTGTTCTCCACGTCAGATTATTCGCCCACCTCTCCCGTCCTCACCAGCTGCGGTTTCCCAACCCGCTGCGCCAGCTGATCCTGCCGACACCGCGCCGACCACTTCCCCATCTGTTCAGTCTGATTCTTCCCCTGGTTTTTATCGCCCCGGCTCTGATCAGTTGATCGCTAAGCCGCATGTCGCAGCGGAATCTGTACAACCTGAGGGTTCTATCACCCTGAATTTTCATAATGCCAGTCTGGCTGGTGTGGTGAAGATTGTGCTGGGTGATATGCTGAAGGCAAATTATGTGCTGGATCCGAGTGTACAGGGTTCGGTTTCTATGCAGACCAGCCAGCCACTGGCACGATCTGATCTGGTACCCACCCTGGAGTTGTTGTTGCGGATGCATCAGGCAGCTCTGGTGGTGCAGGATGGTTTGTATCAGGTTGTGCCACTGAATCAGGCGATCAGCGGGGTGCGTCAGCCGCAATTGGGTGATTCGCATCTGCCATTACCGTCCGGCTTCAGTGTGCGGGTGGTGCCATTACGCTTTGTCACAGCGGATGAGATGGCACAGATTCTGGAGCCGTTTGCCTTAGATGCGAATCAGTTGGTACGGGTGGATACTCAGCGCAATCTGCTGGTGCTGGCGGCCAGTAGTGCTGAGATGAGCCGGTTGCTGGAGATGATCCATCTGTTTGATGTGGATCGGATGCGTGGTATGTCAGTTGCCTTGTTTGTGCCCGATTTTGTCGATGCAAAGACGCTGGGTGATGAGCTGGAACGGCTGCTGAATGATAAAGAATCCGGCCTGATGAAAGGGCTGGTACGCTTAATGGTGATTGAGCGGCTGAATGGCCTGATGGTGGTGACGCCACGGGCCAGATATCTGGCACTGGTACAGGAATGGGTGCAGCGGCTGGATCAGGCACAAGGCCGGGTTGGACAGCAGTTATTTGTGTATCGGGTACAGCATGGCAAAGCGGCTGATCTGGCAGCGATGCTGAATCAGGTGTTTCAGCCGCAGCGTCAGGGAATGTCGAAAGTGACGCTGGCACCAGGTCTGCGACCAGTGCAGGTCGGGATGAAGAGCCCTGATGTAGTAGCATCTTCGGGAGACGGCACCGATGTGCGCATTATTGCCGATGAGCCTAATAATGCATTGTTGTTCCTGACCGATGGCGCAACTTATCAGCACATTCTGCGTGCGTTGAAGCAGTTGGATGTCAGTCCGATGCAGGTTCTGGTTGAGGTGACGATTGCCGAAGTGTCGCTGAATGACAAACTGCAATATGGGGTGGAGTGGTTTTTTTCGAATAAGGTGGATAGTGGTTACAGTGGCTTCGGTGCTCTGGATCTGGGCAACAGCGGTGTCAATCCGCTCGTGCCAGGTTTTGCGTATGCGTTCCGGGGTAGTGGCGATGTAGTGAAGGCGGTACTGAATGCACTGGCGACTGAAAGCCAGCTGAGCATTGTGGCTTCGCCGACGTTATTGGTGCTGAATAATCAGGAAGCATTGATTCAGGTGGGTGACGAGGTGCCGGTCTCGACGCAGCAGCAGCAGGCCACGGCGACAGATGCAAATATCATCAATAGTATTGAATATCGTCAGACGGGTGTGATGCTGAAGGTAAAACCACGCATCAATGCGGGTGGCCTGGTGATTCTGCAGGTGGCACAGGAAGCCAGTCTGGTACCTGGTGCAAATAATGCTGACCCCCTGACGCCGCGTATTCAGACCCGCAAGATCAGCAGTACGATTGCGGTCAACAGTGGTGATACGATTATGTTGGGCGGTCTGATTGAAAATAATCAGGATCGGTCTGCTGCAGGTATTCCCGGTCTGCATCGTTTGCCACTGATCGGGCATTTATTTAGTACGACGGCAGATAATCAGGATCGAACCGAGCTGTTGATTCTGATCACGCCTCGTGCAATCAGTCAGCGCACGCATTTGCTGCAGGCGACTGAGTCCTTCCGGCGCCGTTTGCAGCATCTGATTCCGACTGCAGAGGAGTCTGAGCAACGCTGAAACGCAGGATTTTCACCACCGCCATTCCTGATGATCAAAGGCCGGATCGGGTGCACCTGCAAGCAGTTGTGTACGAGCTTGTGGGGCACCTTGCCAGGCAGTTGCATGATCCCAGTCGACGCGGGTACGTTGCGTGACTTTTTTGATTTCGATTTCAATCTGGTCACCCAGTTGTGCTGACCAGTCCCGCAGAACGTGGGCCGGAAAAGTAATACCTGCATTGTTATCGATTGATCGTAATGTTGCTTTCATAATCAGATACCTTTGAGTCAGGTGCCAATGATAATAACGTTATAACCTCTCTGATGGTTTGGTGAGTGATTCTGCACCATTGCTGATCGCAAACCACTGATCCAGTCTGGTCTGTGCTTCAGCGATACCCCAGTGTTTGTGTGATGAAAAGGTCTGTACACTGGCTGTTAATTGATCTGCCAGCAGTCTTTGTTGCACCTGTTGTAACGTCTGTCCGGCGACAACCCGGTTGAGCTTATCGGCTTTGGTTAACAGGATATGTACCGGTAGTGAAATGTTGTTGGCCCAACCCAGCATGTTCTGGTCATAAGGTTTCAGTGGATGGCGGGCATCCATCACCAGAATTAAGCCCCGCAGACAACGGCGTTGTTCCAGATAATGTGCCAGGCTTTGTTGCCATTGTTGTTTGACTGACTCAGCAACCCGGGCATAACCATAGCCTGGCAGATCAACCAGGCGGCGTGTGGCGTCAACCTGAAAAAAATTGAGTAGTTGCGTGCGTCCCGGTGTGCGGCTGGTGCGGGCCAGTTTTTTTTGCTGGCACAGCGTATTGATCGCGCTGGATTTGCCAGCATTGGAACGTCCGGCAAAAGCCACTTCATAACCGCTGTCGAGCGGTGTCTGGGTGAGGGTGGCTGCGCTGGTCAGAAATTGGGTTTGTTGGTAGAGAGGGGACAAAGCAGAAGGATGTATTAGGAGGTGAGACGGGGAGTAGCCGATGACCACTCCCATCGTCAGGCGGTGAGTTTATGGCGTGTAGCGTGCAATGCTGTCCTGAATTTCTTCCTTCGCAGCGTCAATACCTTCCCAGCCTTGAATTTTTGCCCATTTGCCAGGCTCCAGGTCTTTGTAATGTTCAAAGAAATGCCGTAGCTGATCCAGAGTGGCGGATGGCATATCCTGATAGCTTTGAACCTGGTCATAAATCGGGGTCAGTTTGCTGACCGGCACCGCCAGGATTTTTGCATCAATACCGCCATCATCTTCCATCTTCAGCACCCCGAGTGGGCGGCATTTAATCACTGCACCGTGGATGATCGGCAGTGGTGCAATCACCATCACATCTACCGGGTCGCCGTCCAGAGACAAGGTTTGTGGCACATAGCCATAATTACACGGATAATACATCGGGGTCGCTAAAAAGCGATCCACAAACATAGCGCCGGTTGACTTGTCCAGTTCGTACTTGACGGGCTCTTTACTGGCAGTGATTTCAATAATGACATTGATTTCGTCCGGGGCCTTGTCGCCTGGTGCGACGCGATCTAAGTTCATACCATGTCCTTATGGGGTGAAGGGTGCAGAGGAAAAGGATGTGATTTTTTTAGCCATAACCGCCTGTGTTTTATATCTGCTGGCTGCCGGATGGCGAACGATCTGTTTGTTTCGGCCTGCCTGGGTGGCATCACCAGCTTATCCTTGGGATTTGTGGTATGGCGCAGTTGCTGTTGTATTACATACGGTCAGTTTAGCGACGTTGTTACTCGCTCCGACCGGATGGATGCCGGATTTATTTAGTGCGACTTCATTTGCTGCCGGGTTGGTTGCGGGTTTATTTATTTTATCCTGTCTGACCAGGCCGCTGCACAGCCTGGGGATTGTCGTTTTCCCGCTGGCTGCAATGAGTGTATTGACAGAGCTGAATATGCCATCATCACATACCGTTCCACCGCTATCTGTCAATGCTCCGCTGCTGGGTCATATCCTGGCTTCCATGCTGGCATATGCAGTATTGTCTCTGGCAGCGGCGCAGGCTATTTTGCTGACAGTGCAGGATCAGTGTTTGCGTCGCCATCGCCCGAATGGTTTTATCCGCAGTTTGCCACCTTTGCAGACGATGGAGTCGGTATTGTTTGAACTGATTGTGCTGGGCTTTATGTTGTTAAGCCTGGCTTTGTTGCTCGGCCTGACTAACCTGCATGATATGTTTGCGCAGCAGGTGGCACATAAGACGATTTTATCGGTCTTGGCTTGGGTCGTCTTCGCCGGACTTTTATGGAGGCGTTGGCAGGGCGGCTGGCGCGGCCACACCGCCATACGCTGGACCTTATCAGGCTTCAGTCTGTTGCTGCTCGCTTATTTCGGCAGCAAAGTCGTGCTGGAGCTTATTCTGTAGAGGGTGCCTGCCGGCCAGATTGCTGTTGTTTCACGTGTCTGACTCCAGGCCATGTCGGTTTCGATTGCCGCATCAGAATGTCCTGATAAATGGCATCCAGGTCATGGTTATGTTTTGCTGCGTAAGATTCCCTGAGTTTGCGGGTTTCCGCCATAATCGGATCGTCATTCCACATAATCATGTTCTCTTTTTACATTAACTCAAATGGCGTACAGATCACAGGTGAGCTGAGCCCCTGTTCCTGACAGATGTTCTCTATCCTGGGCCGCATAACCGCATTTGCGATATGAGTACAATTCCAGGTCAGGAGATAGTCGATCTGGTGTACTGCAGCGATGGCAACGTGTAACGCATCTACTTCTGCCTTTTTTGGGAAGGCCATGTTTATTAACAGTCTGTCAGCTAAGTTTCTGACTGCTTCATTAGCTGACAGCTGTTTGATGTTGTGGATAGCGCTGATTCTTTTCGTTGCTGCCTCGGGATGACCAAGCGACGCTTCTGCAACCACAAATTCGGAAACATACAGAGTAAATCTGTGACGCTGAAGTTGCCACCATTCTGTTGTGATATTTTGCCAGGTAGCTGCTCGTAAGTTATTGCTGGGCCTCGCTGTCAGATAGCTGATGACAGAGGTTTCAACGTAAACTTCCGGCTTCTCCGGTATCGCCATATTTTCAAAGAGTGGCGATCATAGCCTGGCCGAAGCCGGAACAACTGACTTCTGTCGCGCCCGGCATCAGACGTGCCAGGTCGTAGGTAACGGTCTGGTTGCTGATGGCAGCTTCCATTGACTGAATGATCAGATCGGCGGCCTCGGTCCAACCCAGATGGCGCAGCATCATTTCGGCAGACAGAATCAGAGAGCCCGGATTAACCTTATCTTTACCGGCATATTTGGGTGCTGTGCCGTGGGTGGCTTCAAACATAGCCACCCGATCAGACAGGTTGGCGCCAGGTGCGATACCGATGCCACCAACCTGTGCAGCCAGCGCGTCGGAAATATAGTCACCATTCAGGTTCAGGGTGGCAATCACATCATAGTCGGCAGGGCGTAATAAGATTTGTTGCAGAAACGCATCTGCAATCACATCCTTGATCACAATCTCGCTGCCGGTGACTGGGTTGTTAAACCGGCACCAGGGTCCGCCATCCAGCTCAGTTGCGCCGAATTCACGCTTTGCCAGGTCATAGCCCCAGTTTTTGAACGCACCTTCGGTATATTTCATGATATTGCCCTTGTGCACCAGGGTCACTGAAGGGCGGTCATTTTCTATTGCATACTGAATTGCTTTGCGCACCAGGCGTTCGGTACCTGATTGTGAGACAGGTTTGATACCAATACCGGACGTCTCCGGGAAGCGAATTTTGTCCACACCCATTTCGCTGCGCAGATACTGAATCACCTGCTTTGCTTCCGGACTACCTGCAGACCACTCAATGCCGGCGTAAATGTCTTCTGAATTTTCGCGGAAGATCACCATATCGGTGTGTTCGGGATGCTTCAGCGGGCTGGGTGTTCCGGCAAAATAACGTACCGGGCGCAGGCAGACATACAAGTCTAACTGTTGGCGTAAACTGACATTTAATGACCGGATACCACCACCGACTGGAGTGGTCAGCGGGCCCTTGATGGAGACGACATAATCCTGCACAGCCTGTAGAGTTTCTTCCGGCAGCCATACATCCGGGCCATACACCTGAGTCGATTTTTCACCGGCGTAGATTTCCATCCAGGCAATCTGGCGTTTGCCGCTATAGGCTTTGTCGACGACCGCATCCACCACTTGTCGCATAACCGGGGTAATATCAACCCCGATGCCATCGCCTTCAATGTAGGGGATGATCGGCTGATCCGGAACCTGTAAGCTGCCGTCGCTGGCGTAGGTGATCATGTCGCCCTGTGCCGGGCGTTGCATAGGTTGTGGCATGGCAATAAGTCTGCATTTAAGAATAAAAAGACGAAAATGTGTTTTAACTGTGCAATTTTATCACATTCGTATTCAGGATAGCGGGTGTAGCTCAGATAAGGGTGTGGATTTGCCATGTTGCTGAATGATACGCACATGTTCACGCGCAAGAGCGCGTGGTTGAGTAACGCCACAGGCATGAGCGATCAGGCTGACACCTTGATTGATTTCGCGGGCGAAATTGGCAACACGTGTTGCTTTGTCTTGTGGCACCAGGCCGCGTTGCAGAGCCAGGTTATGTGTGGTGATACCGGTGGGGCAGGTATTTTTATTACACTGCAATGCCTGGATGCAACCCAGTGCAAACATAAAGCCGCGAGCTGAAACGACAAAATCAGCGCCGGCGGCAATAGCCCAGGCAACCTTGCCCGGAATCATCAGCTTGCCTGAAGCGATGACTTTAATGCGTTCGCGTAAATCGTACTCATGTAACAGATTAACCACCAGCGGCAGGCTTTCAGACAGCGGCATGCCGACATAATCCAGTAACGGTTGTGGTGCGGCACCTGTGCCACCATCGGCACTGTCCAGAGTGATGAAGTCAGGTGCAGTATCCAGACCTTGGGTTTGAATGGCGCGAAACAAAGCAGTAAAAAAGTGTAATTGACCGACGGCCAGCTTGATGCCGACCGGTTTGCCGGTCACTTGCCGGACATGCTGTATCATTTGTTGCAGATCAGCCACAGAATGGATATCCCGATGCGCATTCGGACTGATTGAATCCTGCCCGGCAACGCCACCACGGATGCGGGCGATTTCTGCGGTGACCTTATCTCCGGGCAGAATCCCGCCTTTTCCGGGCTTGGCGCCCTGGCTGAGTTTAATCTCAAACATTCTGACTTGCGGGTGGGCAGCAAGGGTGCGCAGCTTATCTGCAGACAAAAGACCTGCTGCATCACTGACACCATGTTTGCCGGTACCGATCTGGAACACCAGATCGCATTCGCCAGCCAGGTGATGAGGCGAGAGTCCACCTTCGCCAGTATTCAGCCAGATGCCGGCCATGCTGGCACCTTTTGACAAGGCGAGGACGGCAGGTTTTGAGATAGCACCATAACTCATGCCAGAGATGTGAATCAGTGATTGTGCGGTATAGGGATGCGTACAATGGTCTGCGCCCATCGTCACCGGTATGATGTCTGCTGCCTGCTCAGTCAGAACCGGGAACGGGCTGTGTAAAAAAATGGGCTCTCCCGGCATATTCAATTGGCGTGTTGAACCGAACGGGATCGTGGTATCAACCTTTTTTGCGGCCCGGTAGACCCAGGAACGTTCTGCCCGGTTAAACGGCTGCTCCTCCCGATCCATCGCGAAAAAATACTGCCGGAAAAAGGTACCCAGATGTTCAAACCAATAGCGGAACCGACCCACTACCGGATAATTGCGCCGGATGGTATGGGTTGTCTGGGTACGATCCACCAGGTAGATGACACCGATGCCCAGAATCATTAAGCCAATCACGAACAGAAGCGTCAGTGCGCTCCACTGAATGAAGGTCTGAGCAAACTGTTGTAACGTATCCATAAAAAATCTCTGTACTGAAAAAATGATCTGCGGCTGTTGTTTTTTGTAACCGGTTGCCCTTGTTTATTGACAGGTACGCCCATACTATCTGAAGTTTATGCGGCGTGGCGGGCTATCTCACGTTGCAGGCTAAAACATTTTCTTTGGTGGATATTTTCAGCGTGCACGATTTACATGCAACAACGATTCTGTCAGTCCGGCGTGGCGACAAGGTCGTGATCGGCGGCGATGGCCAGGTATCACTTGGTAACACTGTGATGAAGGGCAATGCCCGCAAAGTACGTCGGTTATACAAAGGCAAGGTGCTGGCCGGATTTGCCGGTGCGACTGCGGATGCGTTCACCCTGTTTGAACGGTTTGAAGGCAAACTGGAAAAACATTCCGGCCACCTGATGCGCGCAGCGGTAGAGCTGGCGAAAGACTGGCGTACAGACCGGATGTTGCGTCGTCTGGAAGCCTTATTGTTGGTTGCAGACAAAAATGCCTCGCTGACAATAACGGGTAATGGCGACGTGATTGAGCCGGAAGACGACCTGATGGCCATTGGTTCCGGCGGTACCTTTGCTCAATCGGCAGCGAAAGCTTTACTGGATAATACGGAACTATCGGCACGCGACATTGTTGAAAAGAGCCTGCATATCGCAGCTGATGTATGCGTTTACACCAACCATAACCTCGTCATTGAAGAACTGGATTCTCATGTCTGATTTTACCCCTGAAGCGATTGTCCATGAGCTGGACAAACATATTATCGGCCAGAAAGATGCGAAACGGTCAGTGGCGATTGCCTTGCGTAATCGCTGGCGGCGTAGCCAGGTAGCAGACGATCTGCGCGATGAAATTACGCCGAAAAACATCCTGATGATCGGCCCGACCGGCGTTGGTAAAACCGAAATTGCGCGCCGCCTGGCAAAACTGGCTCAGGCACCTTTTATCAAGGTTGAGGCAACCAAATTCACCGAAGTCGGTTATGTCGGGCGTGAAGTAGACTCCATCATTCGCGATCTGGCGAATAGTGCCATCAAGATGACACGTGAGATTGAAGTCGAAAAAGTGCGTGATGCCGCAGCCGCCTCAGCTGAAGAACGGATTCTGGATGCATTGTTGCCAGCGCCCCGTAAACCTCGTGACAGCCGCGACGAATCAGATGAACATGATGACGAAGATGATGAAGAAGTACTACCAGTAGCAGCACCCAAGCGTAACAAAAGCACGCGGGAAAAATTCCGCAAAATGCTGCACGAAGGAATACTGGATGACAGAGAGATAGATATAGAAACCAGCGGGTTGCCGGTTGGCGTGGAAATCGTGGGTCCGCCTGGTATGGAAGAGATGACCAACCAACTGCAGGGCCTGTTTCAGCACATGAGCTCAGAGCGCAGTAAAAAGCGCAAATTACGGGTGAAAGATGCGATCAAACTACTGGCAGATGAAGAAGCGAACAAACGCATCAACGAAGAAGATTTGCGGCTACGTGCGATAGAGCGGGTAGAACAGCACGGCATCGTGTTTATTGATGAAATCGATAAAGTGGCCAGCAACAGCGAGGGACGGGGTGCCGATATCTCGCGTGAAGGCGTACAACGTGACCTGTTGCCACTGGTAGAAGGCTGCACTGTTTCGACTAAATACGGCTCGGTGAAAACAGATCATATCCTGTTCATTGCATCTGGTGCCTTCCATCTGAGCAAGCCCTCTGATCTGATACCGGAATTGCAAGGACGTCTGCCGATCCGGGTTGAACTCAGAGCACTGAGTAGCGAAGACTTTGTGCGTATTCTGACAGAACCGGACGCATCGCTGACCGAACAATATACAGCGCTGCTGGCGACAGAAGAATTTACCCTGAAGTTTGCAGAGAGCGGTATCCAGCGCATTGCCGATATTGCCTGGCATGTGAACGAAACGACCGAAAATATCGGTGCCCGGCGGTTACATACCGTGATGGAACGACTGTTGGAAGAAGTCTCGTTCCATGCCCCGACCCAGGAAGCGCGTGAAGTGTTGGTTGATGCAGACTATGTGAATCAGCACCTCAGTACCTTGCTGGACAATGAAGATCTGACCCGATACATTCTGTAATCTGATGGCAACTTACCATAACGAAACCGAACAGCTTGCCGCGATTAAGCAGTGGTGGGATAAGAACGCCAAGTCAGTGATCGTGGGAGTGGCGACCGGTGTTGGCTTGCTGTTTGGCTGGCAGGCCTGGCAGACTCATCAACTGAATCAGGGCATGGCTGCGTCAGACCAGTATGCTGAATTGCAGAAGGTGTTGAAAGCAGAGCCGGAACAAACTGCATCCATTACAGCAGGCGCAGATCAGCTATTGCAGGACTACCCTGGTACTGTGTATGCAATTCTGGCCGGACGCCAGGCGGCGAAAGCAGCTTACCAGCAGGGAGATAAGGCAAATGCCCGCAGCTACCTGGAACGTGCCCTGGCTTCAGCAGCAAATTATCCGGTGATGGAGCAGGCAATTCGGGTACAACTGGTTGAGCTGCTGATTGATTTGCAGGCCTGGCAGGATGCAGAACAAGTCTTGCAGGCAGCCAGTGAAGCATCGTTTACGGCGCAGATTGCAGCATTGCGCGGCGATCTCGCTTACCATCAGGGTGATCTGGCTGCGGCGCGGGCGGCTTATCAACAAGCTGCAGATCAACAGGGTGAACCGGATCCGCTGTTGACGTTGAAACTCAGTGATCTGGGACCTGATCCATCACAGGAATGATGATGACACAAAACGTCCGTTCGACAGCCATTATCAGTAGGCGCATTGCCGGATTGATTCTGTGCGCGATATCTCTGAATGGATGCGGTGGGTTGATTGACCGGATCACAACGCAGGATGCGAACCCGCCAGCCCGGCTTGCGGCGTTCGAAGCTGAAAAAACGGTGACATCACTCTGGCAGCGGCGCATTGGTGACAGCTCAGGGCCGTGGCAGTCTGAATTGACACCAGCGGTCTCACAAGGCGTGGTATATGCCGCAGCAGCAGATGGAAAAGTGCGGGCACTGGAAGCGGCAACAGGCAAACAGCGCTGGTCAACTGACTTACAGACGACAATTACCGCAGGCGTCAGTCTGGGGACCGGGCGTGTGATACTGGGCACTCTGGATGGCGAAGTGATTGCTTTGTCGGCACTGGATGGTACCGAACAATGGCGAGCCTCCGTCAGTAGCGAAGTGCGCGCCCGGCCTGTTATCGCGCAGGATCGCATCGTGATTACCGCTGCAGATGGAAGTCTGACCGGTTTTGATCCGGAAGGTAACAAGCGTTGGTACTTTACCTCCTATCTGCCAGCCCTGGGGTTGCAGGGAATGAGCACACCAGTGGTGCAGGGTGGCCAACTGTTACACAGCATGACTAACGGGCAATTGTCAGCACGTGATCTCAGGACTGGCAAACTATTATGGAATATTACCATCGCCCTTCCCAGTGGACGTTCCGTAGTACAGCGTCTGATTGATAGCGATACTGACCCTCTGATACATCAGGGGCTGCTGTATGCTGCAACCTACCAGGGTGGCCTGATTGCACTGGACTACCGCACAGGCGCACTACGCTGGCAGCAACCGTTTTCTACTTACCGCAACCTGGCAGTAGATGATCGCAACCTGTATGCGATCGGAGAAGATAGCAGTATCTGGGCCTTCTCAACGCAGACAGGTGCACTGAGCTGGCAACACACAGATTTGCTGAAAAACCGCAACCTGTCTGATCCGATTCTGATCGGAGGCAACCTGGTGCTGGGTGATCTGGAAGGCTATCTCCACATTCTGTCACCTGTTGACGGTCGTCTGCTGGCGCGGCGACGAGTCACAAAAGCGGCGATCAGTACCGGACTGGTGCAAGCAAACAATACACTGTATGTTCAGGACGATGCAGGTTACCTGACAGCTTTGCAGGTCGTCGATTGAATCCGCAACCCGTCATCGCTCTGGTCGGGCGACCAAATGTCGGCAAATCGACCCTGTTCAACCAATTGACCCGAACGCGGGATGCGTTGGTGGCAGACCAGGCTGGACTGACCCGTGATCGCCAGTATGGCATCGGGCAGCTCGGCGGTGGTGGCTATCTGGTGATTGATACCGGAGGCCTGAGTGGTCGGGACAGTGGGATAGATGGTCTGATTCAGCGCCAGGTGCAACTGGCAGTGACAGAGGCAGACCATGTGATTCTGGTGCTGGATGCGCGGTCAGAACCGACAACAGATGACCAACAGATTGCCGCAGACCTGCGTCGTACCGGCAAATCAGTTACATTGGCGCTGAACAAAAGCGAAAATTTAGATCCGACCCTCGCAGGTATCGACTTCCATACCCTGGGTCTCGGACAACCACATCTGATTGCTGCAGCCCACGGGCGTGGGGTCAAGGGGCTGATACAGCACATACTGCCGCAACTGGCAGCCACGCAACCGATTGCAACAGAAGCAGAAGATACGATCCGCATCGCGGTGATCGGGCGACCAAATGTTGGCAAATCGACCCTGATCAACCGCCTGCTGGGCGAAGAACGGGTGCTGGCCTACGACCAGCCAGGTACTACACGCGACACGATTGCTATTGCACACACGGCGCAGGAACAGGCCTATGTCCTGCTGGACACAGCTGGTGTACGGCGGCGGGCCCGGGTGCATGAACAGGTCGAAAAATACAGCGTGCTGAAAACCTTGCAGGCGATGCAGCAAGCGAATGTCGTGCTGCTGGTACTGGATGCACACCAGGGCGTCAGCGAGCAGGACATGCACCTGGCCGGGCATATTCTGGATGCTGGTCGCGCGTTAGTGGTGGTAATCAACAAATGGGATGGGTTGACCACAGCACAGCGGGAACAGATTCGGGAAGAACTGGATCGCCGTCTCGGGTTTCTGCGGTTTGCAACCTGGCATGAAATTTCGGCTCTGCATGGCAGCGGTGTCGGCCATTTGCTGGCATCGGCACAAACGGCGTATCGGGCAGCGATGCGCGAATTTAAAACGTCGGAACTGACTGATATACTGCGTACCAGCGTGTTAGAGCACCAGCCACCGACGGTACGCGGACGGCGCATCCGGTTGCGGTATGCACATCAGGGTGGTAAAAATCCCCCGCTGATTGTGATTCATGGCAACCAGACCGAATCGGTACCGGAGACCTATCGGCGCTTTTTATTGCATCGTTTCCGGGCAGCCTGCCGGTTGCAGGGCACGCCGCTGAACCTGGTATTCCGGACGGGCGACAATCCATATGCAGGCAAACGTAACCAATTGACAGACCGGCAGCGGCGGAAACGACAGCGCCTGATGCGTCATGTTAAACGATGATACAAACTCGAATAACACCTTTTAGTGCTTTGATATCACCACCTTTGTGGTGGTTTTCAAATCAGTTCATGCATGCTGAGTGCGATTCAAACTGATGTGGTGATCTGTTACCGCAGGCCTTTCGCAAGCGTTATTCCGACCTACTCTCCGAGGGACGCCAGAATACCCGTCCATGGGGCTCGGCTGCGGCCATCCATGGCCGCAGACGCCCTTGGACAGCAGGTCGAAATAACGCCCCGCTTTAGTACGGTTGCGCAACCATCTTCGTAGCCATTTTCAAACCAAGCAGTCTTTGCACACATTAGCTGCGAAACCTGCGATACCGATAACATATGGTACAGCTTATTGGTTTGTTGATTGATGTTCGGTTATTCTATTGTTATAATGGAAAAATTGTGCGCCCGTAGCTCAGCTGGATAGAGTACCTGGCTACGAACCAGGCGGTCGGAGG
>CAWUID010000006.1:0-62634 GCA_963922315.1 uncultured Gammaproteobacteria bacterium
GTTTGTCCTCATAATATATTTTGGCAGGCTTAATATTAGATCATAAACAGGTTCTGAGATGAACAGCAGACTGCTGGAGAGCTGGTTTGCCCAATAGACAACACCAGCATGTGCGCGACCGGACTTTACCTTACGCAATTCAGAGACCACATTGGTATCCAGTACATACATCAGAAGTGGGCAGACTGATACAGTTGTTGTACTTTGGAGGGTGCAAATTCGATTATGTCGGTTTCTGGCATACTGAGTAAGTCGGTAATACCGGGCTGTTTTGCCTGCATTTTTTCGTAATCCTGAAAACTGAGCAGGACATGAGCGGGCTTCCCCCGATCAGTAATGACCACAGGTGCAGAGAGTGCAGCACGTTTCGCACGACTGACATCCTGGTTGAAATCACGGCTGGAGATGTGAGTCATGAACGTTTCCTCCTGGTAGGATGTAAAACCATAAGCGACGGGGAGTCCCGAAGTTTATTTGTAGGTATATTGCTACAAATAAAAGAGAATGGCAACCCGTGTGCTTTAATCGTTTGCGTGATGGTCTGATGCTGTTCCGGCCAGGGTTTCCAGTGCAGCGACTCGAGTCTCCAGCGTGACCAGTTTCTGGCGGGTTCGGTGCAGTACGGCTTGTTGTATGTCGAATTCTTCGCGGCTGACCAGGTTCATCTCATGCAAGGTGTGTTCTATGATAGATTTGAGGTTGCGGCCTGAATCTTCGGCAAATTGTTCTAGTCCGGCAGGAATACTGGTAGCCAGTCGCTGGCTGAGCTGATCTATCAGATTGGGGTCAAGCATCAGGTGTTCCATGTCGGGTGAGAATGATGGCTTGGCGGATGGCAGCTTCTAAGCTGCCGGCATCAGCTTGTCCATTGCCCGCCAGCGTCAGGGCCGTACCATGGTCGACGGAAGTACGGATGATCGGTAAGCCCAGGGTGATATTCACTGCTGCACCAAATCCTTTGTGTTTCAGCACTGGCAGGCCCTGATCATGATACATTGCCAGGACGGCATCTGCCTGCGCCAGGTGGGTTGGGGTGAATAAGGTATCAGCGGGTAGGGGTGGGCTGAGGCAGATGCCTTCCTGGCGCAGCTTGTCCAGGACCGGTGCGATGATGTCAATTTCTTCGCGTCCCAGATAGCCTTGTTCGCCCGCGTGAGGGTTCAGTCCGGCAACCAGGATGTTGGGCTGTGTGATACCAAAACGGGTGCGCAGATCCTGCTCCAGAATGCGTAGAACTTTTTCAAGTCGTTCGGCAGTGATTGCTGCTGGTACTTCGCTGAGTGGTAGGTGGGTAGTGGCCAGTGCGACGCGCAGGCCGGGGCATGCGAGCATCATCACCGGCATGCCGCCGGTGATATCGGCCAGGTATTCAGTATGGCCGCTGAAACAGATGCCAGCATCGTTGATGTTGCCTTTGTGCACCGGCGCTGTGACCAGAGCAGCATATTGGCCGTTCAGACAACCGGTCGCTCCCTGGTGCAGCGTTTCCAGAATATAAGCGGCATGAGCCGGATTGAGTTGGCCAGGTGTGGCAGGTGTCGGCAGTATGGTGGGATGCAAGTAAAGCTGGCTTGTCTGAGCTGGCTGGGAATCAGAGCCAGCCCAGTTGAGAAGCTGCAGGGGAAGGTTCAGTTGCTGTGCACGTTGCTGTAGCAGATCAGGGTCTGCAATAGCAACTAATGGAACTGGCCAGTGTTGTTGTGCGATCTGAATGATCAGATCGGGCCCGATTCCCGCCGGTTCCCCGGCGGTCAGGGCAATGGGATGATGTGACTCAGGCTCCCGGCAGGTTGTCATCAGAGCGGATTTCGATATAGGCTTCGGCACGCAGGCGTTGCAGATAGGCCTGACGCGCTTCTTCGGCTTTGCGCATCTGGATTTTTTCGCGGACTATCTGACGAGTTTGTTGTTGCGTATCATTGTGTTCACGTTTATCCAGCACCTGGACAATGTGCCAGCCAAAGCGGGTTTTGAAGGGCTGGCTGATCTGATTGATCGGTGTGTTTTTCATTTGCGCAGCGAATTCAGATACCATATCGTCCGGATTGACCCAACCAAGTTCCCCACCTTTATCAGCTGAGCCCGGATCAGCGGAATGAGTGCGTGCCAGCAGAGCGAAATCTTCTCCGGCCATGATACGGTTGCGAAGTTGTTGCAATTGTTCCCTGGCTTCTCTGTCACCAATGGTCAGGTCTTTTTGGATGAGTATATGTCGTGCAGCGATTTGTGGTATCACAATATCTGGCTGCTGCCGGGCGGGCTGTTGGCTAAGTTCCTGTTCTACTTCATTTTTGCTGACCTGAATCTGACTGATCACTTCGCGCCCGATCAGGCGGTTAATGATCAGGCGGTTACGGATATGCTCCTGAAACTGGTCAAAATCAATACCTTCTTCAGTCAACTTAGAACGGAAGCGCAACAGGCTGAGGTTATTTTGTTGACTGAGTTGCATCGTGGTGCGGGTTACGTCCTGCTCATTAACGCTGATTCCCAGGCGGCTGGCTGCGTTCAGGTACAATTTGTCAGATATCATCTGATCCAGAGCGGTACTGAGTATCTGATCGCGGTCCGGCATCGGATCAGTGTTGTTTTCGCGCAGTTGGCGGGAGAGTGCCTGCGCTTCGCGTCCGAGCTCGCTGAGCATGATAGTATCATCGTCAATGATAGCAACGATGCGATCCAACAATTCACCAGCCTGAACGAGGCTGCTGATCAGGCATAGAGAGAGCAGTATAGTACGCATAAAGGTTCTCTTCGGGATGATGGCCAGCTCTGAAAATTGCCCATTTGTCATGTTTTCAGAGGTGCGTTTACGATTTAACGGAGCAGGTGATCCATGCTCTGCCCAAATTTGCCGAGTCCGTTCAGCTCTAACTGGAACAGAAAGGATAAGTCGTTTTGCTCCTGTTTGTCCAGAGAGTTGTGCGCCAGTGCTCGCAGACGCCAGCAGCAAGTGCGATATTCTACGCCAAGAACTGCCTCGCGCGTTCGTTGTTTGTGCAGATCGTATTGCCAGCGGCTGACGATCTGGGTGGTCTCTGTTAACGGCCAGTCCAGAGTGAAACCAGCATGCTCGGTGACTGTCGCATGACGTCGATAAGTGATGCCGGCATGTTGTGTTTCATCTGGTTGGTAGGCAACTTGCAGGGTGAACTGATCTGATGTGCCGGCGTTCCAGGCAAAATCGCTGCTGACCTGCCAGTGTGGTGCGGGTCGTGCGTGCAGTTCACCCACCAACGCTGAGTGAGCATTGGTAGCCGGTGTCTGTCCTGGTAGTGTGACCTGACGATCTTCGAAATAGACGATCTGGCCGATACTGGCAGTCAGATAATCATCACTTGTCAGCGGATTCAGCACGCGGGTAGTCAGTCCGGCAGTTATTTGATTCGTATCTCCGACCCGATCGGCACCCGCAAACCGGTCTTCCCGGAACAGGTGATGGATGCTGACGGAACGAGCTGAGGTGTCAAAAACCGGCAGGTCATCCTGTTTTTCTGCGCTGACATACTGATATTGAATGCGTGGTTCCAATGTTTGCAGGACAGGTTTGTCGCGATAAGTGAACGAACGTTCGAAAAATAAGCCGCCATCCAGGCTGATGTGCTGGCTGAACCGATCCGGGCTGTGTGGTGCCTGGTTCAATTGATACCGGGTATAGCGCAGGCCGAGTTTTGGTGTCAGGTGAGCATAACTGGTCTGGTACGGCCAGCTGATGCCTGGTGCAATGTCCAGGCGGGTGCCTGCAATCAGGGTATCACCTGGCTGATCGAATCGTATTAATTCAGCATCCAGATGAGACTGTAGTTGGTTAATCTGACCGGTATCGCGCTTGTGCAGTGTGATCTGTGGCAGTATGCGATACGGCTGGTCGCTGGTATTGAGCCGCTGGTAATCTTTGACCTGGGCCTGTATGGCCCAGTCGTCTGTCTGATAACTCAGTTCAGCAACGCGTGGTAGTAAAGTAGTGCTGGCCGCTGACACGGTATCACCAAAGTCTGCCAGGTAGTCCTGGTCCGAAGCATAATTCAGGTCGATGCGGCTGTGTAGTCTGGAGGTATGCTGGCTCCGGCTGCGCCAGTTGAAATAGCCGCGTTGTTTGCTTTTTCCAATATGTTGTCGGTCATGTGGCAGATAGTCTGCGTGTATTTCGCCTTGTGTGGTGCGAGTCAGGAAACGCCACTCGCTGCCAAGTAACAAGCCGCGACGACTCAGGATAGTGGGTTCCAGAGTGAGATCATAGTCTGGTGCAAGATTAAAATAATAAGGCGTCTTCAGTCGAACGCCATCTGCATTGGAATAGCCCAGGCTGGGAGGGAGAAAACCGCTCTGGCGTCGGTCATCCAGCGGAAAACGTAGCCAGGGGGTGTAGCCGACTGGTACATCCATAAAACGCAGGCGGGCATGATGCAGGGTGCCCCAGCCGGTTGCCTGATCTAACATTAGTTGGTCTGCCTGCAGTTGCCAGTCGGGTTGTTCCGGTGGACAGGTAGTGTAGCTGATATGCTGATAATGGCTGCGGTTGCGGTCTTGCAAAGTCGCTTGTGCGGCGCTGCCGTATGCGGCTATCTCGGGCAGACGATAGCTGACCTGACGTGCTTGTCCGGACTGGTCGCGCAAACGATAAGTGAACTGGTCTGCGTTCAGGTGCAAATCCGGGTGTTGCCACACCACATTACCACTGGCCTGTATCTGTTGTTGCTGACCGTCTACAATAGCGGCGTCTGCACTGATCCGGACAGGACTGTGATTCTGGCCAGGCAGGGCGACAGATGTTTGTGCCTGCACTGTGGTGAACCAGCACAGGCAGAACAGAATGATGAAATGGTGAGGAGATAATAACAATGACGGTATCTGATGGCAGTTGCAAACAGGAACAGAAATAGTATGGCGACAAACTTTATGGTGTGCAAATCCGGTATCGGCAGATTCTGCTGACTCGTTACAATGCACCAGATTCTGCCAGGCGGTTGAAATGAGTCTCGCCAGAACCTTATGTCGTGCTGCATCTGGTGTTGCTGCACCGCAGGTCACGATTGAGACACACCTTGCTAACGGCCTGCCGGGGATGAGTATTGTCGGGTTGCCGGAAAAGGCTGTGCAGGAAAGCCGGGATCGGGTGCGCTGCGCGTTGCAGAATAGTGGCTTTGAAGTGCCGAAGCGCCGTATCACCATTCACCTGGCACCGGCAGATTTGCCGAAACAGGGCTCCCGGTTTGATCTGGCGATTGCAGTGGGTATTCTGATTGCCAGCGGACAACTGCCGCAGCCTGCCGCCGGAGAACTGGAGCTGTATGGTGAACTGGCGCTGAGTGGTGAGCTGAGACCAGTTGCTGGTATTCTGCCTGCTGCCCTGGCAGCGCAGACTGCCGGACATAGCATTGTGTTGCACCCGGATAATCTGGCTGAGGCGGGTTTAATAGAAGATCTGACGCTTTATCCTGTCTCACATTTGCTCAGTCTGGGTGCGCATCTGCGTGGACAGACTCCTATCACGCCAGCCACCAGTCAGCCAATGATGTCCGCAACACGTGATCTGCCGGATTTGATAGAAGTACGCGGGCAGGAGCACGCGAAGCGTGTGCTCGAAATTGCGGCTGCCGGTCAGCATAACTTATTGATGATCGGCCCGCCTGGCACTGGCAAATCTATGCTGGCACATCGCCTGCCGGGCTTATTACCGGTAATGACCCGGACGGAAGCACTGGAAGCGGCGGCAATTGCTTCCGTTGCAGGCTATCCGCCTGATCCGGCATGCTGGCGGCAACGACCTTTCCGGGCACCGCATCATACTTGTTCCGGTGTGGCATTAGTTGGCGGTGGTGGTCATCCGAAGCCAGGTGAAATTTCTCTGGCGCACCATGGTGTGTTGTTTCTGGATGAACTGCCTGAGTATGACAACCGCGTTCTGGATACGCTGCGTGAACCGATGGAAAATGGCACTATTACCATCTCCCGGGCTGCGCGCAGTGCGACCTATCCAGCGCGTTTCCAGGTGGTAGCTGCGATGAATCCGTGTCGTGACGGTTATTATGGCGATGGTAGTCAGCGTTGCCAGTGCACCCCGGATCAGGTACGGCAATATCAGAGTCGTATCTCTGGTCCGTTACGTGACCGTATTGATTTGCAGATTCAGGTGCCGGTACCACGCTATGATGATTTATTCGGTGAGACACCGGTGGGTGAGTCGAGTGCTGTCGTACGCCAGCGTGTTCAGGTTGCCTGGGAGTGCCAGCAGCAACGTCAGGGGCATAGCAATGCCTTATTGAGTGGCAGCCGGCTGGAAACCTGTTGTCGTCTGGAGTCGTCTGATCAGCATCTGCTGGCCAGAGCGGTCGAACAGCTGGGTTTGTCTGCCCGTGCTTATCATCGGATCCTGCGTGTGGCGCGCAGTATTGCTGATCTGGCGGCCAGTGATATGATTCAGCGTGCGCATCTGACCGAAGCGATCAGCTATCGCCAGCTTGACCGCCATCCTATCTGACAGGTATCGATATGACCCAGACTTATGATCTGTTGATTGTCGGCGGTGGTCTGGTTGGTGCCAGCTTAGCCATCGCGCTGAACGGGCAAGGATTACGCATCGGTTTGATTGAAGCTCGTCCACTGGGCGATCCAGGCCAGGCCAGCTACGATGACCGAGCACTGGCACTAAGCTATGGCAGTCGGCTTATTCTGGAGTCAGCACAGATCTGGCCACAACTGGCAGATCAGGTTACGCCGATCCGGCGCATCCATATCAGCGATCAGGGACATTTTGGCAGTGCGCGGATCACGTCCGAGCAGGAGCGGGTACCGGCATTAGGTTATGTCATTCCGGCCAGGCAATTGGGCCGGATACTCTGGCAGCAGCTTAAGCAGTGTACTGATGTAACGTTACTGACACCGGCACAAGTTGTTGCTGTGCATCACACACCGAAACAGGCTGAAGTGACATTACGCCAGAATGATCGGGAAGAGCAGTTATCCGCTCGTTTGTTGGTGGCTGCTGACGGGAGTGACTCCACTTTACGACAACAATTACAAATTCCCACAACGGGCTGGGATTATCATCAGATGGCGATGGTAGCCAGCATCACACCAGGTCGACCACATGCGAATACCGCCTGGCAGCGTTTTACTCCTGCTGGTCCGGTTGCTTTGCTACCACACCAGGCCGGGCACTGTACTCTGATCTGGACACTACGCCCGGATCAGCATGCGGATGTACAGCAATATAATGAAACACAATTTTGCGCCGCATTTCAGCGACAGTTCGGTTATCGTCTTGGTACTTTTCAGCGTGTCGGCCAACGCCATAGCTATCCGCTTAGGTTTGCCCGGGCACAACAGATTATCGCTGAACGGACTGCAATTATTGGCAATGCGGCACATACGTTACATCCGATTGCCGGACAAGGCTTTAACCTGGGTCTGCGCGACCTGAACACGCTGGCTGATACCCTGTTATCCGCGCATCGCGCGGGCCGGGATATCGGTAGTGTTGACTGCCTCAGTCAGTATCAGCACATTTGTCAGCGGGAGCATCAGCAACTTGCGCGGGCAACTGATGGTCTGGTACGGCTATTCACCAGCCCATTGCGCAGCCTGCAATGGGCCAGAAACATCGGCTTGCTGGCATTTGATCATCTGCCATACGTCAAACATACGTTTGCCCGTGCTGCGATGGGCCAGCTTCATCCTTGATATCCAGCGAACAGATTTGATTTGTTCTTAAAACAAACCGGAGAATTCTGAGTGACAAAAACTCGTCTGTTGAGTTGCTGCACAGCCTTTGCTTTAACTTTTTCAAGTCTGCTCGCCTGGGCCCAGCCGGTCAGTTTGAATCTGAAAAATGCTGATATCCGCTCAGTTATTGATATGGTTTCCGGCATTACCGGCAAAAATTTTATTGTCGATCCGCGGGTAAAAGGTAAAGTCACTCTGGTGTCATCCACCCCGGTTGAGCCAGAAGAAGTGTACGACATCTTTTTGTCTATCATGAAAGTGCATGGTTATGTTGCACTGGAAGAAGGTGGTATCGTCAATATTCTGCCTGAGAACGAAGGGGTGCGTGGTGCGCCACTGGATTCGCAGACTGCCAATAACAGTCAGATGCAGGTGCAGGTTGTTCCGGTGAACAATGTCAAGGCGACACAACTGGTTCCGGCATTAAAACCACTGGTTTCCAAAAACGGTCATTTATCAGCGCACTCCAGTTCGAATACGCTCGTGATTTCGGATACCAGCCGCCGCCTGAGGCGTCTGATTGAGATTATCCGTCGGTTGGATGTGCAGGAAGACATGGGCCTGGCAGCAGTCAGGTTGCAACATGCAGCAGCTTCACAGGTCATCAAAACATTGCAACCGTTACTGAGTGGCAGCGGCAAAGGTAAAGGCAGTGTCTTCAGTGAGGGCATTGCTGCCGGCGACATTAAACTGGCTGCAGATGATCGTTCTAACACCGTGCTGATGACGGGTAGTAAACAAGTATTGAAGCGGTTGCGTCATCTGGTAGAGCAGATGGATACCCCGGTCGCACACCAGGGGGAAACCCGGGTGGTCTATCTGAAGTTTGCCAAGGCAGTTGATCTGGCAGAGGTATTACGCAGTACCCTGGCTGAAAAATATCAGGGCAGTAAAAGTACAAAAAACCGGACTGCAACAGAACGTCAGGTCAGTATTCAGGCTGACGAAGATATGAATGCACTACTGATTACCGCTGGTCCGGATCAGCACACTGAAATTCAGGCAGTGATTCAGGCACTGGATGTACGGCGCGCGCAGGTATTAGTCGAAAGCCTGATTGTTGAAATGTCTGACGACAAGGCACGTAGTCTAGGTATTCAGTGGCTGGCCGGGCACGAAGATCTGGTGCAGTTGAGTGGGGCAAGCACACTGGCAGCGACTGCTTTACAACAAGGCAACCTGGTGGGACTGATGAAGGCCGGCAGAGGCCTGAATATCGGCATACTGGCGCGGGCATTGGCGAATGACGGGGATGCAAATATCATCTCAACCCCGAGTCTGATTACGCTGGATAATGCTGAGGCTGAAATTAACGTCGGACGTGAAGTTCCTTTTGTCACTGGCTCTTATACCGGCACTGGCGGCAGTTCCGGGGCAGATAATCCGTTCACGACCATTCAGCGCAACGACGTCGGCCTGAAGATGAAAATCACGCCGCAGATTAACCAGGGCTCGGCGATCCGGTTGGATATTGATCAGGAAATTTCTAACCTGCTGCCTGGAGCAGCTGCTCAGTTTGGTGCCAGCGATCTGGTCACCAGCAAACGGAGTATTAAAACCAGTGTTGTGGTGGAAGATGGCAACATTCTGGTACTGGGTGGCCTGGTTGACGATACCTTGCGTGAAAGTCAGGTCAAAGTGCCGATGCTGGGTGATGTCCCGGTGCTGGGCCAGCTTTTTAATTATCGTGAGGCAACGAAAGAAAAGCGCAATCTGATGATCTTTATCCGGCCTAAAATTCTGCGCGATGCGGAGAGTAGTCGTGCCTTGAGTGAACAGCGGTATGCCGGTATACGGGATCAGCAACTGGAGCGATATCGGGCTGGGTCAGATTTATTATCTCGTGATGAGATTCCACTACTGGAAAATCGTGCGACGAGTCGTGATGAACCGGCCGGAGCGAAGCAAAAAACAACTCTCCCGTTATCAGACTATACGCAGTTTGAGACAGAACAGATTCCGGGTCGTGCACGAGCAGAAGCAGAGACACTGATATCCACAACCAAACGTTCGTTGTTACTGCAACCTGTGGTGCCTGAGAGCAACAGTCCACCGGCTTCAATGACTTATCAAAACCAGACGCCTGCAACGTCACCTGTCAGATCGAGCAACGCTACTCAGCAACCTGTGGTTCAACGTGAAGTGCCTGCATTGCCGTCTGAGGCGAACCAGACTCCAAATCAGTCATCGGTGCCCGGCACCTCGTCATTTGTGCGGCAGGACAGTGCAAATGCTTCGTCACCAGCCACAAACATGTTAAACAAATCACAAGCAAAAACACGGGCTGCCACTAAACGACCACTATTGCTCCAATCGATAGTGTCTGAGAAAGTCAGGCCAAAGACTTCAATTATTTATCAAAATCAGATATCAGCAGCGTCGTTTGCCGGATCAGACAACGTCACTCTGCAACCTGTGGTTCGGCCTGACGCGCCTGCATCATCGTCTGAAGCCAATCAGATCCCGGATAATTTATCAGTGCCAGGTACCTCATCATTCGTACGCCAGGATAGCTCTGCTGTTGTTTCAGCACAGGAGCAGGTGAGAAGCCGTTTGCGGACTGATGCAACAAGCCTCTCTGCTTCTCCGGCACCTGTTATATACCAATACCAGCAACCAATGCACGAGCAGCATGTGGTGCCGGAAGTTGCATCAGTACGCCATAAAATTCAGCAGGTACCTGCGCCCACAGCCAAACCATCTTCGCCTGGTAAAACGCAGAAGCAGCCGACACAAAATGCGCGCTCTGCAACCCGCCCATCGCTGCAGACGACGACCGGCATCAGTGTGCCCGATCCGCAACAAAGAGAAACTGGTGGACTGATAAACCTGTTTAATTCAGGTAAATAGCGATGGCAGCCGACATGAACGAACTGGACGCTGCTGAGACGTCAGGTATCAGCCTGGCATATGCTGAACGCCATGGAGTCTTGCTGGATTATTCAGAAAAAGGAGATTTGACACTAATTTGCCGTACTGATACATCACTCCGTGCATTGCAGGAAGCACAGCGTCGTGCCGGCTGTTACGGACGTATCCGGCGCCTGGATGCAGAAACTTTTGCTCAACGGCTACAGATTCAGCAAGACAGCAGCGCAAATCAGGCAATGACAGCAATCGACGAAATCAGTGATGCGGTTACGCTGGATTTTGACCGACTGGTTGGTGAACTGAACGACCAGCCGGAAAATTTGCTGGACAGCATAGAAGATGCGCCGATTATTCGCTTATTAAACGCCCTGTTTACCAAAGCGGTACAGATGAACGCGTCTGATCTGCATATTGAACAATATGAAGATTACTTACGCGTCAGAATGCGGGTGGATGGCGAACTGCAACAAATGATGCGCAGTAAAAGAAGCCTGGCGCCTTTGCTGATTTCGCGTATCAAAGTGATGGCAAGATTGGATATTGCGGAAAAGCGACTGCCGCAGGATGGTCGGATCGCATTACGGCTGGGCCGTCGCCAGGTTGATGTGCGGGTTTCGACCATGCCGTCTGGTGTTGGCGAACGGGCCGTTCTGCGTTTATTGGACAAGAGTGCCGGGCGGCTGCAATTGCGTGATCTGGGTATGCCGTCACAGTTTGAGCGGCAACTGGATCAGATTATCCGGAAGCCACACGGCATGTTTTTGGTGACAGGACCGACCGGATCGGGAAAAACAACCACCTTATATGCTGCACTGACCCGTTTAAATGATCATCGCCGCAACATCATGACGGTCGAAGATCCGATTGAATATGACCTGGAAGGCATCAACCAGGCGCAGATCAACGCCAAAATCGGCATGAGTTTCGCGCACGGCCTGCGAGCAATTCTGCGCCAGGATCCGGATGTGGTGATGGTCGGAGAAATTCGCGATGGCGAGACCTCAGAGATCGCAGTGCAGGCGAGTCTGACCGGTCATATGGTCTTTTCCACGCTACATACCAACACAGCCATCGGGGCAGTCATCCGTTTACGTGATATGGGAGTGGAACCGTTTTTGCTGGCCTCCAGTCTGTCCGGTATCCTGGCCCAGCGGCTGGTACGTCAGTTGTGTACCTGTGCTGAAACCTATCAGCCGGACGTAGCTGAACGGGAACGTTTGGGCATTCGTGCTGGTAACTCCCTGCTGCGACCAAAAGGTTGCGACACCTGCAATCAGAGTGGTTATCTCGGCCGGATCGGGGTGTATGAACTGATCACAATGGACGATATTCTGCGTGGCCACATCCATGCCGAAGCGAGCGAAGCCACGATGCTGGGCCATGTGCGTCAACAGACCCCGGCCCTGATTGACTCAGCGATGTCTCTGGTGCGGCAACACAAAACTTCTTACGAAGAAGTGTTGCGTGTACTGGGTACATAACCTTATCAAATGGTACGGGATTATCAGATCACCACAAGACGATACAGGAGGTAAAACAAAAATACATAACTTTTAAACTTACAACTATCAGTGACTGTAGTGGCCACAAAACTAAAAAATTAATTTTTAAGGAAAATAATCATGAGTAATGTAACTTCATCTGAAAAAAATAATTGTGGAGAGAAAGAGGCAGTGGAAAAAACAATCTATAAGTATACTCATGATAAACCTATATCATGGGAATATTCATCCGGTAAACGTGAAGAAAAAGGGTTGACCTTAAAGGGTCTTGGGTTACAGGATACTGGCTCAATGAAAACCACTGATTTCGGCTTTCACCTTCTGTTCACAGGTAAAAATATCAGTCATGCTATAGGTCTTATGAAGCGTTTTTCCAGCTTGCCTGGGTCAGCCGATTGGCATCCAACAACTGCCTGGATAATAAAGGTTGGAAAAAATGTAGGATTAGAAGCCGCAGAAAAAGTAGGAGAAGGAGCAGAAGAGGTATGGCATAAAATAACATCGTGGGTATTGCCATCGTGGCTTAAAAAATGGTTCGAAACACCTGAAGAAAAAATTTTCGTTGAAATTGAAGATGAGGACTTTGCCTTTCAACGGGTAGGTGGTGTTAACCCATGCATGTTGAGAAAAGTATTACCAAAAGATGAGAACTTTGAAAAACTGATATTCAATAGCGAAGAACCTGATCGTGAAAAATATTATGTAACAGACTACTCTAGTTTGAAGATGCTAGAAGATAATGATCATAGTGCTGCAAATTCCGAAGGGCGTAAGGAGCGCCTAGTTTATTTTCCGAAAGCGCTGTTCAAAGCCAACAACAATCATCTTGAGCCTGTTGCTATTCAGGTAAGGCGTTGCGCTAATGGGTCGACTGAGTCGGAACTGGTGCTTAAAGGCGCAAAAAAGTGGGAGATCGCTAAATATATCGTGCAGAATGCTGATATTAATTACCATGAGCTAGTTACCCATCTTGGCAGAACACATTTGTATGTTGAAGCATTTGCAGTAGCTGCTGGCATGTGCTTACCCAAAGACAGTCATCCACTCAGTATTTTACTGAGGCCACACTTTGAAGGTACGATTAATATCAATGATTTTGCTACAACTGATTTGATTAACACCAGCTCAGAGATTGAGCATGGCGGTGTTTTTGATCTGAATTTTTCCGGCACCATGGAATCCAATGTCAAGTTGATTGCGCAGGAAGCTTTCGGAATATCTCCTGATGGTAAAAAAGACCAAAACTTCTTCAATAAAAATTTATTTCCGAGAGATATTAAAAGAAGGGGAGTCGGTCATTTTAATGAATTGAAGCTAGCTGATCATAATGAAGCAGTCTACATTTTGAAAGCATACTCATGGAAGAAGGATAAGGATGACCTCAACTTTAGCTACCCTTATCTGGAAGATGCCTGCGAATTATGGAATGCAATCACACAGTGGGTTGCTGGCTATGTATGTGTGCACTACACGAGCAATGCTGCTGTTCTGGATGACTGTGCACTTCAAGCCTGGGCAAAAACAGTGGTAGAGCAAGGGAATATTCTCGGCTTTGGTGAATATGATGAAGATAAAAAAACAACCGTAGCAGGTGAAATATACACCCGTACTTATCTGATTCAGGCTATAACATCGATTATTTTCACCGCCTCAGTACAACATGCGGCAGTCAACTTCCCGCAAGCGGACTATGGCGCAACATTACCTGCTGGCATTTATTATGACTTTTTTAAAGATAACAACCCGGATATTACGCCTTATCTGCCGAATAAAGATCAATTTGAAGCAGTGATGAATGTACTACAGTTGTTATCCAGTGTGCGTTACACTAAGCTGGGTGAATATCATCCCAATACCTCTGACCCGACACCGAAACCAGAAGTATATTTTGCCAATGACACAGCAGTTTGCGATCATCTACAGGAGTTTAATAACCGATTAAAAGAAATTGAAACAATGATTGAAAAAAGAGAGGGGGCAGATACAGGTAAGCCATCTGAGCCTGGCAACCGTAAATACCACTATTTACGGCCTTCCAAAATTCCACAAAGCATCAATATCTGATTAAAACAGATATAGCAAAGAGCCACCATATCTTGCACGATATTCAAGCACCTTCTGGGTAAACTTTGGGAATAGCGTAAGGTATGGTGCTGATAAAAGCTACTATCCTGGAGAGTAAAATGCCTGATCAGATTCAGCGATCAGGCATTTGCTGGGCATAAAAATCAGCACGAAAGGCAGCAAAATCGCCTGCTGCAATTGCTGCGCGGATTCCCCGCATCAGTCTCTGGTAATAATGCAGGTTGTGCAACGTATGCAGGTGTGCTGCCAGGATTTCCTGGCAACGGTACAGGTGATGCAGATAGGCCCGGCTGTAATGCTGGCAGGTATAACAATCACAAGTCGGATCTAATGGTCTGGTGTCCTGTTTGTATTGTGCATTCTTGATGCGAATGATGCCTGACTGGACGAACAGATAACCATTGCGTGCGTTGCGGGTCGGCATGACGCAATCAAACATATCAATGCCGCGCCAGACTGATTCCACAATGTCGGCGGGTGTACCGACCCCCATCAGGTAGCGCGGTGCGTCAGGTGGTAACTGGTCTGCCAAGGCATCCAGTACACGCCAGCGCTCTGCTGCTGGTTCGCCGACTGACAATCCGCCCACGGCATAGCCATCAAACCCGATCTGTTGTAAGCCGGTCAGTGAGATTTCGCGCAGGTGTGGGTACATGCCGCCCTGCACGATGCCGAACAGGGCATTCGGGTTGTCAGCATGGGCAATTTTGCTGCGCTCGGCCCAGTCCAGAGATAAGGTCATGGATTCGCGGGCAGCTTGTGCGGTGGCCGGGTAGGGGGTGCATTCGTCAAAACACATCACGATATCTGAACCCAGTGCGGCTTGTATCCGCATCGATTCTTCCGGACTCAGAAAGACCTTTGCACCATCGACCGGCGAGCGAAAATGTACGCCTTCGGGGGTGATTCTACGCAATTTTCCCAAAGAAAAGACCTGAAACCCACCTGAGTCAGTCAGAATCGGGCCGGGCCAGTGCATAAAATCGTGCAGATCGCCATGCTGCCGGATGATCTCTGTACCAGGCCGCAACCACAGGTGAAATGTATTCGCGAGCAGGATCTGCGCACCGGTTGCTGCGACATTTTCCGGCGTCATCGCTTTGACGGTGCCATAGGTGCCGACTGGCATGAATGTCGGGGTATCTATTGAACCACGTGCCAGTTGTACCTGTCCGCGCCGTGCATAGCCATCTGTGCGTTGTACCTGGAATTTCATGCTGCTACTGCCTGCGGATCGTGGGTCAGCAACATTGCATCACCGTAGCTGAAAAAGCGATATCGTTGTTGCACTGCATGGGCATAGGCACGTTGAATCGCGTTGCGACCGGCGAATGCTGAGACCAGCATCAGCAGGGTGGAGCGTGGCAGGTGGAAGTTGGTTAATAACTGATCTACTACCCGGAACCGGTAGCCAGGCCGGATAAACAACCGGGTATCTCCGGTATAGGGCTGTAACTGGCCACTGGCGGCGGCTGTTTCCAGGCTACGCACACTAGTAGTGCCGACGGCAATCACCCGACCACCGCGTGCGCGGGTGCTGGCGACCTGCTCGCACATGGTAGCATTCACTTCCAGCCATTCGGCATGCATCTGGTGTGTTTCTATCTGTTCAACCCGGACTGGCTGGAAGGTACCGGCGCCGACATGCAGGGTCACTTCTGCGGTGTGTATACCTTGTGCACGTAATCGGGCCAGCAGTGCCTGATCAAAATGCAGTCCGGCAGTGGGTGCGGCAACAGCGCCCAGCTGGCTGGCATACACGGTCTGATAACGTGTTGCATCCAGTGCGGCATCCGGTCGCTGAATGTAGGGTGGTAGCGGGACATGCCCGTGAGTGTTCATCAGTTGCGCAAAATCTGCACCATTTTCCAGTACCAGTTCAAACAAATGTTCCTGCCGACCCATGACTCGTAAGGTGGTCTCTCCGACGATCAGGGTGCTTTCCGGCAGCGGTGCCTTACTGGCGCGGATATGTGCTAGTGCGTGGTCTGACCCCAGTAGTCGTTCGATCAATATTTCAACTTGGCCACCAGTCGCTTTACGTCCGTATAACCGGGCAGCCATCACCCGGGTGTTATTGAAGACGAGTAAGTCTCCTGGTCGGATCAGATGCGGCAGATCAGTAAATTGCCGGTCTGTCAGGGTAGCACCATCCAGTTGTAATAAGCGACTGGCGGTGCGTTCAGCTGGCGGATGTTGGGCGATCAGTTCATCCGGCAGGTCAAAATCAAAATCTGCTAAGCGCATCGTTGCGTTTCGTTATCTGGTCAGTTATAGTGGCTGAATAATAAGCCGGGGTGGTGGAATTGGTAGACACAGGGGATTCAAAATCCCCCGCCCTTACGGGCTTGCGAGTTCGAGTCTCGCCCTCGGTACCACACAACCTCAGTCTGTCCCGCCAAGCATCTTTTCTATTGCCGCCAACATCTGTGGCACATCCAATCCCGCCTCTGTCAGTTGTTCCTGTTGCGTTCCCTGTTCGATATATCGGTCAGGCAGACCGAAATTCAGGATCTGCGCCTCTATCCCTTGTGCCTGTAACCATTCATTGACCGCTGAACCGGCTCCGCCTGCCAGTGCATTTTCTTCCAGTGTGACCAGTAACCTGTGGGTTGCCGCTAACTGTTGAATCAGGTCCGTATCCAGTGGCTTGATAAAGCGCATGTTGATGACCGTGGCATCCAGTGCGTCGGCGATAGCCAATGCCTGGGTCAGCATCGTACCGAACGCCAGAATCGCTACCTGATGTCCTTTCCGTCGCTGTTCTGCCTTGCCCCAGGGCAGGGTAGTCAGTGCGGTATCCGGCACTGTGCCTGGCCCAGTGCCACGTGGATAGCGCACTAATGCCGGACCATTATGCTCGTAGGCCGTTTGTAATAATGCCCGACATTCGGCTTCATCCGCAGGGGCGAGGATCGCCAGGTTCGGAATGCAGCGAGCATAGCTCAGGTCGAAGCTGCCGGCGTGCGTTGCGCCATCGGCGCCGACTAGCCCGGCCCGGTCTACGGCAAAGGTGACATCCAGATTCTGTAAGGCAACGTCGTGGATCAGTTGATCATACGCACGTTGTAAGAAAGTCGAATAAATTGCCACGACGGGTTTCTGATCTTCACATGCCAGCCCGGCGGCAAAGGTGACCGCATGTTGCTCTGCGATCCCGACGTCGTGATACCGCTCCGGAAAGCGTTGTGCAAATTCGACCAGCCCGGAGCCATCACACATCGCCGGGGTGACGGCAAACACCCGCTCATCCTGTGCCGCCAAATCGCAGATCCAGTCTGAGAAGATTTTCGTGTAAGTCAGACCTGCTGATTTTTTGTCCAGCTTGCCGGTATCCGGATTAAACGGAGTGACACCGTGATAGGCGACCGGTGCCGCTTCTGCCGGGGCATAGCCGTGTCCTTTCTGGGTGACAACATGCAGAAAACGCGGGCCGCGCATTTCCCGCATATTACTCAGGGTATCCAATAATAATGGCAGATCGTGCCCATCAATCGGGCCAATATAATTGAAGCCTAATTCTTCAAACAAGGTGCCGGGGATCAGCATCCCTTTCATATGCTCTTCCCACCGGTGCGCGAATTTTTTCACACGCGGTACCTTGTCCAGTACTTGTTTACTGCCCTGGCGCAGCCGGTTATACAAGCGCCCGGATAAC
The DNA here is from genome assembly GCA_963922315.1 of uncultured Gammaproteobacteria bacterium. Classification (GTDB taxonomy): domain Bacteria; phylum Pseudomonadota; class Gammaproteobacteria; order Chromatiales; family Chromatiaceae; genus JAHDBG01. The sequence goes on from CAWUID010000006.1 coordinate 17,842, forward strand.
AAGCGTGCCAAATAATGGCTGATTGCGCCAACCGGTGGTGAAATCGACATGTCGTTGTCATTCAGCACGACCAGCAGATCGCCATCCAGCACACCGGCATGATTCATCGCTTCAAATGCCATGCCGGCTGACAGAGCACCATCGCCGATCACAGCAATATGTTCGCGTTGTATGCCCTGTGCCCGGGCGGCAACGGCCATGCCGAGTGCGGCGCTGATGGAAGTGCTGGAATGACCGGCTCCGAATGTGTCGTAGGGTGATTCTGCCCGGCGTAAAAAACCGGACAAGCCGTCTTTCCGGCGCAACTGCGCCATCTGCTCGCGGCGTCCGGTCAGAATTTTATGTGGATAGGCCTGGTGCCCCACATCCCAGATCAGTCGGTCATCTGGTGTATTGAACACATAATGCAGCGCCACTGTTAGCTCGACCACACCCAGACCAGCCGCCAGGTGACCGCCGGTCTGCGATACGGAGGCCAGCAGAAAATCGCGCACTTCCTGTGCCAGGAACGGCAATTGTGCACGATCTAACTGACGCAGCTCGTGTGGTGATTCGATCTGAGTTAACAAGGCAGAAGCCGCTGCTGACATGAGTGAATATCCGGTAAAGCAGAGAGTTCGGAATGAGTGCAGGGTTACCTGAAATTACAAGGTATCATCATGCCATTTAATGGAGCAGCCGATGCTTGCGATCTGTTCCTGTGGTCCGCGTTGTGTTTCAGCTACCTGCTGCATAGCCAGGAACAGATCACGACGCACATCGGGGCTGGCTGCCTGAACCCGGCTTGCATCTAACCGGCCCCGGTATTGCAGCAGACCTGCTGCATTAAAGCCAAAAAAGTCTGGTGTGCAAATAGCTTCGTATGCTTTGGCGACTGCTTGTGTTTCGTCCCACAGATACGGGAAATCGAATGGTATCTGTTGTGCCAGCACCTGCATCTTGTCAAACGCATCTGCCGGATAAGCGACCACATCATTTGACATGATAGCGACACTGTGAATGCCTAGTGACTTGAGTTCATTGGTATCCCGTACAATCCGATCCAGCACCGCCTGCACATAGGGGCAATGGTTACAGATAAACATCACCAGCACGCCTTTCGGCCCCATGCATTCGGCCAGAGACCAGGTGCGCCCATCCACGCCAGGCAAACAAAAATCGGGCGCCGGGCGATCAAAATCGCAAATCGGTGGTTGCAGTGCTGCCATCAGTTACCTCACATAGTGCCGTTAAGGTCAGAAATCGTTGTCGCTGGCAGATTATACTGATTTCCAGCATACCTGACAGATAGCATGCTGATCCGATATGGTGCCATTACTGCCTCGTGAAGCAGGGCAATAACTTCTGCAAGGTGATTTGTTCAACGCTATAATTCCAGCGTTTTCGCCTGCTATTATCCTGTCTTGCTATAGCAGATCAGATTCTTCTCTTGCGACTATCACAGACTGATGCCTCAATCACAATCAGGAGAGACTGCTATTGGCCGACAGGTACAGGCAGTGTTAACAGATTATTTTGCGCAACTGGCGGGTGCAGCACCTGATCAGTTGTATCAGCAGGTAATGACGCAGGTAGAACAAACTTTACTGGCTTGTACTTTGTCTTATACCGATGGACACCAGAGTCAGGCTGCCGACATTCTGGGTATCAGCCGGACCACTTTACGCAAGAAAATATGCCGATATCAACTGGACTTAACGACGCCGAAGGAGACAATCACGTGCAACTGAGTGGTGCCGAAATCGTTGTGCAGGCACTGCGGGACGAGGGTGTTGAATATATCTGGGGTTACCCGGGTGGCGCTGTATTACATATTTATGACGCCCTGTTTCAGCAGGATCAGATGCAGCATATCCTGGTTCGGCATGAACAAGGCGCAACCCATGCCGCTGACGGCTATGCTCGTGCTACCGGCAAAACCGGTGTGGTACTAGTTACCTCCGGGCCAGGAGCGACAAACGCGGTCACTGGCATTGCGACAGCACATATGGATTCTGTGCCGATGGTGGTGATCACCGGTCAGGTTCCCTCGCCAGTGATCGGCTCAGATGCATTTCAGGAAGTGGATACGGTTGGCATCACACGTCCCTGTGTTAAACATAACTTTCTGATCAAGCGCGTGGAAGATATTGCCGACACCCTGAGGAAAGCATTTTATATCGCTGCGACCGGTCGGCCCGGACCAGTGGTCGTTGATATTCCGAAAGACATCACCGACCCTGGCACACGGATTCCGTATCGTTATCCGGAGACCCCGGACATGCGCTCGTATCACCCGATGGTGAAAGGCCATACTGGTCAGACGCAAAAAGCGGTTGAACTCATTCTGCAGGCAAAACAGCCCGTCATCTACACTGGTGGTGGCGTGATTCTGGGTGAGGCATCAGATACGCTGCGTGAGTTTGTCAGGCTGACCGGTTTTCCGATTACCAGTACCTTAATGGGGTTGGGTGCTTATCCCGGAACTGATGCGCAGTTTCTCGGCATGCTCGGGATGCATGGTACCTACGAAGCGAATATGGCGATGCATGAGACGGATCTGCTGATCGCGATCGGTGCCCGTTTTGATGATCGGGTCACTGGTCAGGTAGCTCAATTCTGTCCCGATGCCAAGATCATTCACATAGACGTGGATCCGGCTTCCATTGCCAAAACAGTCCGGGTTGATATTCCGATCGTCGGTCAGGTCAGTCAGGTGCTGAATGACATCAATGCGCGACTCAGGCCACAGCAGGCACAGATCAACCAGGCGGCGTTAGATACCTGGTGGCGCCAGATTGATGAATGGCGTGCTGTCCGCTCTCTGGCTTATCAATCAAGCGATACCATTATCAAACCGCAAGCTGCTGTCGAGACCCTGTATCGGGTGACTCGCGACCACGATTTTTATCTGACTTCAGATGTTGGCCAGCACCAGATGTTTGCTGCCCAGTTCTACCCGTTTGACCAGCCACGTCGCTGGATTAACTCGGGTGGTCTGGGCACCATGGGTTTTGGTCTGCCAGCGGCAATGGGCGTACAACAGGCGTTTCCGGATGCAACGGTCGCCTGTGTCACGGGTGAAGCCAGCATCCAGATGTGTATTCAGGAACTGGCAACCTGCAAACAATATGATCTGCCAGTCAAAATTGTGTTGCTGAACAATGGCTACATGGGCATGGTGCGGCAGTGGCAGGAATTCTTTTACGACAGCCGTTATTCACACTCATATGTTGATGCCCTGCCGGATTTCTGCAAGCTGGCCGAAAGCTTCGGGCATATCGGGATGCAGGTCACTGATCCGGCTGATCTGGAAGATGCCTATCGCGAGGCATTTGCGCAGAAAGACCGGCTGGTATTCATGGATATTGTGGTTGACCCGTCAGAAAACGTATATCCGATGATCGCTGCTGGCAAAGGCCATCATGAAATGCACCTGTCACCGAATCTGACCACCGAACGGGAGCTGGCCTGATGCGACACATCATTTCGGTCTGGCTGGAAAATACCGCTGGCGCGCTGGCGCGTGTGGCAACTTTATTTGCAGCGCGCGGCTATAACATCGAATCACTCACTGTTGCACCGACAGAAGACCCGACTCTGTCACGGATTACCCTGGTCACACAGGGTAGTGATCAGGTGATCGAACAGATCACGAAACAACTGAACAAACTGGTAGACGTCACCCGGGTGGTGGATCTGACCGAAGGCGTGCACATTGAGCGCGAACTGATGATGGTCAAAGTGCGTGCCGAAGGCCCGATGCGCACCGAAATGAAACGGCTGGCGGATATCTTTCGTGGCCGGATCATTGATGTCGGACATACCCACTATGTGATCGAAATCACCGGCGACAGCGCCAAGCTGAATGCGTTCATCGACACACTGGATGACAGCGCGATACTGGAAACAATACGTTCCGGTGCTCTGGGCGTTGCCCGCGGGCGTAAACTGGTTGCTTCCTCTTAAACAGAACACCACACAGATACAGGATAAACGACTATGGCAATTAATATCTATTACGACCAGGACTGTGACCTCAGTTTGATCAGAAACCGTAAAGTGGCGATTTTAGGCTATGGCTCACAAGGCCACGCGCATGCGAATAACCTGCATGATTCTGGTGTGTCTGTGTGTGTCGGTCTGCGCGCTGGTTCCGGTTCTGCTGCGAAAGCACAGGCAGCCGGGCTTAGTGTAAAAAGTGTCACCGAAGCAGTCGCAGATGCCGATCTGGTGATGGTATTGACGCCGGACGAATTTCAGGCACAACTGTACCGGGATGAGATCGAACCGAACCTGAAATCAGGAGCGACCCTGGCCTTTGCGCATGGCTTCGCGATTCACTATAACCAGATTGTGCCGCGTGCTGATCTGGATGTGATCATGATTGCGCCGAAAGCGCCTGGTCATACAGTACGTAATGAATATACCAAAGGCGGTGGCATTCCGGATCTGATCGCCATTGCACAGGATGCAAGTGGACAGGCGCAACAGATTGCGCTCTCTTATGCCGCAGCGATCGGTGGTGGGCGTACCGGCATTATTGAAACGACCTTCAAAGATGAAACCGAAACCGATCTGTTCGGTGAACAGGCCGTGCTGTGCGGTGGTGCGGTTGAACTGGTGAAAGCCGGATTTGAGACACTCACAGAAGCGGGTTATGCCCCGGAGATGGCTTATTTTGAATGTCTGCATGAACTGAAGCTGATTGTGGATCTGATGTATGAAGGCGGCATCGCCAACATGAACTATTCGATCTCAAACAATGCGGAATATGGTGAATATGTGACCGGTCCGCAGGTGATCAATGCAGAGTCCCGCCAGGCAATGCGGGATGCGCTGCATCGCATCCAGACGGGTGACTATGCGAAACGCTTTATTCTGGAAGGACAGACCAACTACCCGGAAATGACTGCACACCGACGTAACAATGCTGCCCATCCGATAGAACAGGTCGGTGCGCAATTACGTGCGATGATGCCCTGGATTCAGAAAATCGTCGACAAAGACAAAAACTAACCATGCCACAGGCCAGCCACAAACAGAAACGAGGCATCTATCTGCTGCCGAACCTGTTTACCACGTCTGCGCTGTTTGCCGGATTTTATGCGATCTCAGCGGCAATTGAAGGTCATTTCGATCAGGCAGTGATTGCAATCTTCATTGCGTTCGTGCTGGATGGCCTGGATGGGCGTGTCGCGCGTCTGACCCAGACGCAGACTGCATTCGGGGCCGAATACGACAGCTTGTCTGATCTGATCGCATTCGGCCTGGCGCCTGCTCTGCTGGTGCAGCAGTGGGCCCTGACCGGCCTGGGTCAGTTGGGCTGGTTTGTTGCGTTTATCTATACCGCGACTGCTGCCCTGCGGCTGGCACGTTTTAACACCGTTCAGACCGGTGATAAAAAATATTTTACCGGCTTGCCCAGCCCGTCTGCGGCTGCTGTGCTGGCCGGAACAGTCTGGATTATCGACAGCAGTGGTCATCCTGGTGAAGCACTGGACTGGCTGATCGCGATCCTGACAGTTCTGGTTGGTTTGCTGATGGTCAGTAATATTCGTTATTACAGCTTTAAAGAGATCGACTTTAAAGGAAAAGTGCCGTTTATCAGCGCAGTAGTAATCATGCTGGCCCTGGCGGCACTCCTGACCCGCCCCGCCCCCATTCTGTTTACCCTGTTTCTAGTGTATGGCCTGTCTGGCCCGATCACTGCCTTGTATCGCCTGCGCCGCCATCAGCAGCGTAAGGCCCGCCACTGAACGCGAACCCCACCTTACTTCCACTCCCGAGTTTGTATGCAACGTCTTCTGCTCGTCGCTTTTTTTGCGCTGCTGATCTGGCTGATTCTGACCTTTGGGATTGAACACGCCCTGGTAGTCGGTACCCTGGTCAGTGCACTGGTCTGGCTGCCCTACCGTCTCCTGCATGGCAAACCAGCGACACTGCAGGCAGCGCCCTATCTGGTGGCAAATGCCCGATCATTTCTGCCGGTGTTCCTGATCGTACTACTGGTCCGCAGCTTTGCGGTCGAGCCATTCCGGATTCCATCCGGCTCTATGATGCCGAGCTTGCTGATTGGTGACTTTATTCTGGTCAACAAATTCATGTATGGGCTGCGACTGCCGGTCACGAAAACAAAACTGCTGGACGTCAGTGAGCCGGAACGTGGCGATGTGATCGTCTTTCGCTGGCCGCAGAACGAGCGACTGGACTACATCAAACGAGTGATCGGTGTACCGGGCGATACGGTACGTTATGTGAACAAAACCGTGATCCTCAACGGTGAGCCGGTCAGACTGACACCACTCGGGCGCTATCAGGCCACGGGTAGCGGCCTGCGTGCGCAGGGCTACTGGCACGGCGAGGAACAATTGCCAGGTGATGTGACCCACGAGATTCTGGTAAATCCACGAGTACCGGATACAAGCCCGGGTTGCACCTTCATGACCAGCCGGACGATAACGGTGCCGGCAGGCCACTACCTGGTGATGGGCGACAATCGTGACGACAGCAATGATGGGCGCTGCTGGGGATTTGTACCGGAACAGAACCTGGTCGGGCAGGCATTTCTGGTCTGGTTAAACTGGGATTGGGAAGTACCAGGGCTGATTGACTGGCAACGTATTGGTCACCTCATTCAGTGACACGTCCATGACGCGCCAGGACAAACCATTGCAGCGGCTGCAAGATAAACTGGGCTATCAATTTCGTGACCTGGCTCGTCTGCAACAAGCACTCACCCATCGTAGTGCGGACGCGCCGCATAACGAGCGACTCGAATTTCTCGGCGACGCTGTGCTCGGGTTTGTCGTCGCTGACCATCTGTATCACCAGATGCATCAGATCCGCGAAGGCCAACTGACCCGGATGCGTTCGCATCTGGTCAGAGGAGACACATTGGCTGAGATTGCCCGTCGACTGGAACTGGGCACAGTCCTCAGTCTGGGTCAGGGTGAACGCCACAGTGGCGGAGCAGAGCGTACCTCCATCTTATCGGATGCGGTGGAAGCGATTATTGCCGCAGTATATCTGGACGGCGGTCTGACCGCAGCACATGATCTGATCCACCGATTACTGGCCGATCCGCTGGACAACCCAGTGACCACCTTACAAGCGAAAGACCCGAAGACCCGATTACAGGAACACCTGCAGGCACAAGGCCTGCCATTACCCACCTATCAGATACAACAGACCCGTGGCAGTCAGCATCAGCAGACATTCACGGTCAGTTGTCACCTCCCAAAACCCGACCTGCATACGACAGGTCGCGGTACTAACCGGCGTAAAGCAGAACAGGCCGCCGCCGCCGCCGCCCTGAACCAGCTCCAATCCGCATGACGACCACCCATCGCAGCGGCTATGTCGCTCTGGTTGGTCGACCAAATGTCGGTAAATCGACTCTGCTGAATCGCCTGACCGGGCAAAAGCTGGCCATTACCTCACACAAACCGCAGACCACACGTCACCAGATTCTGGGCATTTGCAGCACAGATCAGGCACAAGTGGTGTATATCGACACACCGGGCATCCATCGCAGCCGGGGTAAGGCACTCAGCCACTACCTCAACCAGACCGCGCAAACCGCATTGCATGATGTGAACCTGATTGTTTTTGTTTGTCAGGCTCGACAGTGGCAGGACGAAGACGAACTGGTGTTGAACAGAATCCGTGCCAGTCGACAGCCGTGCATCGCTGTTGTCAATAAAATAGACCGGGTACCTGATAAAGCTGTTCTATTACCCTTCCTGCAACAACTCGCTGACCGACATACGTTTGCTGCAATCCTGCCAGTTTCAGCACGTTCTGGCAAACAAGTTGACACGCTAGCGGCGGCGATAGAACAACAGTTGCCGCAGTGCGAACCTCTGTTTCCGTCAGATCAGATCACAGATCGGTCGGAGCGTTTTTTTGCAGCTGAACTCCTGCGTGAACAGATCACCCGGCGTTACCATCAGGAACTGCCATATGCGACCAGCGTTGAAATAGAACAGTTCGTTGCTGAGCCGAATCGTTATCGCATTCATGCGATCATCTGGGTTGAACGCGATAGTCAGCGAGCGATATTGCTTGGCAAACAAGGCCAGGCTCTGAAGGCAACTGCGACGGCTGCCCGCCAGCAGATGTGCCGGTTTTTCGACACCCGGGTTCATTTGCAGGTCTGGATAAAGGTCAGAAACAGTTGGTCAGATGACGAAAACAGCCTGGCGCAACTGGGTTATACCTCCTGAGCGCCCTGGGATCATCTGTACTTGAAAAGCTATTTAAAATCAGTTAGGGTGAAATTACTTACCCAAAATACCTATTTTAGGTATAGCTTTCATTTTTGCACTATGGTGACCTTAAAAGTGACACTCAAACAAATCTCTTCTACTGAACTGAATAAACGACCAGGGGCCATTCTCCGGAAAGCCCAGACCGAACCTGTAGAGATTACGAGTCGAGGGGAGTCCATTGTCGTGATGTTACCGCTCCAGCAATATCAGGCTATGGGTGGTGAACGTTTCAGGCTTTTGAAGCAATTAGAAAAAAACCATCGCCAGGCAAAAGCGAGTGGACTAACACAAAAAACGCTTCAACAAGTGTTCGCTCATGCTGAACAACCGGAAAGCCAGGGAACGAAAATAGCACGAATACTGGGTGAGTCAAATTTTCTCGGTAATGGCGCTGGGGATGAACTGCGGGGATATGTTCGTGACTTTCGCGATACTTTTGAATTGCGAAGTCCCCTTGATGTTGATGTTGATGTTCCTTCATGAACTACTTGCTGGATACCAATACTATTTCTTACCTCTCTGAACAAGATTCTCCATATTTTGAGCAGGTATCTTCGCGACTGAAACGGGCTGATTATAATGACCGTTTTTTTGCCTCTATACTTTCTTTTTATGAATTAAAACATGGATATTTTTGCAGTCAATCAGTAGAAAATAAATCCCGGTTTTTGGGCTTTACAAATACCATTGAAACGCTGTTTTCTGTTGTTCCTCTTTCCCTGCAAGGTGCTGACCTCTTTGGGCAGCTCAAACAGCAGTACCAATCACAAACAGGCATTACCAAAAATGCCATAAAACGACATGATGTTGACTTTATGCTGGCCAGCACCGCGATTGCAGAAAGCATAGTGCTGGTGAGTAATGATCATATTTTTGAAAACATTCAGCTATTACGAGATGATTTTCAGCTTGAGAATTGGACAAAATCATGACTACTACATATCCTGGACGAAACGCCCTGTTTTTAGAAGCCCCCTTATGCCATGCGAACCACCAGGAAGTATGATCGGGTAGGTGTACGCAAAGCGTACCTTGGCAAAACATAGTTGTCGCCATGTCCCGAGTTTCATCTGGCGGTATGGACGTCGCCAGATCTCACGAGGGATAACGCGACACCCTGAAATTGACGCTATTGCTTGAAGGTGTCTTCTGAAAATGTTGTGGACAAAGTAAAGACTGTCTGCCATTGATACAATCTTGTACCATTAATAATGCAGCGCGGCCAGCACTCATTGCTTCGGTATCAACCATAGCAAACGAACCCGTTATATCTTTTGCGATAGCATCAGGATCAATGACTTTAAGCGCAGGCTCTTTTCTGAATATATTGCGTGTAAAACTGGACTTTCCGGAACCATTAACGCCAGCTATCAGAAACATTTGAGGACGAGACATTGCCAGAGATGCACTCTATTATTTACTGGTCAATTCTTGTTTGACAAGCTCGTAGGCTTCATCCCCTAACTTTTTAGCGCCTAGTGGGCTTTCAAACTCTTTCACTAAACGCTCAGCAGCGTGATTTTCATGTTCATGTAATGAATCTTTTGGGTTTTTACTCATGCTTTGGATTCCTCTATATTCATATCACATTGATATTGCTGATAAAAAAGCAAAACGCTTATTCGATCCCGGTTTGATCGCAGCCGCTCACTGTAGTGGCCTGATAATGTTCGCCAGATTATCTAACCTGGCAATTTCTGACTTACATGATATTGCAGATTATCTTATTGATAAAGTTTCTGCGGTAAAAAGATGAGATGCTTTCCTGCCAGAAGATATAGCAATTACAATATTTTCTACACAATGGAAGATGATCATATTTTCATTGTTCGTATCTTGCACAGAAAAAGAGATATTGCCAGTCTTTTCAGAAATTCCCCTGAGCCAGACGGGGCAACCATAACACAATCGCCGGGAAGGTAATTAACAGCGCAATCGTAATTGCGTCGGCAATAAAAAAGGGTGTGACGCCTTTGAACACATCCTGCACAGACAAATCATCTCTGACCCCGGCTACCACAAAACAATTCAGGCCGATCGGTGGGGTGATTAAACAGAATTCGGCCATCTTCACCACCAGAATGCCAAACCAGACAGCGCACATCGGGCCGGACATACCGAACACACTGTCCGCTGCAGTGACTGCTTCACCTCCATTGAGGGCCATCACGGCGGGGTAAACCACTGGCAGAGTCAGCAACAACATGCCGATCGCGTCCATAAACATGCCCAGCACTGCGTAGGCCAGCAGGATCAGTATCAGGGTCAGCATCGGGTTCTGGTCTAGTGAAGTGATCCAGTCAGAAAATGCGCCAGGCAGGTCGGCAAACCCCAGAAAACGTACATAAATAAGTACGCCCCAGATGATGGTGAAGATCATCACTGCGAGCTTTGCGGATTCCAGTAACACTTCAGTCAGTTGTTTCAGCCGCATGCCATGGCGCAGGGCCAGACAGAACACGATAAAGGCACCGATTGCACCGCCTTCGGTCGGGGTGCCCCAGGCATCACCGAACGGGTTATACACAAACAGAATAATGATCAGCACTACCGCAACGATGGGGAAGGCGGCTGGTAATGCCTGCAAACGTTCCTGCCAGCGGTAGCCGGTCACCCGTGGCCCGATGTCTGGTCGCAGGGTAGCCAGGGCCACGATCAGCACACCGTAGACCAGGGCAGAAAATGCACCTGGTACAAATCCTGCCAATAACAACCTGCCGACATCCTGTTCCACAATAATCGCATACACCACCAGAATCGCCGACGGCGGGATCAGTGAGGCCAGCGTACCCCCGGCAGCGACAACCCCGGCGGCAAATTGTTTGTGATAGCCAACGCGTAACATTTCCGGGATTGCAATGCGCGCAAATACGGCTGAAGTTGCCACCGAGGCACCGGATACTGCGGCAAACCCGGCGGTTGAAAAGACGGTGGCCACTGCCATGCCGCCAGGTAACCAGCCGACCCAGCGTTTAGCTGCCTCGAATAAAGACCGGGTCAGCCCGGCATGGTAGGCGAGATAGCCAATCAGAATAAAGGTGGGTATCAGAGACAGGGCCTGAGACGAAATTTTTGAGTGTGGTACCTGTCCGGCAATTTTGCTGGCGACCATGAGCGCCCAGCCAAAAGCGGTAGGATCGAATCCCTTTTTCGCCCAGAAAATCCATACCAAACCGATTAAGCCTGCCAGCGCCGCTGCAAACGCGACGCGCATCCCCATGATCACCAGCAGCAGCAGGCCGGCGGATACCCACAGTCCGATCTCGACCGAGGTCATCGTTGTTTCTCTGGGTTCTGGTGGAGCTGCACCGTGAAGTCGGTTGCTGTGCTGGCCTGAGTCGCGTGATCCATGCTCAGAGGCACAGCGACAGGACGGTCTGCGTTGTGTATCAGGGCTTTAAAAAAGCTGCCGATCTGCAACATCACCCGCAAGCCTAAGCTGGTTAATGCCACCGGAATCAAAAGTTTGGCTGGCCACAGCGGGATGCCGATATCCATCGAACTATCGCGGCTCCACCAGGGCGCCGCCCAGTCAAAGCTGCGGCTGAAGTGTGCCCAGGCACCCCAGATCAGAAATACCACCAGTACCAGAATGGCGAGGCTGGTCAGGCATTCAAACAGCCATAACAGGCGTCCGTGCAAACGCCCGATTACCAGATCCATACGAATATGCCCGCCATGCCGCTGGGTATACGCAATGCCCAGCATGGCAACCAACGGCATCATTTGTTCGATCCAGTCTACATAACCGGGCAGGGGCTGATCGAACAAAGCCCGGCCTACGACAGATACCACAGCAAATACCATCAGACTGAAAATTGCCAGACCACTGCACAGTGCCAGGCCGGTTTCGAGCTTGTGCAGCCATTGATCCGCCCGACTCAGCAGACTGTTATCTGTGTGAACTGATACAGAATCTGTCATACCTCATCTCCGTCGACTGGCAGATCAGGACCTGCCGGTGTCGCGCATCCGGAATTATTGTGTCGCGATCAGGCTGGTGACAAAATCGTACAGTGCCTGAGCAGGCACCCCTCTGGCGCGGTTGGTTTGAATCCAGGCCTGAGCTGCCGGGCCTGCGACCTGCTGACGAAACGCATCCAGTTCAGCCTCGGTATAACGGATTGTCCGAATATTGCGTTCTGTCAGCGCCGGACCCCAGGCATCCATCGTTTTGCCATTGTAGGTCGCAATATAATGATCCAGTGCTGCGTCTACAGAACCGAGCAGCGCCTGCCGGTGGGTAGCAGATAAACCCGCCAGCGCATCGGTATTCACGACCACTGGACAATTCACGGTGCCCGGATTCAGGTTTTGCGTCCACCATGTGCCGGATTCAATCGTGCCGAACGACATATGCGCATGTGGTGCAAACGCCACAGCTTTAACCACGCCGCTATCCAGTGCCTGGCGCACTTCAGAGGCAGACATGGAAGTTGGTACGGCACCCACCGCGCGCATTGCTTTGCCAATGCCGCCAGTGGCGCGTACACGTAAACCTTGATATTCAGCTAAAGTTGCTGGTGCCGGGCCGACACCGACAATGTTGTATTGCGGCAGAGGCGACGGCATCAGCAAGGTGGCATTCCAGCGCGCCATATCTGCGATCACTGCCGGGTGCTGATATAGTGCCTGTGATAATTCACGTTCCTGCTGTAAGGTTTGCACACCCAGAAAAGGCAGTTCCAGTACCGTAATCGTCGGGTTTTTGTCTGCATGGTAGCCGGCGCAGAACTGAGCCATTTCAAAAGCACCGATGGCAATACCATCCAGGTTTTCTTTATTTTTGGATAAACCGCCGTAAGACAGATTCAGAGTGAACTCGCCGTTCGTTTTTTGTTCAACCAGTTCGGCGATTTTTTCAACATGTTCCGTGAAGGCCCGGCGTTTGCCCCACAAAGACACATTCCATTGTTCGGCAAAGGCGGCACCCGTCAGTATCACTGACAAGATGGCAACAAGGCCCGTTTTCAGGTTGTTGAATCGCATTTCAAGCTCCTTATTTGCATTGATGGAAAAAGCACATGCCACGTTTAACTAAAATTTATACCCGAACCGGTGATCAGGGCACTACCGGACTGGCGAGTGGTGAGCGCATCAGCAAAGACCACCCGCGTATTCAGGCGATGGGCGACCTGGATGAACTGAACAGCCTGATCGGCGTTCTGCGTTCTGTCTGCCCGGATGCTGCGGCGCTGGCGCCGAAACTGGCTGCGATCCAGCACCGGTTATTTGACCTGGGTGGAGAACTTGCGTTGCCAGATCAGGTTTTTTCGACGAGCGAATGGGTCACAACGCTGGAACACTGGATTGATGCATTCAATGCTGACTTGCCGTCACTGAAAGAATTTATTTTACCTGCCGGTACCCTGGCTGCTGCGCATTGTCATCATGCCCGCAGCGTGTGTCGCCGGGCAGAACGCAGCCTGTGGCAGTTATCTGAGCATGAAGCTGTTAATCCGCACAGCCTATGCTATCTGAACCGCTTGTCCGATGTATTGTTCGTGATGGCGCGGGTGCTGGCACGGCTCGATGGCGCACAAGAAGTGACCTGGCAACCTGATATCAAGGCCTGAACATGTCCACTAAGATTCATAAAACAGCCATCGTACCCTATACCGATCAGGCGATGTTTGATCTGGTGCGGGATATCGACCGTTATGCAGAATTTTTACCCTGGTGCAGCCAGGCGGCGGTGTTGCAGGAAACGGCACACGATGTGATCGGCCAGATTGAAATTCATCATCTGGGGTTCCGGCAGGCATTCAGCACCCGCAATGTACTCAATCCGCCACATCATATGTCGCTGGAGTTGCAGGAAGGGCCTTTTAAGACATTTCATGGCGATTGGCAATTTGAACGACTGAACGATGAGGCTTGTAAGGTGAGTCTGACATTGCAGTTTGCGTTTGCCAATTTTGTGATGCAGTCAGCTTTCGGCAGCATTTTTGAGCAGATTGCCAATACCCTGGTTGACAGTTTTTGCCAGCGTGCGCGTGATATCTATGGCTCAGGATGATCTGATCACCATTGAAGTGGCTTATGCCAGGCCGGATCGGCAACAGATTATTGCGCTTCAGGTCGTGCCCGGTTGTACGATACAGGACGCGATCGAACAATCAGGCATGCTGCATCAATATCCTGATATCCGGCTGGATCAGAACAAGGTGGGTATTTTCGGTAAAATCAGTCAGTTGTCTGCACCGTTACGGGCAGGTGACCGGGTGGAAATTTATCGCCCACTGCTGGCGGATCCAAAAGCAGCGCGTAAAAAGCGCGCCGCCAGAAAGAAAACATAGTGGGTATGCGGTAATCCCCAGCTTACACTTTTGCATCTCTCGTGCCGGAAGTGTGTAATCTGATGTGGCCGCTGCCGCAGGTTGCTGGCAGGCGCTATCCTGATTGGTGCTCCGAGGTACGCCAGAATACCCGTCCTTGGGGGCTCGGCTGCGGCCGTCCATGGCCGCAGACGCCCTCGGAGTACCGATCAGGATAACGCGCCATTGCAGTGCGATGGGGCAACTACCGGCGTGGTTTATTTCCACCAGAGTGATACGGTAGTTTGTCGGTTCATTTCCGGCATACGAGCTGTTTGCCACGGTGCTACATAGTTGCGACAACCGCAATGTTGCAGATTTTGTAGTGGGCACGGATACAGGTAAAAGCTACTCGCTTTTGTTAAGAGACGGGTCTTTTTATTGCGAAATATCCAGAGCTGGCAGATGTTTGATGATGTCGATCGAGCGGAGGCTGACGGTGATCACTTGCAGCAAAAGCTCTAGTGGGTACCTGGGGTTGCCTTCCGTTTCGGTTGCCCAGCGGTTGGCATCATTGGTGATCCCGCTTTTTTTGTCGGTTTTGACGCACTGACGTTCGACCACCCAATCAATCGCGGATTTGCCGTTCACCACATAGTCATACGCTGCTGCCGGGATATCCCGGACGGTGATGCGGGGGTTGTACACAATCGTGGTGCGGTCTTTGTGCGTTTTGCCGTCGATTTTGCGTTTGCCATAGCGCATTTTTTCCACCCGGTAATGATGGTTAGCCGTGGCAGTGCTGTCCAGTGTCGCCGGGTAGGGTGTGACTGTGTCGTAATGTAGGTGCAGTTCTGCCAGTGTGCGTCCGGCCTGGGTAAAGGCCTGGAAATCAGCAAAGCGGCGTACCGGCGGTATGCGCGGCAGCGCTTTGCTCAGGTTATGGGCATAACGGGTGCGGTAGTCGGGTGAGTGCAGCAGGCCGTAGATGTAGTAGAACAGGTCGTCTTTGTTGAGCATTTCGCCTGGATAAGCTGCCTGGAAGTGGGCTAGTCCGGCATCGGTGAGCGCATCGCGTCGGTGGCTGCCATCTTCGTCGTACAAATAACGTGGGAAGCATTGCGCACCTGCTTCCATCGCATTCAGGTCAGGAATGAGGTTGCTGACCGTGCACGAAAAACCGTTTTTGATTCCTTTAGCGGTTGTCATGATCACCAGGTTTGCTTCCCCGGTCACTGGGAAGAGGCGCGGCATCTGCAAAACCATTTCATTGAAGTGACGGTTGTAATACAGCCATTGTTTACTGAAGGGGCGGTACAGGCTGCGGATCAGGCATTGCGGTTGGTAAGCATAGGTATGACCCTTTGCCAGGTCAGCCTTGAGTGCACGGGTCCAACTGATCTGGGTCGGATCATTGTCGATGAAATTGGCGGCCAGAGATTTGCGTGCCTGGGTGGTGTCGGCCTGGTGGGCAGCATGGAAGCGGCTGACCTCGTCGTTATAACAGGCAATCATGTCCTGCATGTTGTTGGCTACCATGTGGCGACTGGCGTTATAGCACCAGGCATCCCGGTTGGTGACAATGCCGAGCGAATAATTGGCAAATAAGGTCAGTGGATCGCCTTTTTTGGCACCCAGCGCAACAAACGTGTCAAAACGGTCATCCCGCTGGTTCAGCCAGTCACCATATCGATCGGGCACGATGGCCTGCCAGCTGTCGGTCTGGGTGATGCCAGCAACGCTGATCAGGTCGGTGATTTTGTCCAGCTTTTGTTCGCGGGTCAGATAGTCACCAATGTCATGCAGATGAATCTGGCCATGACAGGTCGCATCCGGGTTTTTGACCAGAAAGGTGATCGCGATCGGGGCGCGGCTGCCGCTACCAAAAATTTTGCCGCCTTCCTGGCGCGATCGCTCCCCGGCAGTACGCTGATTGCCGCGCAAATGCACTATCCAGAGGGAGGCAAATTCTTCCGCCAGGCATTGCCGTAGTCCGTCTGCCTGGTTGGTTTCCAGAAAACCGGCATTGGTGACAAAGCCGATAATGCCGCTGTTCCCCAGGCGATCACTGGCCCAGCGTATTGCCCGGATATAGCTGTCATAGAGTTGTCGGACTGATGTCGTGGCTGACCGTCTTACATAAGTTGTTTTGATGCGATCATCCAGCTTTGGGTAAGGGATGTTCTGGTTATTGTCGTTGGCGTTGGTTTGCCCGGCGGAGTAGGGTGGGTTGCCCAGAATCACCTGGATGTCGGTGAGTGATTTCTGGTGCTGGCGGCGGGTGCTGTTTTCGGGCAGCAGTTGCTGGATCAGATCGTCTTGTTCGTGCAATTGGAAGGTGTCGGTCAGGCAGATGCCCGGAAACGGGGTGTAGTCTGCATCACTCAGGCTGTGGTAGCTGGTCTCGATATTGATTGCGGCGATGTAATACGCCAGCAGGACGATTTCGTTCGCGTGGATTTCATGCTGGTATTTGTGGGCGAGCTGGTCCGGTGCGATCAGGCCGCTGTGCAGCAAGCGGGTGATGAAGGTGCCGGTGCCGGCAAACGGATCCAGAATATGCACGCCTGGGCTGCCCAGAGTCTGATTGAATTCGGTTTGCAGCAGGTGGTTGATGCTGTGCAGGATGAAGTCCACCACCGCCACTGGGGTATACACGATGCCGAGGCGTTCGGTCATTTTCGGAAACGCGTTGCGGAAGAATTTATCGTACAGTTCGACCACGATTTTTTGTTTGCCGGCCGCATTATCAATGCCTTCGGCGCGTAGTCTGACGCTGTGATAGAAGCCTTGTAATGTGTCGGTCTCTTTTTCCAGGTGATGTTCGTGCAACAGGTTCAGTATTTTTTGCATCCCCTGCGAGACCGGGTTATGCCGGGCAAAGCGGTTGTCGCCGAATAACGCTTCGAAGACCGGTTCGGTGATCAGGTGCTGCGCCAGCATGTCGATCACTTCACCTTCGCTGATCGCCGGGTTCAGGTCGTCGCGCAGTTCACGCACAAACGCCTGGAATGCTGCACGTTCCCGGTGGTTCGCCGGGTGTCTGACGATGCTGGTGATGCGGGTAATGTGAGTGTTGGCGATGTCGGCAATGTCGTTCGCCCATTCTTCCCAATAGGTGCGGCGGCCACATTTTTCGACGATTTTAGCAAACAGGGCGCGTTCGATTTCGCCCGGCTCGAACCGGAGTTCCAGGTCGAGTTGTGTTCCCTCTGGTGTTTTGCGCACCGGTTGGCCGATGGTCTGGCTGACGCGGGCTTGTTGTGCCTGTTGCTGCTGGCGTGTCTGGCGTTGCTTGGCCCGGCGAATGGTCTGGTTGTTGACTGCGATCACTTCGATCTTATCCGGCGGCGCCTGGGTCAGATCCATTTTGTTGATCATCGCATCGAACCGGTCGTCATGCGAACGCAGGGCTTGTAACACTTCCCACACCACCCGGTAGGTGGTGTTGTCCGCCAGGGCGGCATGGGGTGTGGTGTTGGGTGGTATGACGACCGGCAGGATCACGTAGCCGCAGGTTTTGCCGGGTGCTTTGCGCATCACACGTCCGACTGATTGCACCACATCGACTTGCGAGTTACGCGGGGTCAGGAACAGCACGGCATCCAGGGCCGGGACATCCACGCCTTCGGACAGGCAGCGCACGTTGGACAGGATGCGGCAGGTGTTCGCCGGCGGTTCTGCCTTCAGCCAGTTCAGTTTCGCTTCTTTCTGATTGGCGTGCATGCTGCCGTCGATATGTTCAGCTTCGCATTGCAGGGTGCCGTGTTCCCGTTCATCCTGCTGATATTCGGCGACGACTGACCGGAATATGCCGGCGATCTGTCTGGAACTGACTTTGTGGGTTTTGCGTCCGGTGGTTGGTTCGATCACCTGGCAGAAGGCGACAGCCCGGCGCATCGGCTCTGGATCCAGAGTGTGACGGGATTCGGTGGTCTGGTGTTTGCTGAGTGCCTTCCAGCAGCCGACGATTCTGGCGGCATCGTCGAGCTTCAGGCTATTGTCTTCGTCTTTCAGCAATGCTTGCAGTCGGTCGCTGACATGTTGCCGGTCCATGGCCAGCACGATCACTTTGTAGTCCACCAGCAAGTCTTGCTGCACGGCGCGGGAAAAGTTCAGGGTATGCAGGTTTTGCCCATACAGATCCGAGTCATCCATGGAGGCAAGGGTGATGTTGTCTCTTTCGGCACTCGCCCGCGCCTGGTCGCCATAGATGCGCGGGGTGGCGGTCATGTACAGTCGTTTTGCGCCCCGGATGAAGTCGGCATCGTGGATGCGGACGAAATGGCTTTCGTCTTCGCCAGCAAAGGTGGCGCCGGTGGTGCGGTGTGCTTCGTCGCAGATAATCAGATCGAATTCGGCCAGTCCGTATTCTTGCTGCGCCTGGTGGATGACGTGCTGGCTGTGGTAGGTGCTGAACACAACCGTCATATGGTTTGCGTCCTGATTGGTCTGCATCGCGCTGGCGAGTCGTTGTGGCTGCGTGGTGGCCGGATAGCGTAGTTCGTGGGCGTAAATAGCCACCTGATCATCGCCTGATGTCCGCTTTTTGCCGGTTTCTTGATCTGAGCAGACCGCAAAGCTGTGTAATGGCGTGGCACTTTCCTGCGTCCATTCGGTCAGGGTCTGCGACAGGAGTGACAAGCTGGGTACCAGAAACAGGATGTGTTTGCCCGCGCCTGCCTGCGCTTCGGCGATTTTCAGGCTGGTGTAGGTTTTACCGGTACCACACGCCATGATCAATTTGCCCCGGTCAGCAGTCTGCAACCCAGTCAGGACTTTTTCTACGGCAGTTTGTTGGTGCGGGAGAAGTTGTTTGCGCGGTTTCAGGCAGACAGGCGTTTGCGGTTGGTAATGCGACCAGTCAATCTGGCTGTTTTCCAGATCCTGCAAGTCGATCCGGGTGACCTGAGGTGTCTGCCCGACCAGGGCGTTTTCGGCATGTTCGGTCCAGTGCCGGGTGGTGCTGACGATAATGCGGTGGCTGAAGGGTGCCTGGCCGGAGGCGGTGAAGAAGCTGTCGATATCGTTTTTACGCAGCCGGTAGTCGGTGGCATAACATTTGCACTGGATCGCATGGATGTCGCCGCTGCGGGTTGCGGCAACCAGGTCTATGCCGACATCTCGTATGTCTCTGCCGGTGTCCCGGGCCCAGTCGGCATATCGCCAGACCTGAGAATACAAATCAGCATATCTGGGTTCGTGGCGCAGGTAGGTACAGATCAGTTCTTCAAAATAACTGCCTTTTTCGCGTTCGGATTGAGCGTGATTGCGGTAGGTATTCAGCAGCGTCTGTAATGCCGTCGGCATGGTAGGAATCCGGAGTGATGACGTTGTAGATGATTTCTGCACGAATGCAGGTTCTGACTGTGCTAAAGTAGCATATTTTTTGCCTCTGATCTGTTTCGACTGATGTTTATGACAGGATGTGTTTATGTCTCGCCCTGACTGCTATGATCGGGAACAACTGCTGCAATGTGGTTATGGTGATATGTTCGGACCGGGTAATGCGCAATTACCGGTTGGCAATATGCTGATGATGGACCGCATCACTAAAATCAGTGCATCCGGAGGGGCTTTTGCCAAGGGTGAAGTGATTGCAGAGCTGGATATTCATCCCGACTTGTGGTTTTTTCAATGCCATTTCCCGGGCGATTCGGTGATGCCGGGTTGTCTCGGCCTGGATGCTCTGTGGCAGAATGTGGGTTTTTATCTGGCCTGGTTGGGTCATCCCGGACGGGGACGTGCCTTGGGGGTCGGAGAAGTGAAGTTTTCTGGCCAGGTGCTGCCGAGTGCGCAGAAGGTCACCTATTTTCTGGAGATGAAGCGGGTGATCACGCGCCGCCTGGTGCTGGGCATTGCTGATGGTCGGGTCGAAGTGGATGGTCGAGTGATTTATCAGGCAAAAGATTTACGGGTCGGGTTGTTTACTTCAGCGGAAGGTTTCTGATCGACGCCTCTGCAAATGGTTTCGTCCGCGACGTTTGCAGAGGTGCCCTGAACTCTACTAAGGTGAGACTTATGCGTTTTTTGCAATGTAATGGTATGTTAAAACAGGTCTTGGCCATCTTGTTGTGTGGCTTATGGGCAACTTCAGCATTGACTGCCGAACCGGTTGCCGTGGAGCAAAAAATTCGGGCTGAGCTGCAAGCAAAGCTGCCGAAACTGTCGGTAACATCCGTCCGGCCCAGTGTGTTATCTGGTTTGTATGAAGTGACGTTTGACACTAATGTTATCTATGTTGACGAAGCGGCGCGTTATGTGCTGAGTGGTGATCTGTTTGATCTGGAGAACCGTCAGTCGCTGACCGAGATGCGGACGACAGCCTTACGGGCTGATCTGCTGGCGCAACTGGATGAGAAAGATATGGTGGTTTTTGCCGGGAAGGACCCGCAACACACGGTGACGATCTTTACGGATATCAGTTGTGGTTATTGTCGTAAGTTGCACAGTGAGATCCAGGATTATCTGGACGCGGGTATCCGCGTTCGTTATCTGGCGTATCCCCGGGCTGGCGTTGACAGTGAGGCAGGCAAAACGGCTGAGTCGGTCTGGTGTGCAGCGGATCGTAATCAGGCGATGACGGCGGCTAAGAAAGGCGAAGAGATTGCGGAGAAGTCATGCGATAACCCGATTGCGGCGCACTTTGCGTTGGGTCAGCAATTTGGTATCAGAGGAACACCAGCACTGGTGCTGGAAGATGGCCGGGTGCTGCCAGGTTATGTCCCTGCAGAGCGGTTACAGCAGGTGCTGGAGCAGAATAAACAAGGCGGATAATATTATCGCCTGCTATCGGCATTGATCATGTTTGACTGGTTTGCGCAAACATTCAGTGAAATGCAGATTTATCAGTGGGAAGTGGTGCTGGGCGACTGGTTTTTTGTCGCTTCCATCGCCCTCCTGCTGATTGAACGGATTCGCTATACGATAAAAAATAATGTTCTGGCCATCTGCCGGAAAATACACTCGACAGTTTCGTCACAAAAGGGTTGTTTCTTGGAATTTTGATTATAAGCGGTATGATATGTCTGATTATGTTTTGCGCTGGGTGTGATCGGCGTGGTTTACGCTGGTAATGACACCTCTCTGTAATTTTGATGATGGCCTGATCAATCCGGGCAGCAAATATTGTGCACTTTTGCATCAGGTGTGCCACTGGCCGCCAGCAAACACCAGTCGTTTATAAGCTTTCCAGAAAATGCAGCAGCGCCTGGCGATCTGCTTGATTAAGCTGAGCAAAACGGTCTCTGGCTGATCTGGCCTCGCCACCATGCCACAGAATCGCTTCGGTCAGGTTACGTGCCCGGCCATCATGCAAAAAGTAGGTGTGGTGACTGACAGTTTGCGTGAGTCCGATGCCCCAGAGTGGTGGTGTGCGCCATTCACGTCCGCTGGCCCGCCCTGTGTTTTGCCTGTCGGCTAAGTCCTCGCCCATGTCGTGTAATAAAAAGTCGGAATAGGGCCAGATAAGCTGAAATGCAAGGGCTGGGTTGGTGGCATCCCGGCGGGTGACAAATTTGGGGGTGTGACAATCGGCGCAGCCACTGGTGTAGAACAGGTGTTTGCCTCGCAGTACCTGTGGATCATTCACATTGCGTCGGGCCGGCACCGCCAGGTGTTGGGTGTAAAAGGTGACCAGATCAAGTACCGGATCGGGTGCTTCGGCGTCCCCCAGGTGTGGCTGAATGCCAGTGGCGTGGCTGAAACAATCAGGTTGTTGTGAAGTGCAGTCGCCATAAGGGCGATCAACTTCTGGCGTGGATATGCCGATATCGCCGGCAAAGGCATGGGCATTTTGTGCCCGCAGGGTAGGTTGTTTCGCTTTCCAGCCAAAACGGCCCATTTGAGTTGTCTGCGTGATCGGATCGCGGAATAAAGCAAGGCGTCCGCTGATGCCATTTTTGTCCTGATCATCAGGGTCGTGTCTGGTAATCAAGTCAGCAGGGTGTATTGCTTCGATCAGACCGAGCCCGATCATCTGATTCGCAACTCGTGGTGACAGGGTTGTGTCTGAATGCAAGGGGCCATAGGTCAGGTCAGTGATCTGGTAGTGTGGTTGTCGTAATGAAACGACGCTACCATCTGCCAGCCATACAGGTTGTTCGGTGTAAGTGATCTGAATGCGGCCTTCTGCAGCGAGCCCAGGTATGGCCTGATCTTGCAACTGTCCGCCGTAGACCGGATCAGGTCGATGGCTGTGACCGATTGGTAGTTTGGCTGCACTTTGTTGTGTGCGCGCCAGGCGCAACAGCATAGACGTAGTGTCGTCCTGAGCATTGTCTGGCGGGTGGCCGCGTCCGTCTTTCAGGTGGCAGCTTTGGCAGGCGCGGGCATTGAACAGCGGGCCGAGCCCGTCGGAGGCGTGAGTTGAGGCAGGGGAGGTCACCCACAGTTTACGAAACAGTGCATTGCCTAATGCAAACTGTTGTTGTTCTGCAAAGGTGAGGTTGGCGGAGGGTTGTGAAAAGGCGTTGCGATTGACTTTTTTGCGCGAAGTCGCTGCGCCGCCTGCCATCGCTTCATAGGGCTCTGCTTGAACGAAAGCTTTGGTAGGTTGGGTGATTTGCTGTACCCGGGCTTGTTCCTCAGGAGTCAGATCAGTCCGTTCATGTGGCAGGCTTTGCCAGGTTTTGGAGGTTTCTGCCAGGCCAGTGGCGGGTATCAGTACAGCTTGCAGGAGTATGGCACAAAGGTGTGGCATCATTCGCAGAAAAAACATCTTTGTGCCATGTATTGCATAGTGAGGTTTACTGGAAGATTGCGTTCGGGTTATCCAGACTGTCTGAACCTTCCAGGGCAATGTTGCCCAGTTGCAGAACAGCAATCGCACGTTCGATAGAGGCTGTCTGATCCACCAAGGCATCGATGGCACGCTGCACTACTGCATTGCCTGCTGTGTTACCTGTTGCGATCATCTGATCATAAGCTTCTGTGTTTTCAGCCCGTTGCACCAGTTGTTGCATCGCAGCCTCAGTGACCTGCAGATCGGCTTTGAGTTCTGCGTCTACTGCCGCATCTTTCATCGCTACCAGATCAGCGATGGCAGGCCCGCTGAGCTCGCTACCATCGGTACGGGTATAAGTGCCGAGATAAACGTTCCGGATACCCACGGTATCGTAGTAGTGTGAATTGTGTGTGTTGTCCGCGAAGCAGTCGTGTTCTTCTTCCGGGTCGCCCAGCAACAGACCCAGCTTCATGCGCTCACCAGCCAGCTCCCCATACGATAGGGAGCCCATACCGGTTAGTATGGTGCGCAGAGCGTTTTGTGTTCCGCTGTTCAGCAGAGCCTGGCGAGCCGCGCCATCGGTTTTCCAGTTGGCGACCATTTCTGCCAGGTCAGATAATAACAATTGTGAAGCAGCTGCCAGGTATGCACGTCGGCGTTCACAATGTCCGTGGGTACAATTCTGCAGACTGTAGTCGGTGTAAGAGCGGTCGCCCGCACCAGCCTGGGTGCCGTTCAGATCCTGGCCCCAGAGCAAAAACTCTATGGCGTGATACCCACTGGCAACATTTGCTTCAATGCCACCGGCTTCCTGTAGTTGATTTGCGATCAGTTCTGGAGTGATTTTTGAGGTATCCAACCGTCTGCCGTCTACCAGCAGGGATGTGCTGGCAATGACATTGGCGGTATACAGGCTGTTTTCGTCACTATCGGTACCATAACTGGCATCAACGTAATCAATTAAGCCTTCATCCAGTGGCCAGGCATTCACACGTCCTTCCCAGTCGTCCACTATCGCGTTACCGAACCGGTACACTTCGGTTTGCTGATACGGTAGCCGTGCGGCTAACCAGGCTGTTCTGGCCTGTGCCAGTGTTGCTTCTCCCGGCTGTGCCAACAACTGTTGAATTGCTGTATCCAGTGCCCTGGCGGTGGTTAGTGAGTCGGTATATTTTGCTTCGGCCAGATCAGCATAGTGATGAATGACGGCGGTGGCATCTACCGTTTCGGGTGCTTTCACAGGACTGACGCAAGCAGTCAGCAGGCCGAGCGTTAACAGGCTGGCCAGTGGTTTGATAATGGTATATCGCATAATAGATCCCTTGTCTTAAAAAGTAACCGCTAACTGGGCGATGGCATATTCGCTGCTGTTTCCGGCATAGTCTTTTTCGTTACCCATTTCTAATGCAAGCCCTACATTTTCCATTAAATCTGCCCTGATCACGGCACCAATGCGTTGCTCGGCTAAATCAAATGCGTCAGCCTCTTTTGTGCGTTGCCAGGTAAAGCCAATGGCACCTGGTGTGTTACCGAATTGCATGTCTTGGCTGATTTCTGTGTGGTAGGCAACAGCCTGGCTGTTTGCACCCGCAAGATCATCCTGTGCTGCGATATATTCGCCATGCAGAGCAATATCGTCCAGTTGCATATGAGCATTGATGCTGAAGCCGGCCACTTTTTCATTGGTGCTGGCTTTTTCAAGTCCTCCCGATTCGGCGATACTGTCGGTATAGCTGAATCCGACAGTCAGTTCGGTATCTTGCCAGGTTTGTTGGGTTTCCAGACGAAGGCCATAGTGTCCGATACGATTATCTGTATTATCCGCATTGCCGTTGAACAGATAAGCGGATGCATGCAGATGATCTTGTTCAAGACCTATTGTGAGCGCGGTGGCTCGTGTTTCAGCCAGTGTCAGCGTCAGCGGATCTTGTACAAACGCCGTATCATAATTACCGAACGGTACATATTGTCGTCCGACGCTCACAGAATAAGGTGAGTCTGCCGGGTTGGCGAAGTGAATGCCGGCTTTGTCTACCTCAAATGTGTCGTCTCCTTTGCCGCCGTCTTCGAATAAGACGAGCAGGTTGGCAGATGTCCAGTCGTTAATCTGCGTATTGATGCCGAGTTCACCCGTAGCGACCGTCAGATCAGTGGTGTTAGATTGGTTGTCTGCTGAGCGATAAGCAGCTTCTGTTTCTATGGTGCCGGTAATTTCCAGTTGATCGTTGATCACAACCGCATGGGTGGTATTGATGATGCAGGTAGCTAAAGATGCTGCGGCGCAATAATTCACAAACGACATAAGGTTCTCTGAGGCTTCGTTAAAATAAATAAAATCAGTAGCTTGTCTGATTTTGTCTGGGCGGCACATGTGTTTGCGCCGCCCGGTGTTCCGGCCGGAAAACCCGTCTGTAAGGTATTTCGCAGGTTGCCTTATTTTTTGTTTTCAAACAGGCCGATGTTTCCCGGTGTTCTGAGCATTTTGTTGACTTCGTCCTGGTGTAATTCCTCCTGTGTGATGAGCTCTCTGGCATATTCTTCCAGCAGCACGGATTGTCCATCCTGCGCGATACTCAGCAGGTCGTAATAAGCTTGTAAGGCGACGTGCTCATGTTCCAGGCTTTCGCGCAGAATGTCGCCGATATCATGTTGCTCGGTTTCCAGCAATTCGCCGATTTTCAATGAAGGATGTCCGCCGAACAGAGTGACCATTTCACCGGCTCGATGTGCATGTGCCAGCGCTTCATCTGCATTGCTCTTCATCCAGCTGACAATCGGAATGCGGTTGTAGCCATACACCATCAGGGCATAGTGGGTATAACGCACGACACCAGCCAGTTCAATTTCCATAATCCGATTCAGCTGATCGATGGCTTTGGTTTTCAATGAGTCCTGCATGATTCTGTCTCCTGAGTAAAAAGATGAATAAAGACAGGACAGTGTACTCTATCGGGCGTCAAGCTGATGAACAGCTAATCATAATGAAGATAAAAATGGCAATGAGAATCATTCTCAATCTTATTCTGATGAGAATGGAATTGCAACTGAGTCTGGTCATCTTGGTTGCATTGCTTTTCGAGCAACACCTGTCAGACGACCGGGTAATCAGAAACGCGCATCTTACAAAATCAGGTTATTACGAACGCGTCGGACTAACAGAAACCGTAATGGGTGTTTCTTTGAAAAAGTTATCTGGTGCTTGTTGGCAATATGCACTGTTCTCACAGTGACATGGCAAATTTTTCGTGCACGATGTGAGACACAAGTTCCATATGCATGTTTTAGACTTGCGATTCAGGCAACGTAACTCAAAAGCACATAATTCGCCTTTGTCAAACAGAGATTCGAGTTTTTCAACGCCAATTTCAATTTGCACAACATTCTGGTGTTCGCATTTCATATTATAGCCTCCTGCGCCATTTGGTTACGGAGGCTCATTATAAATGAGAATGATTCTCATTATCAATTATTTTGCGCATCTACAATAGCGATTTGAACGCTATTATTACTTGATTATTCGTCTAGTTGCAGTAATTCCTCATCAGTCCAGCCAGTGTTGGAGTCGGTAGGACGTAGCGCATCCCGCAGGCGTTCCAGTACGCCAGGTTGGTGCGGCTTTGCTATCTGTTCCTGCAAGGCTTGAATGGTCTCAGATGTTGCCTGATCAGTGCTGATTTCGGTGATCTCTGGCTGTTTCCAGGTGCCGGTGACCTGATAGGTGAACCGGGTGAAGCTGTCTACCTGACGACGCAGCAGTTGTTGTGCCAGCAGGCTGGTCAGCGTGCCGACTGGTCCACCGGCCAGCGCGCCTGCCAGTAACAAAGTACCGTCCAGTTTGGGGATGACATAGACCAATTGTTCCAGATCCTGCTCAATCAGCCCGATTCGTCCGGCCAGCTGAACATAGCTGGTTGGCCCATTGATGAGCAGATTACGGGTATGTACCTGACCGGCTCGGAACTCGAAATCGCCCTGAATCTGATCAAAGCTGTGGCCTTTTTTCAGCAGATCGTCAAAATCGAGTTTCAGACGGCGTTTAAGTGTATCTACATTGATCAGACCTAATATCCGGGTAATACCCGGGCTGACTTGTGTCAGCCGTCCTGGCCCTAATTGGATAGCGGCTTGTCCGGCCAGTTTGGTCAGGCTGTATTGTTCAGGCCGGCCGGCCCAGTGTAGTTTGAAGTTACCTTGCGCAGTAGCTTCATGTAATTGGCGTGCATAACCCCATTTGGTCAGCCAGGTGCCCAGATCGCTGAACTGAAACTGACCATCCACATGAGTCTCATCATCCAGCTGCGACCAGCCACCTTGTAGCTGCAATTGCAGGTTGTCGCCTTGTACGGAGAGTTGTTGCAAGGTTTGTGTATCTGCGCTGTGCTGAGTGCGCAGCATGAGCTTTCCCAATGCGAGCTGATTAATACGCAAGTCGTCACACAGAATGGCCAGTTCTGGCCAGTCAGCACTTTTCGGGAATTTTACGTCAGATCTCTTTTTGTGGGCTTCAGGCCAGCGGAGATGTGCTTTGCTCAGGTATCCCTTCACAGCATGCCGAGTGGCATCATAGTGTATTTCTCCGCTGATCTGCTCGCTGCTCAGGGTGCTCTGAATCTGTTGTTGCTGGCGTGTTACCTGCAATTGTGCCCGATCTGTGTGTAGCATGCCGTAGCTGAGCCGGTCTGCACTGAGATCAATCTGCCAGGGAGTTGGTGAATCTGCCGAAGAAGGTATGTTTTGCCACAGGGCTTGCCAGGCAGCGAGGTCTGTCTGGCTAAAGTTGCCAGTGAGGTGATAACCAGCGGCTGGCAGACGTGGTAATGGCTGGGCGTAACTGATGGCACCCTGTTGCCAGTCATGGCTGAAGATACCTTTCCCACTGTCGCCATAATGGACAGTATGTGGCTGCTTATTCTCACCCAGAGACAGGTTGATTTGTAGCGGGCTGGCTGTATGTCTGGTTTTTCCCAGGGGTGCTGGCAGGCGGACTTCCAGCCCGCGCAGATCGCTGTCGAGTGTCAGTTGCTGAAACAGTTGTCCCGGTGAAGGTTCGCGTGGCAGCGCCAGGCTCAGTTGTACCGGTGTGGTGCCGCGTATGAGGTGAGTCGGAAAGCGTGGTAGCCAGGCGGCCAATGTTTCTGCATTAAATTGTTTATTCAGCTGGATGATAGTCTGTTCCGGCTCAGGCCGGATGGTCAGGCTAACAGGTTGCCCTCGCAGGATGGCTGGTACTGCATCTGCTTGTAACTGATTATCTCGTACTGACAGGGTGCCGGTGATCTGATCAAAGCTTACGTCGGGTAACTGCAGGTCAGTCTCAGTCAGGTGAATAGTGCCATTTACCTGAGTGCCATTTTTCCTGGCTCGCAATGGCAGATGAATCTGCAATGCACTGTGTGCGGTGCCAGTGGCTTGTATCTGTGTGGCCAGTTGCCGGATAGTCGGGTTCAGGGTCGGCGCCTGTAACACTGTTAATAAGTTCTGGGCTGGCCCGTCTGCGGCGATGTTTAACTGTAACAGACTGTTGCCCGATAAACGTGGAATCCGGGCGCGGGTCTGCACTGCCGAATGCAACAGGCGGCTAGCAGACAAGTCAGCCAGCATCTGATTGCGCTCAAACGTCAGTTGCATCTGGCCGATATGCAGTGGTGGCCAGTCAGGATGGAAAGCGAGGGTGCCATTACGAATTTGCGTAATGACCGAAAAGTTACCATCCTGTTGGGCATGGAAAGGGAAGCGATCTAATGAACCTTTGAGGATCAGATCAGATTGCACAATTTGTCCGTCACGTAGTGCGCGATCTAACCAGCGCACCAGCTTGGGTGACATGATGTGTGCTGGTAGATAATGTCTGACAGCAGCCAGATCGCTGTCTTCCAGTTGGGTGTGTAAGTCCAGATGCGGGCTGTGTGATGGTGAGAGGGTCAGATGCAGTTGGCTGTGGCTGCTGAAGTGAGGTGTGTTGAGCTGAATGTTGTCAGCGCTCAGTTGCCAGGTGTCTGCATCAGTCCGGATGCCCTGCAGTTCAGTGGTAAAGTGTGTGATGTTCAGGGGTGCTCGGAACAGATCAGGATAATCCAGAGTGGCATGCCTGGCCGTCAGGTTAGTGCGGAAGTGATCCGGCGACCAGTCGATATGTATCCTCTGTAATGTCCCGCTGGTTTGTAATGATGTTACCCAGGGGTGTTGGTCTGTGAGAGCAGGTAAGGTTGTGGCGAGTTGATGCAGGGAGGTGAGTCGCAGGTCAGTGGCCTGCAGGGTGAACTGCGAGGTGGCCTGGTCGTATTGCAGATATATCGGTTGTGCGGTTAAGGCAGGCCAGGTGATCCGGAAGGTATCCGGTGTTGTGATCCGGTTGGTGTGAATCCGGATCTGGCCCGAAGGGTGAGTCAGTTCAGCGGTAAGGCCCTGCGTGCTCCAGAACAGAGTTGCCCGCTCGATTGATAATGTGTGTGGTGAGTCGCCGAGTAGCAGATTGTCTGCTTGCAGTCTGGGCAGGCCTTGTGACCAGTCAACCTGTAATTGCCCGATCTGAACCAGGGTCTGCGAGTGTTCACTGAGCCAGGTGCTGACCTGATCCGGGTGCTGGCTCAGCCAGGCCAGACTGAGTCGACACACCGCAGCAGCGAGCACGCCTATCAGCAGGATACTCGCCAGGCTGATACGGGTGGCGTTCAGAATAAACAACACGACTTTGCGGATGATATTGGTTCCGGGTGATGGCGTTGATAAGAAAAAGGACTGAATTGCTCAGCCAGCATCGTATAATGTGTGATGGTGTGAACACAATGTCGGGATACTGCTGTCACGTCATCACAGGAGAATCAATCAGATATGACGATCAGAGTCGGAATTAATGGATTTGGGCGCATCGGACGCATGGCATTGCGGGCCATCGCGCAACAGTTTGCAGGTACTTTTGAGGTTGTTGCCATCAACGGTACGCTGGAACCGGATTATATGGCATATATGCTGAAATATGACTCTATTCATGGGCGTTTCGCTGCCGATGTGCAGGTACAGGATGGTCATCTGGTGGTTGATGGGAAAACCATCCGCCTGAGCGCAGACCGTAATCCGGCGAATCTGACCTGGGGTGAGCAGGACGTTGATCTGGTACTGGAATGTACCGGCGCCTTCCTGACGACCGAAGGGAGTGAGCAACATCTGCAGGTCGGGGCAAAAAAAGTGATGATGTCTGCCCCGTCTAAAGACGCAACCCCAATGTTTGTGTATGGTGTGAATCATCAAGACTATGCAGGCCAGCCGATTGTGTCGGCGGCCTCTTGTACCACTAATTGCCTGGCACCGGTTGCTCAGGTATTAGTACAGAACTGGGGTATTAGACGCGGCCTGATGTCAACCGTACACGCGGCGACTGCCAGTCAGAAAACGGTGGACGGCCCTTCTAAGAAAGACTGGCGCGGCGGACGAGGAATTCTGGAAAACATCATCCCATCTTCCACCGGTGCTACCAAGGCGCTGGGCCGGGTAATGCCCGGGTTGCAGGGCAAATTGACCGGCATGTCGTTCCGTGTACCGACCTCAGATGTGTCGGTAGTCGATCTGACGGTCGAGTTGGCGTCCTCAGCCAGCTACGAAGCGGTTTGTGCAGCGATACAGGTTGCGTCCCAATCCAGTGATTTGCATGGCGTGTTGGAATATACCGAAGACAGTGTGGTTTCGACCGATTTTCGAGGTCATCCGGCGGCCTCTATTTTTGATGCGAAGGCCGGTATCGCACTGGATGACACCTTCATGAAACTGGTGTGCTGGTACGACAATGAATACGGTTATGCATGTAACATGCTGCGCCTGGCACAACACGTGATGTCTGCTTAAGCACGAGGGGATGATGTGGCGTATCTGAAGCTGACAGATCTTGAACTGGCAGGTAAACGAGTCTTAATCCGGGCCGACCTGAATGCACCGGTTGACCCGGTGACTGGCAAGGTCACATCGGATGCGCGAATCAGGGCTTCTCTGCCGACGATTCAGCATGCCCGGCAAGCCGGTGCAAAAGTGATTGTGATGTCGCATCGGGGACGGCCACAGGAAGGTGTGGAGCGACCGGAAGACAGTTTGCAGCCGATAGTGACCGATTTGTCCGCGAAACTGGCTCAGCCAGTACGACTGATTCAACATTATCTGGATGGCCAGTTTGACGTCGCAGCCGGAGAAGTCGTTTTACTGGGTAACGTACGTTGCAACGTCGGTGAAAAAAAGAATGATCAGGCGTTGGCGGAACGTTATGCGGCGCTTTGTGATGTATTTGTGCTGGACGCATTCGGCACTGCACATCGCGCCCAGGCATCAACCTATGGCGTTGGTTTTGCCGCGCCAGTGGCCTGCGCCGGGCTTTTGCTGACTGCAGAACTGGATAGTTTGGCACGGGCCCTGGCAGAGCCCGCCCGGCCAATGATCGCGATTGTTGGCGGCTCCAAGGTTTCAACCAAGCTGGGTGTGCTGGAAGCGCTGACGGATAAGATTGACCAGTTAATCGTCGGTGGAGGTATCGCGAATACCTTTTTACGTGCTGCAGGCCATCCGGTAGGTGAATCTTTGTATGAACCGGATCTGGTGGACACCGCCAGCCGCCTGATTGACAAAATGGCAGCGCGCGGGGCTAGCGTGCCGATTCCGACCGATGTGGTCTGCAGTAAGACATTCGGGCCGGATGCAGTAGCTGCCATCAAACCAGTGACCGAAGTCACTGCGGATGACCGGATTCTGGATATCGGCCCGGACTCCGCGCAGATATTGGCTGATATAATTGGTCGTGCCGGTACCATCGTCTGGAATGGCCCGGTTGGAGTGTTTGAATGGGATGCGTTCGGACAAGGTACGCAGACCATCGCGCAGGCAATTGCGCAGGCGCCCGGCTTTAGTCTGGCCGGTGGTGGCGATACGATTGCAGCGATTCAGAAATATCAGATTGAAGATCAGGTTTCTTATATCTCAACGGCGGGCGGTGCCTTTCTGGAATATTTGGAAGGAAAACAACTCCCAGCGGTGACCATGTTGGTAGAGGCGCACGGCCGTGCGCCCCTACACCGCGCATGACTGTGCGCCCCTGCATCACGCACGTTGACGATCAATAATGAGGTAACACATATTATGGCTTTGATTACATTACGTCAGTTATTAGACCATGCCGCTGAGCACGATTACGGTGTGCCAGCATTTAATGTGAATAACCTGGAACAGACCCGGGCGATTATGGAAGCGGCCGCCGCGACGGATTCGCCGGTGATTATGCAGGCATCAGCCGGTGCGCGCAGTTATGCCGGTGCACCTTTTTTGCGTCATCTGGTGCTGGCGGCGGTAGAAGAATATCCGCAGGTGCCGGTTTGTATGCATCAGGATCATGGCGTGTCGCCAGCAGTCTGTCAGCGGTCTATTCAGCTTGGCTTTACATCAGTGATGATGGATGGCTCGTTGGGCGAAGATGGCAAAACGCCGACAGATTACGCCTACAACGTGGATGTTACCCGGCGTGTGGTCGAGATGTCTCATGCGTGTGGCGTTTCGGTAGAAGGTGAGCTGGGTTGTCTGGGATCGCTGGAAACCGGCATGGCCGGAGAAGAGGACGGGATTGGTGCGGAAGGGGTGTTGGGTCACGACCAGTTGCTGACCGACCCGGAAGAAGCGGCTGATTTTGTCAGCCAAACCCGTGTGGATGCCCTGGCGATAGCAATTGGTACCTCACACGGTGCATATAAATTTACTCGCCCACCCACAGGTGAGATCCTGGCGATAGAGCGGATCAAACAGATTCATGCCCGGATACCGAATACCCATCTGGTGATGCATGGTTCGTCTTCTGTTCCGCAGGACTGGTTGGCGATCATCAACGAGTATGGTGGAGAAATGGGTGAAACCTATGGTGTGCCACTTGCTGAAATTCAGGAAGGCATCAAGTACGGTGTGCGCAAAGTGAATATTGATACTGATCTGCGAATGGCTGCGACAGGTTCAATTCGTCGGCATATGCATGATAATCCGGCCAATTTTGATCCGCGTAAATATCTGCAGGCGAGCAAAAAAGCGATGCAACAGATTTGTGTGGAACGTTTCGAAGCCTTCGGCACTGCCGGCCAGGCTGGCCGGATTACTGCCCTGAGCTTGGAAACAATGACCGAACGTTACCAATCAGGTACGCTGGATCCGCGTATTCAGTAAGCTGGTACCTGAGGTTACCTCCTATCATTTGTGATGGGAGGTATATCGCTATTTCTTTTGTTTTTTTGCGCTATACAAATAGGGCCTGGTCTCTTTTTTACGATCCGTATTTATGGTGTTGTTACATGTCGGTTCATAATGTAGACTGAGTATGCGCATAGATTATACGTACTATTTAGTTGGAGCATGCCTGCTATGGCACACTTATACGATCAGAAAACCCCAAAAAAGCCTACTAACTTGAGCATAAACAGTGATTTACTGGAAAAGTCACGAAAAAGAAAGATAAATCTTTCTGCCACACTTGAACGTGCACTCATCATACAACTACGACAAAGTGAACGAGAACAATGGAAACAGGAAAATCGGGAAGCTATTGAAGCTTTGAATGACCTTGCTGAAAAGCACGGATTATTTTCAGATTCATTCAGAGATTTCAAATGAGCCAATTTACCGTTTATAAAAATGAGGATAAAGCTACTAAGAAAACTTACCCATATTTCTTAAACATCCAGAATAACTTACTTGATGAACTCAATTCACGAGTAGTCATGCCTTTTTCTACACTTGCCTCAGTTAAACACAGGGATGCAAAGAAACTATGTCCCGTCATCATGATAGAAGATAAAGAACTGATCCTTTTGGCGCATCAAATAACGACGGTA
The DNA here is from genome assembly GCA_963922315.1 of uncultured Gammaproteobacteria bacterium. Taxonomy (GTDB): domain Bacteria; phylum Pseudomonadota; class Gammaproteobacteria; order Chromatiales; family Chromatiaceae; genus JAHDBG01. The sequence continues at coordinate 51,920 of CAWUID010000006.1, forward strand.
CCGAAATCGCTTCTTAGAAAAGAAATTGCTGATATCTCTTCTTTCAGGTCAGAAATTATTACGGCGATCGACTTGCTTATTACAGGAATATAACGACTGTAAAAGCGCTCTTCTGTCAAATGAGCCGGATTCGATGACAGTGCTTTATTATTCGCGTTCGTCGATCCAGGCCATCTGAATCGCTTCCAGGATTTTTTCACCGCATCGCTCAGCAGTGCCGGTAAATTCTGGTAGCACGAGGACTTTTTGCATCAGGTCTACGAAATTGATATGAACCGGATCTGCCTCCGGATAGGCTTCGTCCAGCGCGATAGCAATGTCTGTGGTGTCGGTCCAGGTCAGTTGTGTCATAGCGGGTTAATGGTTTTCTTTCGCATGGTTCAGAGTATATTTCGGCAATTCGACCACCAGGTCTGCTGCGCCGACAATCGCCTGGCAGCTCAGGCGTGATTCGGCCTCCAGCCCCCAGGCCTTATCCAGCAGGTCTTCTTCGTCTTCGCTGGCTTCGTTCAGGGAGTTGAACCCTTCACGCACAATCACATGGCAGGTTGTGCAGGCGCATGATTTTTCGCACGCATGTTCAATGTCAATACCGGCATTTAATGCAGCATCACACAGGCTGATGCCTGGTGTTGCCTGGATTGCTGCGCCGTTCGGGCAGACAGTTTCATGTGGTAAAAAGATGATCTGAGTCATATTAGTGGATGTCGTCAACTGCTTGTCCGGCTAAGGCGCGACGGATATTAGTGTTCATGCGTCGTTCAACATAAAAATCACAGGCCTGCTCTAGTGCAGCAATTGCAGCTTTCAGCTCACCGGCTTCCTGTGCTTGTTCCGTAGCCGTCTGTAATGCGGTTAAGGCTGTTTCGACCTCTATGCGTTCAGCCGCATTCAGTAGGTCGTCTCCGTCATCAGCGAGTGCTGCGCGCAGTGCATCCAGTACTCGCTTTGCATGCACTTGTTGTTCGACCAGTTGCCGGGCGGCCATATCTTCCGACGCGTGTGTGATGGAATCCTGCAATAGTTGGGTGATAGCGGTGTCACTCAAGCCGGATGACGGTTGGACGGTGATGTCAGCTGTGGTGCCGGTTGCCTGCTCTTCGGCGCTGACTTGTAATAGTCCATCTGCGTCCACAGCAAAGGTGACTTGGATACGGGCCGCACCAGCCACACGTGGTGGTATGCCGCGCAGTTCAAAACGCGCGAGTGAACGACAGTCGCTGACCCGTTCGCGTTCACCCTGCACCACGTGCAGTGAGAGCGCTGTCTGTCCGTCTTTAGCGGTGGTGAAGGTCTGGGTGCGGGCAATCGGCAGGGTGGTATTGCGAGGAATGATCTTTTCGACCAAACCACCCATCGTCTCCAGTCCGAGGGAGAGTGGGTTAACGTCCAGCAATAAGACGTCTTGCCCGGTCGGGTTGCCGATCAGGTTGTTTGCCTGGATTGCTGCGCCGAGTGCGACCACCCGATCCGGATCAAGATCGGTCAGTGGGGTGGTATGAAAAAAGTCCGCGACTTGTTCGCGGGCTCGTAAGGTACGGGTGGAACCACCGACCAGTACCACTTGATCAATTGCCTGTCGGTCAATGCCGGCATCCTGTATCGCTTGCTGGCAGGTGCGGAGTGTTTGCCGGATCAGTGGATCAATCAATTCGTTCAGTTGCGTGCGATTCAGTTCACCTTGCCATGTGCCTTCTGCCCAGGTGATCTGTATGGGTACGCTTTGCTGTTCTGCCAGCATTTCTTTAGCGGTGCGTGCTTGTTGCAGCAGGTTGCGCCGTAGTGCTGCGGTCTGTTCCGATGTCAGTTGTGCCTGGTGGGCGATCCAGTCAGCAATCGCCTGATCGAAATCATCGCCACCAAGTGCGGTGTCGCCGCCGGTCGCAAGGACTTCAAATATGCCATCCTGCAGGCGCAGGATGGAGATGTCGAAGGTGCCACCACCCAGATCATAGATTGCATGGATGCCGGATGCAGCCCGGTCCAGGCCGTAGGCGAGGGCAGCTGCGGTTGGTTCGTTCAGCAGCCGTAAGACGGGGAGACCCGCCAGTTGCGCGGCGTCTTTGGTCGCCTGACGCTGGGCGTCGTCAAAATAAGCAGGCACGGTGATGACTGCACCTGCCAGTTGCCCGCCAAGTGTTGCTTCGGCCCGTTGTGTCAGGGTTTTGAGGATTTCAGCACTGACGGCAACCGGGCTGATCGGGCCTGCGACAGTACGTAGCATCGGCATCGCGTTGTCTGCGCTATCCAGCTCATAGCCGATGTTGCGTTGCGCCAGTTGCGCGGCGGTATAGCCGATCAGTCGTTTTGCAGAGGCAATGGTGTTTTGCGGATCCTGAATGGCAGCAGCCCGGGCTGCCTCTCCCACTACTGTGCCTGTGGTGGTGTAGCGCACAACGGAGGGTAGCAGGTGTTGTCCCTGTTCATCCGGGAGGGTATCCGGGGCGCCACTGCGGATTGTCGCGACCAGTGAATGAGTCGTCCCCAGATCAATGCCTGCAGCGAGTCGGTGCTGGTGGGGTTGGGGTGTGGCGCCAGGTTCGGAGATTTGCAGCAGACTCATGATGCGTTCAGATGTGTGGTCACGGTGGTGGCTTCTTGTTTCAGCTTGTATAAAAATTGTAGTTTATGTACCGCAGTACAGGCGATCTGTGGCTCACCAGGGTTTGTAAACCAGGTAGCCAGGTTGGCAAGCTGAGTGGTGATCAGTGTCTGAATCGTTTGTTGCAGATGATTGGATGCTGCGGGTGGATCTGGTTGTTGCGGAATACCGGCAAGCTCTTCCCGCAGCGTCATCTGTTCCATCAGGAAAGCACTATCCTGTACACCGTTGGTTTCATCCAGGCTGATGCCTTGCAGACTCAGCAGGTAGATGGCGCGCTGCAAGGGATCTTTCAGTGTCTGGTAGGCTTCGTTGATGGTGATGGTATGCTGTAATGCCAGCTGTTGTGCGGTGCCGACAGATTGGGTGTGGCGATCCGGATGGCTGGCTTTCTGCAGGATATGGTAGCGTTGGGTGAGGTTATCGAAGTTGATATCGAAAGTGACGGGAAGCTGGAAAAGCTCGAAATAGTTGGCAGTATCAGGCATAAAATATTATGGCGTTTGAATAGCAGGGCGCGCGACACCGGTAGCCTGAGAATGTAAGGCTTGTACCTCGGTTAAAGGTAACTGACAGATGCTGGCTATTTCCTGATCATCCAGTCTGCCGATCAGTTGGGCGGCAGTTTGCTGCATACCTTGTTTGATTCCTCTTTCCATCCCTCTTTCCATCCCTCTTTCCAGAACATACTGATAAGAAGGAAGTTCTTCAATATTAAAATCGGTCAGCATTTGTCTGGTCTCCTGAATCTGTGCACTCAGGTCACGGTTTTTGCCCAAGACCTCAAGCATATGAAAATAGCGACGGAAGTCTGCTTCGTTATCCTGAGTCAGGTCGTATAGTCGTTTGATGATGTAGGCAATAATATCTTCGGCAGGTCTTTCTCTGAAGTCGCATAATATCGCAAGTACCAGTGCATCCGGAGTGTCTTCGCTAAGCAACAGTGCACAATCAATGGTGCGCATATCTATCGTCTGATATCGATAGTTAAGTGCTGCAATCCCATCCGGCATAGTCAGTTTGTTTCTGCCAATGTAGATCAGGTATTGTTGCAGTGGCTCATCCGGCCAGCGCAGTCGGATGTCGGTGTAATAGCGGAGCATGCGCAGCGGCATCTGCGGATGATTATCGTTCTGAATTTCCAGGTGTAACAAGTGGGTTGTCTGGTCTGTTGCGGCCTCAATCCGTACCAGAATATCAGCTCGTCGATCTTCCACCCGGTAGTGCTCAGTGCTCAACAATTCGATCTGATCCGGTACGATGTCGAGCTTCAGTAATTGCGTGATCAGGCAGTTGGCAAGCCGTTCAATCAGCGACTTACTGATAATGTCTTTGTCTGCCATACCGGTGTTTGCTACCCGGGTGATTTACACGGTAAAGCTTTCGCCACAGCCACACTCGTCTTTGACATTCGGGTTTTTGAAGGTGAAGCCTTCGTTCAGACCACTTTTGGCATAGTCTAGCTCGGTGCCGGTGAGATAGACCAGGCTTTTACGGTCTATGATTACTTTCACGTCGCGATCTTCAAAGACTGCGTCATCGGGGTTGAGCGTGTCAACAAATTCGAGTACATATGCCAGCCCAGAACATCCCGTCGTTTTGACCCCGAGGCGGACACCGAGACCGTGCCCGCGTTTTTGCAGAAAGGTCTGCACCCGATCAGCAGCGGCGGCACTCAGGGTGATTGACATCAGGCAGCCTGCTTGTTCTGCAGATCGGTGATCGCAGCCTTGATTGCATCTTCAGCTAAGACGGAACAGTGGATTTTGACCGGCGGCAGAGCCAGTTCTTCAGCAATCTCGGTATTTTTGATTTCACGCGCCTGCTCCAGGGTTTTGCCTTTTACCCATTCGGTGAGTAATGAGCTGGATGCGATGGCAGAGCCGCAGCCATAGGTCTTGAAGCGAGCATCTTCGATTACGCCTTGTTCATCTACCTGAATCTGCAACCGCATGACATCGCCACAGGCTGGTGCACCGACCATACCGGTGCCGACATTCGTGGCTGCTGTGTCCAGAGTCCCGACATTGCGCGGGTTTTCGTAATGATCAATCACTTGTTCACTGTAAGCCATGAGTTCTCTCCTGGTTAAGGGCCTTTAATGGGCCGTCCACTGTACGCTTTTCAGATCAACTCCCGCCTTGTACATGTCCCATAGCGGGCTAAGTTCACGTAGGCGTTCAACCTGGGCCTGGATTTGTTGTAGCACGTCATCCACGTCAGCCTCTGTGGTGAAGCGTCCCATGGTGAATCGGATGGAACTGTGTGCCAGTTCGTCATCTCGCCCGAGTGCGCGTAATACATAGCTGGGCTCCAGGCTGGCGGAGGTACAGGCGCTGCCGGATGATACGGCCATACCTTTCAGTGCCATCATCAGGCTTTCGCCTTCAACATAGTTGAAGCTGATGTTCAGATTGCCGGCAATCCGTTGTTGCAGGTCGCCATTCACATACACTTCTTCCAGATCTTTCAAGCCGTTGTACAGTTTGTCACGTAGTACTTGCAGGCGGGCATTTTCTGTAGCCATTTCCGCTTTTGCCAGACGAAATGCCTCACCCATGCCGACAATCTGATGCGTGGCTAAGGTACCCGAGCGCATGCCTCGTTCGTGTCCGCCGCCATGCATCTGTGCTTCTATCCGTACCCGAGGTTTGCGTCGGACATAAAGTGCGCCGATGCCTTTTGGCCCATACGCTTTGTGCGCACTCAGGCTGATCAGATCGACTGGTGTTTTCTGCACATCTATCTCAACTTTGCCAGGGCTTTGTGCCGCATCCATATGGAGCAACACGCCGCGTTCCCGACACAAGGTGCCGAGTGTGTCGATATCCTGAATCACACCGATTTCGTTGTTAACGTGCATCACCGAGGCCAGAATCGTATCGTCTCGCAGTGTGGCGCGAAAGACTTCCGGATCGACCAGCCCATTTGGCTGCACGTCCAGGTAGGTTACCTCGTATCCTTCGCGTTCCAGTTGACGACAGGTGTCCAGTACGGCTTTGTGTTCAGTCTTCACTGTGACAATATGCTGTCCTTTTTTCTGATAAAAATGGGCAGCACCTTTAATCGCCAGGTTGTTTGATTCGGTTGCGCCAGAGGTCCAGACGATTTCTTTACTGTTTGCATTCAGTAAGGCTGCGACCTGCTCACGGGCCTGGTCAACCCGTTGTTCAGCATTCCAGCCGAACAGATGTGACCGGGATGCCGGATTACCGAAATCGCCATCCAACGTGAGGCATTCGCACATTTTTTCTGCCACACGCGGGTCTATCGGCGTAGTGGAAGAATAATCGAGATAAACAGGCAGTTTCATAGCATGAATTTTAACATAGAGGTGAGTTGGATAGCTCTGGATACATCAGGGCTTGACGGTGTTGAGGCCGAGGTTCTCCCAGTTTTGCATGCCGCCCCGGTACCATTTGATTTTGTGTGCCGGATAACCGAAGCGCAGCAGGTTTTTGATGTTGTTAGGCGACTGTCCGCACCACATCCCGTTGCAGAATAAAACGAGTGTTTTTGCCTGACTGAAGTCCCACAGACCTTCAGCTTCACGTGCACCAAATTCATCACTGAGAATTTCGCTGATCGTGAACGGGTCTGCGCTCGGGCTCAGTCTGGTCCAGGGAATATTTTTTGCGCCCGGAATCGTGCCGCGTTTTACCCAGTCCGGGGTGCGTGAATCTACGACCAGAATGCTGGTGTCGCCGTCAATCATTTGTTGCAGGTATTGCGTCACCTCGACTTCGCCAATTGTCTCTACGCCTGGGGCAAGGCTGGCTGGCTGGATACAGAAGGGTGGACAGGGCCGGGAGGTTTTCGCAAACGCCGGGTTGACCATATTTTTTGTATTCTGGTCACGCTGGATGAGAATTTTTTTACCGTCTAATGTCCCTTCGACCTTCGCCAGGTCAGGTGTGATACCGACTTTATTGGCGAGTGCAGCGTGTGGCACACTCAGGCTGAGTGCCAGGAGTAATCCACTGATGAATGATGTTTTACGTCGCATAATCAATTGCTCCTGGTTAAATTGAGAATAGTCGCTATCTTCAGTCACAATCAGGTTCATCGTCTTCTTCATCCTCATCATCTGCTAAGTGGATCACGGATTCACTGAGATCAGGCGCAGTGGTTGCTGCTTCCTGCGGAGTATGTAGTATGGAGCCCGGATAAGCTGGTGTTAATGATAAAATGAGGCAGATTGCTAACAGGTAATGCATGTCAAATGTCCTTAATCACAGGATACCTTCAGAGGTGCCCCAAGGTGTGAGTTGCACGACATTGACCACGATTGCATGCCATTGTTCTGGATAATGTGAGATGGAATTCTGGCAGATCGGATTATTGGCGCTGGTTGGTATTGTGGCCGGATGGCTGAATGTGATGGCCGGCGGTGGTTCTCTGCTGACCGTGCCGATCATGTTGTTTATGGGAATTCCGGGTACGATTGCAAACGGTACCAATCGAGTCGCCATTCTGGCACAGAATATCATCGCCGTCGGGACTTTTTTTCAGCGCGGCTTTTCGGATCTTCGCTTAAGTTGCAGTCTGGCAGCAGCAGCCGCCGTGGGTGCCGTCGCGGGTGCCCATGTTGGTTTACAACTGGACGAGGTTTGGTTCAACCGCATTTTAGCTGCGGTGATGATTGTGGTGATGATCATCATGGCGACCGGCGGGTTGAGTAAAGATCGGCAGGCAGGTGGCGAGCGTCCACAACATCTCGTGTTGGGTCATGTGCTGATGGTCGGTGCTGGCTTCTGGGGCGGTGTGATGCATATCGGGGTCGGCTTTATTTTAATGCCGATTCTGCATCGGGTGATGGGCCTGAATCTGGTGCTGACAAATGTGCATAAAGTGTTTGTGGTGCTTGTGTATATCCCGATCACCTTGTGGATATTTGCAGCCCATCTGGAATTGTTATGGTGGGTTGGGCTGGGTCTGGGAGTGGGCAATGCGTTAGGTGGCTGGCTGGGTGCCCGTACCGTGATTGCGCAGGGCGAGGTCTGGATCCGGCGGATTATGTTTGCGGCACTCAGTGTATTCATTGTTAAGTTATTGTTTTTTTCCTGAACCTTCGATATCAAGGTAGAGTTTTTATGGCTCAGGCAGAGGTGAAGGTTGGAGTGGTCGGTGGTTCCGGCTACACCGGCATCGAATTATTGCGTTTATTATTGCGTCATCCGGCAGTCAGGTTGCATGCGGTGACCTCGCGTCACGAAGCCGGGGAGGCGGTGTCGGCCCGGTATGGTAATCTGCTCGGGCAGGTCGATCTGACCTTTGTTGAGCCGGATCCGGCGACATTGTCCGCGTGTGATCTGGTGTTTTTTGCGACCCCAAACGGGGTGGCGATGCAGATGACTCCGGACTTACTGGCTGCTGGGGTGCGGGTGATTGATCTGGCAGCAGATTTCCGGCTGCGCGATCCGGCGTTATGGGAACAGTGGTACGGTATGTCACATGCCTGCCCGGCATTGCTGGCAGAAGCGGTGTATGGTTTGCCCGAGTTGTACCGTACCGCCATTCAGCAGGCACGATTGGTGGCGAATCCTGGGTGTTATCCCACGGCGGTGAGTTTGGCACTGTTGCCCCTGATGGCGCAGGGCATGGTCGATTTACAGCGGGTGATTGCCGACTGTAAGTCCGGGGTCAGCGGTGCGGGACGCAGTGCGAATGCGAACTTATTAATGGGCGAAGTTGGCGAAAGTTTTAAAGCGTATGGGGTGGCAGGCCACCGCCATCTGCCGGAGATCAGCCAGACCCTGGCGGCAGTGAGTGGTGCCGAAGTACAGATGACATTTGTGCCGCATCTGGTGCCGATGATTCGTGGTATTCATGCGACTGTATATGCACCCTTATCGGCAGCCACAAACGACTTGCAGGCTTGTTTTGCGGATTATTATGCTGATGAGCCGTTTGTACAGGTATTGCCGCCGGGCGGACACCCAGAAACCCGCAATGTGCGGGGTGCGAATCATTGCCAGATTGCCGTGCACCAGCCGCATCCGACCGGCCCGGTGGTGATATTGTCGGTGATTGATAACCTGGTCAAAGGTGCTGCGGGTCAGGCAGTGCAGAATATGAATCTGATGCTCGGTCTGCCGGAAGAGACCGGTCTGCAACAGATTGCTTTATTACCCTGAAGGATACCGGCATGAAACAACATGCAGTGCCAACTCCCCGCATTGTGCAGCCAGGGCGGGAATACCGGGCAGTCAAATGGCTGATTTTACTCGTTTTATGCGTGGTTGCTGTCTGGGTCTGGTGGCCGCAGCGGCACCTGGTGTGGCCGGATGCTATGCCACCGTCTGAGATGGTTCCACTGGCACGCTGGCAGGCAGTGCAGGATAAGTTGCAGACATCCCAGTCTGAACGGGATGAATTGCGGCTACAGCTCATTACTGCACAACGCACCCATCAGGTGGATCAGTCAGCGCTCGCGGCGGCACAGCAGGAATTGCTGACCCTGCAGGATGAACGGGCCGTATTACGCCGCGAGCTGGAATTTCTGAAGACACTGGTCTCAGGTGATGTCACCGTATTACAGCTACTGGATCTGAAGCTCTGGTCTGCTGCAGCCGATGTGCCGACCTATGGCTACAGCCTGACCGTATCCAAGCGGGCGAAGAATCGCACCCGGGTGCGGGGTCGTTTAGAAATCAGCGTGTCGGGCCAGCAGGACGGCCAGCTGACCACACTGACCATGGCTGATCTGAAGATTGATCCGAAGCAGTTATCCATGAACTTTACCCAGTTTCAGGCGTTCAGTGGCGAACTGATGCTGCCGGATGGATTTGTGCCGGAACTGATTACGGTGGCGGTGAAGCCGAAAAACAAACAATTCAGGCAATATCAGAAAGATATTGTGTGGCGTCTGGTGATTGAACCATAAGGAGCAACTATGCGGTTTTCACGTCGGTATAAGGCCCCGAAGGTGGCCACAGTGATTGGTCAGGGCACTGAAATTAAGGGCGATATTATGTTTCGGGGTGGCCTGCACCTGGATGGCAGAATTCTGGGTAATGTGCAGGGCGAGCCGGACTCAGGTTCATCTGTGACCGTCAGTGATCAGGGATATATCGAAGGAGATATCCGGGTTGACAGTCTGATTCTGAATGGGACTGTGGTGGGTGATGTGCATGGTACCGAACAGGTTGATTTAGCGGCTGCGGCCCGCGTGACTGGTACAGTTTATTATCAGACCCTGACCATGGCACCGGGCGCGGAAGTGAACGGGCAGTTGGTGCATACAGATGAATCTGCGGCACCGATGGAGCAGAAGGCAGAGACCACACCGGCGCCGCATCAGGCGGGTTGAATCTGCCATCCAGTGCGGTCTTTGTGCTTGGTGTGATTCAAGCTGTTAGATGCAAGGGTTTGGACTTGTGGATATTTTAGAGAATATACTAGGCAAAATTCTGGGCCTTGAGTTACTAGTCGTGGCTACCGTTTTAGTTATCCTTGCCGTTGTAGTGACTATGTTTATTGTTGCTTTCGTTCAGGGTAGGGAAATTGATTTTCTTCCGCCGAGAATAGGTCCAAAACTTGAATCAAACAATATCCCCGGGCAGGAAGGTGAAATCAAATCTTCTTTGGCGGCTGGGGCAGCGTTTTGCTACAGGTTTAATCAGAAATCAATCGAAGTCTTGCTTGTTCGAACATCAGCTAGGCGCTGGACTTTTCCAAAAGAAGGGTTGGAATCAGGTTGGACTACTGCTTATGCAGCGGAAAAAGCTGCGCAAGAAGAAGCTGGGGTTGCAGGTAATTTAAATGCCAACCCTCTTTGTTCATATAGGCACTGGAAGCAAGAATTAAAGATTGGAGAAGGGGAAGAGCAAGAGATAACAGTGCACCTTCTAGAAGTACAACGAGAATCAAATCCCTTAGAGGAATATCGGGATCCCACCTGGTATTCTATTGAAAATGCTCATAACGCTCTGTCAGAGCGGCGCACTGAATTTTACTCAAAAGAATTTTTGCGAGTTTTGTTTGAGGCAAAATACACCCTTGAACTAAGCTCTAAAGTGGACCCCATAGTCCAGACCAGTAGGGGTGAAAAATAAAGAATTTTATGGCTGAGAAGAAACGGCTCAAGCAAAGTGAATAGCCTGAGGCGTTG
>CAWUID010000007.1:0-57099 GCA_963922315.1 uncultured Gammaproteobacteria bacterium
TTAACCTGGCTTTTCTCACCTTATTATTGCGAAGATTGTAAACAGGTTCTAAGAGCGGAAACTGACAGCGCAGGTCAGGGTGGTTCACTGGCGTTGGCGGCCACAGGTGGCCAGGTTACGTTGAATAACAGCATTATCGATACCGGTTTTATGCAAGCGGCGACCGGCCATGGTGGTAACCTGGTGATTGAGGCAGCTGGTATCGCGCTGCGTGATGGTGCAAAGATCATCGGCCAGACTGCTGGTCAGGGTCAGGGAGGGGCGCTGATTCTGAAAGCTGCCGATGGTCAGGTTGCGATAAATAACAGCAAAATTAATACCGGTGTCACTTATCAGGCAGTCGGGGATGGTGGCAACCTGTTGATTAAGGCAGCGGATATCACGCTGGTAAACAATGCTGAGATCACAGCGAAAACGGCTGGGAGTGGGGCAGGTGGTTCGGTCACATTACAGGCTGCGGGTGGTGAGGTTGTGCTGGACAACAGCCTCATTAATACTGGTGTCGAGGGTAAGAAGGCGACAGGTAATGGTGGTCAATTGATGATTGAGGCAGCGGGCATCATATTGCGGCATGGTGCAGAGATCACTGCCGAAACGGATGGTATCGGTGCGGGTGGTTCGGTCATATTGCAGGCCATAGGTGGTCAGGTTGTGTTGGATAACAGCACTATCAATACCGGCGTTACGTTCAGGGCAGAAGGGAAAGGCGGTCAGTTGACGATTGCAGCGACGGATATCACTCTGGAACAGGGTGCGCAGATCATTGCTGCAACGCATGGGCAAGGTCAGGGTGGCTCAGTCATGCTGACCGGAGCTGACCACGTCAGACTTAGTGGCCAGGGCACACAAATGACCAGCTCTTCTTACGGTCCCGGATCAGCTGGTGTGATACAGATAAAAGAGACAGCCCATCTGACTCTGGCAGATGGTGCACTCATTACTTCAGGCACTGAATCTGCAGCCGCCGATGCCGGGAACGCCGGTCAGATTGAAATTGATCTGAGCGGTGTCTTGCGCATGAGCGGCGGCAGTATGATCTCAACTTCTACCACCGGTCGTGGTGATGCCGGTGGAATTCAGGTTGGTAAGATACATCAACCTGCTGTGTTATGGATGACAGAGAGCGCTCGTATCACTTCCGGCAGTCAGTCTGATGCACCTGATGCCGGAAAGGCAGGTAGTCTGGATATTGCAACCAGTAAACGGATTCAATTGCACCACTGTAGTGCTTTAACGACTGAATCACAGAATGCTGGTGGTGGTGGGATTCAGGTCAATACGCGCGATTGGTTGTATCTGCAGGATAGCAAAATCGCTACCAGTGTGCAGGGTGGTGCTGGTCGGGGTGGTGACATTGATGTTGATCCGGTATTTATTATCCTGGCAAACAGCCAGATTCAGGCGAATGCACATGGTGGGCCTGGAGGAAATATCAGATTGGTGGCAGATTATCTGCTGCGTTCCGGTGTGTCACCAATCGAAGCGTCTTCGGCACTGTCGACATCGGGGCGTATTGATGTGCAGGCAGTTGATGTGGATGGGGGTGGCATGCAGGTTATGACCCAGCTCAACCCGCTAAATGTTGCACAATGGACGCAAGTACCATGTAAGTTGCGCCGGGGTGGCGTCAGTCGCCTGTCCATGTCAGGCTATGATGCCTACCCGACAGCGGTGGATGATGTATTGTCATCATTGCCGATCCGGGCTGCCCTGCAGCAGTGGAAGGCGAAGCCGGCGATATCTCCCGGCATCTTGCCGGCCACTGGCTGTGACAGCCCCTGTCAGAAAAAGTCGTTGTAAATTTTATTGTTGTCGGAGGCATGCTGGTATGGTGAAAACAACGCAGAAATGGGTCAGGTTAATCGGATTGTCAGGTATTGGTTTATGGTTGATCAGTTGTGAAGCACCACCACCGGCAGCAACGGTATCAGCAGAGCGATCTACAATAACCGCTGAACAGCCTGTGCCGCAGAAGGTTACATTAACACTCTATTTCTGGTACGGTTGCCCACACTGCTTTGAATTTCGCCATTATCTGCAACCCTGGCTGGAAGACTGGTCAGACAGAGTGAATTTTTCCCGGGTGCCGATTGCACTCAGACCGGATTGGGTGGATCATGCGCGAGCTTTTTACGCCGCGCAGGCGTTAGGTGTTTTAACGCGTTTCCATCCGGCTTTGTATGATGCGTTACATGTACAGAAACGTGAGCTAAACTCTGTGGCAGCTTTATCTGAGTTTGCCGGGTCATTAGGCATTGATGCGGCGGCATTCAGAACAGCGATGCTGGCGCCGGAAACCACAGCAGCATTGCGCCGTGATAATGCGGCGGTAAAGCGTCTGGGAATTTACACCACACCAACTCTGATTGTTGATGACCGGCAACGTATTTCCGCATCCGCAAAAGGCGGGTATGATGCATTGCTGGCTTCAGCCGAAGATTTGATTGAGCAAAAGTTGGCACAACCCGTTCCGGCACACTGAGTCAGGCTGGCGTTTGCTCCACATTTACACCCTGCATGAGCAGGCTGATTTCAGGAAAAAAAGATGCGTATATTGTCGATAGCGGCACTCAGTTTCGCGATGTTGTTTGTTGTCGGTTGTGCCGATGAAAAAGATCCTTTACCACGTTATTCACAGGTGTATGACACGAACCATGATCCACAGGCAGATTTCCGCTTTGCCACGCTGCGGGCACAGGAGAGTAACCGGCGTATCCTGATGTTTGTCGGCGGCGACTGGTGTATCTGGTGCCGCACACTGGATAAATTTTTACGAGAAACACCGGCTGTGAATGATTTTCTGCACAAACATTTTGTGCTGTTAAAAGTATATTATGGCCGCGATAACCGGAATACAAAGTTCCTGGCAAGCTTGCCACCATTTCGGGGAACACCGCATTTTTACGTATTTTCCGCCGCAGGAACTATCCTGCACAGCCAACCTACCGAAGTGCTGGAACAGGGCGGTGGTTATGATGAACTGAAGCTGATGACCTTTCTGGAAAAATGGGTGACTGCTGAGCCGGAACCTGCTCCGAAAGCTCAGAACAAACCGAAACAGGATACCGCAGGTGCAGCGACCTGAAGTTATTGATCCAGCGGCAGAAAAGGGATTTACATTACTGGAAGTGCTGGTGGCGCTGACGATTCTGGCGATTGCGTTTGCCGCTGCCGTGCAGTCTGTGTCGCATGCTGCCTTTACACTGCAAGCATTGCAGGATCGTACCGAGGCGAATGCGTTGCTGAGTGAGCGGCTGGCTGAATGGCGGGCAGCAGATACCTGGCCAGCAACAGGGCAGGAACGTCAGATCTTTCTGGCGAATGAACGTGATTGGTTCTGGTCACGAGACGTGCAGATATCGCCCGATCCTGACATTCGTCAGGTTCAGGTTGAGGTTGGTCTGGATGAAAATCAGATAGCATTAGTGACGCGTACGGCTTATTTCCGGCGTGCCGGGCATGCAACCAAAGACTGACGCTATATCCGCGCAAGGGAAAGCCCGCATTGTTGCGGGCTTTACTTTGTTAGAGCTGCTGGTAGCGATGGCTGTGTTTGCCATTGTCTCCGTGTCGGTATACGCTGCCCTGTCGCAGATGTTGCTGTCGCGTTCGGTCTTGCAGGCGAGCTACTCAAATCTGGCAGATATGCAGCGGATGCTGGTATACCTGGAACGGGATATCGCGCAAGCGGTGGCTCGCCCTGCGAAAGGGCCATATGGTGACAAAGTGCCGGCGCTGCATTTAGTGAAAGGGTCTGAGCTCAGCCTGACCCGTACGGGAGCAGTGACATACCAGGTAGTAGAAAACAGTTTGTTACGGGTTCGTTACCGCATTGCCGATAATATCGTACAACGAGCTGTGTCTGCGGTGCTTGATCAGGCGCAGGATTCCCGGTTCGATGAACGCCAGTTGCTGTCCGGAATCACTGTCTTTGAGCTGGCAGTATTCGATCAGGGTAACTGGTATGCTGATTGGCCACCTACCGACCAGGATACGGCAGCACCGGGATTGATCCATCTGCCACAAGCATTACGTATCCGCATACAGACACAATCAGGCCGCGTGTTACAGCATCGTTTACCCCTGCTGCAAAGTGGTCTGGAGCAGAACCCGTGAAACAACAGGGTGTGGCACTGATTACCGTGCTGTCAGTGCTGGCGGTGATCGCAACTCTGTCCACAGCTACCTTGTTGTGGCAGCAGACCGGGCTGCAACGCACGGAACAGGTATTGCATAGCAGCCGGATGCTGGATTACATGGATGCGATGGCCGTCTGGGCAGAAACCATTCTGTTGCGGGATCAACGCACCAGCAAGACGGACACTTTGCAGGAGAGCTGGGCGCTGCGTTTGGCGCCTCTGCCATTCGATCAAGGCATGATCCGTGGTGATCTGGAAGATATGCAGGGTCGTTTTAATCTGAATAATCTGGTGGTGAATGGTAAATACCGGCCACTGGAAGCGGCGCGATTACAGCGGTTGCTGGTTGCCACCGGGATTGACGCTGGTGATGCTGAAGAGATTACTCATGCCCTGCGTGATTGGTTAGATGTTGATCAGGACGAAACATTGCCTGGTGGGGCAGAAGATTATTATTATCTGGCATTAACACCGGCACGGCGGTCTGCAGATCAGCCGCTACTCAGTGCTACGGAATTATTGCTGGTACGTGGTATGACGCCAGAGATCTGGCAGAAAATATCACCTTATGTCGTGGCGTTGCCAGGCTATCGGCCGGTGAATGTGAATACGGCACCCAGAGCAGTATTATTGAGTCTGTCGGATGACATGACAGACATGCTGGTTGAAGATATTCTGGATCGTCGTCTTAGCGATCCGTTTGTGACAGTGGACGCTTTTCTGGCCTTCCGCAAAAGTCAGCAGTTGCCGAATGATAAACTGCCTGAACTTAAAAAAGCATCACTCAGTGTGGCCAGTCAGTTTTTTTTATTGCGCGGTAGTGCACAGATCGCAGAACAGGTGATACAGGCTTTGATATTAATCCAGCGTAATGCACAGGATGCCATAGTGATTCAACGCAGTTCTGGTTCGGATTTGTGACTAAATCACGTTTCTTTTTATACTGGCGGGAACAGGGCCCGATGGCATGGTGCCGAACCGGGTCTTCTCCCGCTGCAGGTGTGGCAGAACCAGACCGGCTTGCGGGCCTGGTCGGTGGTCTACATCTGGTGGTGCTATTGCCCGTTCTGCATATTTCAGTACATGTCCCCCGTCTGCCAACGCGCAGCGAACGGCGCATTCGGGAGAGTCTGCCGTATGCATTAGAAGAAGAATTAGCCTGCGATCCGGAAGATAACCATTTTGCGTTCCGCAAAGTGGCCGATAAGCGGTTACATACTGCCGTTATTCAGCGATCCGTGCTGGCAGACTATCTGCACCGAATACGGTTGCTTGGTTTACAACCTGCGCAACTGATTCCGGAGGTTTGCCTGTTTACGGGTAAGCAGCCGGTTATCCTGCTGCAGGATGAGACGTTTACCCTGATGCTGGATACGACCGAAGTCTTCTGCGGGCCGATGACACAGCTGGCAGATGCTGTCGGCCTGTGTCCGGAACTGCCGATGATCTGGGATTTTCGTCTGCAGGCGCGTGAGCCGCTGGCGGCATTAGCCGGGTGTAGTCAGGCGGTTACAGCAGCCAGTGCACAGGTTGCACTGGTGCAGGCAGTCGCAGACTATTCACCTGCCCGGGTGATTAATTTATTGCAGGGCGAGTACGCATCCACAACAGATTCGCTGAACTGGCAATATTACCGGTATGCGGCTCTGACGACTGTGTTTATCTCAGCGGTCGGACTGCTGACGCTCTGGCTGCGGCATGACATACTCGAAACACATTATCGTGATCTGACCATGCAGGCAGAACAGATCTACCGCACTACCTTCCCGCAAGCGAAGGAAGTGGTTGATCCGCGTGTGCAGATGCAACAACAAGTACAAAAATTGCAACAGGCAGCAGCAGCACGCAGTACCGACTTTATCGGCTTGCTGGCGAATACCGGAGAAGTGTTGCAACGTTTTGGTAAAGGCCGTATCACCCGTATATCGTTTGATCAGGGCAAGCTGCGGGTAGATTTGCGCGTTCCGACAGAATCTATCATTCAGCAACTGGTTACAGCCCTGCGTGCATTGCATACAGTCACCGTAACACTGGAACCGGTACGTCGCGATAAACAGCAATATGTTACAACGGTCCGGATACAACCCATACAGGATCGCGGCACATGATGGCAATGTGGTACGGGCTGGGCCAGACTGCCCGCCAATGGCTCAGCATGGCGATTTTTATACTGATGATGCTGTTGTTATATGTCTGGGTATGGAGCCCCTGGGCTGCCGCAACTGAATTGCAGCAGCAGCGGGTTGAAGGAGCGGAAGAAAACATTCGCTGGTTGTTGCGCCAGAGTGCCGAAGTACATGCGCTGGGTGGTGGTAAAAGCGCATCACTTAACAGTTTGCTGGATACCAGCCTGGATCGTTACCGGCTGCGTCCGACCCGCAAAACTTCTGACCCACGTACGGGCGAATGGCAACTGGATTTTACGGCAGTTGATTTTCGTAATCTGTTATTGTGGTTAAACCGTTTGCGTCAGGATAGTCTGGCAACAATCGCCTCTGCCGACATCAAGCGTCTGCCAAGCGGGCAAGTGCAGGCCCGTCTGATTTTAACTGAGTGATATGATTCAGCAACTAACTTCCCCGGCACGAGCACGCATCTGGCCCCATATAGTCATCTTATGCCTGGCTTTTGCTGGTTTTGTACTGGCACTGATGCCGGCCAGAATGGTGTGGCAACAGTTGAGCACGCCGCAGACGGAAGTACAAATGCGCGGCTTGCAGGGTACCTTATGGCAAGGTAGTGCGGATTGGATTGAATGGCAAACTCATTCAGTACAAGCAGTCCGCTGGTCATTTTATCCCTGGGCATTATTGCGTGGGGTCTGGGAATATCAGGTTGCCCTGCAATTTGAAGGAGCGCCGGTAACGGGTTTTGTCGGGCGCAGCTTTTTCGGTCAGATCCGGGCGCGCGACTTGCAGTCACAGACGCTGTTACAAGACATGAGCTATCTGACCAGTCATGCTTCTGTCGATCTGCCGGCACCAGTACAAGGTGATCTGCGGGTTGAGATTACCGAACTGGCATTATCTGATGAATGGCCAGATGCCTTGCGTGGGCAGTTTACGTTGCGTAGTCTGGGGCTGGCCGGATTGGCTGAACTGGGTGACTGGCAGGGACAGTTAGCGCGGACAGATAATCAGGATATCAGGCTGCAATTTGCGCCTTCAGGTGATCTGTTGCAGGGTGAAGGCCAGTTGACACTGACGCCGGACAAAATATGGAATGTAATGCTGAAATTCAAACCAGTCCAGGCAGAAAGTGATATTGGTGTGCTGGCCGGGCTGGAGCTATTGGGTGCGGTGGATAACGAGGGCTATGTGACGCTGACCCGGCAAGGAGTTTGGCGTTGATCGCCTGGCTGGAATGGTGGCAGACCCGGGACTGGGACTCACCCTGGTTAGTGCGTACGGCCCGTTTAGTCGCACATCTGGTATTGCTGAGTCTGGTGATACTACTGTCCTGGCAGTTAGCAAATCTGGTTTGGTTATGGCAGACAGAAGCTGGCACAGCAGAGGTTGCAGTTTCCGGAGTGACTGCTACGCAACCGCAGCAAGCACCGGCGCCGGCGATATATGATTTGTTTCCGGGAGTGGTTAAACCTAAACCGATCAAAACTCGTCCGGCGGCACCGAAAAAACTGCGTCTCACCTTACGTGGTGTATACGCGACCAGTGATCCGAAGGCTGGACTGGCGTTAATTTCTTCCGCGAATGCTGCACCCCGGAAATATGTGGTCGGTGCGCAAATCCAGTCAGGTGTTACACTCTATGAAGTGTATGCGGACCATGTGGTGTTATTACGCGGCAGTGATTTTGTGGAACTGGCTTTACCCAAAAACACACGTGGTATTGAACAACGTCGTGCGCCGGCTAAGTTGACCGGAATGCCGGGTGATCCGGTGATTCTGCAAAAGCCACAACTGGTGCGTAAGTTGCAACGTTATCGTCAGCAGTTGCGGGATAACCCGATGGCGATGGGTCGCCTGATCAATGGTGTCCCGGTGATGCGCGCGGGTAAAATTCATGGCCTGCAGGTCGCGCCTGGTACAGACCCGGTGTTACTGACCGAATTGGGATTGGAAAGGGGCGATATCCTGATCAGCCTGAACGATACCGCAGTGAATGACATCAAAAACCTGCCAGGCTTGCTCAGAACTCTGAGTGAAGATAAGCAGTTTGATCTGGTACTGGAACGACAAGGGATCGTGCAGACCCTGAACATTTATCTCGAACTATAATTCCGTACCAGATATCTCTTTGTCTGCTGCTCTCAGGATGCTTCGGGCCGCTCCCTGTAGTCACCCCATAAAGTTTGTATTGCTGCCAGTGCGGCTAAGGGCGCGGTCTCGGCACGCAGAATACGTGGTCCGAGTCGCACTGGCGTGAAGCCATGTTGCACTGCTTGTTCCCGCTCGACTGAAGTCAGGCCGCCTTCCGGGCCGACAGCAATCAGCACTGAGTGCGCTGGTCGATCGACCTGTGTCAGGTGTTGCTTCGCCTGCGGATCCAGTAACAATGTGGTGGTAGCCTGATCCACCTGTTTACACCAACTGACAAATGGCTGTGCCGGTTGTTGTGCCGGCAGCAGGCTGCGTCCGGACTGCTCACAAGCATGGCGAATCACACCTTGCCAGTGCGCTTCACGGCGTGTTAACTGAGTGCCTTGCAGCTGCACTAAAGTCCGCCGGGTGAATAGTGGGGTGATTGTATTTACCCCTAATTCCACGGCTTTTTGCAGACTGAAATCCATCCGTTCCCCGCGCAGAATGCCCAGCGCGAGTTGTATGCTGAGTGTGGGTGGTGACTCCTGCCGAATACGATCACCTGTCCGGGCCTGCGTAATCTTCTTATTGCATACGACTAATTCTGCGGTATAGTCATAGCCGCTGCCGTCAAATAAAGTAAAGACCTGTCCTAAAGGCCAGCGCAGCACATGACGAATTCTCTGAGCTGTGGTATCTGGCAAGTTGATGGTTTGTCCGGGTGCCAACGGGCCTGCGCAAAACAGCCGGTGTTCGCGCATTTCAGGGTGCCAGCCGCTGGATCTGCCACTGCTCATCCTGGCGCCGGTATACAAACCGATCATGTAACCGGTTATCCCGGCCTTGCCAGAACTCAATCACTTCAGGCCGGACACAAAAGCCACCCCAATCTTCCGGCGCGGGTATCGCCTGATCAGCAAAACGATCTTCCGCTGTCTGAAACGATTGCTCCAACGCTGCGCGCGATGGTAGTTCAGTGCTTTGTTGTGCCGCCCATACGGCTAGTTGGCTGCCACGCGGTCGTGAAACGAAATAGCGCGCAGATTCTTCTGGTGTCAGCTTGTGTGCGGTGCCCTGCACCCGTATCTGGCGTTCCAGATGGAGCCACTGAAACAACAAAGCAGCCTGTGGATTAGCGGCCAGGTCGCGTCCTTTCTGGCTCAGATAATGGGTGAAGAATACAAACCCATCCGGGTTGAATGCCTTCAACAGCACTGTACGGACTGATGGCATCCCCTGTGCATCCACGGTGGCTAGTGTCATCGCATTTTCGATCTCCTGATCAATCTCGCGCGCTTCATCAAACCAGAGAGTGAACTGGTCCAGCGGATCTGCCTGTAAATCCTGATGTGACAGGCTGGAGCGGATGTAAGATCGGCGACACTCGGCCAGATTGATGGTCATTGCAGACTACCTTTTAAAACTTGATGAGAGTATGGGTTAATGTGGGCTGATAAAATTATCCGGCAGGTGCCGGATGACTATATTGTCATCAATGATTCTAAAACCCCCTCCGGTCGGGTGCATGTCGGCTCGTTACGGGGGGTGTTGATCCATGATGCCCTGTACCGTGCACTCAGCGCACAGGGTAAATCGGCACTGTATATCTACGGCATTGACGATTATGACCCGATGGATGGTTTGCCCGCCGATGCCGATCCGGCGATCCGGCAATACATGGGTATGCCATTGTGCCAGGTGCCTGCACCGGCAGGTTCGTCGGCGACGGATATGGCAGATCATTATATCAGTGAGTTTCTGCAGATTTTTCGTGAGCTGGGCGTCGCAGCACAAACTTACCGGATGCGTGATGTATATCAGGGTGGTCTCTTTAACGAGGTGATCGATATCCTGTTACATCAGGCTGCACGCGTGCGCGATATTTATGCGCAGGTGAGTGGCGCCCAGCGTCCGGATGACTGGTATCCGTTACAGGTGATTTGTGAACAGTGTGGCAGAATTGGCACCACGCAAGTCACGGGTTATCAGCATGGTTTGGTGGACTATCAGTGTCGGCCTGATCTGGTCAGTTGGGCGCAGGGATGTGGACATCGCGGGCGAATCAGCCCGTTTGATGGTCGGGCGAAATTGCCCTGGAAGCTGGAATGGGCGGCGAAATGGCATGAATTCGGCATTTCGATAGAAGGTGCCGGCAAAGACCATTGTACAAAAGGTGGTTCGCGCGACGTTGCCAGTATGGTGTTACGGCGTGTGCTGCATTCACAACCACCGGTCAATGTGCCTTACGAATTTTTTCTGGTCGGCGGCGCAAAAATGAGTTCGTCGAAAGGTCTGGGTGCCGCAGCGCGCACCATGGCTGACTTGCTGCCACCGGAAGTATTGCGTTTCCTGATGATACGCACTGACCCGAAAAAAGCGGTCAATTTCAGCACGGACGCACCTTATCTGGTCAAACTATACAATGATTTTGACCGGTTATTGCATAAAGTACAGCAGGAAACAGCTGACCAGGAAGATCAGCAATTATTTGCCAGTGCCAGGGTTGCGGCGAATGATCAGGCCTATGCAGCAGTGAACTTTCAATTGCTGATGGCATTATTGCAGATACCGCATCTGGATGCGGAACAGGAAGTTGCGCAGCGACTGACGGACGCTGGACATACGCTGACTGCACAGGATTATGCACAGATTCGGGCGCGAATCCGTTCAGCCGGTTACTGGTTGGAACATTTTGCTACCGATGAAGATAAATTCAGTATTCAGGAAACATTGCCAGCCGGTGCACAACAGCTGGACGCAGCACAATGTTACTTCCTGCACACCCTGGCTGACAGATTGATTGATATTGATTGGCATGAAGCGGCGATACAAACCTGCATTTTTGAGGTAGCACGCCATACGCCGCTGAGTCAGGCACAGGCATTTGCGGCAATTTATCAGATAATCCTGGGTAAGGCACAGGGTCCGAAAGCAGGTGCTTTGCTGTCATTTTTGGCGGCAGACTTTGTGCTGCCACGTTTGCGTGCTTTGCCATATACTCCGGCTGATTTTGTGCAACAAGTGAGTATCACTACCGACCAGCTAGTAGCTCAGCTGGCGCAGACAGACATGACACAGATTCAGATCGTGCCGGAATGTTATGTTGAGACAACAGAGAGTGCGCCGGTTTATTATGCTGTGGCAGCGATCCGGTATGCATGTAAAGGTAAAACACATACCCGGCGTTTGTTGCTGGAGACCACCGCCGAGCCAGACTCCAGTGCACGTGATCAGATGATATTGTCCAGGATACAGGAGCATATCTCTATATTATTCTGTGCTATAGATTTTGATATGAAAACAACTGTAATGTACCTCTGACTATGGTGTTATGCCAAAAAAGATACGCGAGCTGATTGCTTTACTGGAAAAGTCAGGTTTTTCGAATAGAGGCGGTAAAGGAAGTCATCGTAATTTTTTACACCCTTCCGGAGTACATGTGACGCTTGCTGGTAAACCGGGTAATGATGCGAAGAAATATCAGGAAAAGCAGGTGTTGTCTAAAATTACAGAGGTGAAAAATGAAAATATCTGATCAATATGCCAAAATTGTCGCCTGGTCTGAAGAAGATCAGTGTTACATCGGTTCAGCTCCTGGGTTTACCGGGCCTTGCTGTCATGGTGATAATGAAATACAGGTTTATCAGGAGCTCTGTACTATTGTCGAAGAATGGATTGATATCTATCAGGAACAAGGGCTGACTTTGCCAGAGTCCACCTTCAGCAACGAAACGATTGAAAATCGCTTGCTGAATGTTCCTCAGGATATTTATCAGGCTTTGGTAAACAAAGCGGTGGCGTCTGGTCAGCATGTACAAGCATGTTTATAACATCTGTTGCAGCGGAGCTTAGTAAAGCCAGGTTAATGAAGCTGGTAATATCAGCAAGTCATATTTCCGGAGTGGTACAAATGATACGTCGACTGATGATGGTAATGATGGTCAGCAGCTGGTTTACCTTCGCGGTAGCGGCAGAAGATAAAACAGAAACAGTAATTCTGCAGACCACATCAGGTGAGATAACGCTGTTGTTAGATACAGCGAAAGCACCTGAAACAGTAGCTAACTTTTTACGCTATGTAGATGAAGGTTTTTACGATGGCACGATTTTCCATCGGGTGATTAAAAACTTTATGATTCAGGGCGGTGGCCTGACGCAGGATCTGACCAGAAAGCCAACTCATGATCCGGTGCAGAATGAAGCAAAGAATGGTTTGAAAAATGTGCGTGGCAGTATTGCGATGGCCAGAACTCAGGCACCGCACTCGGCCACGGCGCAGTTTTTTATTAATCATCAGGATAACCTGAATCTGGATTATCCTGGTTTTGATGGTTGGGGCTATGCCGTCTTTGGTCAGGTCAGTCAGGGGATGGATGTCGTTGATCAGATTGCGAATGTATCAACCGGTTATCAGGCAGGGCGGCAGAATGTGCCACGCCAGCCGATTATTATCACTTCAGCAAAACGCAAACCAAAGGAATAAGGTATGCAAGTCAAACTCGCCACGAGTCAGGGAGATATTGTGCTGGCACTGGATACGCAGGCCGCACCCGAAACCTGTGCCAACTTTGCACAATATGTACGGGATGGATTTTATGATGGCACGATCTTTCACCGGGTGATCAGTAATTTTATGATTCAGGGCGGTGGCTTTACTGCTGAGATGGAACAGAAGTCGACCCGGGATACCATTCAGAATGAAGCAAAAAACGGCTTGAAAAATAAACTGGGCAGTATTGCGATGGCGCGTACAAATGCACCGCATTCGGCCTCGTCGCAATTCTTTATCAATGTGCAGAACAATGGTTTTCTGGATTATCCGGGCCAGGATGGCTGGGGCTATTGTGTGTTTGGTCAGGTTACAGAAGGGCTGGATGTGGTGCAGGCAATTGCGCAGGTTGCTACCACACGCCGTGCGGGCCACGCCGATGTGCCGACTGATGCGGTAACGATTCAGCAGGCAACGCTTATGGAAGACGATGCCTGATGAGTTGCTATCGTCTGCGACTGACTGGCAGACGATTGATCGTCAGCATATTTGGCATCCATATAGTGCGATAGGGGCAGATACGCCGGTCTACCCGGTGGTATCTGCTGCAGGTGTGCGCCTGCGGCTGCGTGACGGGCGTGAGTTGATTGATGGGATGGCCTCCTGGTGGTGTGCGATCCACGGTTATAACCATCCGGTATTAAACGCAGCATTGCATCATCAGACCGCTGCGATGGCGCATGTGATGTTCGGGGGGCTGACCCATGAGCCAGCAGCACGGCTGGCGCAACTGCTGGTGAATATTACTCCGACCCCGTTAGAATCGGTATTTTTTACGGATTCCGGTTCAGTCGCAGTCGAGGCTGCGATGAAAATGGCAGTGCAATATTGGCAGGCCCGGGGTTGTGGAAAGAAACGTCGTTTTCTGGCACCCTGTCGCGGATATCATGGCGATACGCTGCATGCAATGTCTGTTTGCGATCCGGTCACCGGGATGCATCATCTGTTCGCCGACGTGGTGCCGTCTCAGATGTTTGTGGCAGCACCTGAACCAGATTTCGGCGAACCGTGCACAGCGGAACGTCTGGCTGAGCTGGAACAGGTGTTAGCGACACAGGCAGATCAGCTTGCCGCAGTGATTCTGGAGCCAATCGTACAAGGTGCAGGTGGTATGCGTTTTTATGCAGCCGATTATTTAGCCCGGGTGCGTGCGTTATGTGATCAGTATCAGGTCTTGTTAATTGCAGACGAGATCGCGACTGGCTTCGGACGTACCGGGCGGTTGTTTGCGTGCGAACATGCTGCCATTGCGCCGGATATCATGTGTGTTGGCAAGGCACTCACCGGGGGTTATATGACGCTGGCTGCGGTGCTGAGTACCACTGAAGTCAGCACCACGATTGCAGCAGGCGAGCCAGGTGTCTTTATGCACGGGCCGACCTTCACAGCAAATCCGCTGGCCTGTGCGGTGGCGGCAGCCAGTATTGAGCTGTTGTTGGCGAGTGATTGGCAGGCAACCATCCAGCGGATCGCTGGCGGATTGGAGCGAGGACTGGCACCGTGTGCTGATCTGCCAGGTGTGGTGGACGTGCGGGTGTTGGGTGCGATCGGGGTCGTGGAGCTGAATAAGCCAGTGGATATGGCGGTGATCCAGCCACTATTTGTGGCGCAGGGGGTGTGGGTCAGGCCGTTTGGCAGGTTAGTGTATGTGATGCCGCCGTTTGTGATGTCCGATGCTGATCTGATGATCTTATGTGCGGCCATTGCGACCGTGATCCAACATTATTCTGACTGTTGACGAGATGCTTACGGGTTCAGGTTATATGCATTGTCGGATGATTCAGTACAGTCAGTCAGTGTGATACCGACCGCTGTATTAATGTCGAGATAGCAGCGGGCTTGTTCATCTTCGATACCCAGCCGGAGTGATGTCGCGCGTCCGTCGGGCCCTAAATATAATGCGATATCCGGCGTCGTTGGCTTATCAGCCGCGTCTTCCCGTTTGTCGTCGATTGGGGTGATAGGCGGAGGCACCAGCAAACGAATCCCTTCAGCCAGGGTGATCGGTGGAAGCTGTTCCTGCCAGCGGTCTGGTTTGTGCTGAAACAGATGAATCTGGTCCGGTTTCATCACCAGGCCAATCGGTGTATGGGTAATCACTGCCTGATCTGACAGGCTGTGTATTTTGTGGCGCAGTCGTTGTGCTTCGGATTGTACTGTGGCATTGTTCAACCAGCCACTTGCATTAAACGTCAGCAGGGTGGCAATAATCCCGATGATCGCAACAACCACTAACAATTCGATCAGGGTAAAGCCGCGTTGCTGACGTGACATCAATGAGGCAGGCATAACACTCAGGAGGCGGGTAGCAGATCCAGACGCTTGGCCGCCCGGGTGACTGAGGCAAAGTAGTGTGCCAGAAACTGATTAAAATCTATCTGATCTTCTGCTTCAATCCTGGCTAACTGCTGACGGGATTCCGCACTGATCTGATCGCATTCGTGTTGTTGCTCCGGGGTCAGCGTCTGTTGCCGGAAAAATTGATGATGTTGTGCGGAATAATCAGCAACAAGCTCATAAAAGCTGGTTTGCTGATGTTGTATCTCATGCCAGAGTCGAGCTGCAGGCGTAAGTGTTGGGTCTTGTATTTTTTCTTTTTGCGTTGCCAGTGACCGGGTGTAACAGTCGGTATCGTGCTGTTGATCCAGCCAGGCGCACACAGAGCTCATAGTTTGCAACAATTCCAGCCCCCAATCCCGGTGGTTGACCGATTGTCCGGCACGTTCAAGTGGCAGTTGCATCGCCCGGCCTTGTTGCGCGACCCGGCGTAAATTGCGTCGGCTGGCCTGTTGTTCCTGCTGATTCAGTGGCGGACTAGGTGCCAGCAGACAAGTCAGCATAAAACTATCCAGAAGGTATAGTTGTTCCGGGGTAACGCCAACTGGCGTATGCAGGTCGACATCCAGCGAACGTAATTCAATGTGGTTAATGCCACGTTCGACCAGCGCAATCGCCGGGCTTTCCAGATTATGTGTCAGTTGTTTCGGTCTTACCGAGCTGTAATATTCGTTTTCGATTTGCAGGATATGATCATTCAACTGGCGGTATTGATTTCCATCTCTGACCCCTATTCTCTGCCAGACGGGTGAGGGTGTCAGCGTTGCTTGTAGCAGGCTTCTGGCATAATCGCGTACTGTGTTGTAATTGACTGACCAGCCTGATCCGGTATCAGTACTGTTCTGGTACCCGATATCGCCCATACGTAGTGAGGTGGCATCCGGCTGATAATAAGTCTGTTGGCCCCAACGGCGGAGCTGTGTCGGTTCACTGGCCAGAAAAGACTGTCCGACAACGGGTGACATACCAAACAAATAGGGGATTAACCAGCCGAACCGGATGATATTGCGGATCAGTCCCAGAGAGTGTACATCACGCAGGGTACGCCACCCGGGTTCAGTTGACTGCGTCAGGTCAGCATAATGTTGCCAGAATCCATCTGGCAGAGACCAGTTAAAGTGTACACCGGCAATCACCTGCATCGCCCGACCATACCGGTGTCCCAGGCCGACACGATACAGTTGTTTCATCTGGCCCAGGTTAGAGGAGCCATAGTCAGCGACACGAATCTGATCGTCTGACGGCAGACGACAGGGCATGCTGGCGGCCCAGAATTGTTCATCTGCGAGGTGCTGACTGGCGTAAGTATGCCATTGCAACAGATGGTCGCAGATTGTTTCCGGCTGCGTCAGTGGTGGCGTGATAAATTCGGTGAGTGCTTCAGCATAATCTGTGGTGAGGGCCGGATGGGTCAGGGTGGCGCCCCAGACGGATGGGTGAGGTGTTTGTGCCAGGTATCCGGCACGGGTGGTGCGTAAACTTTCTTTTTCCACACCGATCCGTGAGGCAAAAAATTTCCCCTGATCCAACCGGGCCAGGCGCTGTTCTATGAGGTGCATGGTGGCGCGTAACAGCCCTGGTGAAAGATGATCAGGCAGACTGAGCTACAGCTGGTTTGGCATCAGATGATCTGGTCGGAACAACCTGCTGCATATGCCGTCCGATAACTTTGCGGTTACGTGTGAGATGCACGCCAGCTGCTGCCAGAAATCCGATGGATGAATATTGATGCAGTATGGCAACACCATCGTGGCCGACGCCAATCGCTTTCCAGGCACCATATAATGTTTTGCTTTTTGCCAGATCAGCGACCAGCATCGTCAGCCCGGTAGAGGCGAGAACTGCCCCTGTGCCAATCAGTGCCACGGTCACCCAGGGTTTACCACGTACTTGCGTTTTTTTCATCACTTTATCCTTTGAAATGAATGGCATCTGCCAGAATCAGAGCAGCTTCATCCAGCATGATGCGTTGAATGCCCTCAGGGTCTTTGTCATCTGCAGGGTTGTCCTTGGGAGATGCCTGCAAATCTGTCAGTGCCGGGAGGCCACGATGAGCGCGTAGCTGGTTGCGGATCTGTAGCTGTTCAGCTTCGCGTTGTTTTTGTTCGGTACGACGTTGTGTTGCCCGTAAAGAAATATCAGATGTTTCGGTCAGTTCAGCAAACAATTTTTCCTGCGCGGATAAAAAAACGAATCCCGGGTCATTAGCAATCCGTTGCCGGTGGCGTTGACGTAATTGATCCAGGGCGGGTAGGGTGGTTGCTGGCGGGGCTAATACAGGCCGCACCCGTGACCAGGGCAGGGCATGATCCAGAGCGCGCTCGCCTTGTTGGTCACGCTGATCTGATGTCGGAAAGATAATGTCTGGCGTTACCCCACGATGTTGGGTGCTGGAACCTTCAACCCGGAAGAATTGGGCCATCGTCAGCCGTAACCGTCCGGCCTGATCCACATTTTTCAGATAACGTTGCAGATTGATCAGCGTTTGCACGGTGCCTTTGCCAAAAGTGGTTTCACCTAACACCAGACCACGACCATAATCCTGCATGGCACCGGCAAAAATTTCTGACGCAGACGCACTATGCCGGTCTACCAGTACGGCCAGTGGTCCGGCATAGACCTGTGTCGGGTCAGTATCTTGTTCCAACTGGATTTTGCCGGCACTGTTTTTCACCTGCACGACCGGACCTTGACGAATAAATAACCCGGTCAATCCGGTTGCTTCGGCTAATGAACCGCCGCCATTACCGCGTAAATCAACCACAATCCCGTCAACTTCAGCCGTTTTGAGTTCTTCAAGCAACTTCTGTACGTCGCGTGTGGTACTGCGAAAGTCAGATTGGCCCGCAGATTGTGCGGCAAAATCGCGATAAAAGGTCGGGATGTCAATCACCCCGATTTTTTTATCTGCGAAGGCCGGGCCTTGCAAAATCTGACTGCTTGCCGCTTTGTCTTCCAGCCGGATTTCATCACGTATCAGGATAACCTCACGCGGCTGGCCGCTGAGACCTTGCTTCGGCAGTACCTTCAGGCGCACGGTCGAGCCTTTCGCACCGCGAATCAGATCGACGACATCCTGCAGCCGCCAGCCGACCACGTCCTGCATGTCGCCCTGCCGTCCTTGCCCGACCCCCAGAATCCGGTCACCAGATTTCAGCGCGTTGCTTTTACTGGCAGGACCGCCCGGAACGACGCTGACGATTGTCGTATGCTCATTATCATCGCGCAGCACGGCACCGATTCCCTGCAGAGACAGGCGCATGTCAATATCAAAGTTTTCTGACAGGCGCGGCGACATATAGCCGGTATGCGGTTCAATGCTCAGGGTAAATGCATTGATAAACTGTTCAAACACATCACCCGCATTCAGTTGTAATACCCGTCTCTGTATCGCAGCGTATCGTTTGCGCAGCTTTGTCTGTGCGTTCGCCGGTTCGTTTTCTTTTTCGGCCGCCAATTGTTCAGTCAGCAGGTCATTTTTGATCCGTTTGCGCCAGACTTCATCCAATGCCGCTGTGTCTGCTGGCCAGGCAGTGTCTTGCCGATCAAATTGAAAACGTTCCGGAAGATTGAAATTAAAGGTGTGGGTTGTTAGTAAATGTTCGGCATATTTGACGCGTTCCTGCACCCGGGTGCGGTAACGTTTGAAAATCAGGTAGGCTGGCTGCAGCAGGCCATGTGCCAGGCTGTCATCCAGTCGATGCTGATACTGACGAAAATCGTGTATGTCTGACTGGATAAAAAAATAACGATTGGGATCCAGAACATCTAAGTAGCGCTGCCAGACGAGCTGAGATAGTGCATCATTCAGCACCGGGCGGGAATAATGATAGTCAGTCAGTACCTGAGCAATGGTCATTGCCGTACGACTATGTTGCTGATCAGGTTGCAGTGCCTCTGCGGGTACTAACTGCGGCTGTGCCCACGCTGTGCACAAGCTCAGCAGGCTGATCAGACTACAGGCTGTCCGGGTCATCATCCTGTGCATGATACTGTTCCTGTGTTATGCCGCGCTCGACGCGATGTTATGTTGTAATTGTTGCCATACCCGCGCTGGCGTGAGTTCTGCGAAGCAGGCTGGTTGCACTGTTGCAGGCCCGGTGTAATCACAGGTACGGCGCAGGCAGGGGGCACAGGCAAAGTCCGAGTGCAGATTATGCTGGTAAGGTCCGATGGCACCACTCAGGCTGACCTGAGTCGGGCCATACAGGGTGACTGCCGGAATATGCAGCGCGGCTGCCAGATGTGCCAGACCGGAATCCAGTCCCACGACAGCACGACAGGCAGCAATCTGCTGATATAGTGCGTCTAGACCCAGCACAGGCAGAATCTGACCCCTGCCTGCCTGTTGTACGATCTGGTGCGCCCGCGCCTGTTCTTCCAGCGTATGGCCGGGTAATGAGACTTGTGCATCAGACCCGATTAAGCGGATGAGTTCTACCCAATATGCCGTTGGCCATAATTTATTCGACCAGCTCGCGCCATGCAGCAACAGGATATGATCCGATGCGACAGCTGCTTTGCGCGCGGCAAGACCATAATCCGGCGATGTATCCGGAATCGGATAACCCAGTGCTTGTGCGAATAAACTGCGGATACGCCGGATTGCGTGCCAGTCCCGCGACACCGCATAGCGTGCCTGATAACTGCGGCTGGCGAGTGGTTCGCGTATCGACTGTTGATCATAACCGGCTGTCGGGCCATTGACCAGCCGCGCCACCAGCGCGCTTTTGATCAGGCCCTGAGCATCAATGATCAGATCATAGGTCAGATCACGTAAGGTCAGTGCTGAACGGATGATTTTTGCGAATTGCTTGTGTTTGCGCCACTGGCGCAATGGCAAGGCGTGGGTTTGTGCCACTGCCGGGTGCCAGATCGGTACTTCGCGAAAGCTGTGATCGACTATCCAGTCAAAACGAGCCTGTGGCAGAGCGGCAGCGGCATCGGTCAGTGCCGGAAAGGTATGGATCAAGTCGCCCAGAGAAGATAATTTAACAATCAGGATGCGCATCAGGTTCTCAACGAATTTGTTTGCCTGTCAGCGCATCGCGGATGCTTGTCGGCTGAGCCAGGCCACCCAGAGTACCATGCAGAATATGATCCACCCCGGAACAACGTTTGCGTACCTGCAGTGCCGAACGTGCTGCTGGCAGGCCACTGCGGTTGGCACTGGTCGAAATCAGCGCATGGCCGACAGCTTCACACAAAGCGGCCGCCAGTGGATGGGCGGTGACCCGGCAGGCAATTTTATGATGCCTGCCTTGCAGCCAGCCCGGCAGTCCCGATCGGGCCGGTAATAACCAAGTGTGTGGCCCAGGCCAACTGGCGGATACTTGTTCAGTCCAGACGCCCTGCCAGTCAACCAGCGGCAACAACTGTGTGATATGGCTGGCGATCAGGATAAACCCTTTACTGATATCACGTTGTTTGATCTGTAATAACCGTTCTACCGCAGTAGCTTGCCATGGATCGCAGCCCAGACCATACACTGCTTCCGTTGGATAGCTGATGACACCGCCTGCCCGGATACAGGCGCGTGCCTGACAGAGTCTGAATAACATATGACATCAAAAAGTCGTAGGGAAGTATATCGATGAAAGGCTGGCTGTTGTTGTTTTCTGCTGGTTTGTTTGAAATAGGTTTTGTGTATTTTCTGAAACTCAGTGATGGACTGTCAAGAATTAAACCAACACTCGCTCTGTTAACATTTGCTTTTTTGAGCTTTTATTGTTTATCCAAATCAATTAATTTTATTCCGGTGAGCATTGCTTACACTGTATGGACCAGTATTGGCATTATCGGATCTGTATTGATCGGAATATTGATATTTAATGAGACATTTTTTTCACTAAAGTCGCTTTAATTTTTGTTATCGCGGTTACAGTTATTTTACTTATATTTCTGAGTTAAGTTTGATAAACAGAACCCGTTTTCTCTGGAATTTATCCTGGAGATACACCTCTATTTATAGTATAGCCAACGGATTATTTCAGTTCTTTTATCTCTTTTAAACTCAAATCTGTGATGCTGGAAATAGTTTGCATATCGAGCGAGCCAGTAGCAAGCAAATGACTTGCTATCTCAATATTTCGTTCTTTTCTGCCTTTTTCTACGCCAATAGTATAAGAAGATTCGAACATGCTGGCCTGGTAGTGCAGGTCGTTCTGGTATCTTACATAAGCGAGTTGGTCTTGCTCGGGTAATTTTAAAATATCCAGTTCCTGCTTTGCTTTTTTTAAACCTTGTGCCTTGAAATTCTCTTTTATTTCTTCATTTTTCAGAAAGTATATCCATTCGTCCAGTGTGTCTGTAGCAATATCATCAAAATTATTCACTTTTATGAGATAATATTCTGGAAATATTTCATGTGCTTTATAAGTCCCGTAAAGTCTTTCCTGATCCTCTGATAATTTTAATACGTCCTGGTGGTGTAAGCCTTGAAAAGTTGTTATGCCATGATAAACATAATCTTCGCCCTGACCCAGGTCAAAATAAAGAATATTAACTGAAATGACTTTAACAATTTCTGAGTAAGGGTTGCCTTCATGAAGGTGTTCGGTAATTACGTTTGATGCCCCGAACAGAATTCTTTGTAAATAATCAAATTCACGTTCATGTTGTACTTCAATGATAATAATTTCGCCGTTCTGATTTTTAACCTTCAGATCAACCCGGTTAAATTTATCTTTCTTATTTTGTTTGTTGCTTTCGCTTTCAAGAATCTGAATGATTCGGATATTGTCTTTAAGCAATTCACTGAGAAAGCCCTCCAGAATTTCAAAGTTCGCTTTACTTCTGAGTAATTTTTTCATTGCCCAGTCAAAACTGATCAGCTTTCGTGGCATTGTCTGTTTTCCTGTATAGTGCAGAGGTACGTTGCTGCTCAGTATTTTTTCATTACGTCTTTTATATCTTCATTCCAGGTTGAGCACAAACTGCCACTGTTCTGGTGTAAATGGCATCACGGACAGCCGATTGCCTTTACGCACCAGCGGCAGACCCTGTAATTCATTGTCCGCATAGGGCTTCAGTTCACGCAGTGTAATGGTACGTGTCAGAGTGCGTTCATGTTGCACATCCACCATATACCAGCGTGGGTTTGCCGGGTCACTTTTGGGATCATAATATTTTGCATCCGGGTCAAATGCCGTGTGATCAACATAACCAGCACGTGTGATCTGCATGATGCCGACTATGCCAGGTTCAGCACAGTTGGAATGGTAAAAAAAGGCTCGATCACCGACTTGCATCTGATCACGCAGCATGTTGCGTGCCTGGTAGTTACGCACGCCTTCCCAACAGGTGTTCTGGTCTGCGACCAGATCATTCATGCTATATACCGCCGGTTCGCATTTCATTAACCAGTAGGCCATTAGTATTGCCTTATGTGTTATCTGGCACGAGCCGGAACGGCTCGTGCATGAAGGTCAGAGATGTTTCCGGTTTAGTGTGAACCACCATCCAGTGACCAGGGTGATTTAGGCGCTGAGCCGACATTGATAATGCCGATCTGATTGCCCATCCTGGTTTGTACGGCGGGTGATAACATCCCTTTGGAGAATAACAGAATGTTTAATGAGCCCCCGAAGAAAAAGTTACCGAATTTGGTTTTTCCTTTCTGAACCTTACCGCCAACCTGGAAACAATTCACCTGATCAGTGTCTTTGCTGTCACAAGTATTCAGCACTACTGAGCCAACTGAATTCAGCCCGACCGGAATTGAGGCAACATAGCCGGTCAGTGTTTCAGGCCATTTTCCGGGCAGATTTTTATAGTTCACTTCGGTGACGATCACACCACGCTGGAACGCCTGGAACTGACTGAAATCTGTACCCGCCCGGCCAACGTTACCATCAGTTGGTACCCAGTTCGGAAAGTCGGGATAACCAAACACACTGGGTGTCCCGGCAGTCCCGGTTTTGACGATTTCAGCATGAATGACTTTTCCGTCCACCGGTGCGTGGAAATGATGATAGGTGTTCGGCATCAGGACGCAGGACAGGCCATGGCCGCCAACAAACTTCTGTTTCAGGTCATCAGGTAAGCTGCCGAGCATATCATGCACTGATATCGGGATGCGCTTAACATCCAGTACGGTGTTTAATTGTAGTGGATTATCCACAAACTGACGTTGATAGGCACCGGAATATTCCAGCACCTGTACCAGTGGATTCATGATGCAATCGGTAGGTGATACAATCGTATACTCACGTTCCGGCATGGTGACCGGACGACTGGGGTAGTTACCCTGCTCATCTGTTTTGAGATTACGGGCAAAAAACTCATTCCAGCTTTTATATTGTTTGGGTTTGGTTTTTACGTAATCCTTAATTTCTATCCGTGGATCCTGAATCCATTCCGATACGACCTTAGCGGATTCCGGGCTGTCCATATGTTTCCGGTATTCAGCATTCCACTGATTCAGAAACTCCGGTCCGATTGCCAGGGTCGATCTGGGCGCTGACGGGTTGCGGCCCTGTACAAAGTCAACACCCGCCTGATTTTTGTAATAGACCCAGGCAAAATACAGAATCGGATCTAATGCATTATCTGAAGTGCCTTCAATCTGGGGTGGCTCAACACACCATTTTCTGAAGAGTTTGTTCATCTTCAGGTACAGACCTTTCCCACTGCCCGCACTTTTCCATGGGTTGGTACTGGAACCGCTATAGGTATAACTTTCTGGCAGGTCGACCAGCCCGGCGTATACCTGGTCAAAGGCATCACGCACAACCTGGTCTGTTGTGTAGTGTTGTTCCAGGTAGGCCAGGGAGCCGGCACAAGGTGATTCATCAGCCAGTGCCTGTCCTGAGATGCTCAGTACTGGTAGTGTGATTGCGCTACATAATGTTGCGGCGCGTAAAGTTAATTTTTTTATATGTAACATAGGTTTCCCTGTTATTGTTTCAATATAGGGTACAGATTTTTT
Organism: uncultured Gammaproteobacteria bacterium; assembly: GCA_963922315.1. GTDB lineage: Bacteria > Pseudomonadota > Gammaproteobacteria > Chromatiales > Chromatiaceae > JAHDBG01. The sequence continues at coordinate 24,216 of CAWUID010000007.1, forward strand.
TGTATACCCGCATAAATACGCAACACTTCAAGCATGTTGCGTATGACACGTCAGGAGTGTGTTTTCCTGAGGTATTAGTGGCACACTGACACAGTGTGAGTCGTGTATTGCTTAATGGTTGGCGGTTGATGGCAATGCCTTAGACGCAACTTCGTACACATCATTCGATAAGTCGCTGGCCAGCAGGTCACGCAATACGGCCTGCATCTGTGCCTGACGGGTGGCATCATACCGTTGCCAGCGTGCCAGGCCACGTAATAAGCGAGCGGCAATCTGTGCGTTGAACGCATCCAGAGCCTGCACCTGGTCGCGTAAAAAGCGATAGCCGCTACCGTCTGCTGCGTGAAAATGTAGCGGATTGCGGGCACTGAAGGCACCGATCAGGGCGCGGACTTTGTTCGGGTTGTGCAGGCTGAAGGCCGGGTGCTGCATCAATTGCTGCACCTGCTGTAAGGTATCAGCGCGGCAGGATGTAGCTTGCACGCTGAACCATTTGTCCATCACCAGCGGATCAGATTGCCAGCGGGTGGCAAAATCATCCAGCACCGCCTGACGTTCCGGGCGATCGCTGTCTGCCAGCAGGGTCAGGGCTGCCATCACGTCAGTCATGTTGTGTTGTGCCTGATACTGCGCCAGCACTCGTGCCCATTGTGTTGGTGTGTTCAGGCTCGCCAGATAATACAGGATCTGATTTTTCAGGCAACGGCGTCCCATGGCTGCTGGTGTATTCTGGTACGGGCCGGTCTCTGCCAGTTGGGTATAACGTGCTTCGAATTCGGTCTGCAACGCAGTTGCCAGCCGCATGCGCAATTGTTCCCGGACATGATGAATGCCATCGACATCCACGACCGGCATGTGCTCTCCAATATCATCCAGACCAGGTAGTCTGAGAATTTCTACAATCAGAGCATGTTCCGCGTCTTCAGATTGTAGTGCTGTACCCAGTGCATGCAACAGTCCGTCCGGCAGTTGCCAGGGCTGGTCTGCGCGATACGCTGCGACGCCCTGTCGGATCGTATCGGTCAGCAGGCTGTGGGCGGCATCCCAGCGATTAAAGCCATCGCTGTCGTGTGCCATCAGGTGTATCTGTTGTTCAGGTGTGTAGGGATAGTGCAGTCTGACTGGTGCACTGAAGTTGCGTAACAAGGATGGGACCGGGTGTTCCGGTATCGCATCAAAAGTAAAAGTCTGTTCGCGTTTGCTCAGTTCCAGTAATAGTGTGCCATTGGTCGCACCAGCGAGAGGCAAATCCTGTCCTTGCGAGTCGAGCAATCCGATGGCGAGTGGTATCAGGAAGGGTGGTTTGTCCTGCTGGCCTGGAGTGTCCGGTACCTGCTGGCAGCAGGTCAGGGTATAGCGTTGTTGTGCAGCATCATATTGGTCTGCGACCTGGACTTCTGGTGTGCCCGCATAATCGTACCAATGTCTGAACTGGCTGAAGTCGCGTCCGGAGATGTCCGCCATGCATGCCATGAAGTCTTCAATTGTGACGGCCTGACCATCGTGTCGGGCAAAATACAGATCGGTGGCGCGCCGATAGTTTTCGCGTCCGAGCAGGTTGGCCTGCATGCGTACCACTTCGGCGCCTTTTTCGTATACGGTAGCAGTATAAAAATTGCGGATTTCGATGTACGCATCTGGTCGTACCGGATGAGCCATCGGGCTGGCATCTTCGGTGAACTGATGGCTGCGTAATAAACGCACATCATCAATTCGTTTCACACTGTGCTGGCCCTGATCCGCAGAAAAGGTCTGGTCGCGATAGACGGTCAGGCCTTCTTTCAGCGATAGTTGAAACCAGTCGCGGCAGGTAATCCGGTTGCCAGTCCAGTTGTGAAAATATTCGTGGGCTATCACGCTCGTGATGTCCTGATAATCCTGATCAGTGGCAGTTTCAGGACGCGCCAGGACAAATTTTGCGTTGAAGATATTCAGCCCTTTGTTTTCCATTGCCCCCATATTGAAATCATTGACTGCGACCACATTGTACTGGCTCAGATCATATTCACGTCCGTACTGTTGCTCATCCCAGCACATCGCCTGTTGCAGGGAATGTAGTGCATGGTCACATTTCGTAATATTTTCTGGTTCAACATAGATGCGCAGTGTTACTGGTTTGCCGGATGGAGTGGTATGCTGTCCTTCAATGTAGCGCAGATCGCCGGCCACCAGGGCGAACAGGTAGCAGGGTTTGGGTAGTGGATCCTGCCAGACGACATAATGCCGTTCTGCGCTCAGTTCGCCTTGTTCGATCAGGTTACCGTTGGATAAAAGTACCGGGTAACGGGCCTTATCTGCTTCAATCCGTACCCGGAAGCAGGCCATGACATCGGGCCGGTCGATATACCAGGTAATCCGTCGGAAGCCTTCCGCTTCACACTGGGTGCAGTAGAGAGGGCCGGAGCGATACAAGCCTTCCAGTGCCCGGTTCGTCTCAGGCGCAATCTGTACTTCGCTGGTGAGGATAAAGGCTTTCCGGGGCGGGTTTGTTATCGTCAGCAGGTTATCGGCCAGATGCCAGTCATCGGTGGTTAACCGCTTGCCATTGAGTGCGAACCAGACAGGCTGCAGGTCTTCACCGTTCAGGCAGAGCGGACCTGCGGCTGCCTGCGGGTTCGGTCGGATATGGAGTTGTGACTGCACGCGTGTGCCATGTTTGTGCAGTTGGAAGGTCAGCTCAACCTGATCTATCAGGTAGGCAGGTGGCTGGTAATCAGCCAGGTAGGTTGTGGTCGGGTTATTTAGTGACATGATCTATAATAGAGAGTTTTGCTGCAGGGCACCTCTGAAAACTACTGCGCTGGCAAAGACTTCGTTGCAAAATGCTCATGTACGCTTTGTACACTGCGCTTTTGCGCCTCGTCTTTCCTTCGCTCGCGACGTTTGCAGAGGTGCCCTGTAATCTGTTCAGGGTATCACAATGTCTCGTATTGAACTGTATACAACCGGACAATGTCCTTATTGCGTGCGTGCTAAGATGCTGCTGCAGAATAAGGGCGTTGTCTGGGAAGAAATCCGCGTTGATCAGGATCCGGCCCAGTTGCAGATTATGCTACAACGCAGTCAGCGGCGGACGGTACCACAAATCTTTATCAATGATCAGGCGATTGGTGGTTATGATGAACTGGCCGCACTGAATCGTTCCGGTGAATTGGATTCTTTATTAGATTTGAGTTAAGGCTATGACTGATATTGAGCAACTTAACAGTATGCGGCTGGATAAATGGCTCTGGGCAGCGCGTTTTTTCAAGACTCGTCCGCTCGCTTCTGCAGCAGTAGGTGGCGGTAAAGTGCGGTTAAACGGACAGCGTTGTAAGCCAAGCCGGATGATTGAAAGTGGTAACCTGCTGACCGTTCAGAAGGGTAATCTGATCTGGGAGGTGACGGTACAGTCTTTGCCAAAGCAACGGCGTCCTGCGCGCGAAACGCATCTGTACTATACCGAAACGCCTGAAAGTGAGGCACGTCGCCAGGCACACATTGCGCAGATGCAGGCAGAAAAAGCAGCTTATACACCCAGTGAGCATCGACCCGATAAACGTAACCGGCGTCTGATCCACGCCTTTCAGCGGGCTGCTTATCATCATTCTGCTGCATGACCCGGGTCGATTTTTATGTCGCTGAGTCAGCCAGTCGGTTGGATCGTTATCAGATTGCCTGCCGGATTACACATAAGGCCTGGCAGGCCGGGCACCGGGTATTGTTGCATACGGCAGATCGTGAGGAAGCAGATCATCTGAATCGACTGTTATGGACTGTGCAGGATATCAGTTTTATTCCGCATGGTTTGCTCGGGCAGGCCGATCCGGCGCATAATCCCATTCTGATCGGGGATGGCAATCTGTCTGATCCACTGGCTGAGCATGATGTGCTGATCAATCTGGCAGCGGCTGTGCCGCTGTTTTTCAGCCGTTTTGCGCGGCTGGCAGAGTGTGTGGATCAGGATGCTCAGGTGAAGCAGGACAGTCGTGAGCGTTATCGGTTTTACCGGGATCGTGGGTACCCTCTGCAAATGCACCACTTGCGTTGAGACACCGCTGAAAACTGCTGCATTTGCAAAAACTTCGTTAAAAAATGTCCATGTATGATTTGTACACTGCATTTTTTCGTCTCGTCTTTGTTGCGCTCGCGATGTTTTCAGAGGTACCCGTCAGGAGTTCAGGGCCCGGTAGCCAATGTCGCGTCGGCAGAATAAGGCATCTGTCCTGATCTGATCCACCTGATGATACGCTTGTTGTTGTGCTGCCTGGCTCGGGCCGAAGCAAGCCAGTTCGGCAGACTGAAAGGTATCGGTGATGCCTGTGACCAGAGGGGCTTCCAGGCCGATGATTGTCAGGTCTATGTGTTCTGTAGTTGCAAATTGCACCAGTCCGGCAATGTCATCTGCAGCCAGTTCGACATTTTATACTTTTGGTTCCTGAGCAGTTCCGGCATTGCCTGGTGCGACGTAGACACTGTCTGCTAACGGGACTGTGCTGCTTTCCAGGCCAGGGCATGTTCCCGACCACCACTGCCGATTATGAGGATTTTCATCAGACGATGCGTCCTGTTTCTTCGGTGTCAGCCAGCATCGCTTCTATCGCTGCCGGATCAATCCGGGTCAATAACGGTTTGAAGGGTTTGATGGTATGCCGCAGCAGTGGTTTATCGCAATCTGACCAGTCAAAGAAATAGGTATTCAGAAACGATTCAGCTTCCCGGGTCATAATCGGTAACACGGGTTTCAGATAAAAAATCAACAGCCGGAACAGGTTCAGGCCAACGGAACAGACTTTCTGCAGTTCCATGTCTTTGCCTTCCTGCTTTGCCAGTACCCAGGGTTTTTGCTGGTCAATATAATGATTTGCCCGATCAGCCAGTGCCATGATGCAGCGCATGGCTTTCGCATACTCGCGTCGTTCGTAATAGTCACAGATCTCATGTCGGGTGTCGGCAAACTGCTGGTACAGTTCCGGTTCGGAACAGACGGCGGATAACTGGCTATAGAATCGTTTGTGAATAAACCCGGCACAACGGCTGGCAATGTTGACGACCTTGCCGACCAGATCGGAATTGATCCGCTGGGCAAAGTCTTCAAAATTCAGATCAATATCTTCCAGTCCACTGGTCAGTCGGGTAGCAAAATAATAGCGCAGGTATTCCGGATTCAGGTGTCTGAGATAGGCGGATGCGCGGATGAAGGTGCCACGTGACTTGGACATTTTGCGTCCGTTTACCGTCAGGAAACCGTGGGCAAAGATGCTGGTTGGTTTGCGCAGACCGGCACCTTCCAACAGGGCGGGCCAGAACAAGGCATGAAAGGTGATAATGTCCTTACCAATGAAGTGATACAGTTCCGTGTCTGAATCTGGTTGCCAGTGTGGTTCATCTTTGAGTCCGAGGCTCTGGCAATATTTTCTGAAGCTGGCGATGTAGCCGACCGGTGCGTCTACCCAGACATAAAAATATTTGCCTTTTTCACCCGGAATCGGAAAACCATAATAGGGTTCATCTCGTGAAATATCCCAATCGGCCAGTCCGGCATCAAACCATTCCTGCAGCTTGTTGGCGACTTCCGGTTGTAAATTTCCCTCGGTCTGGCACCACTGCTGTAACGATTCGGTGAAGTCAGATAGCTTGAAAAACAAGTGTTCAGATTCACGGGTGACTGGTGTCGCACCGGAGATGACTGAGACCGGATTCAACAGCTCGGTAGGGTTATATACGGCACCGCAAGCCTCACAATGATCACCGTATTGTTCGGCAGCTCCACATTTCGGACAGGTGCCCTGAATAAAGCGATCAGGTAAAAATTGTTCTGCTTCCGGATCATATGCCTGCGATATCACCCGGCGGGTAATATGTCCACCATCCCGGTTACGCTCATAGATTGTGTTACACAGAATCCGGTTATCTGCTGTATCAGTTGAGTAATAGTAATCGAAATCAATGTGAAAGCCGGCAAAATCGGCTTTATGTTCGCGTATCACTTGGGTCAGGAAGACGGAAGGTTCCATTTTTTCCCGTTTTGCTCTGAGCATGACGGCGGTACCATGGGCATCGTCGGCACACACATGCACGCATTCGTGCCGGTGCATTTTTTGATAACGGCACCAGATGTCTGATTGGATATATTCAACCAGATGGCCAAGATGGATTGGCCCGTTCGCATAAGGCAGAGCGCTGGTAACGATCAGGGAACGGCATTGTGATAACATAATAAAATATGAAAAAAGTGGCGGTTATTTCTTACACTGAAGATGGAGTTGGCATGGCTTTAATCAGACCTTTTGCAGCGTTGCGTCCGGTCGCTGCTCGCGCAGCGGATGTTGCAGCGCCGCCTTATGATGTGATGAGCCGGGATGAAGCGAAACAAATGGCTGCGGGGCGGCCCTGGAGCTTTTTGCATATTTCGCGTCCGGAAATTGATTTGCCGGATGATGTGGATGCCTACGACGCAGCGGTTTATACAAAAGGACATGATAACCTGCAACAGATGCAGGCTGCCGGTATTCTGCAGCAGGATGCTATGCCCGGCTATTATATGTACCGGTTAACGATGGGAGAACATGTGCAGACCGGGTTGGTCGCGGTCGCATCAGTTCAGGCTTATAACGCGGATCGTATTAAAAAACACGAATTTACCCGGCCCGTTAAAGAGCAGGATCGGGTTCATCAGATTAATCGTTTGAATGCACAGACCGGGCCAGTGTTTCTGGTCTATCCGGCGCACGAAGAGGTAGACGCCATGCTGGCTGCAGCGGCTCAGACTGAACCCGCCGTTGATATGACTGCCGCTGATGGTGTGCGTCATCAGTTATGGCTGATTCAGGATGACAATCAGATTGGTGTATTGACGGATGCGTTTGCGGCGATGCCTGCCCTGTATGTGGCTGACGGACATCATCGTTCCGCAGCGGCTGCGCGAGTGGCAACTGAGCGCTCACAAGGCGATGCTGATGCAGCACATCATTACTTTCTGAGTGTTATCTTTCCGCATAATCAAGTGTCTATCTTAGACTATAACCGGTTAGTACGCGATCTGCACGGGCTGACGGTAGAAGAGTTTTTAGCCCGGGTATCTGAGCAGTTCCGGGTGCGGCCTCTCGCAGAACCGGTGAAGCCGGATCAGCCTGGTGTTTTTGGTATGTATGTACGTGGGCAATGGTATCAATTACAGTTGCGAGACACACACTATACGGATGATCCGGTGGCCAGGCTGGATGTGAGCCTGCTGACGGATCATCTGATTGAGCCGATTCTGGGCATTCAGGATCCCCGGCGTGATCCACGGATTGATTTTGTTGGTGGTATCCGTGGCTTATCCACATTGCAGGCGCGGGTAGATAGTGGCGACTGGGCGGTTGCTTTTGCGTTATACCCGGTGTCTGTATCAGCTTTGATGGCTGTGGCTGACAGTGGCCAGGTGATGCCACCGAAATCGACCTGGTTTGAGCCCAAGCTGGCGGATGGTCTGGTCAGTCATCTGTTGTAGCCATATGTACAATGAGTGCAGTCGAATAACATTTTTCGCTGCACATTGATTATTGTGGATCAGCAACAAAGTTGTTGTGTTCATGACCCGGCACATGCAGATGTGGTGCCATAAAGTTAATATGCTTTAATACTGTCGTGTCTACGTTCTGGCGTGCTTTCCACAAATCAAAACTGTCCTGCAGAATTAACCAGCTTTCCGCTGACCCACCTAATACCTCAGACAAGCGTACGGCCATTTCGGGAGATATGCCGGCATTGCCATTCAGGAGTCGGTTGAAAGTACTGCGGGCGACGCCTAACTGATCTGCAATTTTATTCGCAGTCATTGTTTCAAAAGGCTCAATATAAGTACGTTGAATTAATGCGCCCGGGTGTGGTGGATGATGTGGTTGCAAAGTCATTAGTGGTAATCCTCATAATTGACGATGTAGGCATCTCCATTTTTAAATTTAAAAACGATACGCCAGTTGCCAGACACGTTAACTGCCCACAGATCTTCTTTGTCTTCTTGTAACTGGTGAAGCCTGTAACCAGGCTTATCCACGTCATCAATAGTTTGTGCTGCATTCAGAAATGCTAAACGGTCACTGATGGGCGTCGCATGAGCAGGTTGAATGCTGGCGGTGCTTCCCTTTGTGTAGAATTTTTCAAGTCCTTTATGTTTGAAGCTCTTGATCATAATTTTGCATACTACTGATTTGTTCCTTATTGCGCAATAAGGAATCTGTGTTTTCTTACAAATCTGTTTCTGGCTTTAGTTACGTTTGTTGTAAAGCTGTATGTACTATGTTTCGGCGAGCAAAGCGCGTAGCCCGGCAATGCTGGACTGAGCACGCTGTGCGCGCTCTTCTGTGCTGGTGGCAACACCTCGTCCTTCCCACGTGATTTCTTCTTGTGGTAATTCCTGCAGAAAGCGGCTGGGTTCACAACTGACCCATTCGCCGCCACGCCGCCGCTTTCCGGCGGTCGTGATCAATAAATGACGTTGTGCCCGGGTGAGGCCGACATAGGCAAGACGTCTCTCTTCCTCGATTTTGTCTTCATCAATGCTCGTCTGATGTGGCAATAAACCCTCCTCCATACCCACCAGAAACACAGTCGGAAATTCCAGTCCTTTTGCCGCATGCAGTGTCATCAGAGCGACCCGGTCATTTTGTTGTTCATCATCCTGGCGTTCTAAAATATCCATCAATCCCAGGTGAGCAACAATGTCGCTGAGTGATTCTCCTTTGTAGTCTTCACCTTGCAGTTTGGTCAGCCAGTCTGCCAGTTCGCGCACATATCCCCAACGTTTATCAGCCTGTTTCGGACTATTGCTGGTTTGTTGTAACCAGTCCTGATAATCCATATCGGTTAGTAGCTGCTCAATCACTGTAGCGGGTGTGGCATGGGTGGCCAGTTGTTGCAGGCCGATCAACCATTGGCGGAAGGTGCGTAAGTGGTGCAGTGGGCGGCCGGTGACCTGTTGTTCCAGCCCGAACTCATCAATGGCATCAAATAACGAAATCTGGCGTCCTTTTGCATAGTCAGCTAGTTTCTGCAGAGTGGTCGGGCCGATTTCACGACGTGGTGTATTGATAATGCGCAAAAAGGCGGTGTCGTCATCTGTGTTGCAGATCAGCCGCAGGTAGCTCATCACATCCTTCACTTCAGCACGAGCAAAGAAGGAAGTACCGCCACTGACAAAATATGGAATGTTGTTAGTACGCAGTACCTGTTCAAACACTCGAGCCTGGTAGTTGCCGCGATATAGTATGGCAAAATCACGATAGGCCTGACGGCTGTTAAACCGGCTTTGTATCAGCTCAGCAACCACTCGCTCGGCCTCAGCCGCTTCGTCACGGCAATGAATCACCCGGACCGGATCGCCCGGACCGTGTTCGCTCCATAATCGCTTCGTGAACAGGTGTGGGTTATGCTGAATCAACGCATTTGCAGCCTGTAAGATGTGTCCACTGGAGCGATAATTCTGTTCCAGCTTGATCACTTGCAGTGTCGGAAAGTCTTCCGCCAGAGCTGACAGGTTTTCCGGACGGGCACCACGCCAGGCATAAATGGACTGATCGTCGTCTCCTACGACAGTGAAGCGAGCCTGGGCGCCGACCAGCTGTTGGATCAGTTGATATTGAGTGCCATTCGTATCCTGATATTCGTCTACCAGCAGGTGGCGCACCCGGTTTTGCCAGCGTTCACGTACTTCAGCCTGCTCGTTGAATAACTGGACTGGCCGCAGAATCAGATCATCAAAGTCGACTACGTTATAAGCCTGCAATGTGCGTTGGTAGGCTGCATAAACGTTAGCTTGCCAGGCTGCCAGTGCATCCTGCGCTGTGCTCAGTACCTGATCTGGTGTACTCAGCGTATTTTTCCATTGCGAGATCTGACGTCGTGCTTGTTGCAGATCATCTTTATCCGGTGTGTCGCGCTGGGTCAGTTCCTTCAGCAAGTGGAACACATCCTGTTCATCCAGAATACTGAAATTGCGTCTGAGTTCTGCTGCCTGGTGTTCCCGCCGCAGGATCGTCAGCCCGAGTGTATGAAAAGTGGCGATGGTCAGGCCACGTGCTGCCTGACTGGATAATAAGGCACCGACCCGTGCCTTCATCTCGCGTGCTGCCTTATTGGTGAAGGTTACAGCGATAATATGGTGTGCCGCCAGTTGTTGTTGCTCAATCAGATAGGCAATTTTGGCTGTAATGACTCGTGTTTTACCAGACCCGGCACCAGCCAGTACCAGGCTGGGACCAGTCAGATAACGGATTGCTTCACGTTGTTGCGGATTCAGGTGTTGCATATAGGTATCTGGATGTTGCGTTACAGTCCCCAAACGGTGATCGTGTGTTGGCCTTGGTCTTCGGTGCAGCAACAGATCTTATCGTCCCAGGATACCTCAGCACGGCGATCAAAGATCAGCAGGTGCACGTCGTCCGCACCACACCGTGCCGCATAGTTTGCGGTTTGAGGTAAGCCATCTGCCAGGGTCGCCTCCAGCGAGCCATAGCGGATCTTCAGCTCCAGCACGATTCGCTGGATTTCGCCATGAAAGCCTGCCTGCTCATCCACTGGCCATTCAATGTACAAGTCGGTGCGTTTGCGTCCGAGCCCGTATTCGCGGCTGATGCGCCCACCGCCATTTACGATCCGTTGCAGAAACGCCTGCAACAGCAACTGTGGCCCGGCTTCTTTATAGTCGAACTGTTGAATCCAGACATCACTGTGTTCACGAAAGAACTGCTGGAATGCCTGTAATAATCGCGGCATGTCCAGCCGCCGCTCTGGTGTCAGATACCAATGTTGCTGGTGGGTAATCCGTGTTTGTTTCGACCAGATCAGTTCACGTGGTATCACTTCCTGATAGATGCGATTCGCAATCTGTGTGTCCGGGCGAGTTGTGATGAGCCCCAGGTCAGCGACATACTGGATATCGTCTGTCGGGATATCTGATTCGTCATCCGCACCGGATAAGACAGCCGCCATGACCTGATGCACTCGTGCTTCTTTCAGTTTATTGGTCAGTTGATCCAGGTGTGTGGCACGTGACTGGATCAGTTTTTCCCGGGCGGTTCGATAATCTTCCAATGTCACCGGTACCCGTCGGTCTGCCAGATGCGGCATCTCTTCGGTCAGCTCCCAGGCCAGCGCATTCACCATCCAGGGTTGTCCTCGGGTATCGGCCCAGAGTTCCGGAAAGATCGCCTCCGCAAATGCTTGTCCGGTCTCCTGTGTGTGTTGTAGCCAGAGTGTTTCGACTTCCTGCTGAGTGAAATTGCCCAGGCGTAGAGACGTCGTTTTGATGTTGAACGCAGAGCCGCCGGTAATAATTTCCCGGCCTCCGGTTTCAATCCGGTAGTCGCGCACATCGCGTACGCCGCACAGAATAATGGAAATCGGAAAGGCTGCCGGACGTTGCGTATAACCGCCCCGAATCTGACGTAGCACTGAAATCAGGGTATCGCCGACTAAGGCATCGATTTCGTCCAGAAATAATACAATCGGCTGACTGGATCGCAGGCTCCAGTGCTGCAGCATGGTTTGCAACAGTGATTCCGGTGCATAGTCTCTGCGTTGTGCCTTCAGCCATTGCGTTAATGATTGATCCTGCAGATACACTTCTGCAGAAGATGCAATAGCTTCGACGGTCGCATCTATGCCTGCCTTAATCCTGTTACGTGCTGCTTGTGCCGTTTCAATGTTTGCATACAAAGCACGGTAGTTACCTTGCGCATTCAGACGGGCCATCAGAGCTAGCACGCAGGTGGTTTTGCCCGTCTGACGCGGTGCATGCAGCACAAAATAACGCCGCTGCGCAATCAGGCGTTCGATATGCGGCAGGTTGATCCGTGTCAGCGGATCAATCATGTAATTCAGTTCCGGTTCCGAGGGGCCGGCCTGATTAAAAAAGAGGGGTACCATATCTTTTCCCGAGAGTGCCTGCATAACGTATTACAACCCCCAGACGGTGATGGCGTGCTGGCCCTGATTTTCGATGTGGTGCCAGATCTTATCGTCCCAAGACACCTCAGCCCGGCGATCAAAGATCAGCAGGTGCATATCATCCGCACCACACCGTGCGGCATAATTTGCGGTTTGTGGTAAGCCATCTGCCAGGGTCATCTCCAACGAGCCATAGCGGATCTTCAGCTCCAGTACGATTCGCTGGATCTCGCCATGAAAGCCTGCTTGCTCATCCACCGGCCATTCAATGTACAAGTCGGTGCGTTTGCGCCCGAGCCCGTATTCGCGGCTGATGCGTCCTCCGCCATTCACGATCCGTTGCAAAAACGCCTGCAATAACAATTGTGGCCCGGCTTCTTTATAGTCGAACTGTTGAATCCAGGCATCACTGTGTTCGCGGAAGAACTGCTGGAACGCTTGCAACAACCTTGGCATGTTCAGCCGCCGTTCCGGCGTCAGATACCAGTGTTGTTGGTGCGAGATCATCATTTGTTTCGACCAGATCAGTTCGCGCGGTATCACTTCCTGATAAATCCGGTTTGAGATCTGTGTTGCCGGACGTAATGCGATTAACCCAAGGTCAGCCACATATTGCAGATTATCCGTCGGTAGTTTGTCATGATGCTCTTCACCAGCCAGTATGGTGGCGACCACCTGATGCACCCGTGGTTCTTTCAGCTTATCGGTCAGTTGATCCAGGTGTGTGGCACGTGACTGGATCAGTTTCTCCCGGGCGGTTCGATAATCTTCCAGTGTCACCGGTACCCCTCGGTCTGCCAGATGTGGCATCTCTTCGGTCAGTTCCCAGGCCAGTGCATTCACCAGCCAGGGCTGGCCACGGGTATCAGCCCAGAGTTCCGGAAAGATTGCTTCCGCAAACACTTGTCCGGTTTCCTGTGTGTGTTGTAGCCAGAGGGCTACAACTTCCTGCTGAGTGAAATTGCCCAGGCGTAGAGACGTAGTCTTGATATTGAATGCAGAGCCGCCAGTGATGATGTCTTTGCCGCTGGTCTGGATCCGGTAGTCGCGCACATCGCGCACCCCGCACAGAACAATAGAAATCGGAAACGCTGCCGGACGTTGCGTATAACCGCCCCGAATCTGACGTAGCACTGAAATCAGAGTATCACCGACCAGTGCATCCACTTCATCCAAAAACAACACTGTCGGTTGTTGGCTCTGTTGTGCCCACAAGCTGAGCAGACTGGTCAGTGCTTGTCCTGCCCCCTGTTGCAGGACTGTTTCGGCCTGATCCAACATAATGTTGTCGTTTAGTTCACGCTGAGCATCCCGTGCCAGGAGATAACAGATAGTCCGCATTGCCTCCGGAATGTTGTTACGCCAGGCCTGCGCCGGTTCAATATTCGCATACAGCGCACGGTAATCGCCCTGTTGATTCAGATGAGCCATCAGAGCCATTAAACAGGTGGTTTTTCCCGTCTGACGCGGTGCATGCAGGACAAAATAACGCCGCTGCGCAATCAGACGTTCGATATGCGGCAGGTTGATCCGGGTTAGCGGATCAATCATGTAATTCAGTTCCGGTTCCGAAGGGCCGGCCTGATTAAAAAAGAGGGGTACCATATCTTTTCCTGATAGTGCCTGCGTGGTGTATCACAACCCCCAGACAGTGATTGTATGTTGGCCCTGATCTTCAGTGCGGCACCAGATCTTCTCGTCCCAGGACACTTCAGCCCGGCGATCAAAGATCAACAAGTGCATCTCGTTTGCACCACACCGTTCGGCATAGTCTGCGGTTTGCGGTAAGCCATCTGCCAGGGTCGCTTCCAGCGAGCCATAGCGGATCTTGAGTTCCAGCACGATTCGCTGGATCTCGCCATGAAAGCCTGCCTGCTCATCCAGCGGCCATTCAATGTACAAGTCGGTGCGTTTGCGGCCGAGTCCGTATTCGCGACTGATGCGCCCGCTGCCATTCACGATTCGTTGCAGAAACGCCTGTAGTAACAACTGTGGCCCGGCTTCCCTGTAGTCGAACTGTTGAATCCAGGCATCACTGTGTTCGCGGAAGAACTGCTGGAATGCCTGTAACAATCGCGGCATGTCCAGCCGTCGTTCCGGGGTCAGATACCAGTGTTGTTGGTGCGAGATCATCATTTGTTTCGACCAGATCAGTTCACGCGGTATCACTTCCTGATAAATCTGATTGGCAACCTGTGTGGCTGGCCGTAATGTGATCAAGCCAAGATCAGCCACATATTGCAGGTCATCCGTTGGGAGTTTGTCATGATGTTCTTCGCCAGCCAGTATGGTGGCGATGACACGATGGACTCGTGGTTCTTTCAGCTTATCGGTCAGTTGATCCAGATGTGTCGCACGTGACTGGATCAGTTTCTCCCGGGCGGTTCGGTAATCCTCCAACGTTACCGGTACCTGCCGGTCTGCTAAATGCGGCATCTTTTCGGTTAGCTCCCAGGCCAGTGCATTCACCAGCCAGGGCTGGCCGCAGGTATCAGCCCAGAGTTCCGGAAAGATTGCTTCTGCAAATGCTTGCCCGGTTTCTTCCGTGTGTTGTAGCCAGAGTGCTGCCACTTCGTGCCGGGTAAAATTACCCAGGCGCAACGATTCAGTCTTAATATTGAACGCAGAACCGCCAGTAATAATTTCCTGACCACTGGTTTCAATCCGGTAATCGCGCACATCGCGTACGCCACACAGGATAATAGAAATCGGAAAGGCTGCCGGACGTTGCGTATAACCGCCCCGAATCTGACGCAGCACTGAAATCAGGGTATCGCCGACTAAGGCGTCAATTTCGTCCAGGAATAATACAATCGGCTGACTGGATCGCAGGCTCCAGTGCTGCAACATGGTTTGTAACAGTGATTCTGGTGCATAATCTCTGCGTTGTGCCTTCAGCCATTGTGTTAATGACGGATCCTGCAGATACACTTCTGCAGAAGAGGCAATGGCTTCAACGGTCGCATCTATGCCTGCCTTAATCCTATTACGTGCCGCCTGTGCCGTTTCAATGTTTGCATACAAAGCACGGTAGTGACCTTGCGCATTCAGATGGGCCATCAGAGCCAGCAGGCAGGTGGTTTTGCCGGTTTGACGCGGTGCATGCAGCACAAAATAACGTTGTTGCGCAATCAGGCGTTCGATATGTGGCAGATCAATCCGCATCAGCGGATCAATCATGTAGTTCAGCTCTGGTACCGAAGGCCCGGCGTTGTTGAAGAATAAGGGTATCATGTTGTGTTCCTGAGCATGTCAGCCGGAAGGCGCTCGCAGGCAGGTCCGGGGATTGATTCTTGAAATATCCCGCCGCTTGCGGCGGGGACAATGCAATGGGGGATTCCAAAGGGGGAGAAGCGTAGCTCTCGCCCTTTTGGTCGCAGGCGAGGTTTCATACCTCGCCTGCGATTTGAACTTGATTCAGGCAAGAGCAGATAACTCTGCATCAGGGGGATGCGAGCACTATCGCACGAGTTGGTGCCGGATGACCTTCCTGTGTCCGGTTCGGGTCATCCGGGTGTACAAAATCAGCCAGTGACTCAAATTGCATCCAGTCGGTGTGTCTCTGTTCTTCTGGTGTCGTTTGTGTCACATTCAGCACCTGGATGTTTTGATAACCACAACGTTGTAACCAGGTGGTGAGCAGCGTCAGGCTGGGGATGAACCAGATATTGCGCATTTTTGCGTAGCGGCCGGGTGGTGTCAGCACTTGTGGGCTATCATCTGGTAATATCAGCGTTTCCAGCACCAGCTCACCGCCAGGTCTGAGCATCTCACGCAGGGCCAGCAGGTGGTCTATCGGTGAACGGCGATGGTATAACACGCCCATGCTGAAGACGGTGTTAAATGCTTGTAATCGATCAGGGACTTGTTCGACACCCAAGGGTAATTGGGTTACTCGTTCCCGCCACTCGTCGCCCGCTGGTGTGTCCGGCAATAAGCGGCGGATCGCTTCATGTTGTGCCTGGTACAGTTGAGTCGGGTCTATGCCCAGGACCCAGTCGGCGCCAGCCTGTGCCATGCGCCAACTGTAATAGCCATTGCCACACCCAACATCCAGCACTTTGCGTCCTGCCAGTGGTGCAATGTGTGTTGCTAACCGATCCCATTTCCAGTCTGAACGCCATTCGGTGTCCAGCATGATGCCATACAGGTGATATGGCCCTTTACGCCAGGGATGGAAGGTTTGCAGGGTATGCTGCAATTGGTGACGCTGCGTTTCTGTTATGTCATGTCTGGTACCGATACGGATAGCGCCCCGGTGAATATCCAGCCTGTCTGTATGACATTGCGGCAGGTCGGCTATTGCTGCATTCCAGCGTGCCTGATCACCATGTATCGGTCGCGCTTGCAATTGTTGTGGCAGTTGTGCTGCCCAATCATCCAGGCCGGCGTGGCTGAATGCTCGCCTGACGGCGTTCAGGTCGGTCATGCGTGCGCTATCCAGGATACAAACTGGCAATGTTGATACCACAGGGTACAGCGTTGGTAGCCTGCGGTCTGTAGTCTGGTTTCATGTGCCTGGCGGGTTTCCGGTATCAGCACTTGTTCCAGAGCAGCACGTTTCTGGCTGATTTCGAGTTCGCTATATGCATTTGCTCGTTTGTACGCATGATGTAGTGCTTCCAGTTCGGCTTGTTCGTCAGCATCGCCACTGGTGATTTTTTCTGACAGCACCAGTATGCCACCTGGACGCAATCCTCGATGAATACGGTTCAGCAGAGCCAGGCGTTGTTCAGGTGGAATAAATTGCAGGGTGAAATTCAGTACGACAACCGAGGCATTATGAATAGGCTGTGTGCTGATATCGGCTTGTTGTAATATGATCGGCAGGGTGGGGTCAGTCAGGCAGGTTCTGGCGCGGGTGATCATGGCGGACGACTGGTCAATTGCCAGTATCTGGCAGCCCGGTTGGGTCAGGCCTTGTGCCATAGCCAGGCTGGCAGCGCCGAGTGAACAGCCAAGATCATACAGTTGACTGTCGGGCTGGGCATAATGGTGGGTGATCAGGCTCAGCATGTGCAGAATATCGGCATAGCCAGGTACAGAGCGCCGGATCATGTCGGGAAAAACGGCTGCGACCTGATCGTCGAAGGTGAAGCGGGAGAGCGGTTCGTGCGGTATGGCGTACAGTTGGTCTTGAGTCGTGGACAAAGTTTTCTGAGAAGCTGATCCAGGGGGCGTTCTCAATCAACTTCATGGTTTGATTCCGGCTCTTTTCTGCGCTGACTGTGTTGCAACTCGTCGCCATAGAATCATTATGACTCCTCATTGCGCCTTGTCAGCACAAAAAATGACTCGACATCATTGCCACTCAGCTCATTGAGAACGCCCCTGGTAGTGGATAAAGATCATGCGCCAATAAAATATCAACGCCGGAAGAGGTGCAGCAAAAATATATTCGTGGCGAAACATGGTGTTTAACTTGCT
The DNA here is from genome assembly GCA_963922315.1 of uncultured Gammaproteobacteria bacterium. Lineage (GTDB taxonomy): Bacteria > Pseudomonadota > Gammaproteobacteria > Chromatiales > Chromatiaceae > JAHDBG01. Next base: position 41,553 of record CAWUID010000007.1, read on the forward strand.
ATGCGGGAATATATCTGCAACTATTAGCTGATGGTAACAATCATTATTGATTTTCTGATTTGATCTTATGTCACATACAACACTTGCTATTCAACGTCGTCTGCAACAACTGGAAACTCATCTGCAGGCTGAAAACCCGGTTCTGTTGAAGGTCGTGCGGAGTTTTCGTCAACTGGATCAGGTAGCTCACCGCATGGGCTTGCTGGAGCGCAGTGAGTCTTATGCCACACAGATTCCCTGGTGGCCGCTGATCGCGGTGCTGGGTACTTTTTCAGCGGGCAAATCCAGTTTTATTAACCAATATGTCGGGGTACCGCTGCAACGTAGTGGCAATCAGGCAGTGGACGATAAGTACACGGTGATCTGTTATAGCAGTTCGTCGGAAACCCGCACATTACCTGGTCTGGCGCTGGATTCAGATCCACGTTTTCCGTTTTATAAGGTCAGCGATAAGATTGAGCCGATTGCGCGCGGAGAGGGTGCGCGGATAGATGCCTATCTGCAGCTGAAGACTTGTCCGGCAGAGGTGCTGCGCGGCAAAATTCTGATTGATTCTCCCGGATTTGACGCGGATGCACAACGCACTTCAACTTTGAAGATTACTGAACACATTATCAATCTGTCTGATCTGGTACTGGTTTTCTTTGATGCACGTCATCCGGAGCCAGGTGCTATGCGGGATACGCTGACCCATCTGGTGCGTAATACGATTCAGCGCAACGATTCTGAAAAGTTTTTGTACATTCTGAATCAGATTGATACGGCTGCGCGTGAGGATAACCCGGAAGAAGTGGTTGCTGCCTGGCAACGCGCGCTTGGCGAATGTGGCCTGACTGCGGGGCGTTTTTATACGATCTACAATGCTACGGCAGCCAACCCGATCGAAAACGACATCTTGCGTGAACGATTTGAAAAGCGCCGCGATCAGGATCTGGGTGAAATTCAGGATCGGATGCAACAGGTCGAAGTTGAGCGAGCTTATCGGATTATCGGTGCACTGGAACAGACTGCCCGTCATTTCGGCGACAAGGCCATTCCGGCTCTGCAACATCTATTGCATCGCTGGCGTAAACGCACATTGATTGCCGACGGCGCTGTATTCAGCGTTTTGTTGTTTAGTTTTATGTTTTTCAGTTGGTCGGACTGGCAGGGGCTGAGTTATCAGGCTGCCTGGTGGCAATGGCTTACGGCTACGCCACGCAGCAGTCTGTTCACGGGTCTGGGGCTGGCCACCGGGGCATTTGGGCTACACCTGTATTTGCGGCAATTGGCTGCAAACAGCCTGCAGCGCTATGCTCAGCAGTTAGAGAAGCAACATCAATTGCAACTGACCCGCGCTTTTCATATAAACACGCGTTTCTGGCGCGGCCTCTGGCGTCAGCAGCCAGTTGGCTGGCGCAAGAGGCAGCAGCGTCAGGTCAGTTCTGTTCTGGAACAAACAGATCGTTTTGTACAGGAACTGAATGACCGTTTCACCAATCCTTCCGGTCGTACTGAGTGCGGCGGCAATCCGGATCGCCCAAGCTGATATTGCGGTAAATTCTGCATTCAGCGGATACGCACTCAGGTGTCATAAGCCAGGTTAGGTCCCAGCCATTTTTCTATGTCGGCTACGGCGACTCCTTTACGGTCAGCATAATCTTCGATCTGGTCTTTGTTGATTTTACCAATGGCAAAATAACGGGCGGCAGGGTGTGCAAAATAGAGTCCACTGACTGCTGCCGTTGGCACCATCGCCTTAGATTCAGTCAGCCAGATACCTGTTTGTTGTTCCACATCCAGCAGCTCCCACAAACTATCTTTTTCAGTGTGATCGGGTGAGGCTGGATAGCCCATCGCCGGACGAATACCCCGGTATTGCTCGGAGAGCAATTCATCGTTTGTATAGTTTTCGTCCGCTGCATAGCCCCATAATGTGGTACGGACTTGCTCATGTAACCATTCGGTCAGTCCTTCTGCCAGCCGGTCGGCCAGTGCTTTCAGCATGATGCTCTGGTAATCATCATGTTCGGCTTCAAACTCAGCCAGTTTTATATCAATGCCGGCACCGGCAGTGCAGGCAAAACCGCCGATATAATCAGCCATGCCGGTATCCTGTGGCGCGATATAGTCAGCCAGTGACTCGTTATATCTGCCGCTGGGTTGTTTGCCTTGTTTACGCAGGTTATGTAGTACAGTACAGGTTTTGGTACGGCTTTCATCGGTATAGATGACAATATCATCGCCTGTCGCATTCGCCGGGAATAATCCGACGACGGCACTGGCTTGTAACCAGTCTTCTGTGACAATCTGGTGCAGCATGGTCTGCGCATCGGCATACAGTTTACGTGCCTCTTCGCCTTTAACCTCATCCTGCAGAATGTTCGGATAACGGCCCTTCAGTTGCCAGGCATGAAAAAAGAAAGTCCAGTCGATATAAGGAATAATTTTCGTCAGGTCTATTTCTTTGAAGGTTGTAAGCCCCAGTTGATGCGGGCAGGTAATGGGTGCGTCTGTCCAGTTGATCGGTGTACGGTTTGCCTGTGCTGCGGCCAGGGCAACATTGTTTTTTGCTTCGTTTTTATTTGCACGGCGGAGACGCACTTGTTCGTATTCTGCGGTCGTTTCGGCCAGAAACGCTGGTTTATGCTCGGATGACAGCAGATTGCTGGCAACGCCGACTGCGCGTGAGGCGTCGGCCACATACACAGCACCATGCGCATAGTGTGGCTCAATTTTTACTGCGGTATGCGCCTTGGAAGTGGTTGCTCCACCAATAAGTAATGGAAGATCAAAGCCCTGACGGGTCATTTCTTTCGCGATATGTACCATTTCATCCAGGGATGGGGTAATCAGGCCGGACAGCCCGATAATGTCGACTTGTTCCTGACGGGCAGTCTGCAAAATCTTTTCCGCTGGCACCATGACGCCGAGATCAATCACCTCATAGTTATTGCATTGCAACACCACGCCAACGATATTTTTACCAATATCATGTACGTCGCCCTTTACCGTTGCCATTAAGATTTTGCCGTTTGATTGTCCGGCGCTCTCGGCTTTTTCAGCTTCCAGATAGGGCTCCAGATAGGCGACTGCCTTTTTCATCACCCGGGCAGATTTCACCACTTGCGGCAGAAACATTTTGCCTTCACCAAACAGATCACCGACCACATTCATGCCATCCATCAGCGGCCCTTCAATCACATGCAGCGGGCGTTCCACCGTCTGGCGGGCTTCTTCGGTATCTGCTTCGATGAATTCGGTAATGCCTTTCACTAATGCGTGTTCCAGCCGCTTCTTAACCGGCAAATCGCGCCAGGCCTGGGTATCTTCTTTTTGTGCGGATTGGCCTTGACCTGCATAGTCCGGCGCCAAGTCCACCAGGCGTTCACCTGCTTCTGGATCCTGGTTCAGTACCACGGCCTCAACGGTTTCCCGTAGGGGTGCTGGCAGATCATCATATACCGCGAGTTGTCCGGCATTCACAATGCCCATATCCATGCCGGCACGAATCGCATGGTACAAAAAGACCGCATGAATCGCTTCGCGCACCGGGTTGTTGCCCCGGAATGAGAAAGAGACATTCGAGACACCACCTGAAATCATCGCATGTGGCAGTGTTTGTTTGATCTCACGTGTCGCTTCAATAAAGTCGACCCCGTAATTATTGTGTTCCTCAATCCCGGTGGCGACCGCAAAAATGTTCGGATCAAAAATAATGTCTTCTGCCGGATAGTCCAGCTCGTCGACTAACAGACGATAAGCGCGGGTACAGATTTCAATCTTACGTGCCTGAGTGTCTGCCTGACCGGTTTCATCAAACGCCATCACAATGATCGCTGCGCCGTATTGACGACACAACAACGCCTGTTCACGGAATTTTTCCTCACCTTCTTTCAGTGAAATTGAATTCACGATCGGCTTGCCCTGACTGCAACGCAGTCCGGCTTCAATGATCGGCCATTTGGATGAATCGATCATCAACGGAACCCGGGCGATATCTGGCTCAGATGCGATCAGATTCAGAAACCGCACCATCGCGGCTTCGCCATCCAGCATCCCTTCATCCATGTTGACATCGACAATCTGGGCGCCATTTTCGACCTGAGCACGGCACACATCTAATGCAGCTTCATATTCCTCGTTCAGAATCAGGCGCTTAAATTTTGCCGAACCGGTCACATTCGCACGCTCGCCAATGTTCACGAACAGACTATCCGCACTGATTATCAGCGGCTCCAGGCCGGACAGGCGACATGCCTTCGGCAATACGGGCCGCTGGCGTGGTGTAACGCCGTCGACAACTGCCGCAATCGCTGCAATATGCTCCGGGGTTGAACCGCAACAACCGCCGATGATGTTCAGAAAACCACTATGCGCCCATTCACCAACCTGTTCGGCCATTTCATCTGCGGTCAGATCATATTCACCAAACTCATTCGGTAGCCCGGCATTCGGGTGAACACTGACTTCGCATTCAGCAACCCGTGATAATTCTTCAACATATTGCCGCAGAAGATCTGGCCCTAAGGCACAATTCAGGCCGATGGATAACGGCCTGGCATGACGCACACTATGATAAAACGCCTCGGTCGTTTGCCCGGACAGAGTCCGTCCGGATGCATCGGTAATGGTGCCTGAGATCATAATCGGCAGGCGTGCGATATCCGGGTTGGCAGTAAAATAGCGCTCAATGGCAAAGATTGCGGCTTTTGCATTCAGCGTATCAAAGATCGTCTCAATCAGCAGGATGTCTGCACCACCCTGAATCAGAGCTTGTGTCGCCTCCTGATATTGTTCAACGAGCTCATCAAAAGTGATATTACGAAAACCCGGATCATTCACATCGGGTGAAATTGACAGAGTCCGGCTGGTCGGACCCAACACACCAGCGACAAAACGGGGTTTGTCCGCTGTACTGTACTTATCACATGCTTCCCGTGCCAGACGGGTCGCGGCTATATTGATCTCCGGCACATAGTCTTCCATCCCGTAATCGGACATGGATACCCGGGTACCATTAAAGGTATTCGTTTCGATAATATCGCAGCCGGCAGCCAGATAGTCCTCGTGGATACCGCGAATAATCTCTGGCTGAGTCAGTACCAGCAGATCGTTATTGCCTTTCAGATCTGACGGCCAGTCCGCGAAACGGGTACCGCGATAATCTGCTTCCTGCAGTTGGTGACGCTGAATCATGGTGCCCATGGCACCATCCAGCAGCAGAATACGTTCAGCCATCAAGGCCTGTAAGCGATCCGTCATAAAGATTCTCTGTTAACGGGTTAAGCGGCCAGAGCCAGCGGTTCTATGGCTGCAATCTCACTGGTCAGCTTCTGGCTGGAAACAGCCAGCTCATATTGATTCTGCAGATTCATCCAGCTTTGTGCATCTGTACCAAAATAATGTGCCAGCCTTAAGGCGGTATCAGCCGTGATGCCGCGCCTTGCGCGCACAATGTCATTGATGCGGGCTGGTGTCGTGCCAATTGCTCTGGCCAGACTGTTGCTGGACAGACCAAAAGGCTCCATAAATTCGCACTTCAGAATTTCTCCGGGATGTACTGGTTTGAGCCGGGTCATCATGTTGTCCTTTAGTGATAATCGATAATTTCGACATCATACGCATGGCCATCTTCAAAGCGAAAAGATAGTCGCCATTGCTTGTTAATACGAATGCTGTACTGGCCTGTGCGTCCTCCGTGCAGGGCCTCCAGGTGATTACCGGGTGGCACACGCAGCATATCCAGTGTTGCCGCTGCATTCAGTTGTGCCAGTTTGCGTTGCGCAACCCGTTCAAACTGAATGAAACGCCGTACCTGATAATGGTCAGCCAGCTTTTGTGTGTCGCGACAAAGGTAGCTTTTAATCACAGATTATACCGTATATCGATATTCGATATTCGATATTCGATATAACAGAAAGTCTGGCTGACTCTCTGAATTCAGGCTAACAACCAGTGTTGCAGCCCCTGCACGATGGGCAGAATGATCGGCATCAGCAGGCCGCTGAATAACAGTCCTAATAAAATGAATAAGCCCCAGGGCTCAGTTCTGGCATACTGCCTGGCCCAGTCGGGCGGCAACACAGCGGCCAGAATACGCCCGCCATCCAGCGGTAATAAAGGCAACAGATTCAGTACCATCAGAAACACATTGATCATCACACCAAAGATTGCGGTGTAGGCCAGAAATCTGCCGCCACCTGCAAACAGATCGATCCAGGCAGGTGCAGCTGCAAACAATAGCGCCCAGCCCAATGCCATCGCAAAGTTTGCTCCGGGGCCTGCCAGTGCAACCCAGGCCATGTCGCGTTGTGGACGGCGCAGTCGCCGTGCCACTACCGGTACCGGTTTTGCATAGCCAAACAGAAAACCAGCGCCACCGAACAGGGCGGACAGCGCATACAGCCCGAGGGGCAGGGCAATGGTACCAAGCAGATCAATATGCGGGATCGGATTAAAGGTCACGCGCCCGAGTGAACGCGCAGTATCATCGCCGAGCTTATCCGCTACCCAGGCATGAGCTGCCTCATGTACGGTTACCGCAAAGATCAGAGGTAGCGCCATAATCGCCAGTTGTTGTATCAGATTAAGTGACTGCATAAAGCGTTATTTTTCAGTTGGATGCAAACAGGGCTACGTCGCCTTTACCCTGACGTAATACCTGAGGTGTTTCATCATCCAGTTGGACGATACTGGTTGGCATGTCGCCGCAATAGCCGCCATCAATCACCAGATCAATCTGATGCGCGAGGCATTGTTGCATGTCATACGGATCGGTCAGCGGGAACTCATCATCTGGCAGATGCAGCGTCGTGCTGACCAGGGGCTCACCCAACTGTTCGCACAACGCTAGCGCAATCGCATTATCCGGAATGCGGATACCGACCGTCTTACGTTTCGGATGCCACAATCGTTTCGGCACCTGCTTTGTTGCCGGCAGGATAAAGGTATAAGGTCCGGGTGTCAGGTTCCGTATCCAGCGATGTGCCTGATTACTGAGCTTAGTATAGGCCGACAATTCGGCCAGACTCTGGCCAACCAGCGTGAAGTTATGTTTATGATCCAGGCGGCGAATGGTACGGAGGCGTGCGAGCGCAGCCTTATCTCCTATATGGCAACCTAAGGCATAACACGAATCTGTCGGATACGCCATAATACCGCCTTGTTGTACCACCGAAACTGCCTGCCGGATCAGCCGTGGTTGCGGGTTATCCGGATGAATATTGAAAATCGGTGGCATCGAAAAAAATCACCTTTCTTTCAGAGGTAACTGCTGCAATGTTTGAATCAGTGCGGATTGTACTGGTGGAAACCAGTCATCCCGGCAATATTGGCGCTGCAGCCCGGGCGCTGAAGACAATGGGCTTCAGCCGTCTGGTGCTGGTGCGGCCACAGTGTGAGCCATTATCTTCAGTGGCGGTTGCCCGGGCTTCCGGGGCACATAGTGTATTAAACAATGCGGTAGTTGTCCCCGATTTAGTGGGCGCAATGGCAGACTGTACCTGCGTAATCGGCACCAGTGCCCGCCAGCGCGAAGCACCCTGGCAGGCGCTAGGCCCGAGAGCCTGCGCAGACCTGGCGCAGCAACAGGCACAGCAAGGCGAGGTGGCTTTGGTATTCGGACGTGAATCATCCGGCCTGACCCGCGAAGAACTGGATCAGTGCACTCACTGGGTACATGTACCGACTGATCCGGATTATGGTTCGTTGAATGTCGCGATGGCTGTGCAAATTCTGACCTATGAACTGCGGATGCAGGCACTGGCCGACAGCACGGCAGCACCAGAGCCAGTCACCGACCCGCGAGACCAGCCTGCCACTGGTGCGCAGAAAGCCGGGCTGTTCCGCCATTTGCAGACCACCTTATTACAGACCGGTTTTGTCCGGCCCGGGCATGAACGCAGTACGATGCATCGGCTGCAACGCCTGTTACAGCGGGCAGCCCCGGTACAACGCGAAGTACAAATGTTGCGCGGCGTTTTAAGTGCCGTGCAGCGCAGCCTGCCATCTACCCAACGACCAGAGTAATCACATCATGCTGATGTTACATAACACCCTGACCCGGCAGAAAGAAGTTTTTAAACCGATGCAGGCAGGACAAGTCAGAATGTACGTGTGTGGCATGACTGTCTACGACCTGTGTCATCTGGGGCACGCCCGGGTGCTGGTGGTGTTTGACATGATCTACCGCTACCTGCAGGCCATCGGTTATGAGGTAACTTATGTACGTAATATCACTGATATTGATGACAAAATCATCCGTCGGGCGTTGGAAAATGGCGAACCCTGGCAGGCACTGACCGAGCGTTATATTCAGGCAATGCACGCAGATGCTGCTGCACTCGGCGTACTGCCGCCAAGTGCGGAACCGCGTGCGACCGACCATATTCCGGCGATTATCGCCATGACACAGCGCCTGATTGACAAAGGCCATGCCTATCCGGTGGCGAATGGTGACGTGTATTACCGGGTGCATAGCTTCGCAGACTATGGCCGGTTATCCGGCAAAACGATTGCAGATTTGCAGGTTGGTGCCCGGATCCAGCCGGGTGAGCAAAAGCAGGATCCACTGGACTTTGCCCTGTGGAAAGGTGCAAAACCAGAAGAACCCGCCTGGGACTCACCCTGGGGTCCGGGTCGACCAGGCTGGCATATTGAATGTTCTGCTATGTCAACCCAGTCTCTGGGAGATTCTTTTGATATCCACGGTGGTGGGGCTGATCTGGCCTTTCCGCACCATGAAAATGAAATCGCACAATCTGAAGCAGCGACCGGCCATCCGTTTGTCAACTACTGGCTGCACAACGGGTTTGTCAGAATCAATGACGAAAAAATGTCCAAATCACTGGGCAATTTTTTCACGATACGCGACGTGATGCAGAACTATACCGCAGAAGAAATTCGCTACTTCATCCTCGCTAGCCATTATCGCAGCCCGTTACATTATGCAGAGGCACAACTGGCCCAGGCACGTGCCAGCCTGACCCGGCTCTATACTGCCTTACGTGACCTGCCGACAGTCGAACCGACAGATGCTGAACAACAAGCTACAACCTTTCACGCTGCAATGGCAGATGATTTCAACACGCCAGAAGCACTGGCGGTGCTATTCAGCCTGGCGCGCGATATCAACCGCACCCGTCAGACAGAACCGGCACAGGCAGCCGGACTAGCGGCAACCCTGCGTACCCTCGGCGGGATTCTGGGCTTATTGCAACAGGCACCTGATGACTACTTACGTGGAGAGGCTGCTGATGGGCTGAGTACGGCCCGGATAGAACAAAAAATTGCGCAGCGAGCGAGTGCCAAGGCAGCAAAAGACTGGGCGACGGCTGATCAGATACGAGCTGAACTTACCGCAGCCGGTATCTTGTTGGAAGACAGCCAGACCGGAACCCGTTGGCGTCGCCAGTCATCGCAGGCTGAAAACCAGAAGACCTGACTATGGAGCGGTTCTTTAACAATGCCGGGCCATCAGTGCCGGCAGACCACTATATGATAGATCCGCTGCAACGGATTGATGTGACCCACATAGAGCGGTTGATCCGGCAAAAGCGTTATTTTGTATTGCACGCTCCCAGACAGACCGGTAAGACCAGTTGCCTGATGGCCCTGATGCATCACCTGAATGAGCAGGGCCGGTATCAGGCACTCTACGTCAATATAGAACGCGCTCAGGCTGCACAGAACGACATAAAAGAAGGCATTGGTTCAGTCGCAGAAGCGATAGCTTCAGCAGCACGGCGGTACCTGCAGAACACACAGCTATGGGAGTGGCTGAAATCGGGGCAGCCACCTGAGCGTGCCACCAGTCTGTTACAGGACTTACTGGAATACTGGAGCACAACCTCAGCACAGCCGACCGTGCTGATGTTAGATGAAGTCGATGCCCTGATCGGAGATACTTTGATCTCATTATTACGCCAGATTCGTAGTGGTTATGCAGATCGTCCGGCAGCCTTTCCGGCCTCAGTCATCCTGTGTGGCGTGCGGGATGTGCGGGACTACCGGATTAGCTCCCGTGGGCAGGAAGTGATCACCGGCGGATCGGCATTCAACATCAAAGCGACCTCATTGCGACTGGGCAACTTCAGTGTTGAGGAAGTGCGCGAGCTCTGGGAACAACATACCACCCAGACCGGGCAGCGATTTGCGGAACAGATTTATCCCGAACTGTGGGCAGATACCCAGGGCCAGCCCTGGCTGGTAAATGCCCTGGGCTATGAACTGACCGACCTGCGGGTACCAGACCGCTCCGTCCCGGTAACCCTGGAAGACTATCGGGCGGTGCGGGAAAAACTGATCCAGTCGCGGGTCACACACCTGGATCAATTACAGGACAAACTGAAAGAACAACGCGTACACAAAGTGATGGCAGCCGTGCTTGCAGGAGAAGCCCATACCGATGAGCTGCCTGCAGATGATGTGCAGTATGTGGCAGATCTGGGCCTGATTATCACCTCTCCTGAAATACGTATTGCTAATCGAATTTACCAGGAAAGCATTCCACGCGAACTGGTCTGGACCCGTCAGGTTGGCATTACCCATCAGCAAGCCTGGTACCTGACAGCACAGCGGCGATTAGATATGCCGAAGTTGCTGGCGGCATTCCAGCAATACTTCCGCGAACATGCCGAAGCCTGGATAGAACGTTTCTCGTACAAAGAAGCCGGGCCACAACTGTTATTGCAAGCTTTTCTGCAACGGATCGTCAACGGTGGTGGACGCATCACCCGTGAATATGGCCTGGGACGGAGACGTACCGACCTGTTCATCGAATGGCCAGTGGATGAACAGGCAGGATTCCACGGAGAAATACAGCGTATCGTATTAGAACTAAAGATACAGCACGGATCAATGGACGCTACCCTGCAGCAAGGCCTGGCCCAGACCGCCGATTACGCGGATAAATGTGCCGCAGATGAACAACACCTGTTAATTTTTGACCGGCGGCCTGAAAAAAGCTGGCAAGAAAAGATCTGGTGCCAGACCAAACAGGCCGCAAATCGACAGATAACCGTGTGGGGGCTATGAAATGCATGCTAAAGCAGAACCCATGACAGAGCGGTTCTTTAACAATGCCGGGCCATCAGTCCCGGCAGATCACTACATGATAGATCCGTTACAACGGATTGATGTGACCCACATAGAGCGGCTGATCCGGCAAAAGCGTTACTTTGTATTGCATGCTCCCAGGCAGACCGGCAAGACCAGTTGCCTGATGGCCCTGATGCATCATCTGAATAAGCAGGGCGACTACCAGGCACTGTATACGAATATAGAAGCAGCTCAGGCAGTCCGTGGTGATGTGGAAAAAGGTATCAGTATGGTGACGCAGGCGATTGCCTCAGCGGCCCGCCGGTATCTGCAAAATACGCATTTGCGGGACTGGTTACAGGCTGAAAAACCACATCATGATGCGACCTATTTATTACGGGCCTTGCTGGAACACTGGAGCGCAACCTCAGCACAGCCGACAGTACTGATGTTAGACGAAGTCGATGCCCTGGTTGGCGACACATTGATTGCGTTATTGCGCCAGATAAGAGAAGGCTATGCAGATCGTCCGGCAGCCTTTCCGATCTCAGTGATCCTGTGTGGTGTGCGGGATGTGCGGGACTACCGGATCAGCTCCCGGGGACAGGAAGTGATTACTGGCGGATCGGCATTCAACATCAAAGCAACCTCATTGCGACTGGGCAACTTCAGTGCTGCAGAAGTGCGTGAACTCTGGGAACAACATACCACCCAGACCGGGCAGCGATTTGCAGAACAGATCTATCCCGAACTGTGGGCAGATACCCGGGGCCAGCCCTGGCTGGTGAATGCCCTGGGCTATGAACTGACCGATCTGCAGGTACCGGATCGGTCCGTTCCGGTAACCCTGGAAGACTATCGGGCGGTGCGGGAAAAACTGATCCAGTCGCGGGTGACACATCTGGATCAATTACAAGACAAACTGAAAGAACAACGTGTACACAAAGTGATGGCAGCCGTGCTTGCGGGAGAAGCTCATACCGATGAGCTGCCTGCAGATGATGTGCAGTATGTGGCAGATTTGGGCCTGATTATCACCTCTCCCGAAATACGTATTGCCAATCGAATTTACCAGGAAAGCATCCCACGCGAACTGGTCTGGACCCGCCAGGTTGGCATTACCCATCAGCAAGCCTGGTACCTGACAGCACAGCGGCGGTTAGATATGCCAAAGTTGCTGGCGGCATTCCAGCAATACTTCCGTGAACACGCCGAAGCCTGGATAGAACGTTTCTCGTACAAAGAAGCCGGGCCACAACTGTTATTGCAGGCCTTTCTGCAACGGATCGTCAACGGTGGCGGACGCATCACCCGGGAATACGGGCTGGGACGACGGCGTACCGACCTGTTCATCGAATGGCCAGTGGATGAACAGGCAGGATTTCACGGAACAGTACAGCGCATCGTATTAGAACTGAAGATACAGCACGGATCACTGGATGCTACCCTGCAGCAAGGCCTGGCACAGACCGTTGATTATGCAGACAAATGTGCTGCAGATGAACAGCACCTGTTAATTTTTGATCGACGGCCTGAAAAAAGCTGGCAAGAAAAGATCTGGTGCCAGACCAGACATAAGTCAAGACGGGAAATAAAGGTATGGGGACTATGAGTGCATCTGTTCATCTGCAGACGCTGGGGTGTCGTCTGAACGAAGCCGAATTAGAAACCTGGGCCAGGGAATTTCGCACCCGGGGCATAGCGGTGACTTCAGATGTCACCACAGCTGATATGGTTGTGGTGAACACTTGTGCCGTGACACAGGAAGCGGTGCGTAAATCACGTAACCTGATCCGGCGGGCACAGCAGCAGAACCCGCAAGCGAAACTGATCGTCAGCGGTTGCTACAGCAGCCTGGCTGAACCAGAGATAGCAGAAGAACTGGGCATTGACCTGATTGTCGGGAACCAGGATAAAGACCGCCTGGTAGAACTGGCACAGCGGGCATTTGCTTTACCGGTCATGCCACAAGTAGCTACTGAACCTGGCCACAGCAGTTTATTAGCGCGGGGGCGGCACCGCGCCTTTATTAAAGTGCAGGACGGTTGTCGCTATCGCTGTACCTATTGTGTGGTGACATTGGCACGGGGTGCAGAACGTAGCCGTCCGCTGGCAGAGATAGTGACAGAGATTCAGGCACTGAGCACAGAAGTACACGAGGTGGTTCTGACCGGGGTACATCTGGGTGGATATGGTCATGACCTGGGGCTTAACCTGACTCAGCTGGTACAGTCGGTACTGTCTGAAACAAACATTCCGCGCATCCGGCTGGGCTCAGTAGAGCCTTGGGACATTCCACCTGACTTCTGGCGGCTATTTGCCAACCCGCGTCTGATGCCACACCTGCATCTGCCGATGCAATCCGGTGCAGACAGCGTGCTGCGGCGTATGGCGCGGCGTTGTAAAACAGCCGATTTTGCGCAGATGATTACTCATGCCCGCGAACAGATTGCAGATTTCACTGTTACTACCGACATCATCGTCGGTTTTCCCGGCGAGACCGAAGCTGAATGGCTACAGACCCTGGCTTTTATTGAACAGATCCGTTTTGCTCATATTCATATCTTCAGCTATTCCGCCCGGGCAGGAACCCGGGCAGCCGATTTGCCGTCTCCGGTCAGTCGCGCGGTCAAGCGAGAACGCAGTGACGAGCTACATCAGATGGCGACTGAACACCGGCAGGTAATTTTGCAACAACATACCGGGCGTAATTATCCGGTACTGATCGAAGGTCAGCCCGTACACACCATAAACGGCCTGGAATGGCTGGGTTACACCCCGAACTATCTACGAGCACGGCTGCGTACAACACATGATGTAGCACTTGCGAATCAGGTTGTATTGGTACGCACGGATGAGGTTACAACTGACGGTGAAGCACTGACAGCCGAGTTGATAAACGATGCCTGAATTTTTTTTATAGCATTATTATTACTTATGGCCGCATGAGTGGTTTTTACTTTTCAGATAGTACGAGAATATTTGATCACTACAATTACAAAAGCTTCATTTTTTCGATTTCTTTTAAGGTTAGTCCTGTCATTTGAGCAATCATTTGTGTATCAAGTGCATCAGCATTGAGTAAATTTCTCGCTATTTCAATAGCCTGTTCTTTCTTACCTTCTTGTTTGCCTTTTTTCATGCCTTTTTTCACGCCAATAGTATAAGATGACTCGACCATACTAGCCTGATAGTGTAAGTCATCCTGATATCTTTCGTAAGCCAACCGTTCTTGCTCGGGGAGTTTTAAAATATCAAGCTCCTGCTGTGCTTTTTTCAAGCCCTTTGCTTTAAAATCTTCTTTTATTTCTTCGTTTTTCAGAAAGTATATCCATTCATCCAAGGTATCTCTAGCCATATTGTCAAAACTATTCACCTTGATCAGGTAATATTCAGGGAATATTTCTTGTATTTTATGTTTTTGGTAAAGTGCTTTCTGCTCTTTTGATAGATCTAATATATCCTGATGATGTAGTCCCTGAAAGCTCGTCATACCATAGTAAATATAATCCACGCCCTGGCCCAGATTAAAATACAGAATATTGACTGAAACAACCTTAATCACTTTTGAGTAGGGTTCGCTTTTGTTAAGGTGCTCCGTAATAACTTTTGATGTCCCGAATAATATTCTTTGTAGATAGTCATATTCACGTTGGTATTGCACTTCAATGATAATAATTTCACCCTTTTGATTCTTAACTTTCAGATCAACCTGGTTAGATTTGTCCTGATTGCTGTTTCTGTTGCTGCCACTTTCGAGGATTTCAAGAACTCGAATATCATCTTTCAGCAATTCACTCAGGAATCCTTCCAGGATTTCAAAGTTCGCTTTACTTCTGAGCAGTTTTTTCATTGCCCAGTCGAAACTGATCAGTTTTCTTGACATCCCTTGTTACTCCGCACCATAGTGCTATTCATTCGTTTGTCTTCAAAGGTTGAAACCCGCACTTTACCAGTGAGGTCTGTCGCGGTGAGATCTCTTCAAGAATCACTCTTTCGCTGTGATTATTCTGCAATGAAATGTTCCCAATTCAAGTATCATAAAATTCTTACAATAAACTTTGCCTGAGAAAACAACAGGTCTATCCTTTTCTTGAGGATCTATACGATACACAGGAACAAGGGCCGGTATACTAGGAAGTCCATTATCTATAGTATAAGGGTATCCTGTAAGTTTTGGGAAAAAACTTATGTTCATCATGAGTAACTCTTGTCCTATATTGTAAGCATCTCCAGAGACACTATTCACCGTAGATGTTTTTCTAATATTGCTCAATATTTCATTAGCAGCATGTTGGGAAATCTTATTAGTGCCTTCGAAATCAGTTTTAATATCGACGCACCATATTTTTTTTCCACATAAATCGTTAAACCTGAAATCTTCATGTTTTTCGCTGATGCTGTTTCTAAAATAAGAATGGAATTTCATAGAATCATAGGGATGGTATCTAGCTTCGGTGTTTGTGCTGCTATTTAGAGTCTGCTCAGAAAGTTAGCGGGGCAGTTGCGATTTCAAAGACCTGTTTCA
>CAWUID010000008.1:0-56924 GCA_963922315.1 uncultured Gammaproteobacteria bacterium
TGACTTTGGCCAGCTTTGCCTTCCGATTAGGCTGCTGAAACTCTAAACTCTAGTTCTATTATCCAAGCATCATGATCACTTGAGTTTCGCCACTGCGTGGCATATAAGAAAGCAGAACCTCGGTAGGCCGGATGATAACTTTGGTTATTTTGCGTTGAAAAACGGATATTATGCAGGCTTAACCATTGCTGGCTTTTGTGCGCGTAATATCAATTGTAATTTCGCCATCAAAATCCGGAATAGGTGCACTGATCTTAGTGAGTTGAACGCGTACTGTATGAGGTAAAGAAAAAGATAATATTTCTTTAGCCACGGCTTCTGCCAATCTCTCAATCAGGTCAGGTTTCTCACGCTTAACTAATGTTTTAATGGCATCAATGACTAAGCTATAGTCTAGTGTGTCTTGTAGTTTGTCACTATTGCAGGATGCTAACAAATCTAACTCTATGGTCAGATCAATGCTAAACCATTGGCCAAGCTTTTTTTCTTCCGGAAAAAAACCTGTATAGCCATAACAACGGATATTAGTGATGTGAATCGTATCCATAATACTACGGACCCATATAATATTTCACGAGAATGTGGGTATTAAGTGTTCAGAAGATAATTCAGTACTTCATCCGGAGTGACCCAGGTGCAGCGAACAGTTACTTCATTTGATATGATTTTTTTGTTTTGCAAGTGCGCACAATCATTCACTAGAACAAAATGGGTGTGATGTGTGAATAAACTACGGGTCATTAACAGTCTCCTGCAATAGCGCGAACTGAATCGGGCATAAGCCCAAGACAACTTCTTTCTGAAATTCATGTAACAGCACTTGTTCTAAAGCTCATAATCAATTTATCTTGGCACTTGGCACACCTCAAGTGCAGCGTCATTTGGCTGTTTGTGCAATCAGAATTTTATCACCCGGACCTGTCACCAGAGCGCTGACAGTGATCAACGGATATCGCTTATGCATATATTTTTTTATGGCAATAATTGAGTTTATGAGTCAGGTTACGATTACGTCCACCAACTGACGATCTGCCGCTTGTCTGTCTGCTGCAATAACATGTTCTGGGTGCTGTATGTCAGATCGCGCGGAATCGTTTCCTGATAAATGCGGTTGGCGATCGCAGTGACTGGTTGCCGACGGATCAGGCCGAGATCTTCGACATAACTGATATCGTCAGCAGGGAGTACGATATCAGTGACTTCACCAGAAAGCAGTCTGCCGATGACGTGACGGACACGTGTTTCTTTCAGTTTGTCGGTCAGTTGATCCAGATGGGTTGCTCGTGACTGAATCAGTGCTTCGTGTGCGGTACGATAATCGTTCAGTGTGATCCGAACAGTGCGTCCACTTCGTCCAGCAACAGGACCACTGGCTGATCAGCAGCAATAGCCCAAGCCTGCAGCAGGGCAGTGAGTAACGATTTTGCATCGTATTGTTTGCCTTCTGTGCGCAGCCAGTCAGTTAAAAAGTGACTTTGCAGATAGACCTGAGCAGCCAGCGCCAGCGCGTTTGTAACAGCACTTATCCCGCGACGGACATCCTCACGCGTAGTCTGGGCTGCTTCAATGTTCGCATACAGTGTCTGATACCGGCCTTGTGCATGCAGATGCGCCATCAGTGCCAGGAGACAACTGGTCTTGCCGGTCTGGCGTGGCGCATGCAGCACAAAATAATATTCCTGTGCAATCAGGGTTTCTATCTGCCGGACATTGATCCGTTGCAACGGGTCAATCAGATAATGTTTGCGCGACTCGGAAGGCCCGGCAATATTGAAAAAGTGTTGCATAATGATGATGTCAGTTGCATGCCGGATCGTTCTCAGGTGATTTCTTCAAAGCCTGATACCTTCGCATACCTGGCGGAAGGGGTGATGGAACGCGAGCCAGCGGCGGAATAACGGAAAGCGAAAACCGTACGTATTATCAAACGCCTGTAGCAGCTCCTGCTGCGCATGATCATACAGTCCTTCTGCGACGTCTGCGCGTGGCAATGACAGGCCTGACTGTTCTGCCGACTGCTGAATTAACAGATTGCTCAGTTGTTGTGACAGATAATGCTGTCCTGCGGTGAGCTGAAAGCCCGGCACGAGCGAGATGCCAGCTTAGCAGTCACTGGTCGGGGAAACGCCGGGACTGATGTTGACGATCTTGGATGTCATGTGGCCTGGCTTATTACTGCACATCAGTTTGAATCACACCCGTCTTTCTGGCGCCACGTAAGAGATCAGCACGATTCGTGCTAGAATGCTGGTCAGCCTCGCAGAGCATTTTGTGCTCTGACACTTAATTCTGACTGGTTCTTACCCTCATGATCCTACCTGACAGGCTATGAAATCTGCGCTGCAATTGCGCCCCAGCCAGCATCTGGCACTGACACCCCAGTTACAGCAGGCAATACGATTGTTGCAGTTATCCACTGTTGAGCTGCAACAGGAAGTCCAGTCTGTGCTGGATGAGAATATGATGTTGGAAGTAGTCGAAAGTAACGCTATTCCGACACCATCTGTTGCTGCACCTGAGGCCTTGTCTCAGGTACCAGGTGAAGCGCAGGAGTCGATACCGAACCAGTCGGCGCTTGCTGAGGCTGCTGATCTGCCGATCGAATCACGTTATCCGACGCAAACCGGAGTTGATTATGATCCGCTCACACAACACAGTTCAGCACCTTCTTTACAAGCGCATCTGCTTTGGCAGATGGCGCTCACGCCCTTTGCTCCTGTCGACCAGCTGATTGCTGATGTCCTGATTGACAGTATTGATAATAAAGGCTATCTGCAAATTGACACCGCAGAAGTGGTTTCAGTGTTGTCGGATCAGCAGATCAGTGAAGATGATGTAATCGCTGTTCTGCATCGTATTCAGCAGTTTGACCCGCCCGGTGTGGCGGCGCGTGACGTGCAGGAATGCTTGTTATTGCAGGCTCGCCAGATAATAGCAGAAGGTGAGCTGAAGTCGCAGGTGATGGTGTTGCTGACCGATCATTTTGCGTTGCTGGCAGCACGGGATGAAACCCAACTGGCCCGGGCGCTGAATCTGTCGGTTGCGGCGTTGCAGCCGGTGTTGCAACAGATTCGGTCATTGCATCCACATCCTGGTGAACAGGTGGGAGAGGTGGCTGCAGCGTGTGTGGTGCCGGATGTGCTGGTTAGTCAGCAGTCGGCTGGCTGGCGGGTGGAGCTGAATCCGGATATGCTGCCTAAATTGCAGATCAATGCAGATTATGTGGCGCTGATCCGGCGTGCTGATCAGCAGGCTGAGAATGTATTGTTGAAAGAACATTTGCAGACAGCACGCAGCTTTATTCGTAATCTGCAGACACGGCACGATACGGTATTGCAGGTGGCTCAATGCATCGTACAGGAACAACAAGCCTTTTTTACGCAGGGTGTGACGGCGATGAAGCCGCTTGTCCTGCAAGAGGTAGCCGATCAGTTAGGGTTGCACGAGTCGACTGTATCCCGGGTGACATCACATAAATTTATGCAGACGCCGCGCGGCACCTTTGCATTTAAATATTTTTTTTCCAGCAAGGTGAAGACCGCCGATGGTGGGAGTGTGTCTTCCACCGCAGTCTGTGCGCAAATCCGGCAACTGGTGCAAGCTGAACCTTCACATAAGCCGTTGTCGGATAATGCACTCACTGAGGCATTAAAAGCGCAGGGTATTGCGATTGCGCGGCGTACTGTGGCCAAGTATCGTGAATCTTTGCGGATTCCACCGTCTGGTGAGCGACGTCGTCGCTGACAATCACCTGGGCACCTCTAAAAACATTGCGAGCGAAGCAAAGACGAGGCGAAAAAGCGCAGTGTACAAAGCGTACATGAGCATTTTTTAACGAAGTATTTGCAAGCACAGTCGTTTTTAGGGGTGCCCACTTGTCTATCAGGTTGTTTTCAGGAGTTAACTATGCAGGTAAACATTTCGGGGCATCATGTCGAATTGACTGAGTCTATGCGGGCCTACGTATTAGAAAAATTCGCCCGGTTGGAACGCCATTTTGATCATGTAACGCAGGTGCAGGTGATTCTGAGTGTAGCAAAAATTGAGCGTAAGGCAGAAGCTCAGTTGCACGTGGCGGGCGCCGATGTGTATGCAGAAGCGGTGAATGAAGATATGTATGCTGCAATTGACGCACTAACTGATAAATTAGACCGTCAGGTTATCAGACAAAAAGAAAAACTACAGAATCATCGTGCAGCCAGTCATCGTGAACGGGCTCTGGAAGAGGAGGTAGTAACTGCTTAGCCGCTTGGTCACATAAACCGATGGGTCAGTTGTTAACGACATCAGCCATCTGCCTGGACTGCGCCTCGCAGAGTAAAAAGCGAGTTCTGGAACATGCGGCACACTTACTCAGCCTGTCAGACCCGGTGCAAGCTGAGCAGATTTTTGCGCGTTTGTTAGCGCGTGAACGGCTGGGTAGTACAGGCCTGACCGCAGGTGTGGCATTACCCCATGCGCGCTTGCCGGATCTGATGCATAGTCGCGGCACTTTTATCCGGTTGCGTCAGGCAATTGATTTTGACAGTCAGGATGGCCAGCCTGTTGATCTGGTTTTTGTGCTGCTGGTGCCAGAAACTGCACGGCAGGATCATCTGCATTTATTGGCCCAATTGGCAGCCTTATTTCGCGATACGGCAATCTGTCAGCAGTTGCGTGGCCTGTCTGATGTTCATCAGGCGCATCAGTTGTTCAGCCAGGTAATATCGAATGCCGCATAGAGTGCGGGTTACGAATCTGTATGAGGCGTTGCAGACGAAATTGCAGCTCATCTTGTGCGCAGGTGGTGAGACCGGACTGCAGCGTACCTTGCTGGATGATACGCTGGATGCAGAACGGGACACGATCGTCGGTCCGTTAACCTATATTCACCCGAATCGTATTCAGGTGATAGGTCGTTCGGAGCAGGCATATCTGCAACAATTAACAGGCGGTGAACGTTCCCGGGCACTGGAAAAGTTGTTCCGCTCTTACACGCGGGCTGTGGTGTTAGTAGATGGTGTATCCGCTGATGAAGACCTGTGTTACTGGGCAGATCGCAGTGGCCTGGCTTTATTCCGCACACCGTTACCGGATCGGGTCGTGCTGGATAATCTGCAACATTTTGCAGCACTCAATTTATCTGATAAGACCACGTTACACGGCGTGTTTCTGGAAGTGCTCGGGATGGGGGTGTTGCTGACGGGGGGTGCCGGAATCGGTAAGAGTGAATTGGCACTGGAGCTGATCACTCGCGGTAGCCGCTTAATTGCCGATGATGCACCACAGTTCTGCCGGATTGCGCCAGAAATTATCAGTGGTACCTGCCCATCTCTGTTGTTGGGTATGTTGGAAGTGCGTGGCCTGGGTGTGCTGGATATTCGTGCGATGTTTGGTGACAATGCGATCAAGGCGAATAAATATCTGCGCCTGATTGTGTGTCTGCAGACCCGGCAGGAACAGCCACCGCAACGTCTGGTGACGCAACAGGCGACGCGCGAAGTGCTGGGTACCCGGATTTCATGTGTCACTTTGTTGATGGCACCCGGACGTAACCTGGCGATTCTGGTGGAAGCTGCGGTGCGGAGTCATCTGCTGAAACTGAAAGGGATTGATACCACCAAACAGTTTGTGCAGCGGCAGCAGGCGCTATTACAGTCGGTGACGGACGACGAGGCCTGATGATGGTGGCGCTGTTACTGGTGACGCACCTGGGGGTTGGCTCAGCGATCTGCCAGACGGTTGAGCATATTATGGGTCAGAGTAAAATTTCTCTGCAATGTATTGAAGTGACTGAGGTGCCGCCAGCGGAGCAGGCGATCCGTCAGTGGATGGATAAGCTGACAGCAGGAGGGTTGATTCTGACCGATTTGTATGGTGCGACACCGCATAATGTCGCTTGTCGTGCTGTAGCAGCAACGGATGCGGTGCGGGTGCTGGCCGGGCTGAATCTGCCGATGGTGCTGCGCAGCCTGAATTATGCGTACGAAGCAGATCTGGCAACCTTATACGACATTGCCCGGGTTGGTGCCCGGCACGGCATTCAATAGTGGGACTCTGATGCTTGTACAAGAGATTACCATCATAAATGTGTTGGGTCTGCACGCGCGGGCATCAGCGAAATGGGTGAATACGGCCAGCCAGTTTGCGGCAGATGTGAGGCTGGAAAAAAAGGGTCAGGCAGTGAATGGTAAAAGCATCATGGGAGTGATGATGCTGGCTGCCGGATGTGGTACCCGGCTACAGTTGCAGTTGGACGGACCGGATGAACAACAGGCGTTACAAGCACTGGTTGCTCTGGTTGAGGCGCGCTTCGGTGAAGACTGAGTGTTATCGGGATGGTGAGTAGCTTGCGATGCCGGAATTTCTGATCCCCCCAGACTGGCAACCCTGGGTGGCCCTGAGTGTGCTCGGTGTGATGTTTGTACTGTTCGTGCGCGACACTTATCCGATTGCAGTGACAGCCCTGTCCGGTGCCGCCTTTTTGCTGCTCATGGGTATTCTGCCGTACGAGACTGCGTTGGGGGTGTTGTCGAATCCGGGGCCCTGGACCATTGCCGCATTGTTCATGCTTTCCAGTGCGCTGGTGCGTACCGGAACCTTATCTGGCTTGAGCACTCAAGTGAATCGTTATGCTGCGCGTTATCCGGCCTGGACCCTGGCCGGCTTGGTATTGTTTGTGGTAGTGGCTTCGGCCTTTCTGAACAATACGCCGGTTGTAGTGGTGATGATCCCGGTTATGGTGCAGATGGCGCAAACATTGCGTATCTCCAGTTCAAAATTGCTGATCCCGTTATCTTATGTCGCGATTCTCGGCGGCATCTGCACCTTGATCGGGACTTCAACCAATCTGCTGGTTGATGGGGTGGCACGGGAGGCAGGCCTGGCGCCCCTCAGTTTATTTGAAGTCACGCCACTGGCGGTGATTCTGGTTGCGTTCGGGATCTTGTATTTATGGATATTTGCTCCCCGGTTATTGCCGGATCGGGACAGCATGACGCAATTATTGTCGGGCCAGTCTGGTGGGATGCGTTACTTCACTGAGGTACTGATTCCACCGGAGAGTACGCTGATCGGTCAACCTCCGTTGCAGGTTGCCCTGTTTCGACGTGATAACGGGTATGTGGTGGATGTGATCCGGGCGGATAATTCATTGCGGCGCCAGCTCAGTAAGATGATCCTGGCAGCAGGTGATCGAGTGGTACTGAAGACGGCCATGGTGGAAGTACTCAGCTTCAGCGAAAATAAAGATGTGACACTCGCCAGCGCTGTGTCGTCGCGGGCGGCCCGTACGGTGGAAGCGCTGGTCACGCCAGGTTGCCGGATGATCGGGCGCAGGTTACGCCAGTTGCGGTTGCGGCGGCATTACGGCGTTTTCCCGCTGGCGTTACATCGTAAAAACCGTAACCTGCATCAGCAACTGGATGATATCCCGATCCGGGTGGGTGATACCTTATTGCTGGAAGGCACGGAATCTGATCTGCAGCGCCTGGCGCGTGACCAGCGCCTGATTGATTTATCCATTCCGGCGGTGCGGCCCTATCGTCGTCGTCACGCCCCGATTGTGCTGGGTGCGCTGGGTACGATGGTGGTGCTGGCCGGATTGAATGTGGCACCCCTGTTTGTGCTCGCCAGTATCATGGTCGCTGTTGTGTTACTGACTCGCTGCATTGACGCTGAAGAAGCGTTTGCAGCCATTGATAAAGATTTGCTGATCCTGATCTTTTCGATGTTGGCGGTGGGTGCAGCACTGCAACAGGCTGGAGCGATAGACATTCTGGTGAGTGCCCTGGTACCCTGGCTGAGTGGTATGCCGCCCTTTGTGGTGCTTTGGTCGATGTACCTGCTGACATCGGTACTGACTGAGCTGGTATCGAACAGTACGGTTGCGGTGGTAGTGACGCCAATTGCGATTGCGCTGGGAGTGGCCCTGGGGGTAGATCCCCGACCCCTGGTCGTCGTGGTGATGGTAGCTGCTTCGGCGAGCTTCGCGACACCGATCGGTTATCAGACGAATACATTGGTGTATGGTCCGGGAGGCTACCGGTTTACTGACTTTGCCCGGATCGGAATCCCATTGAATCTTGTGCTGGGATTGTTAGCTAGCGCCCTGATTCCGCTGTTCTGGCCATTGTGAGGGCATGTCATGCAAACTATGCGGGCGATACAACAACGTATACAGGCAGCGGCAGAACGGGCCGGACGCTCTGTTGATGAGATTACCCTGGTTGCAGTCAGCAAAACCAGACCGATTGCAGATCTGGAGGCAGCATATGCTGCAGGCGTTCGCCATTTTGGTGAAAACCGCTCAGCCGAGTTTGCCGAAAAGGTGCAGGCATTGTGTCATCTGCCAGACATTCGATGGCACTTTATCGGCCATTTGCAGACCCGACAGAGTCAGCCGATTGCGCAGTCAGCCGATTACTTCCACGCAGTGGATCGGGAAAAGATTGCACAACGGCTGTCACGTCAGTTACATGGCACAGGTCGTACACTGCCAGTGTTTATTGAAATGAACGTATCAGGTGAGCAGAGCAAGGGTGGTTTCCAGGCAGCAGACTGGGAACAGGATGCCCGGCAGCAGGCAGAGTTGGTGCAGGCGGTTGGTAATATTGCAGGTTTGCCACACCTGCAAGTACTGGGATTGATGACGATGGCACCTTTTCGTGTGCCAGAGGGCGAAGTGCGCAGTGTTTTTCGTCGGTTGCGGCAACTGTCAGGCTGGTTACATCAGGCATTGCCAGGACTGAACGCCCCAGCACTATCGATGGGAATGAGTGATGACTTTGAGATCGCGATTGAGGAAGGTGCGACACATGTGCGGGTGGGGAGTGCGATTTTTGGTGGGCGTTGATACAATCCTGATTTGATACCCGCATAAAAAAACCGGCGTAAGCCGGTTTTTTTGCGTTGTCTGGTAGGCGCGATCGGATTCGAACCAACGACCCCCACCATGTCAAGGTGGTGCTCTAACCAACTGAGCTACGCGCCTGTCGGGGTATGTAAGAAAACTGCTGCACTTGCGACGTTTTCAGACGTACTCTCCTTATCTTTGTTAATTTACTTGATTCGGTACCATGATGGCAAGCTTTTTAATGCATAGAATCCGCTATACGATTATTGTGTTGTGTTGTTGTGTCAGTCTGGCGCAAGCAGCAACACCGAAAGTGCAGTCCTGGGTCAGCAGCCAGGGTGCAAAAGTGATGTATGTGCAGGCTGATACCCTGCCGATGCTGGATATCCGCATCGTATTTGCTGCGGGTAGCGCCTGGGATAGTGAACTCCCGGGACTGGCGCAGTTTACCAATGCTTTGTTGACGGAAGGTGCCGGAGACTGGGATGCACAGACATTGGCGAGCCGGGTTGAAGCGGAAGGTATCCAGCTGGGTAGTGCCGCATATCGGGATATGGCCTCGGTGTCCGTGCGTACACTGACCACCCAACCGGCGCTCAGCGTGGCGGTAGACAGTTTAGCTAAAGTGCTGGGTGAGCCACGCTTTGCGGTGGACTCGATAGCGCAGATCCGGCAGCAACTGCTGGTCGGATTGCGTTATACCGCACAGTCACCAGGTAAGGTAGCGGCAGAAAAGTTGTATCAGACGTTATATGGCAATCATCCGTATGCACATCCGATTTCAGGTACAGCAGACAGCCTGGCAAAGATTACCCGGCGCGATATTCAAGCGTTCCATCATCAATATTATGTGGCGGCGAATGCAGTGATTGCGCTGGTCGGCGATATCGACCAGAAAACGGCGGAGAAAATCGCTGAACAAGTCTCTGCCAAGTTGCAGCCTGGTCAGGCTGCACCTGCTTTGCCGATGCCAGAATCTGTGTCAGAGCAACGGAAGTCCGTTCCGTTTCCGGCCTCGCAGAGTCATTTATACCTTGGGCGGTTCGGGGTAACCCGGCATGATCCGGATTATTTCCCCCTGTATGTCGGCAATCATATTCTGGGTGGCAGCACACTGAATTCATTGTTGGGTGATGCAGTGCGTCATCAGCGTGGTTTGTCTTACAGCGTATACAGCTATTTCCGGCCGATGCAGGTGCCCGGGCCGTTTGTGATGGTGGCACAGACCCAGAATGCTCAGGCGGAGACTGCGTTGCAGGTGATGCGCTCAGTGTTGCAGCAGTTTATGGGGCAGGGCCCGACTCAGGCACAGTTGCAGGCGGCGCAGCAATATCTGACCGGTAACTTTCCGCTGTCAGTCGCGAGCAATCAAAAGATTGTCGAATATATCGCGATGATAGGTTTTTACGATCTGCCTCTGGATTGGCTGGCGACCCTGCCGGATAAGCTGGCAGCTGTGACGGCAGAACAAGTGCGGTCGGCCTTCCAACGTCGGATACAACCGCAACAGCAGGTTACAGTGATTGTCGGTGGTGAAGTGCAGGATCAGGAGGTGCTTTTTTCCGCCGATAAATGAGCAAGTACGGGAGCGGTATCTGGTTGTATGCCACGCCACAGATAAAACGCAGCAGCGGCCTGTTCCACCAGCATACCGAGGCCATCTATGGTTTGTGCAGCGCCCTGTTGCGCGGTCCAGCGCAGAAAAGGGGTTGGCTGGTTGCTGTATAGCAGATCATATGCGTAGGTATGTGTGGCAACTGTGGCTGCAGGTATGGCAGGTACTTGTCCGGAGAGGCCTGCGGCAGTGGCGTGGAGAATTAGATCAAAGGGTTCTGCCGGAATCTGATCAAAGCTGCATCCGGATACGAAGGCCGCGCTGACTGAGTCTGCAAGTGCCCGGGCTTTGTCAGGACTGCGGTTGGCGATGATCAGTTGTGCGGGCTGGCATGCCAGGATAGGGTGCAATATGCCGCGTGTAGCGCCACCAGCACCCAGAATCAGGATGCGCGAGCCGGTCAGGTGTATGTCATGGTTATGCTGCAAGTCGCGGACCAGCCCGATGCCGTCTGTATTCTCGCCGTGCAAAGTGTTGTCCTGGCGTACAACTAATGTATTCACAGCACCGGCAGCCTGCGCCTGTGCACTGAGCGTATCCGCCAAGTCATAGGCTTGTTGTTTGAAAGGTACGGTCACATTCAGGCCTTTGCCTCCGGCGGCGATAAAGCCGCGGACGGTATTGCTGAACTGATCTGGTTGGCTGAGGATTCTGTCGTAGGTAATGTATTGGCTGGTCTGCTTCGCAAATGCTTGATGGATGGCTGGTGATCGGGAATGGGCGATCGGATTGCCGATGACGGCGTACGGGCCTAGTTGTTGTGTATACATCAATGTTGTGGATGTGATTCAAACTGATGTGGATTAATAAGCCGGGCTAGATGAAATCCAATGTTGTCAATGTCAGGTTTGGCGTTTTCCAACCGGGGCTCTCCGAGGTACGCCAGAATACCCGTCCTGGGGGCTCGGCTGCGGCCGTCCATGGCCGCAGACGCCCTCGGAGCCCCCCGGCCGGGAAACGCTCGAGAGTAAGGTGGTACAACCACCTTCGCGGTCATTCCCACCAGAGTGGCACTGTGGCATAACAAACCTTGCGAGGACTGCTCATGCGCCGATAGCGCATCGGTGACCAGGTGTTCACCCAACACACCAGCGAATACCTGTCGTTCTGTACGTAGCGAAGCCGCAGTCACAGCATCTGCCGGATTGGCTGCCAATCTATCCGGTCTGGTAGGCAAACGAGCTTCAGCGAACAGTCTCCCGGTCAATTCATTTCCGGCATACAGGCTTCTTGTCGCGGTACCGCATGGTCCCGACAGCCGGTGTCGCAGGTTTTGCCGCAAATGTGTGCAAAGGTTGCCCGGTTTGAAAATGGCTGCGGAGATGGTTGCACCACGGTGCTAAAAAGCGGGGCGTTATCCCGATCTGCTCTCCGAGGGCGTCTGCGGCCATGGACGGCCGCAGCCGAGCCCCCACGGACGGGTATTCTGGCGTCCCTGGAGAGCAGATCGGGATAGCGCTTGCGAAAAGCCTGCGCCAACAGATCACCACATCAGTTTGAATCGTACCCCTTAATGTTGTCTGCGTCTTGACACTTTGTCATGTCTTGGTACAATCTTGTGTCTGATTCTGCGGGAATAGCTCAGTTGGTAGAGCACAACCTTGCCAAGGTTGGGGTCGCGAGTTCGAGTCTCGTTTCCCGCTCCAGGTTTATCTGTAGGTAACAGCGAGTTCGTTCAGAAGCGCTTTCACTGGCCGAATGGCAGAATGGCTATGCAGCGGACTGCAAATCCGTGTATCTCGGTTCGACTCCGGGTTCGGCCTCCAGTCTGATAGCCCGGGTGGCGGAATTGGTAGACGCAGCGGACTTAAAATCCGCCGGCCTTAAATGGCTGTGCCGGTTCGAGTCCGGCCCCGGGCACCATCTTATGCTGTGTTGAACAGCACTAAAAACCCAAATCCTGTTGACAGGATTTGGGTTTTTTTGTGCCTGTACGGAACGCTGTTAATCGGCCTGACGGCGCAGAAATGCCGGGATATCCAGGTATTCCAGGTCTTGTGCTTCGTCGTTTGCCACATAACCGCGTGGGTAATCGGGTTGTCCGCCGCCGACTGCTGCCACTTTAGTTTCGTGATGTGAGGTCACCAGCTTCAGGTTGCTTTCAGGTTGTTTAGCCTGTTGGTGATTGCCGATGCCGGTGGCGACCACAGTCACCCGGATTTCGTCCTGCATCTCCATGTCAATCACTGTGCCCACCACGACGGTCGCTTCTTCGTCGACAAATTCTTTGACGATGCTGCCCACTTCATCAAATTCGCCGATAGACAGGTCCATTCCGGCGGTAATGTTGACCAGCAGGCCGCCGGCACCGGACAGGTTGATGTCTTCCAGTAGCTGATCATTGATCGCTG
Organism: uncultured Gammaproteobacteria bacterium; assembly: GCA_963922315.1. GTDB lineage: Bacteria > Pseudomonadota > Gammaproteobacteria > Chromatiales > Chromatiaceae > JAHDBG01. Next base: position 12,800 of record CAWUID010000008.1, read on the forward strand.
ATTCTGCCGCATCACGAGCGCGATTTTCGCCGCTGGCGGTGCCGGTACCCATCATCGCTTCACCTTTTTCGCTCATCACGGTGCGGACATCGGCAAAGTCGACATTGATCAGGCCGGGGCGGGTGATCAGTTCTGCAATACCCTGCACTGCGTTATACAACACGTCGTTTGCTTGTTTGAAGGCATCCAGTAGTGAAGTGGATTTGCCCAGTACGGTGAGTAATTTTTCATTGGGTACCACGATCAGTGAGTCTACCCGGGCGCGTAGTTCAGCGATCCCGGCCTCAGCGATTTTCATCCGTTTGCCACCTTCAAACGGAAATGGCTTCGTTACGACAGCGACGGTCAGTATATCGTGCTCTTTGGCAATTTCGGCGATTACTGGCGCTGCGCCAGTACCGGTGCCGCCGCCCATGCCGGCGGTAATGAATACCATATCGGCGCCTTTCAGTTGTTCACTGATCCGGTCACGGGCTTCTTCGGCGGCTTCCTGACCGACTTTCGGGTTGGCACCGGCGCCGAGACCGCGCGTCAGGTGTTCACCCAGCCGCAGTTTGGTGTTCACGTCTGCATTGTTCAATGCCTGGGCGTCGGTGTTAGCACAAATGAATTCCACACCTTCCAGGTGTGATTGCAGCATGTGTCCGACGGCATTACCACCGCCGCCACCGACGCCGATCACTTTGATGATGGCGTGTTGGTTGTCGAGTTCCATCAGTTCAAACATGGTGTTGTCTCTGTGAAGAAAATGCAGATAAATCGGATTGGTGTGTTATTGGTTTTGGTATCAAGCTTAAAAGTTGCCCTGAAACCACTGCTTCATACGTTGCCAGATGGTCTGCAGGCTGGTGTCCGGTGACAATGGTCCGGGCCGACGGGCACGGTTATCCTGTTGTGCATACAACAGCAGACCCACTCCTGTGGCATGACTTGGATCCTGCACGTTCGGCAGACCATGGATATTCGTGGGTATTCCGAGCCGCACTGGCATGTGAAAGACTTCTTCGGCCAGATCCAACAAGCCTTCCATTTTGGCACTGCCACCAGTCAGTACCACGCCACCGGCGGCCTGTTCGGCAAAGCCGGAGTGTTGCAGCTTGGTCTGGATTAACCCGAGTAATTCGTCATATCGGGGTTCTACGACTTCAGCCAGGGTTTGTCGGGATAACGAACGGGCCGGGCGATCTCCGATACTGGGAACTTCGATTTGTTGTTCTGTGTGTACCAGTGAGGCGAGGGCACAGGCATACTTCTTTTTGATGTCTTCGGCAGCCAGTGTCGGGGTGCGCAGGCCGACGGCGATGTCGTGCGTGACCTGATGCCCGGCTATCGGGATCACATCGGTATAGCGGATACCACCATTCTTGTAGAGTGCGATATCGGTGGTGCCTCCTCCGATGTCGGCCAGGCAGACGCCCAGTTCTTTTTCATCTTCCTGCAACACAGCATAGCAGGATGCCAGTTGCTCCAGAATCAAGTCTTCAACTTCCAGGCCGCAGCGCCGGATACATTTGGTGATGTTTTGCACCGCACTGACTGCGCCGGTTACCAGGTGTACTTTGACTTCCATGCGGATGCCGGACATGCCGATCGGATCCTGAATGCCTTCCTGGTTATCGATGATAAATTCTTGTGGCAGGATATGTAGTATTTCGCGATCAGCCAGTGTGGGTACCGCGCGGGCGGCATCAATGACCCGATCTACATCTGCCTGGCTGACTTCCCGATCACGGATCGCAACAATGCCTTCCGAGTTCTGGCTGGCAACATGGCTGCCAGCGATGCCGGCATACACGCTGCTGATTTCGATGCCGGACATCAGTTCGGCTTCAGCAACTGCACTCTGTATTGCCTGGACGGTAGATTCGATATCGACCACCACGCCTTTTTTCAGGCCATGTGAGTCGCAACGTCCCAGACCGATCACGTCAATGCCCTGGTCGTCGCGTATTTCACCGACGATGGCAGCGATTTTTGAGGTGCCGATATCCAGGCCAACGATGATATTTTTGTCGTGTTTTTTTGCCATTAAGCAGCGTCCTTAAACAAGACGGCGAAGCCTTGCGGGTAGCGTAGGTCAATCCGGCGCGCGGGTTTGGGTAATCGCGGGTAAATCTGCACAAAATCGCGCCAGCGTTGTAAGGGCTGGCGGTGATCCAGCAATACGGTCAGTCCGGGTTGTAATTGTATGGTCCAGTTGCCGGGCGGATGACGTTGCAGGCGCCGTAAGCGCAAATCCGGATCAGGCAGTGTGGGTTGAATCTGTTGCAACAAGTCGATCAGTTCTGTGGCCTGACTGGTAGCACCGATTAACACGGGTAAATCCAGCGTGATGGCTTGCGTCGGGCGGAATAATTCTCCCCTGGCATTGATCCAGGTCACAGACTCTGTTTCTCCCCAGCGCGCCAGTGGCACCTGTTCCAGCAGCATGATGTGTACGGTATCTGGCCAGATACGTCGCACATGAGCTTCGGCCACCCAGGGTAGTGCCATGCAGGCCGCCTGCAGACGAGTCAGATCCAGATTGAAAAAGCCAGTGTCGGTAAGTTGTGTCTCCAGTGCCTGTTCAATCTGCGCTGGTTCCAGGTATCGGAATCCGCCCTGAATCTGTACCGTACGGAGTGGGAAAAATGCCGGATTCGATAGGTAGTGGAACCAGACCCAGGCGCCACTGCCGCTCAGCAGGCTCAGCCAGATGAGCGGCCAGATCCAGCACCAGCATAGACTGTGCCTGACATCAGGCATTGTCATCGGGTTGATCCAGCGTTTGTGCCAGAATCTCCAGTACCAGTGCAGTGAAATCCAGACCGATTGCAGCGGCGGCTTTCGGTACCAGACTGAGCTCGGTCATGCCGGGTACCGTGTTCACTTCGATCAGCCAGGGTTGTTGTGCCTGATCCAGCATGATATCGACGCGACCCCAGCCGTGACAGTCCAGAGCCCGGAATGCTTCCAGGCATAGTGCCTGAATCTGTTGTTCCAGATCTGCGTCCAGACCACATGGAATCTGATAGTGTGTATGCCCGGTCTGATATTTGGCGGTGTGGTCGTAAAATGCCCGGTCTGTCTCCAGACGGATCAGTGGCAGGGCCTGGTTGCCCAGAATGCTGGTGGTGTATTCGGTACCGCATACACATTGTTCAGCGATCACGTGGCTGTCGCATGCCTGGGCATCGCGCCAGGCAGTGGCGAGCTGAGCAGCATTCTGTACCTGGCTGACGCCGATGCTAGAGCCTTCCAGTGCGGCCTTCACCATCAGCGGAACACCTAATTGCGTCATGGCTTGGGTCAGGTCTTCTTCAGTGTTTAACAACATCCAGTCCGGCGTCGGTAAACCCCTACCGCGCCAGATCAGTTTGGTGCGGTATTTATCCATCGCCAGAGCGGCGCCCAGTACGCCACTGCCGGTACAGGGCAGGCCGAGTAATTGTAGGGCACCGGGTAATTGGCCATCTTCGCCACCACGACCGTGCACACAATTAAATGCCCGGTCAAAGCTCGTCAGTTGTGGCAGCAGGTTGCCTGGTTGCAGATCAACCGGATGTGCATCCACCCCAGCGGCCTGTAATGCGGATAAAACAGCGTTGCCACTGCGTAATGACACTTCGCGTTCGTTGGCCCAGCCACCCATCAACACCGCGACCCGCCCAAATCGGTCAGGATTCGTGTTCATGTGGCTTCTCCGACGATATGGACTTCGGGTTGTAGCAATACCCCTTGTTGCCGATGAACTTCTGTTTGCAGGTACATGATCAGGTGTTCGATATCCCGGGCGGTAGCAGTGCCAGTGTTCAGAATAAAGTTCGCGTGTTTGACCGAGACCTGTGCGCCACCGATCTGATGTCCCTTCAGTCCGCAGGCCTCAATCAGGCGGGCCGCAAAATCACCGGGGGGGTTGCGGAAGGTTGAGCCACCACTCGGTTTTCCGGTTGGCTGACTGGTGCTGCGTTGTTGTAACAATTTGCGGATCCGGGCCTGTTCCTGTGTGGCTTCACCCGGACGAAACTGAAACGTTGCGCCGACAAAGCCCATGTCCGCAGGTTTATCCACCTGACGGTATGCGACCCGAAACGCATCTGCAGCCTGTTCCCGGCACGTGCCTTGCTGGTCGATGGTGCGTACTTGTTGTACACATTCCCAGGTTTCGCCACCAAAGGCACCGGCGTTCATCGCCAGTGCACCGCCAATGGTGCCCGGGATACCGGCAAGAAAAGTGGCACCAGCCAGTCCGGCGCGTGCCGCTGCCCGCGCCACTCTGGCGCAGGCAGCGCCAGCACCGACATGCAATTGCGTACCTGCGATCTCAAATTGCGCCAGGCGACCATGCAATGCAATCACAGTCCCGGCAAAGCCAGCGTCGCGTACCAACAGGTTACTGCCGAGCCCGAGCCAGAGCAGCGGCTCATTCGCAGGTAGTTGTGCTAAAAACTGGCTGAGATCTGCTTCGTCTGTTGGCTGATACAACTGGCGGGCCGGGCCGCCGACGCGCCAGCTCGTATAACGCGCCAGCGGTACCTGCTGACGCAGTGTGCCGCAGCATACATCAAACATTATGCTGAGAACCCTTTAGAAAGAGAGAGGCATAGCTCTCGCCCCTTTGCTCATAGGCGAGGTTTCATACCTCGCCCACAATGTAAAATCTGATCTTAGCTCTGTTGTCGCTGTTCCTGTCTGGCCGATTGCTCATTTAAATAATAGGTAGATAGCTTGTCTATGTTGTATTCATGCTGTCTGGCTATGTCATCTTTTATATTCCACAGTTCTTTGATAATTTCATCAGTCATACTTTATTCTCCCATGCTCGATTTTTTAATAATAACCTCAGAAATATACAGCTCAAATCGGTTTCTTTGTGTTTCCCACCAATCAATAGTTGTCTTTTGCCATGCTGCAGCGATGAGGTTGTTTGATGGCCTTGCTATCAGATATGAGATAATTGATGTTTCGATATAAACCTTTGTCATCTCAGAATACCTGCTCTCCGGTGGTACTTGTTTAGCCTGATGTTGTTATTGCATATCTGCAGAGTCTGACTCATGTGAGTGCCTGGTTACAACGAGACAGAGATGGCCGCAGCACAAGCATTAGCGACAGTACGTGCTTGTGTAATCGTGTCAGCGCGGGCGAGGGCAACACCCATCCGGCGTTTGCCGGAGACTTCTGGTTTACCGAACAAGCGTAGTTGGGTGTTCGATAGTGCCAACGCTTGTTCCAGATTATCGAACTGGACCTGCTGGCTGTCACCCTGTGCCAGAATCACGCTGGATGCTGCCGGGCCGAGTTGGGTGATCTGTGGGATGGGTAGATCGAGAATCGCCCGCACATGTAGCGCAAATTCAGATAAATCCTGCGAGATCAGCGTGACCAGGCCGGTGTCATGTGGGCGCGGCGAAACCTCGCTGAAGATGACTTCGTCGCCCTTGATAAACAGCTCAACCCCGAACAGGCCTTTACCTCCCAAGGCGCTTGTGATCTGTTCAGCAACCGCCTGCGACTGTTGCCAGGCCGCATCACTCAGGGCTTGTGGCTGCCAGGATTCCTGGTAGTCGCCATCTGCCTGCCGATGGCCAATCGGTGCACAGAATGAGGTGCCATCCCGGTGCCGGATGGTCAGCAGGGTGATCTCAATATCAAAATCCACCCAGCCTTCAATAATCACTTTACCTTTACCGGCTCGTCCGCCGTCCTGGGCGCAGGCCCAGGCTGCCTGGATATCATCCGGCTGACGGATGACGGACTGCCCTTTGCCGGAAGAACTCATGATCGGTTTCACCACACAGGGCAGGCCAATCTCCTCAATCGCTCGCAGATAACCCTGTTCAGTGTCGGCAAATGCAAACGGGCTGGTCTTCAGCCCCAGTGTGTCGGCTGCCAGGCAGCGGATGCCTTCCCGGTTCATGGTCAGTTGCGTTGCTCTGGCATTGGGTATGACGGTGTAGCCTGCGTTTTCCAGGTCTGCCAGTGTGTCAGTCGCAATCGCTTCAATCTCGGGCACAATCAGATCCGGCCGTTCTCGTTGTATCACCTGACGTAGGGTGTCCCCGTCCAGCATATTGATCACATGTGATCTGTGTGCCACCTGCATCGCTGGAGCGTTTGCATAACGATCTACGGCAATCACTTCAACCCCAAGCCGCTGTAATTCAATTGCGACTTCTTTTCCTAACTCTCCTGCGCCGCATAACAGCACTTTTTTTGCATTCGGACTGAGTGGTGTACCAAGGCTGACTGACATGGTGAAGCTGCTCTCTTATGGTGTTATCTGAACAGGTCGGAATGCGTTCCCGTCCTGGCTAAGTCAAGATCGCCATTGTGGACACGATAAATGAGTAGCCAGTCAGGTGTAATATGGCACTCTCAAAACCCCATATAATTTCCGGATACCTTATGTGGCTTATATCTTTCAGGTAATGGTGTGTCAGTTATAAGGTATGAGATCACCTGGCCCAGTTTGCTCATTTGATATCTGCGTTTGAGCATCAGTTTTAAATCGCGTTTAAAACGATGAGTCTGAACAATCTGCTTCATGAATTTTGTGTTAAGTATCTAAGTCGGACATCATTTCTTTAAAGCTTGAAAAACGTTTTAAACGTCGGCGTGATTCAGGTTCTGTGAGTTCCTGCATTGCTTCGACGGTTTCTTTATTTGGTGTTTTTATATCAAATGGCAGGTTGCGGTGTGTTACTATCCGATGGTAAAACATGGTGATAGCTTCATCCGGACTTATTCCGATAGAAGCAAGAATAGTATTTCCCTGGTTTTTGAGTTCAGGTGCTATTTTGGTGTGCATACTTTCTGATTTAATCATAATAAGACCTGTATGATTTTTTGAAGCAGAGAGTTTTTTTCCTGATAAATAAATTCAGAATCTAAGTCAACTCCTGCCTGCCATTCCAGAGTATCAAAAGATACTTTTACTTTCCGGAAAGCCTGTGTATTTCTCAAAATCGTCGCTGTAAAGGCTTTATCCTGAATTGCTTTTTCTCACTCATCAATAGATTTCAGCCTGATTCAGTTATTCTTAGTGCTGTACTCCCTTGAATACCAGTAGTCTGGTTTTCTATGCAGGTGAGCAATGGCAACTACTAAAATCTGATTTGATCTTCCTCTGATTTGATAGATGATGCCATATGGGAATTTGTGAATCAGACAACGGTGAGAATAACGTCCTATCGCTTGGTATATTTTCGGGAATTGTGTTATCCGGGAAATAGCATTTGCGACTTCTGACTGAAACCTGAAACCAAGCCCTTTCTGAGTGGACTCATAATAGTCAAATGCGTCATCCAACTCTGATTGAGCGATTTTAAGAAATGAAATTTTCACAATTTCTGGTATTTTTTAAACACTTCGCACAGGGGTATGGCTTTAATCTCTCCTTTGTCATAAGCCTTTATGCGTGCATCTGATTCTTGTCCCCATATGGCATCGATACCGGCATCAGGTATATCTAGGCTGGCAAGTAATTTCTCGATAATGTCAGAGCGTTCAGGTGCGGTTAATTCAAGTGCCTGATCAACTACTGCGTTTATCGCGGCAGACATATTTTATACCTGTAATGTAATTGCTATAGATAACAGCTTGGTTTAAACATGATTGTTAAACAGGGTGCGGGCGACCTGGCCGATGTTTCCGGCACCAACAGTGAGTACGATGTCATCCGCCTGGATCAGGTCACGCAATATGTGTGGCAGGTCGGCGATCTGGTCAACATAGGTCGGGGCTGTACCTTGAGCGGTGGCAGCAATCGCAGCATACAGATCGGTACCACCGGCACCTTTAATTGGTGCTTCTCCGGCAGCATAGATGTCACACAATACCAGGTGTTCTATATCGGCCAACAACGCGATCTGTTCGTCGAACAGGTCGTGGGTACGGGTATACCTGTGTGGCTGATACGCGACGAGCAGTCGCCGTTCCGGCCAGCCATCCCGGATCGTTGCCAGGGTCGCGCTCAGTTCTGCCGGATGGTGCGCATAATCGTCGATCCAGATAATGTCGCCTTGTGGCAGGCTGCATTGTCGGGTGTTGAAGCGCCGTCCGATGCCCTGGAAGCCACGTAACGAAGCCTGAATCACGGCGATATCAATCTGCAGTTGCAATCCGATGCTGATGGCGGCCAGAGCATTCTGCACATTGTGTCGCCCGGGCAGTGGTATTTGTACTCTGAACGGCGAGTGTTCTGGGGTCACTACCTGAAACTGGCTGATGTGCCCTTGTTGCCGGTACTCACAAGCGCGCACAGTTGCGTCATCAGCGAAGCCGTAGCTGATCACCTTGTGCCGGATGTCCGGGATCAGTTCGCGCACTGCCGGGTGATCCAGGCACAGGTGGGCGATGCCGTCATCCGGTAATTTGTGCAGGAATCGGAGAAAAGCGGATCGCAGGCGGGTGACGTCGCCGCCATAAGTGCCCATATGATCCGGATCCAGGCTGGTCACGACTGCTAGTGTGGGAAATAAGTGGACAAAAGAGCCATCGCTTTCATCTGCTTCGGCGATCAGGTAGTCCGGTTTGTCACCTTGTTGCGCGTTACAGCCAGTGGCGTTCAGTGTGCCACCGAGTACATAGGTGGGTGCCAGGCCGGCATCCAGCAGCAGGCTACTGGCCAGGGCGCTGGCGGTCGTTTTGCCATGGCTGCCGGCGATGGTGATGCTGAAGTTGTCACGCATCAGTTCGGCCAGCATCTGAGCGCGTAGTAGTACGGGTATCTGGCGTGCCTTTGCTGCCAGCACTTCCGGGTTATCGTCTGCCACGGCACTGGAGATGACCACGATGTCCACTTCACCCAGATTGTCTGCGTGATGTCCGGTATAGATGCTGGCTCCCTGCGCAATCAGTCGTTCGGTGGCGGCATTTGGCTGGAGATCTGAGCCGGTGACCGGGTGATTGCGGCTGAGTAAGACCTGAGCAATGCCGCTCATGCCGGCGCCACCAATGCCGATCAGGTGTACCCGGGCAGGTGGTACCGCTGTCAGAATGCCGTTGTCCGGTAGGTTCATGCTGATGTACTCACAGGGGTTGCTGCCTGCAGACAGGCGGTAGCGATTTGTGCCGCTGCCCGGGGCTGAGCCAGGGTTCTGGCTTGCTCTGCCATCTGTTGTCGCTGTTCCGGGTTTGTGCTCAGTTGTTGCAGTTGGGTTGCCAGGTGTTCAGGTGTCAGATCTCTCTGCGGGATCAGTTTTGCAGCGCCGGCCTGTACCAGTGCCTGTGCATTCCGTGTCTGGTGATCATCGACGGCATGTGGGTAGGGCACCAGAATCGCCGCACAGCCGACGGCGGTCAGTTCGGCGACTGTCAGGGCGCCACTGCGACAGATCACCAGGTCAGCGGCAGCATACGCAGCAGCCATATCGCTGATAAAAGGCACCACGTCAGCATGGACTTGTTGTGCCTGGTATATAGCTCGGGTCTGTTCTGTTTTGCCTCGCCCGGCCTGATGTAAGACTTGCACTGATCGTGTCAGGTGGGCAAGGGCGAGTGGTATCACTTCGTTCAGGGCCTGAGCGCCGAGTGAGCCACCCAGTACCAGCAGGCGTAGTGGTGTGTCTGGTGCGCGTTGTGCCTTTCGTTCGGCTACGGACGGCTGTTGGTAAAGTTCGTCCCGTACCGGGTTGCCGACCACATCAACCTGAATCCGCGCTGGAAAGGCATCGGCGAATGCGCTCAGGGTACGATCCGCGAAGTGGGCCAGGATACGGTTGGTCAGCCCGGCAACTGCATTCTGTTCGTGGATGATTAGCGGAATGCGTTGCCACAGGGCGGCGATACCGCCTGCCCCGGCGGCAAAGCCGCCCATGCCGAGGACGACCTGTGGCTGCCAGCGACGCAATATGCCACGTGCCTGCCATACTGAGCGTAACAGGGCCACAGGTGCTTTGATTGTGGCCCATATTCTTTGTCCACGCAGTCGCAGGGCCGGGATGGTTTCCAGTGTAAAGCCGTGTTCTGGTACCAGGCGTGACTCGAAGCTGTCCGGTGTGCCTAACCAGCGGATTTCGTGTCCTGCGCCCTGCAATTGTCTGGCCACGACCAGTGCCGGGAACACATGTCCACCGGTACCGCCAGCTGTGATCAGAATACGCATCAGGGGGGTCAATTACACGTGAAGCACTGGGATTTATTATAAAAATACACAATCAGTGTTCATGCCATCGGCAACCAGTTGATAACCCGATTGCAGGGTTAATGGAGTAGAAGTTTTAGCTGTCTGCATAATAGGTAGCGTTATGAATGGCAAAGTCTGTTGTGTTGATTGTGGAAAAAGTTTCAGGGATCTAATGACTTGTAAGGGTAATGAGGATAGCAGATCATCTACCGGCGTCGACTGCCTGCTGATTAATCACACCATCGGTTGATAGTTCAGATGAAGCTTCTATTACCGAGGGGCCGGATCGTAATAAATAATTTGCTATTAAGGTAATATTGCCTCCGGGCCCGCCATGAGCGTTAGCTTGAATCTGACTGTTTTCCAATATAATAAATATCGGATCAATATCAATATTACCACCTTGCCCGGCGCCACCAGCGACACTGGTACTGATACGGCTGTTTTGCAGATGTAAAAGGTCACGAGTTTCAATACGGATACCGCCACCACCTGCATTTTGAGAAGCTGTGGTCAGCATGCTGTCATCCCGGAATACAATACGTTCATCAGTCAGGATTGTTATATTACCTGCTGATCCGGCATCTGATGAAGATAACTCACTGTCAGAAGTAATCAGAGAATTGCCTGCCAGTTGTAAAATGTTTGGTTTTGAGTTTTTCCCGATCCAGATATCGCCCGCTTTACCAACACCTGCAGTAGAAGTACTGAGTGTGCTGTTACCGCTCATATAAAGTATGTTATCCAGGTCAATCACAATGTTACCGGCGGCACCGCTACGAGCTAAAAGGCTGTTATAGTCCGGTTGATCGAAGCCGCTGGAGGACTGAATCTCAGCGCCTTTTGCCAATGATAGACTAGTGGCTTGCAGATTGATCAGTCCGGCGGCACCCGGGCCATGCGATGAACTGCTTACCAGGGTTTTCTGCCCACTCAGATCAATCTGGTTTTTTGCCTGGAGATGGATTGTGCCGCTCTGACCGGCCCCCGAGGTTGCTGTGCTTATTCTGGCTCCATTGGTCAGTTTGATATCATTTGCCTGAAGTATGAAGTTCCCGCCATTACCGAGTTGATCCAGCTGAGTACCTTTTGCGTCCAGGCTGATATTACTATTGTCAGAGATGACCTGGTTTCCGGCATTCAAAGTAACTGAGCCGCCTTGAGCATAACCCTTGGTTTCAGCGTTTATTCTGGTCTCAGTAAGCATGATATTTTTTCCTGCCTCTACAGTGAGACTGCCTCCTTTATCTGCTATATCAGACAGACCATTGGTTTCCGTTTCGATAATACTGAAATCAAAGACAATCTGGTTGTCAGCTGTCATTTTTACTGAACCACCTGCGCCGCTTGCTGAAGTGGCGGTATCTATTCTGGTATCAGTAATCAGTATATTTTCTGCCTGGAGTATAGCATCACCACCTTGACCTGAATGATAGCTGTTAAAATCACTATTTGTTTTTGTGTTGATATGACTATCATAAATTATAAGGTCTGCATCAGCTTGTAATGTGATTGATTCAGCATGACCAGTTCCGGTTGTTGATATATCTAATGTTGCACCAGATGTAATGATATTGTTCGCTGTTGCTATGATACTACCACTATAAGCTGCGTCACCAATGGTGTCTCTTATATGAGCGATAAGTGAACTTTTATCAATCAGCAAGGTTTCTTCAGCTTGCAGGTTAATATCACCCCCTGAACCTGAGCCCATTTTAGCTAAAGCTTCTATTCTGGATTGATTTATGAGATTAATAGTGTCGGCAGATAATGTGACTGTGCCACCATCCCCGGCCTGGTCTGCATTATCCAGAGGATATTCTCCACGGTGTGGTAAATAAGCAAAAATTCCGGCTGCATTGGTAGCGATTTTGCTATTGTTGATATCGATTTTTTTATCAGCGTATAGCTGAATCTTGCCTGCTGAACCTGTGCCGGTAGTTTCTGCATTGATTATGGCATTATCAGATAAAATAATGTCGTCAGCTTGTATGAATAAATTACCACCATTTCCGGCCTGTTCCATTTTTCCTGTCGTATTAACCACAATCTGAGTATTGTTTATACCTGCTTTGTTTTCAGCAATCAGTCGTATAGTTCCACCGTTGCCCTGATCATTTGATGCGCCCTGGATTTCGGCGCCAGTTAACACAATGTCTGCTGCTTTGACAGTCAGGTTGCCTCCTGTTCCTGTGTCGCGAGCCATGACATGTAGTCGTGCTCCTGCATTGATCTGTACCTCATTGTCGGCTTCCAACAGAATAGAACCACCCCGGCTGATACTGGCTGTGTTACTCCATAAATGTGAACGGCCTGTCGATATAACATCTGTTGCTTTCAGAATAATATCTGCACCTGAGTCCGATTGACCACGAGCGTCTGCTATGATGTAAGCATTATTTAACATAATTTGCTGTATTGCTTGTAGTTTTATTGAACCGCTGACGCCCGGGCCTTGAGTCCCTGAGCTGATCCAGAAATCATTCAGTGAAAGGTTGCCAGATAGTATCTCAATACCAGGTTTTGAGGCGGGTATAGCACTTTGATTAGAAGCGACTATCGCACCCCCTGAATTAAAACCGCCAGATAATGTTACCTGATCGCTTTGAATAAAAATACTTCCCACATTCTGGCTATCTGGTTGATTTGCCACATTCAGAAGGCCATGTGTTATGCTGATGTCAGCCGGTTGTGTGGTGTTTTTATGTTTATCATTTATGTATGCTTCTCCGGGAGAAGCTACTGCTATCAGATTAATCTCCCCACCTTCTGATTTAAGTAAGGCCTGTTGATGAATAAGTGTGCCATATTCATTTTCAGTTGCCGGGCCTGGATTAATATGAATTTCACCTCCGACCAGGTCGAGTATGTTGCCTGGCTGCAGTTTCAATGTGCTGCCTTGAATCTGTATAGGAGCAATTTTCTGATCCAGAAAGCCAAAGGCAATGGGGTCAGCCGCGCTGAGCACGGCATCCTGGCTCAGTTGAGCCTGTAGCCGTGAATTATCTGTAAAGCGTACATAATCTGCAGTACTGAGATGCAAAGCACCGGATAGTGTTAAGCTGGCATGGTTGCCAAAAGATATATCCGCCGGGTTAATGAGCCATAAATCAGTATCAGGAATCGTGTTGATGAGTTGGCCATTGATGGCTGAATCAGTACTGAGGACACGAGCAATGATGTGCTGAATGTGGGATGGGCCGTTGAAGGTTACGCTTTCCCAGGCATCCAGGTTGAAAGTCGCAAAACTGTGAAATAAGTTGTTACCTTGAATCATGCCCCAGTCTGCAGGTATCTGGTAATCAGAACCCTCAGGTCGTTGTTCTGTACCTGAGCTATCGTGCACAATAATATTCTGGCGGCTGAAATAACCTGCACCGGACAGGATTCGCAGCATACTATCACTGGCCGCAGATCCGTTAACCTGTAATGCAGGTGTATCAAGCTGAATGGTACCGTGTGTCTGATTGGCTGTTCTGGCCTGAGCCGTCAGCATGGCCTGCGGTTGTTCATGCCATGCTTCGAGTCGTTGTGTTGCCTGTAAATGGATGTTTCCGGGCTGCCCCGAAAGATTTGATAGATTTTCGGGTTCAGGTTGCGAACTGGTGTGTAGCCCTGTCTCATGTTCAGCGTTGCGAGTATCCAGGTATATGTCAGGCGCTTGTAGTTGAATATCACCAGCATGGCCCGTATGGGTCGCGCGCGTATCCAATAAACTGCGTATCAGGCTGAGTTCAGCTTGTGCGTTCAGTTCAATGCCGAGTCCTGGTTGTGTTCCTTCAGTACGTGCAGCCAGAGTACTGTTTTGCAGTGTGATCTGGTGGCCTGTGATATTGATATGGCCACCACCCGGGCCATCCACGTCAAGTGTACTGTCAGTTAAGATGACAGGGGCCTGTTGGTTAATACTAGTTGTGATGGTACCTGCTGTGCCTGGTTGTACCTCTCCTGATGAGGCGGTACCAACCAGGTTTATGATGCCGTCAGGTGCCTGAAGCCTGGTGTTTTCTGTTAACGAGATTTCGCCACCAACCAGATGTATTGCCTGGTCGAGGTCGACACTGAGTTGACTGCCCTGAATTTGAATGGCGCCGGTGGCCATATCAGTAAAGCCGAAGGCAGCAGGTGCTGTGGTGCTGAAGACAGGTGTTTGCGTTGTATCAGCATACAGTCGGGTATTATCTGTAAAGCGCAGATAATCTGCGGTACTCAGATGCAAAGCACCAGCAAGATCTAAGGTTGCGTTTTCCCCGAACATAATGCCCGAAGGGTTGATCAGCCAGACATCTGCTCCCTCGATCTCACTGCGTAGTTTTCCATCAATCACAGAAGCAGGTCCTTGTACCTGTGCGATAACATGCCGGATATCATCAGGGCCGCTGAAGATTGCTTGTCCCCGGGACTCAAGGTTAAATAGAGAAAAGTTGTGAAATAAATTGTTACCTTGCTGGCGGCCCCACTCCGGAAGAATATGGTAATTTGGCCCGTTTGGTTGTTGTTGGTTGCCTGAGTTGTTCTGCAAAAGGATATTTTGTTGTCTGAAGAAACCGATACCTGATGTTGTATGGAATACACTTGCAGCAGCACCATTAACACGTAATTTAGGTGTGTCTACCAGGATGGTACCTGGTGCTGTAGCGGCTTGTGCGGTTAACGCAGGTTGTGCCATATGGGGTTGTAAAACCTGAATCTGTTCGGTAGCCTGTAATTGAATAGTACCGGCCTGGCCTGGTGTGGGTGTGCTGAGTACACGACTTAATGTTAATTCTGTGTTTTGTATGTCCAGTGCCAGTGCCATTGATGTATCGACGACTATATCTGATGGGTTATCACCAGAAGTGAAGGACTGGTTTCCGGCGCGGATTGACCAGTTCTTAAGCTGACCTGATGCAAGCGGATAATCTGGAAAGTAGTTGTAATTATCGTCTTGTATGGTTAGTTGCCAGGTGCCATCCAGACTTTCACCCTCCAGGTTCTCATAAGATGTTTGTGGTCGAAACGCCCCGTCAGAGAGGCGGGTATAATAATCAAGAGAGGTATTACTGCCTTCAGAAAATGTTATATTATGGAATTGGTCATATTCACTATAATAGCTGCCGGTATCGTTAAACAATGCAATTTCAGTTCCTTTCGGGCTGGTTAATATTGCACTTAATCCCCATGAGTGAGGATATTGAATCTCCAGTTCAAGAGCGAACTCTTTGCCTATATGAACAGTAGGTTCGGTAATAGCAGTAGAGTCACTATGTAATCCGGTGTCACTATCGGCATCGCGAATATCTAATGTGATGTAAGGTGCTTGTAATTGTATATCGCCCGCATTGCCTTCATGTTCTGTCCGTGTATCCACTAAACTTCATGTCAGGTTTATTTTGGTTTGTGCCTGCAGTGTGATACCGAGCCCGGAATCGGTTCCTTTGGTGCGTGCAGAAAGTATGCTGTCTTCAACGGTGAGCTGATCACCGACTATGCTGATGCGACCGCCGCCAGTGCCATCTGTTATTAACCGGCTTTTGGTGAGTGTTACTGGTGCATGTTGAACGGAGGTGTCAATGACATTATCTGTCGGGTGTAGTGACACTTCTGTTGCTGAAGCGACACCGACTAAATTAATATGACCGCTTTCTGTCTGAAGGACTGCATTATCTATCTTAATCTCACCACCGATCAGGCTGATTGCTTTGTCGGTACCAGGATCAAGTGTTACCCCTCGGAGTTGTATAGCGCCTGCCTGGTGATTTGAAAAACCTAAAATAGCAGGTGTTGTGGTACTGAGTGCCGAGGGTTGTGCTGTATTAACATCCCATTGAGTGCCGTCTGTAAATTTTACATAATCTGCTGTACTCAGGTGTAATGCACCACCAAGTTCCAGGCTTGCGGCTTCACCTAATATAATACCTGCCGGATTGATCAACCACAGATCAGATTCAGGAATCTGATTGTACAGTTTGCCATTCAGAGTTGAGGGCGCGCCCTGTACCCTGGTGATAATATGTTGAACATTACTCGGACCACTGAATGTGGCACTTTCCCAGTCAGCTAAATTAAATTCCGAGAAGCTATGAAATAAATTAGTTCCCTGAATTTTTCCTACTTCTGCTGGTATCTGGTAATCAGGTCCTGTTAAATTCCGGGTACTCCCTGTGCTGTCTTTTAGTACAAGGTTATTTCTTTCAAAGTGGCCTATACCTTGCTCTAACCGAAAAGCACTTTGCCTGGCAGGAGCACCATTCACACGAAGCTCAGGAGTCTCCAGTTGCACAATACCGTGCATCTGATCTGCCGGTGCCTGTGCATTTATTATGCTGGCAGGTGCATCCTGCCAGACCTGAATCTGCTGTGTCGCTTGTAACCTTATGGAGCCTGCCTGTCCCTGAGGCATTGGTTCACCGATAATCAGTCCTGTGTCTTGTATAACCAGATTTGAATATGTTGTGTTGTGGTCAACGATATTCAGGAGCATATCCTCTGCAGGAAACCGTTTATTAGCTACGATGCTCCAATACTGAAGTTGGCCAGGATTACCTGATACAGTATCCGTTATTGCTAATTGCCAGGTACCGTCTAATGCTTCACCATGGAGTGTGTTAAAAGAGTCTTCGGGATGATATGTTCCCAGGAACGGAGCATTCCCTGTGCGAATATCTTCTCCCCAATCCTGAAAAGTTGTTCCGACAAAATGATCACCAGTGCCTCCAACCTGATTAAATAGTGTTAGTTCAGTGCCGGCAGGGCTGGTCAATGTCGCAATCAGATCATCTACAGAGGTATGTTGTATATCAAGTTCAAGTTCTAATCCAAGATTAGTCTGCCATGAAGAGTGTGATGAATAACTCTGCAATCCCATATCTCGTGATGATGCATATGAGTCTGGCGATTTCCGGGCATCTAAAATAATCTGCGGTGCCTGCAGGCTGATATCTCCTGCGCTGCCTGAAGATTTGTTTGCAGTACTGACCAGGGTGCGGGTCAGGTGTAATTGAGTCTGGGCCTGTAACTCAATGCCTTGTCCTGATTCAGGGCCCTCATTAGCCGCATATATCAGGCTGTCTTCGATTATGACATGGTCGCCATTAATGTGGATGTGTCCACTACCAATAGTCTGAAGGCGCCCATTATTCAGCCTAACAGTGGAGGTTGCAGATAAAGTACCGTTTTCAATAGTGATGTCAGCAAGCTGGGTTGGATACTGTGTTGTTGCACCTTTTGATGAAATCGGGACTTCTCCTTTTGCAGCTACACCAACGATATTAATATTGCCACCTGGTGCAGAGAACTGAGCTCCTGATGCATAGATATCATCTGGTTTGGGCTTAATCTGAATCTTGCCACCAATCAAGCTGGTTGCTTTTTCTGTTGAAGAAAACCCCAAACTTAGATTGCTTCCTTCAACCTGAATAGGGCCGACTTGATTATCCAGGAAGCCGAATGCCTCTGGAGCAGCCACGGTCAAAGTAACATTGTGATTCGGGTCAGCGTAGATCCGATTGCCATCTGCAGATATTACATAATCAGCCGTGCTGTCGTGAAAAGCACCACCAACGTCTAAATGTGCATTCTTACCAAATACCATACCATTCGGGTTGATCAGATAGATATCGGCTTCACTGGTGGTACTTTTGATTTTGCCATCTATCCAGCTATCGTTGTTTCCTGTTACCCGGCTGATGATATGTTGCGTGTCTGGAGCCGCGCGAAAATCGGCAGTTTGTCCGGTTTCTACATTAAACTCCCGGAAGCTATGCAGCAGGTTGCCAGAGTTTCCGGTACCCCCTTGAATCACAAAGCTGGAGCCTAGTTGAGTGAGCTGAGTGCCCGCCGTATTGTCGGCGATCAGGCCACCACCCGGAGCGGCCTGTAGTGCACTGATGAATAGTATATTAATGATTGGTATGAAGATTCTGGTGTGCATGGTGTTATCTTTATTCTTGAAATACTCCGCCGCTTGCCGCGGGGACAAAACCATGGGGGTTTCCAAAGGGGGAGAGGCGTAGTTCTCGCCCCTTTGGTCGCAGGCGAGGTTTCATACCTCGCCTGCGATTTAAATTTGATTTATATTGTGTTTTCCCGATGTAGCCGGAGCAGAATACCACTTGCGATCAGACAGACGATCAGGCTGTTACCGCCGAAGCTGAGAAATGGCAATGTCAGTCCTTTGGTTGGCAGGGCACCCAGATTGACGCCGATGTTCAGGAATGCCTGGGTGCCGAGACATAGTCCAAGCCCGTAGGCCAGATAGGCAGCATGTAATGCACTCCGGGCTTGTGCTGCTCGCCCAATGACAAATGTGCGCCACAGTAACAGGCTGAACAGGCCGATGATCGTCAGTGTGCCGAGTAGCCCCAGCTCTTCACCGATCACCGCGAGCATAAAATCGGTATGTGCCTCTGGCAGATGAAAATGTTTCTGGATGCTGTTGCCCAAACCAACGCCAAACAGGCCGCCACGACCGAATGCAACCAGCGCCTGCACCAGTTGATATCCTCCCTTGGTGGCGTATTGCCAGGGGTCTGTAAAGCTGACCAGCCGATCTATCCGGTAATCTGCAGCCAGAATTAACATCGCCAGTGCTGCCACGGCGATCAGGCCAGGCAGGATGAAATGGCGTAAGCGTGCGCCTGCCAGAAATAACAAAGCAAAGGTCAGGAATAACAGCACCGCGACAGTGCCGAAATCTGGTTGCAGTGCGATCAGACCACAGGGAATCAGTAACATCAGAAAGGGTTTGCTGAACCCCCACAGGCTGGATTCCACTTCAGTCTGACGGCGTGCCAGATAGCTGGCCAGATACAGCACGGCAAATAATTTCATCAATTCAGCAGGTTGCACCCGGAACAATGGCAGGGCCAGCCAGCGTCGGGCGCCATTCACTTTATGGCCCAGATCGGGTAACCAGATCAGTCCGAGCAGGATCAGTCCGATGCTATATAACCAGATGCTGCCTTTATCCCACCAATGCACGGGCACTTGATAAGCCAGCGTTGCCAGCAACAAACCCAGCCCGAGTGCCATGCTGTGTCGCTGCAGATATGACCAGGGTGCCGTTGCGTGAATATGCAGCGAGCTGGAAGCCACCATTACTACACCGAAGCTAAGTAACAACAGCAGAGTGATACACAACACCCAGTCCAGCTGGGCTGTTGCGGTCTGCTTCATATCAGTTGTTGTACCCGATGACGAAAGTGTTCGCCGCGTGCAGCGAAACCGGAAAACTGATCAAAACTGGCGCAGGCAGGCGACAGCAGGACATGGTCGCCCTGTTGTGCCAGCCGGGCGGCCTGAGTGACGGCTGCACTCAGATTTTCTGCCGCTACTTGTATGCAGTTATCAGGAATATGCGGCGCAATCTGTGCCTGATCCTGTCCGAACAACACGACTGCACGAGCGCAACGTGCCAGTACGGGGGTGAGTGGGGCAAAATCAGCTGATTTGCTTTGTCCGCCGAGCAGTACCACGGCGCGTCCGCCATTTGTCTGATGCAGCCCATCCAGCGCGGCAATTGTCGCGCCGACATTGGTGGCCTTGCTGTCGTTATACCAGCATACACCCTCTATTTCAGAGACAAATTCAGTCCGGTGTGGTAAGCCCGGAAAAGTGCGCAACACGTCGCATAAGGTTGTCAGTGACAGGCCCAGCGCGGAACCGATCGCGAGGCTTGCCAGAGCATTTGCCTGATTGTGTCGGCCGGCGATGCGCAGATCGGCTGTCCGTATCAGGTGTTCCGGGCCGCGACATAACCAGTCCACGCTGTCCACACAACGCACTCCAAAATCACTTGTTGTGGCTGGTTTGCTGAGCGAAAACAACCGGCGCTGACCAGATATCGGCATTGCCATCACTTGTGGATCATCTGCATTCAGCACTGCTGTGCTTGCGTTACGCAGGGCGATGGCCTTCGCCGCAGCATAAGATGCCATATTACCGTGCCAGTCCAGATGGTCGGCCGACAGGTTCAGCACTGTTGCGACCTGAGCGCACAGCGAGTGGGTGCTGGCAAGCTGAAAACTGGATAATTCCAGTACATAGAGCTGTGCTGACTGTGTCAGTAACTGTAGGGCCGGTGTGCCCAGGTTGCCGCCGACGGCCACAGAAATACCGCTGGCGCGTGCCATTTCACCCACCAGCGTGGTGACAGTGCTTTTGCCGTTCGAACCGGTGATTGCGACGACGGGTGCACGTACTGCCTGTGCAAATAATTCAATATCGCTGACCACCGACACACCACGTGTTAGTGCGCTCTGAATTTGTGGTGTGCTGAGTGGCACACCTGGACTGACTACCAGTCGATCTGCTCGCTCAAACACCTGATCAGTAAACGGGCCAGTAAACACCGGGACGTCGGCATACTGCTCTCGTAGTTGCGCTAATAAAGGTGGGTGGTCGCGCGAATCGGCGACGGCTACTGGCTGGCCTTGCGCCACCAGATGCTGCACGACTGACCAGCCGGTTGCACCCAGGCCAACCACGAGTGTATGGCGAAAATGATGTGCTTTAGTCTGATTATTCATGTGTTTTCTGTTTATTTGAGCAAATTGTCAGGCTATTTTTTTACTTTTGAGGTGCCTGTTGTGCTCAAGGTGGTCAGTTTCAAAATATGTTCTTTATGTACAACGAGTAACAGCTGCTCTGGAAGCGCGCGTTGCTACATAAAGTGGAATACGTCAGCCTGAGTATCTGCCGGACTGGTTTATGAGAGTTTCATCTAATGCACAGGTGTCACTTTTGGTTACAGGTGACGGGATGGTTCTTTTTGAGTCGGATGCCATCATGGAATATCTGATCCACTACAACAGGGTGTTGCTCCGGAACAACATGCGATTGAGCAGACTGAGTGTTACCAGACAAGTCAACATTATCTGGTGCAGCGCAGCGCGATGCATAGTCCGGATTTGGTCTTGCTGAAAAGTCGGTATCAGAAGATTTTACAACAGAGTTTGCAGGTTTTTATTCTTGTAAATACCCTGCCGCTTGCGGCGGGGACAAAATCATGGGGGGGTTTCTAGAGGGGGAGAGGCGTAGCTCTCGCCCCTTTGGTCGCAGGCGAGGTTTCATACCTCGCCTGCGATTTGAATTTGATTTTTTCTCAGGAAGCTGACTTGGGAAAAGGTAGAAACTGTGTGACAGAATCGCTGGATAGTTGCGGATCATCTGGTTTTTGTGGTTAATTATATGTCCGGAGCTCAGTTTCTGCCTGGGTCAGGAAATTGCTCATTTGAGTAGATCACTCACGAATTTCCTGCATTTTATGGGCAATAGTATCAGCACTGAAGTCATGACCTTGTGGCCAGCAGATACCACAAAAATTGATCTTCACTAACTTCAGATATTCTATATTTTTCAGTTGGCCAAAAATGCCTTTGTCTGTGTAGGGGGAGACATCAAAATAACCTTTGCGTCCATCACTCAGTTCCACAAATAACTGTAAGTTTTTATGGTAGGCTGCCTGTTTTACTTTTAACATAGTGATGTTACTTTAAGGGTGATATTTTGAACGGTTCTTTTCCTGAAGAAGCAAGTTTCCAGTTAGCCAATAATTCATCTTCATGAATAGATATCCAGGCTTGTACCATTCTAAGTTTCTTTTTAGGCAAGTGGCCACTTAATACCTCTCCATCTTCAATAGATAAGGCGGCTGAATATTCCCCATATTCAGCATGCAAGTGTGGCTTGTGGTGTTTTTCTGTATCGAAAAAATATATATAGATTATGATGCCATAAAACATAGATATTGCAGGCATATAATCTCCTGTTTCTGGAGTCTCCGTTAGCGGATTTTCAGGCTTGCCAAGCCAATCAGCACCAGAATGACGGTGATGATCCAGAAGCGCACAATCACGCGCGGCTCAGGCCAGCCCTTCAGTTCAAAATGGTGGTGCAGCGGTGCCATGCGGAAAATGCGTCGTCCGGTGGTTTTGTATGAAGCAACCTGCAGGATGACGGAAATGGTTTCCATTACGAAGATGCCGCCCATGATAAACAGGACGATTTCCTGGCGTATGGCGACAGCGACCATGCCGAGTGCCGCACCCAATGCGAGTGCACCAACATCGCCCATGAAGACCTGCGCCGGGTAGGTGTTAAACCACAAAAAGCCGAGTCCGGCACCGACCAGAGCGGCACAGAAGATTGTCAGCTCGCCCGTACCTGGCAGATGTGAGATCAGCAGGTAATCTGCTAATCCGGCGTGGCCGGAGACATAAGTAAAAATCATCAGAGCCGCAGCAACCAGCACACAGGGCAGAACTGCCAGCCCATCCAGTCCGTCAGTGAGATTGACAGCATTCGAGCTACCCACCACAACGAAGTAGCTGAGCAACAAATAAGCGGGGCCTAACTGTATTGCCAGATCTTTGAAAAATGGTATGAGCAGTTGGGTTTCGGCTGGCAGGCTTGCGGTGTGGTACAGGGTAGCCACTGCAACCAGTGCGAGCCCCGATTGCCAGGCATATTTCCAGCGAGCTGCTAGGCCCTGGCTGTTTTTCAGTACCAGTTTTTTGTAGTCATCCCATAGCCCGATCAGGCCAAAAGCAAGAGTGGTCAGCAGGACAACCCAAACATATCGGTTGCTCAGATCGGCCCACAGCAGGGTGGCAATGGTGATCGCGAGCAGGATCAGGGCGCCGCCCATGGTGGGTGTACCTGCCTTCGGGATGTGACTTTGTGGACCGTCATCCCGCACCATCTGGCCGACTTTGTAACGGCTGAGCCAGCGAATCATCGGGCCACCGATCAGCAGCGAAACCAGCAGTGCGGTCAGTATTGCCAGGATTGTGCGTAGCGTGATGTAGCGAAAGACACTGAATCCGCTAAGGTAAGCGCTGAGCAGATCAGCTAATTCATACAGCATATGAGTGGTTTATGCTCGGGTGTGTAGTCTGTGAGCCGCTGGCTCACACATATCCTCATCAGTCTGAGGTGCAGTCCATGCGTTTCAGGTATTAGTGCACAGTTGTTGTACCACTTGTTCCAGGTGAGCATTGCGCGAACCTTTGATCAGGATACTCTCACCGGCTTGTGCCGTCTGGTGCAGGTAATCTGACAGTTCGGCCCGAGTGGCGAAGTGCAGGCTGCCATGTGTGGCACTTGCCTGATAACTGTCAGTGCCGCAACTGAGTAATCGTTCGATGCCGAGTTGTCGGGCATTCTGTCCCAGTTCGGTGTAGTGTGTTATGCCATCTGATCCGGTTTCTGCCAGATCGCCGAGTACCAGAGTACGGCGTCCTGGTGCCTGACTCAGTACCTGTAATGCGGCTCGAACTGAGTCTGCATTGGCGTTGTAACTGTCGTCGATGATCCAGCTGCCTTGTGCAGTGCGATGTGGGCTGAGTCGGCCCGCCACTGGTAGCAGGGCGGCCAGGCCCGCAATGATATCGTTGGCAGATATGTCGAGTCGTTCTGCAACCGCGATAGCAGCCAGTGCATTCTGGCGGTTGTGTTCGCCTGCCAGTTGTTGTGTGATCACATAGGTCTGGCGAGTGGTATGTACCTGAAAGGTGGCGCGGTAGCCAGTTTCATGCCAATCAATCTGATAATTGTGGCTGCGGACATCAGCGGCGTCTGTTGTCCCGAAAGTGCAACAGGCGATGTGTTGCTCGTTTGCCAGTGACTGCCACAGACTGGCATACGCATCATCGGCGTTGTAAACGAAGATACCGTCCCGGGTCAGGCCCTGAATGATTTCGGCTTTGGCCCGGGCGACACCGGCGACACTACCGAAGCCTTCCAGGTGGGCCCGCCCGGCATTGTTCAGTACCGCGATCTGCGGTCGGGCGATGCGACTCAGGTAGCCGATTTCGCCTGCATGGTTCGCGCCCATCTCCAGTACTGCATAGGGCTCTCCTGCCCAGCGCAGCAGGGTCAGCGGTAGGCCGATGTCGTTGTTCAGGTTGCCCTGTGTGGCGAGTACCGGGTGTTGTTGTGCCAGGATGCTCGCAATCATCGCCCTCAGCGTGGTTTTGCCATTGCTGCCAGTGATGCCGATCCAGCGGGTGTCGCTGGCCTGCTGACGCCAGGCGGCAGCCAGTTGGCCGAGTGCGATGCGCGTGTCCGGCACGACGATTTGCGACAATGGGCTGTTCTGCATCTGGCTGACGATGGCGCCAGCCGCACCGGCCTGTGCTGCCTGCGCCAGATAGTGATGCCCGTCGTGATTCGGTCCTTGCAGTGCGATATATAACTGGGCGGGCTGCAGGCTGCGGGTGTCGGTGCTGACACCTTGGTAGATTGCATCTGCGCCCTGTAGCTGGCTCTGTGTGTCCCGGGCGGCGTTGTGCAGTGTGGTTTGTGTCGGCAGTGTCATGTGCAGAAGTGCGGTAGTCAGGGCTGCACCCCTTTTGCAATGGATGTGGCAATATTCGGGCTTTCCGGATTGACGATTAAGGCTTGTTTGGCCGGTGAAATAAGAATATCCATATCTTCCATGGGGACAGCCCCTAATAAAACTTCCTCGCCAAGTACCAATGCACCGGTAAAACAGCTTCTGTTTGCAAACTTGACAATAATAGGTCCGACATAAGGGCATAAGTGTTTTTTGCCATCAGCAGTCGTCACTTCTCTTTGATAAAGTTCATCCAGGTCAAGTTGTACAGCTACGTGTTCCGGTATGCACAGGTGAAGTGCTCCGGAGTCAGCCAACGCATTAACAGGCATGGGATTCAGTTCCGGATGACGAGGGTTTGATAATTCGATTTTTGCGTTTACAAGACCCATGATCTGTGGTGGTGTGTCGGTGTATCAGCCAGGTTTGGTGGTTTGTTTTGCGGTAGTATTTTGCTGTTTTGTGAACTATGCGCTGCTTGCTTTAAGCGGAAAACGTTCCGGGTGTTCAATAATTTCTTCGGTTAGATCAATGTCCAGCTCTGGCCAGTAAAAATGACCGGATGATGGCTCTTCTACATTTGTAATAGATCGAACTGTTTGTTCTTTAAACCACGGAAAGCTGTCATAGGGTATAAATAATTCTTTACCATGGGTTAAAAGCCATACGCCATGAGAAGAGATGTTAGATATTTCAACGTTTGAAATGTTGTTGCCATGCGTTAGTGAGTTCATCGTAACGACTCTCAATGAGTGATTCGATCTGTTTTAGCTGTTTTCCTGTATATCGGTGATTTTTCGCAAGCTCAATTTCTGGTTCGAGCCAATATTTCGCTTCTCCATCACCAGATATGATATGAACATGCATTCTTTCTTCTTCTCTTGAGAAAAAGAAAAATCTGTAACCACTGTCTTTGAATACCGTAGGACTCATACTATAAATGATGTCAGGATATTGGTTGTGGTGATGGAGAGCAGGCCCGCGATAACAAATCATCACATCTGATTTCGGATCAGGGCTTCAGTATCGCGTTTACCTGCTCGAAGTCGCTATGGGGCAAACGTTCGGTGCCGACCTCCTGGTAGGTTTCGTGGCCTTTGCCGGCGATCAACACCAGATCCTGCGGTGTCGCCACTGCCAGTGCGGCTGCGATAGCGGTGGATCGGTCATGTTCCAGACGCGCTTTGTCCGGCTGTGCCATCCCGGCGAGGATATCGGCAGTGATCCGGGTGTTGTGCTCAGTGCGCGGATTGTCGTCTGTCACCCAGACCTGGTCGGCCTGTTGTTCAGCAATTGCACCCATCTGCGGGCGTTTGCCGGCATCCCGGTCGCCGCCACAGCCGAAGACGCAAATCAGGCGTCCGTTGGTATGTTCGCGGGCGGCCTGCAAGACTTTTTGCAGTGCATCCGGGGTGTGGGCATAGTCAATGATGACTTGCGGCTGCCCTGCGCCGCCCAATCGGCTCATGCGTCCGGGTGCACTACGTACCTGAGCAAGAGCAGCATTCGCTGTAGCAAGTGGTATGCCTTGACCGAGCAGGACACCGAGTGCGAGCAGCAGGTTGTCAGCGTTATATCGACCCCACAGCGGGCTGTGCAATGTGCCGTCACCCCAGCTGGTCTGGCAATGGATACGCAGCCCGGTAGGGGTTGTGTCGATCTGATCTGCCTGGATGTAGTGTGCGCTGTGTTTGCGGGCTTGGTTGCCAACCGCGATGATGTTGGGTTCGATCAGTTGTGTCAGCAGTTGTTGACCGAACGGATCGTCGGTCTGGATGACGGCCTGCTCCAGCCCGGGTATGTGGAACAGTTTTGCTTTTGCGGCGCCATAGGCTGCCATGCTGCCATGGTAGTCCTGGTGATCGCGCGTCAGGTTGCTGAATACGGCACTGGTAAAATGTAGTCCGGCGACCCGGTCTTGTGCCAGGGCATGTGATGAGACTTCCATCATCACCTGGCGAATGCCCTGCGCCCGCTGGCGTGCCAGTTCGGCGTATAGGCTGATCAGATCCGGGGTAGTGTGATCGGTGGTATGCAGGTTATGCAGGCGTCCGGCACCTAATGTGCCGATAATGCCGACCTGTCCCGGTGTGAGTTGTTCTTGTGCCTGGGCCAGGTAGTGGGTGATACTGGTCTTGCCGTTGGTACCGGTGACGCCGATCAATTGCAGGTTTTGATTCGGGTCGCCGTAATATTGTTGTGCCAGGTGGGCTAGTTGTTGACGTAATCCCGGGTAGCTGAGCAGTGGAATCGGCAGTTGTGTTGCTATTGCCCGGATGCGTGCTGGCGGCCAGTGGATATCCGGCTCAGCCAGTATCGCAGCCGCACCTTTGTGTCGAACTTCCTCCAGGCAGTTCATCCCGTGTGTACTGGCACCTGGTAGCGCCAGGTACAGGTCGCCTTGCCGGAGGGTACGACTATCCTGGCTCAGGCCGCTGACAGGTAGTGTGCGCTGTTCCGGCGTGAGTTGGTCTGATGTGATCAGTTCGCCCAGAGTCTGATTCATGTGGGTTGTTGGGCGGGTGGTATCTGCATCAGACGCAGGGCTTCGCGCATGATGCGGGCGAATACAGGGCCGGCGACGCGTCCGCCGTAATAGTTTCCGGCGTTCGGTTCGTCGATGACGATTGCCAGAGCCAGACGCGGTTGCGCCAGGGGTGCCAGTCCGACGAAGATCGCATGGTAGCGGTCTTCGCTGTAACTGCCCCGGCGGACTTTTTTAACGGTGCCGGTTTTGCCTGCAATCAGATAGCCGGGGATTGCAGCCTGTGGGGCTGTACCTGTGGAACTGACGACCTGGCGTAACAGGTGGCGTACGGTACGGGCTGTGTCGGCGCTCAGGACACGTTCTCCACTGACTGGTTTAGTTTGTTGCAACAGACTGACGGGTAGCCGGATGCCGTCGTTGCCGAGTGTGGCGTAGGCCTGGGCGAGCTGCAGGGTGGTCATGGACAGGCCATAGCCGAAGGCCAGGCTGGCCTGATCGATGCGTGACCATTGACTGTCATGTGGCAGGTACCCGTTTGCTTCAGCCGGAAAGCCGGTGTTCAGGCTGCGGCCAAAACCGATTTGATCCAGTTGTTGCCACAGGGTGGTTTTGTCCAGGCTCAGGGCGATTCTGGCGGCACCTTCGTTGCTGGAGCGTCCGAGCAGGGTAGTCAGGCTGATCTGGCCCAGTTCGGTGTGATCCTGAATGCGGCGCTCGCCCAGGGTGACCCAGCCGCGAGTATCAATCTGGCTGTCGGCATCCAGTTGTCTCTGTTCTAATGCGGTGGCGACGATGAAAGGCTTCATGGTAGAGCCAGGTTCAAACACATCAGTGATCGCGCGATTGCGCAGGCTTGCTCCCTGGCGGGCACTGCGGTCATTCGGGTTGAAGCCCGGCTGGTTTACCATTGCCAGGACTTCGCCACTGGTCACGTCTAATAATACAGCGCTGCCGCCATGTGCCTGGTGACGGGTGATGGCAGCTTTCAGCTCGCGGTAGGCAATATATTGCAGTCGGTGATCCAGGCTCAGTTTGAGTGGCTTGCCATCGCGGGCCAGGCGACTCGTGTGGTGTGCCTGGATCGCTTTGCGCTTGCCGTTCCGGACCACTTGCAGTTTGCCGTCGCTGCCTTGCAGATGGGTATCGTAGGCGAATTCCAGCCCTTCCTGCCCGTGCTGGTTGGCAAAGCCGACAATCTGGCTGAAGATTTCGCCGGTCGGATAATACCGGTGCGGGGTGCCCTTCGTGCTGCGTACCCCTTGGATGCTGTGTGTTTTCAGTACCGATTGCACATGGGCTGCCTGATCTGGTGGCAGGCGTTTTTTCAGTACGATGTATCGTTTGTGCGCTTGTTGTTGCAGTTTGTGACGCAGGGTGCTGAGTGGCATGCCCAGTGCCTGTGCCAGTTGGGGCAGGTGCGGATTTTGTGTAGTGAGTACTCTGGGATTTGCAGTAAAGGTCACCAGTGGGGTGCTCAGGGCCAGCGCGGTGCCATGCCGGTCAGTGATTTCTCCCCGATAGGCGGGTTGTATTTCTGTGTAGAGCTGCCAGCCCTGACCTTTTTGTTGTAGTTTTTCTGCCTGTAATAATTGTTGATCGACTGCTCGCCAGCCTAAGAGCAGGGCGCTCAGTGCAAACAGGCCGATTACAAACCAATAGCGCCTGACATGAGAATATGTCGGTGTTTTTTTTCGGCTCATGGCTGAGCCGGTAGTGCCAGCGTGGCGATCTGGTCTGGTATCTGCATATGTAATTCAGTTCGAGCGCGGTGGTTGATTGCGCTCAATGAACCGAGTGTTGCCAGTTCCAGTTGCAGACGTCCTCGTTCATCCGTGGCTTGTTGTTGCTGAGCGCGTAGCTGATGCAGTTCGAAAAACAGGGTGCGTGTCTGATGGCGGGCTGAGATCAGCGCCACTATGCTGCAAATAATGGCCAGACCCAGGCAGGCGGGTAATATCAGGCGTTTCATCTGATGACTTCAGCAACCCGCATGACGGCGCTGCGCGCGCGCGGATTTGCCTGGATTTCTGCGGCCCCCGGTCGGATCGGTTTGCCGATCAGGCGCAGGTTGCCCTGTGTCTGGAGGCCCTGAACCGGTACGGATTTGGGTAAGCGTGGCCCCTGCGTCTGGCGGCGGATAGTATGTTTGACGAGACGATCTTCCAGTGAGTGGAAGCTGATCACGACCAGACGCCCGCCTGGTGCCAGGATGGTCTGGATATCCTGCAATATCTGATGTAGTGCGGTCAGCTCGTTATTCAGCGCAATCCGGATCGCCTGAAAGGTGCGTGTTGCCGGATGTTTATGTTGTTCTCGCTGTGGGATGCTGCGCGTGACCAGGCCCGCCAATTGTTGTGTCCGAGTAATCGGTTGTTCTGTCTGCTGATGCAGAATCGTGCGTGCAATGCGTCGGGCATAGCGTTCTTCGCCGTATTCACGTAACACGCGGACTAGCTCAGTTTCATCCACCTGTGTCAACCAGTCAGCGGCTGTTGGTCCCTGGTTGTTGTCCATGCGCATGTCCAGAGGACCATCCTGCTGAAAACTGAAGCCACGTTCTGCTGTGTCCAGTTGTGGTGAGGAGACGCCCAGATCTAACAACAAGCCGTCAACCTGGCGCTGTTTCCCCTCTGCCTTCAGCAGCGAGCTCAGTTCGGAAAAATTGCTCTGGATTGCGTGACACCGGGGATCGTCGTGAAACAAAGTGTGGGCGACGGCAATCGCCTCCGGATCCTGATCCAGAGCAAGCAATTGTCCGGCGGGTCCCAGTTGTTGCCGGATCAGATTGCTGTGTCCGCCACGCCCGAAGGTGCCATCGATATAACAACCATCAGGCCGGATTGCCAGAGCAGCAATCGCTTCAGCTAATAAAACAGTCTGATGCTGGTTCACAAGGCCAGGGAGCTCAGTTCGGCAGATACTTCAGAATCAGGTTGCTGAGCAGCAGCGACGTTTTGCGCTTGTATTTCAGACCAGATGTCGGCATCCCATACCTCAAATTTATTCACCAGCCCGATCAGAGCGATTTTTTTGCTTAAGCCTGCTTGTTTGCGTAGCTCGCTGGCGACAGGAATGCGCCCCTGACTATCGGGTTCCAGCACACAGGCTGAACCAAGCAACAAGCGTTGCAAAGCACGATTTTCCGGCTTCAGAGGCGGGAGTGCAGCAACTTTCTGTGCGATTGGCAACCAGGTTTGCTCGGGATATAGCCACAGACAGGTGTCGCGTGGGTTGATCGTCAGCACGACTCGTTGCTGCTCAGCAGGCACCAGGGCACCCCGATACTTTGCTGGTATCGCCATGCGTCCTTTGTTATCCAGATTAAGGGTGTGAGTGCCTAGTAGCATACGATTCAGAAAAGACAGATAAGTCCGCAGGATAAAGTTGGTTATGGGTTCTTGCACCACAATTCGCCACTTTAACCCACATTGCCAACCATATTAGGCTGAGTTCTGGTTAAGGTCAAGTGCCGTTCCCATTAAAAAGTCAATAAGGTCAGTTAGTTATCCCCTGATCAGGGAGTAAAAATATTTTGGCTGATGATGAAACCTAAAATAAATTCTGATCTTAGCTTTGGTCGCTGATCGCAAAAAATTTGCCTGACCTGAGTCTTGTGCTTTAAAATAATTCGGTTATGCCTGCAAAGAAATGGTTACATCCTTTTAAACTGTGTCAACAGCATGTGCAGTTGCGTGGGCAGATAGCTTTGGCGGATTTGCCAGATGTGATACCCGTGTTGTCATCCGATCATGGTGTGGTCACTTATGATCTGGCCTGTGATTATGACGATGAAGGCATTGCACGCCTGCGCTTGTGTCTCAGCGCTGAGTTGCCTCTGGTATGTCAACGTTGTCTGCAGACTATGAATTGGCCGGTAGAATGCGTGACGTTGCTCTCGCCAGTGCGCACGGACGCTGCTGAACAACAACTGCCTGCTGCCTATGAGCCATTGCAGGTCTCAGCAACAGGCTCTGTGTTACTGTCTGATCTGCTGACCGAAGAATTATGGCTGGTGATGCCTCAATTACCCACGCATACGGAACAGTGCGTGGTGCAGGCTGACTATTTTGCTACTGCCGATACCGCAACGGAAACGCCCCGCAACCCGTTCGCAGTTTTGCGTGAGCTGCAGCTCAACCCTTGAAATTTTTATTGCCCAGGAGAATCCCGTGGCCGTACAGAAAAGTCGTAAAACTCCCTCAAAACGTGGTATGCGGCGTTCGCATGACAGATTAAAAACAGCTGCCTTGTCAACTGACCCGGTGTCAGGTGATGTGCATCTGCGTCATCACGTGTCTCCCGATGGTTATTATCGTGGTGAACAAGTCATTACCAAGTAGCTGTTTCCTGAACTGTTATTACTGATTTGATTCAGGATAGTAGTATGGCCCCAGTGACACTAGCCCTGGATGCCATGGGTGGTGATGTCGGTCCGGCGGTGACCGTGCCTGCAGCCTGTCGCTTTGTGACGCAGCATGTTGATTGCTCAATGATTCTGATTGGGCTGGAAACTGATATTCGCCGCTATCTGCCAGGCGGTCAGCTTCCGCCACGACTGGAGATACAGATAGCGAGTCAGGTCGTGGCAATGGATGAACCGCCAGCCAGTGCTCTGCGCAAAAAGAAAGATTCGTCTCTGCGGGTGGCGATCAACCTGGTCAAATCTGGTCGGGCAGATGCCTGCATCAGTTGCGGCAACACTGGGGCGCTGATGGCAACGGCACGTTTTGTGCTGAAGACATTACCGCACATTGACCGGCCTGCGATCATCGCATCTGTGCCTGCCGTGGATGGGCGTACCTGGATGCTGGATCTGGGCGCAAATATTGATAGCTCAGCTGAACATCTGCGTCAGTTCGCGATTATGGGTGCTGAGCTGATCCGGGCAGTGGATGGTGTGTCACAACCTGTGGTCGGATTGCTGAACGTTGGTCAGGAAGATATTAAAGGCAGTGCACAGATCAGGTTGGCACACCAGCTCGTCAGCAAGAGTGGCCTGAACTATGCGGGATATGTTGAAGGAGATGATATTTATCTGCGTGCCGGGCTGGATCTGGTGGTCACAGATGGTTTCGCCGGTAACATTGCGCTGAAAACCAGCGAAGGGGTTGCGAAGCTGATTAAGACGCTATTGCAGCGTGAATATCGACAGAACTGGTTACGACGTCTGGCCGCGGTGTGTTCATTACCTGTATTAAAGTCGATGCAGCAACAGATTGATCCCAGATGTTACAATGGGGCTGCCTTACTCGGGTTGCGTGGGATTGTAGTGAAAAGTCATGGTGGGGCAGATCAATTTGCACTGGAACATGCCTTGTCGATAGCGAAAAAAGAAGTACGGGCCAACGTGCCTGACCGTATTGCAGATCGGGTTGCCGTTCAACTCGCCTGACATGAATGATTCCTTTATGACACAATTTGCCCGTATTGCCGGAACTGGTAGCTATTTGCCGGAGCAGGTATGGACTAACCACGACCTGGCACAAAAGGTTGATACCTCAGACGAATGGATCCGGACACGTACTGGTATTCTGCAACGGCATATTGCAGCAGAACACGAAACTACGGCAGATCTGGCAGAACAGGCAGCCTGTCGGGCCTTACAGGCTGCTGATCGGGCTGCAACAGATATTGATTTGATTCTGGTGGCAACCACAACGCCGGATCAGATTTTTCCGAGTACGGCCTGTTTACTGCAGCGTCGTCTGGGTAATTATGGCTGCCCTGCATTTGATTTGCAGGCAGCTTGCAGTGGTTTCATTTATGCCCTGAGTGTCGCGGATAAATTTATCCGTTCCGGCAGTCATCGGTGCGTTTTAGTGGTTGGGGCAGAAACCTTCTCGCGTGTGATAGACTGGCAGGATCGCGCAACCTGCGTTTTATTCGGTGATGGAGCTGGTGCGGTCATTCTGGAAGCGGCAAGTGCGCCGGGCGTGCAGGATGTCCGGCTGCATGCTGACGGACGTTATGCTGAGCTCTTGCAAGTGCCAGGAGGCGTCTCGCAGGGCATTCATCTACCGGATTATGCAGGTCCGGTTGGTACCACGCAGATGAAGGGTAATGAAGTATTTAAGCTGGCAGTGACCACCCTGCAGGCAATGGTTGGTGATATTCTGACCGCGAATGGCTTGCAACAATCAGATATTGACTGGCTGGTACCGCATCAGGCGAATATTCGTATCATCCAGGCGATCGCTAAGCGATTGCAATTGCCAATGGAGCAGGTTGTGACCACAATTGCACAACATGGCAATACATCGGCAGCCTCTATTCCGCTGGCGTTGGATGTGGCAATACGGGATGGCCGGATACAGCGCGGACAACGATTATTGCTGGAAGCCTTCGGCGGTGGTTTTACCTGGGGCTCAGCCTTATTAACCTATTGAATATGATGTGAAACCAGAATGACTGCATCACCTGTTATTGTATTAGTGACCGGAGCCAGTCGCGGCATTGGTCAGACAATTGCACATGCACTGGCACAACCAGATCGTTTTGTGATCGGTACTGCGACTACAGAAGCTGGTGCCGCTGTGATTACAGATCAATTTGCTAACGCCGGGCTGGCTGGTCAGGGCATCTGCCTGGACGTTGCAGATCAGGCATCGGTAGATGCAGCGGTGAAACATATCCGCGATACCCATGGCCCGATACAGATATTGGTGAATAATGCGGGTATCACCCGGGACAATCTGCTGATGCGCATGTCACCGGAAGACTGGGATACAGTTTTGAATACAAACCTTAGTTCATTGTATCGGCTGAGTAAGGCTTGTCTGCGGCCGATGATGAAGCTGAAGACCGGGCGCATTATCAATATTGCTTCTATTGTTGGCTCCAGTGGGAATCCCGGACAAGCCAACTACGCAGCAGCGAAGGCCGGGATGCTGGGCTTTACCCGATCCTTGGCGCGGGAAGTTGCGAGTCGAGGTATTACCGTAAATGCAGTGGCACCAGGTTTTATTGATACGGATATGACCCGGGCCCTGCCTGATGAACAGCGAGATAACCTGTTAGCTACGATACCACTTGCCCGGTTGGGTGCGCCGGAAGAGATTGCGGCGACGGTCGCTTTTCTGGCGTCGAAGGCAGCAGGTTACATTACTGGTGAGACGATTCATGTGAATGGCGGCATGTATATGCATTAGCGAGCGTTTTATCATTTCCATGACTCAACCTCGATCCTTTCCCAAGCTACAAAAAATGACTTAAAACATTGTTATTCAACTGACTGACAACACTCACTGAAAATTTTTGGTTTTTTAACTTAATTGCTACTATCTGTCCCGGAGGGATAAAGACACTATGAGCACGATCGAAGAACGCGTTAAAAAAATTGTTGTTGAACAACTCGGTGTTGATGAAGCGCAAGTGAAGAATGAAGCATTGTTCGTGGATGATCTGGGTGCTGACTCACTGGATACAGTAGAACTGGTAATGGCTTTAGAAGAAGAGTTCGGTGCTGAAATACCGGATGATGATGCTGAGAAGATCACGACAGTGCAAAATGCGATTGACTATATCAACACTCATACCGACGCATAAATTATTGTCTGAGCCGTTCTGTTTGCAACGAGGAGGTCGTCTGATCTGATGTCACACAATTCTCAGTTTGCTCGTCGCGTGGTTGTGACCGGCCTTGGGCTGGTCGCACCGGTCGGACAGGATGTGGCGACTGGCTGGCAGTCTGTTCTGGCTGGCAAAAGTGGTATTCAGAAGATTACCCACTTAGATATCGCACCGTTCAGCGTACATATTGGCGGGCCCATCTATGATTTTGATGTTGAGCGGTACATTCCGCGCAAAGAAATCAAAAAGATGGACGCATTTATCCATTACGGTATCGCGGCAGGTACTCAGGCACTGCAGGATAGCGGGCTGGAGATCACCGATCAGAATCGTAAGCGGATTGGTGTTGCAATTGGCTCTGGTATTGGTGGTATCGCGGGCATTGAAACGAACTATGGTGTGTACCTGAAATCAGGGCCACGCCGGATTTCACCGTTTTTTGTCCCAGCCAATATCATCAACATGGTTGCTGGCAACCTGTCGATTATGTACGGTCTGCAAGGGCCGAACATCTCCATTGTGTCTGCTTGCAGCAGTGGCGCGCATAACATCGGTGATGCGATGCGCATGATTCAGTATGGCACTGTGGACGCGATGTTGGCAGGTGGTGCGGAACGTGGCACCACACCGACTGGCCTTGGCGGATTTGCCGCCGCGCGTGCATTGTCCACCCGGAATGATGACCCGGAGGGCGCCAGCCGTCCCTGGGATAAAGATCGTGATGGGTTTGTGCTGAGTGATGGTGCTGGCGTGCTGCTGCTGGAAGAGCTGGAACATGCGAAAGCTCGGGGTGCGACCATCTATGCCGAACTGGTCGGTTCTGCGATGAACTCAGACGCATATCATATGACCTCACCATCCGCTGAAGGTGAAGGTGCGGCTGATTGTATGCGGCTGGCACTGGAAGATGCCGGGGTGAATCCTGATCAGGTGAATTACATCAATGCGCATGGGACTTCGACGCCGGCAGGCGATCTGGCCGAAACCCGGGCAGTGAAGCGCGCATTCGGTGATCATGCATACCAACTGGCGATGAGTTCAACCAAGTCGATGACTGGGCACATGTTAGGTGCGGCAGGTGGTGCTGAGGCACTGTTTACCGTGCTGGCAATCCGTGATCAGGTATTACCGCCGACGATCAATCTGGATCAGCCAGATGAAGAATGCGATCTGGATTATGTGCCGAATACGGCGCGTGAAGCGAAGATAGATGTTGCACTGTCAAACTCATTCGGTTTCGGTGGTACTAACGGATCGCTCGCATTTCGTCGCTTTGCTGGCTGAACGATTGCCTTGCTGACTGCATTACTGAACGGCAGACCGGTTGATCCAGCGGATCAACCGGTCAATTCGTTTGGTGATGGCTTATTTGAAACGATTGCCATTCGCCAGGGACAACCTTGTTTGTGGACGTACCATCTGCAACGTCTGCAACGAGGTTGTCATCGCCTTGGCATACCCTTTCCCCAATCGGATCAATTGCTTGCTGAAGCCAATCAATTGACTTCCTCTCATGCTCAGGCCGTTCTCAGAATTGTGCTGAGTGTCCCCCCCTCCCATCGTGGTTATCAGCGTCCGGCAGATTATCAGCCAGATCGTTATCTGAGCTGTCACCCCTGGCCGGAACAGCCGCTGTACCATGCCGTCGATTTCCCCATCCATTTACAAACGTGTCAGACCCGGCTTGGCAGCCAGCCGCTGTTAGCGGGTATTAAACACCTGAACCGCCTCGAACAGATCCTCGCGCGTAGAGAGTTACGACCACCAGCCGTTGAGGGCGTAATGTGCGATCAGCAGGGTCAGGTAGTTGAGGGCACCATGAGTAATTTTTTGGTGTTGCAGGAGACGGGCTATATCACGCCGCCGATCAATACCTGTGGGATTGCGGGCGTGGTGCGTCAACTAGTGCTGGGTACAGCAGCACAACAAGCGATATCGGTACGTGAAGCCACCTTTAGCCTGGCTGAGTTACGCCAGGCTAAGGCGGTCTATGTGATGAATAGTCTGCTTGGTGTGCGTCCGGTCGCTGCACTGAATGGTCAGGTTTATCCTGCCGCACAATTGCCAGATTTTCTGCAGCAGGTGCACCAGGCTTGTTTCGAGCTTACATCAGTTAATATCAGATAACCCGAAAAGCTTAACAAATAAGTGATGAATTGATTTGAGGCAGATCAGGGATTTGTGCATCGGGTTTCACTTGTAGCAGGTAGTTCAGCATGTCATGCTGTATTCTGGTGAGAGCTTCAGGGGTCAGGCCTTCAAATCTAAGTACCAGCACAGGTGTGGTGTTGGAGGCGCGGATTAAGCCAAATCCATCCGGCCAGTCAATCCGTACGCCATCAATGATGTTTACCCGGGCGGGCGTAACAAAGGTATGTTCTGCATTTGCTTGTAATTGCGTTACGATCTGGTGTGGTTCACCTTCGGCGCAAGGAATATTGATCTCGGGTGTGGCACAGGTTTGTGGCAAAGCGTTCAGCACACTGTCGGCATCCGGTGAGCGGCTCAGGATTTCCAGCAGGCGACAGGCAGCATAGGTGGCATCATCAAACCCGTACCAACGCTCACGGAAAAAGAAATGGCCACTCATTTCGCCACCCAAAGGTGAAGCAACGGTTGGCATCTTCGCCTTGATCAGCGAGTGACCGGTCTTGTACATCAGTGGCTGACCACCGGCTTGTGTAATCACCTGACCGAGTTGTTGTGAACACTTCACATCAAACATGATAGTGCTGCCAGGTTGGCGGCTCAGTACGTCTCGCGCGAATAACATCATCAGTCGGTCCGGCAGAATAATCTGACCGGTACGGGTGACAACTCCGAGTCGGTCACCATCACCATCCAGTGCCAGGCCGAGTTCGGCCCCGGTGGCTTGCACGGTGGTGAGCAGATCCTGCAGGTTTTCCGGTTTGCCCGGATCAGGATGGTGATGCGGGAAATTACCGTCTACTTCGCTGTACAGTTCGATGACTTCGCAGCCCAGAGCGCGTAGTATCC
Source organism: uncultured Gammaproteobacteria bacterium (assembly GCA_963922315.1). GTDB lineage: Bacteria > Pseudomonadota > Gammaproteobacteria > Chromatiales > Chromatiaceae > JAHDBG01. The sequence goes on from CAWUID010000008.1 coordinate 50,279, forward strand.
TGGGGGTTGACTCACCTGCCACACCATTGCCGGAGTCGACGACAATTTTCAGCGGCCGCTGTAGCTGAATATCGCTGATGATGCGTTGTTGATAGGTTGTGGCTAAATCGCTGATTGTGTGTTGCTGGCCGGGTGTCTGTGCCGGCTGCACACCGGTTGTTATGGTTCGGTGCAGTGCCTGGATTGCTTCACCATGCAGGGTCTGGCCCTGCAACATCATTTTGAATCCGTTATCGTCCTTTGGGTTGTGACTGCCGGTGATCTGGATGCCGCTGCGGCATAACGTACTGGCAGCAAAATACAGCATTGGCGTCGTGACTCTGCCGATATCCAGTACATCTATCCCGGATTGGAGTAGTCCCTGAATCAGGGCTTCCGCCAGCATTGGCCCACTGAGGCGGCCATCGCGACCAACAGCGACTTGAGTTTCTCCTGCTGCGAGAGCTGTCTGGCCGAAGGCCAGGCCCAGCATTCGGGCGACGTCAGGGTTTAATTGTTGCGGTACCGTGCCGCGAATGTCGTATGCCTTAAAAAGGGTTGGATCTAGCATGATGTCGGGTGAATCCATTGGATGAGGCCTGCGGTGGAGGTGTCCAGTCCGGTGGTGTCGCCGGTTTTCAGGCGAGGTGCAATATCTGCTGCCAGTGTTTTGCCCAGTTCCACGCCGAACTGATCAAAGCTGTTGATACCCCAGATGATGCCGGAGACAAATACACGATGTTCATACAGGGCGAGCAGGGCGCCGAGTGATGCCGGAGATAAGTCTTCCAGCATCAACATCGTACTCGGGCGGTTGCCGGGAAAATCCTGATGCCCGGACAATTGTTCATCCGTCGCTTGTGAGCCGATCATCAGTGCCTGGCTTTGAGCAAGTGCATTCGCCAGCAGGGTATGATGCTGATCTGTCAGGTCATGCTGCGGCTGACGCACGGTAATGAATTCGACCGGAATGCGCCGGGTACTCTGGTGCAGCCATTGAAAAAAGGCATGCTGTCCGGTGCTGCCAGCCTCACCCCAGATCACGGCAGTGGTATGGTAGGGTAGCAGACGTCCCTGGAGATCGACTCGCTTGCCGTTACTTTCCATATCCAGCTGTTGCAAGTAGGCAGGCAAACGACGCAGGTAATGATGATAAGGAGCAATGCACCGGCTGGACATCTGCAGAAAGGTATGATTCCAGACATCAGACAGGCCCAGCCAGAGAGGTAGGTTATGCGTTGCAGGTGCGGTGGCGAAATGGGCATCCATTGCTGCACCACCACGTAGAAAAGACATAAAGCCTTCAGTGCCCAGAGCGAGTGCTAAAGCCAGGCCTACGGTTGACCAGATGGATGTTCTGCCACCCATGCCTTCCGGTAGCGTTAACACTTGCTGAATGCCCATTGCCTGCGCTGAATCGGGGCGTGCAGAAATGGCGACAAAATGCCGGTTGATGTCCTGACCACCGTGCTCGCGGAACCAGGTGATGGCTGTGTGGGCATTTTGTAACGTTTCCTGAGTACACCACGACTTGGAAATGATAATGAACAAAGTTTGTTCTGGGTTCAGATCTTTTGTTTTGGAAAGCAGATCATGTCCATCCATGTTCGTCACAAAATGTAATGTCTGATGGCATGATGTGTGGCCTTCCATCGCCAGTACACTCATCTGTGGTCCGAGACCTGAACCACCCACACCGATATGCACCACATGCTTGATAGCGTCATCCTGACGGATTTGTTCAGCCAGTTGCAGCATCTCCCGCAATGCGGCGGGTGGTTGTGTGGAAACTGCCTGATGACGCCAGAATGCATGGTCTATGGTGCGTTTTTCGGTCGGGTTGATCAGGGTGCCGTTGAGCAGTTGGGATCGTTTGTTGAACAGTTCTGAAGTATCAGCTAATTTGATCAGATTTTGCAGGACGTCACGTGACCACAAATGTTTTGAAAGATCTGCGCGAATATAGGGTGCATGGCAATGTAGTGTCGCGAACCGGTTCGGCTGTTCACGGAAGGCGCGCTGCAGATCAAATTCAGAACGGTAATAAGGACCCTGCTGTGTCAGTTTCTGCCAGAATTCGGAGGTGTCTAACATATGGATTATTGTTGTGCTCATCTGTGCCGGTTAACTGGATTGTCTTACCGGGGTCAGACAGAAAATTATATAATGTCTGGTAAAACTTCGAGATAAAAATAGTATCTGGTGCCTGGCTGAGTCGGCCGATAACTAATGCTTTAGTAGATGCTATCTTTATGTAATCACTAGTATGCAGAATTAGTCAGGATAACGATATATGTTTTTGTTTGATTGTGGCCTTTGTGCCGGGGTTTATGTAATATTCAAACGCTTACAGAAACGCGGGAATAGACAGCTACCGAGGTTGCAGTCAGATACGCAGAAGATGACTCGGGTTGAAAAAAATGCCGCCGAACTGGCGCATTATGACCATCATTTAGGAATCAGTACATTTGCCTTAGGTTGCGTTGCGCTCGGTTATATCATGCCGGCAGCTTTAGTAGCAGGTCTTGCCGTGTATTCATATACGGCTGTGCCATTATTTAAAAGAGCTTTTCAATCGCTCCGGTGCGGGCGGATTGATAATGAGGTGATCACAGGCGCGATCATTACCACTTGCCTGTTTACCCAGCAATATTTTGCATTGATGATCGGTAATACGTTTTACTATCTTGCACAACAACTACTGGCGAGAACTAAAAATCATACAACCTCAACTTTGATTGATGTGTGTCGTGATTTGCCTAATACGGTGTGGATTATCCGGCATGATCAGGAAATAGAAATTTCTCTGACCGATCTGACTGATGATGATATTGTGGTGGTACAGGCAGGCGATGTGATACCGGTTGATGGTACAGTTCAGTCAGGTCAAGGCTTAGTTGACCAACAGGCGTTAACCGGTGAACTGCAACCGGCTGAAAAGGACAAGGGTGATGAAGTCTTTGCTTCGACCCTATTAATTGCGGGAAAAATATGGTTAAACGTTGATAAAAAAGGTGATGATACCGCGATTTCTGCGATCGGTCGCATTCTGAATGATGAGACTTGTCTGGAAACCAGCTTCCAGTCAGATGTTGAAAAATGGGCTGACCGGGCTGCTGTGTCAGTGATGGGACTGACAGCGTTATCATTACCCTTTTTAGCTCCGGCGAGCGTTGCTGCCGTATTAAATAGTAGTTTCGGAAACCGGTTGATCGGAACAACCTCATTGGCCACGCTGAATTATATTACAGCGGCTCAGCGGCAAGGCATTCTGATTAAGGATGCCAGGGCGCTCGAAACCCTGAACCAGATTGATACCATTTTGTTTGATAAAACTGGCACACTTACAGAAGCCAGGCCCAGTGTGGGTAAGATTACCGTGGATACCGACTACACTGAGAAGTCAGTACTGGCGTATGCTGCAGCCGCCGAGGCAACCCTGAAGCACCCGATCGCACAGGCGATTGTGGAGCGTGCGATTGAGCTGTCACTGGAGTTACCTGATTTAGAAGATTCACAATATCAAGTCGGATTTGGCGTAATTGCCCAAACGAAACAGGTAACAATCTATCTCGGTAGTGCGCGCTTTATGGCTACTGAAGGTATTCAGATACCGGATATCCTGCACACAGCCATAGCCTCTGCACATGCGCAAGGGTTTTCCGCTATTGTGGTCGCAGTGAATCGGACGGCAGCTGGCGTGATTGATATTCAGCCGACGATCCGTCCCGAAATTACTGACATTATGCAACAAGCTAAACAATATGGTGTGCAGCGTTTGATGATCGTATCCGGTGATCATCGGGAACCGACTCGTCGGCTGGCGGAAACATTAGGGATGGATGATTATTTCTACGATGTATTGCCGGAGCAAAAGGCAGCTATTGTGGCGCAGCTGCAGGCGGACGGCAGAAAAGTATGCTTTATCGGAGATGGTGTCAATGATGCACTGGCAATCAAGCAGGCGGATGTCGCTATTTCGCTGAGTGGCGCTTCAGCCGTTGCAGTTGATTTATCTGAAGTGGTTTTTTTACAGGGGAATTTAGTTGCCCTGAGTGATTTACTGGTGACAGCAAAAAAAATGAATCAACATTTCAAGCGTAACCGCATACTGAATATTACACCAACCCTGATGGGTATTAGTGGTGCCTTTCTGTTGAAATTCACCATGCTTAATTCAACCTTGCTTGAGACGACTGCTTTATTGATAGGCCTTGGCTATTCAGTGACACCATTAAAATCAGACTATACGGCACGAGTACGCCTGCTGAGCTCCAGGGTAAAGCAACGAATTATGCGTCTGCCACGTCTTTGAAAGCTAATGAAGTACAACCATCTAATCTGCCGACAAGTGGCCTCAGATAGTCTGTAAATGCTTGTGTCACATCATTACCAGCTTCATTGATAAAGTGATCCGGCATGTTTCTGGTTTTTCTGGCAACTTCATGTAATGAAATACTGGTTAAAGAAACTGCATAGTTTTCGGATTTGTTTCTTCTGATGCTGACCATAACACCAGATATTCCGGCAGCACCCAGTTCGACCGCTTTTTTACCGCATTGATAAGCCTCTTCTGCATCTATTGCACTGACTCGATCAATAGCACACATCGCTAATGATTCGCTTACCTGAAATTCCCCGCGCATCCCGGTTGCTTCACGAATAATTTTATGCAGGTTAATTGCAGCACTGACCCCGCCTTTGGCACCACGTTCAACATTGTGAAATCCATCTTTTATATCAGAAGCTGAGACCAGTGTGCCGTCATCCCAGACAACCCCTTCGCCGCAAACAATAGATGCCCATCCATAGCGTTTAACACAGTCGTTTACATCGGAGATAAACTGTGCTTTAGACATTTTTCGTTCAGGCATATAAATCAGATGTGGTGCATCTTCTGGTTTTTGTCTGGCCAGGCTGGCGGAAGCCGCCAGCCACCCGGCATCTCTGCCCACGGTCTGATGGATCAGATACTGATCGACCCGCTGCATATCTCTGGCGAGTTGTCCGGACTGTTGCGTAGACAATGCGATATATTTTGCTGCCGACGCAAAACCTGGCGCGTGATCGGTACCATATAAATCATTATCGACAGTTTTTGGTACCCCAACACCGATAAAGTCATAATTATTTTTCTGACAATACCTTTCGATACGACAAATCGTTTCCATCGTATCGTTACCACCGATAAGAAAACAATAACGTATGTTGTATCGCTTAAACCTTGCCAGAATAAGTGGCAGGTCACTATCCTGCAATTTATAACGACAGGAACCCAGCGCAGAAGAAGGGGTATGTCTGAGTTGGTTAATAGTTTCCGTTAACTCAGCATCGAGATCAATGATTTCATCGTTGATAAAGCCTTCGATACCATACCGCATACCGAAAACGCGTCCCATATTTTGTGCTGCCTGTGCTGCCTGAATCAGGCCACATAAACTGGCATTGATAACACAGGTTGGTCCGCCTGATTGCCCTAAAATAACATTATTTATCAATGGTCTGGTCCGGAAATAAACTAAAAAAGCTATGAAAACAGTGATAAGTTAACATAAATTTATTGATTACTCGTCAATTCAGGCAACGAAATATAATCTTTTATCGCATCGGCGTTGATTTCTTCGCTTTCTGCGTTGGGTGGTAGCAGATCCCAGACTTTTGTAATCGGATGGTGATATACCTGTGTTTTGACCAGAGCCAGCACTAACCCATGCGCCACAATCGCTGTGCGGTGGCCGTGATATGTGTGCAGAATATCCTTGAGTGCGCTGAAAACCCGGTCATGTACCTGACCAACGGTTTCGCCGTCTGGTGCGGATACGGTGAGCGGGTTTTCCCGCTGTGCTGCAAATGCCTTGCTGAATCTGGCTTTGATGTCAGGAAACAGCATACCTTCCCAGACACCCTGATGGATTTCGCGGAGTCTGGCATCTGTATGGATAGTAATGTTGCAGGCGGTGGCGAGGGCGTCAGCCGTTTCTCTGGCACGACACAGGTCTGACGAAATGATGACATCCGGTGGATTGTTTTGCAGGCGATTTGCTAAATCTTCAGCTTGTTTTCGTCCTGTGTTATTGAGAGGTATGTCTGACTGACCTGTGTAGCGTCCTTCGACATTCCAGTCAGTTTCACCATGTCTGATCAGTAATAGTGTGGTCATGAGTGAAGATGTACTTTATCCGGATTAAATGAATCAGTGAAAACATGACACCAGATGTAAAACATTTAAATAGCTTTAACCAGTTTTCATTTCTGGATTTATAAACTATATTTCTTTTTTGTAATATTGAAGATGAAACCATATAAAAAACAGAATCACCGTTAACCCAAGAAGAAAAATTGCAATATAAAAAAACCAATATAGTTCCTTAATCTGATGTAAACTAATGGCCGTCAAAGGGATAAATACGAAATTTCCAAACATCGCGACAGCAAAGCTCCAACGACGAATTATTTGTGAATAGCTTTCTTTTGAAATTCTGGATGTATCAGGTTTTCCAGTAGGCGCTAAACGAATTGCTAAAGCATGATGAAACCAAAGTGAGAACAATATGAAAGAAATAAATGGGCATGCTATTAATGCTTGTGACCATTCATCTGGTTTATTTAATGCCTAGAGTTTAGAGTTTCAGCAGCCTAATCGGAAGGCAAAGCTGGCCAAAGTCAT